>CAZWDS010000016.1:0-37054 GCA_964632495.1 uncultured Rhodobacterales bacterium
AGCTGCTGAAGCAGACGTTCATTAACGCTGCAGCATCGGTAAAGGTGGGCTCAAACCGGACGTTCACCAAACTGAACAGCACGGAATCAAGGCCGAAGGCGCCGTGCCAGCGACGGACCGGTCCGCGGTCTGTCGCTTTGTCTCCGTAAGTGCCTCGTTCAAGCAAGCAGTGTGTCTTGGCTACCATTAAGCGCTCAGAAGAACCGATGCTGCGTCAGCCCCCGATCCGCCGCTGGCACGGCTCACTCCCAAAAAACAATTCCCAGATGCCCTCGCACCGGCAATACTGCTCCCATTGATTAAGCCCTTTTTTTCAGGAGCCACCCCATGCCCAAGAAAATCGTAATTTGCTGCGATGGAACCGGTAACGAGATCAAGGAAAACCAATCCAACGTTCTGAAAGTCTATCGCGTGCTGAAAAAGCCCAGTTTCGTTCCAATTGAAGATGCGAAAACCGCCGGTGAACGCGGCTATTGCGTGCGAACGCATCACATTGATGGCATTAACCTTTGGTAACGTACGCCTGTCATGCATCCAAACACGATGGCAATCACTGATGATCCACCGACGTGATACCGAAACATCCAAATCCCTGCTATACATGACCCAAGTGCTGTTAATCTTTGCCAGCCCTAGTCGATGTCGGACGCAACACTCCAAAGGTTGCGTGTTGTCTTACAGTCATTCACACCAGAGTGATTGTACGAGATCAGGGCTAGGATTGTGCATTCATGAACCTATCTGAAAGGATATGTTCATAGAGTCGTAACCATAACGACATCATCCTTTCGAAGGAGGAGAGCGTGAGAACTACTGCAATCACCCGTCAAACGGGCCAATCTTTACAGGCCTTCTGGCTTCTGGTTCTGGGTCTGGCCTTTGTGCTGGCACAGGCCATCGCCGCCTCGGCACAGTCGCGTCCCGCGACATTTGCCGATCTGGCCGAGCAGGTCAGCCCCTCGGTCGTCAACATCACAACGTCCACAACCGTGGCCACCACAACCGAACAACCCGGCCCCGTCGTGCCCGAAGGATCGCCGTTCGAAGACTTCTTCCGTGATTTCATGGACCGTAACGGCCCCGGCGGAAACGATAATCGCCCCCGTCGCAGCCAAGCCCTTGGCTCGGGCTTTGTGATTTCGGAAGACGGCTTCATTGTCACCAACAATCACGTCATCCAAGGCGCAGACGAGATCCTGATCGAATTCTTCGAAGGCTTCGAACTGGAAGCCGAGATCATCGGCACCGACCCGAACACCGACCTTGCCTTGTTGAAAGTCGAAAGCGACGAACCTCTGAAATTCGTCAACTTTGGCGACAGCGAAGTGGCCCGTGTGGGCGACTGGGTCATGGCCATGGGTAACCCGCTTGGTCAGGGCTTTTCGGTCTCGGCCGGGATCGTCTCGGCACGCGGTCGTGCGCTTTCGGGCAGCTATGACGACTATATCCAGACAGACGCCGCGATTAACCGGGGCAACTCGGGTGGTCCGTTGTTCAACATGAACGGCGACGTCATCGGCGTGAACACCGCGATCCTGTCTCCCAATGGTGGCTCGATCGGCATCGGTTTTGCCATGTCGTCGCGCGTGGCTGAAAACGTCATCACCCAACTGCGTGACTTCGGTGAAACCCGCCGCGGCTGGCTGGGTGTTCGCATTCAGGATGTGACCGAGGATTTGGCCGAAGGTCTTGGCCTTGAACAAGCCAGCGGCGCTTTGGTGACCGATGTGCCAGACGGCCCTGCAATGGACGCTGGCATGGAAGCTGGCGACGTCATCTTGTCCTTTGACGGCACCGACGTAGAAGACACCCGTGGTCTTGTTCGCAAAGTGGCTGAAACGACTGTGGGCAAAGAAGTCCGCGTTCTGATTTTCCGCGATGGCGAAACCGAAACGCTGCTGATCACACTTGGTCGCCGCGAAGATGCCGAACGGGCGGTGCCTGCCTCGGTCAACTCGGAAGAACCGATCACCAACGAACTGATGGGCCTGACCGTCAGCAACATGACCGACGAGTTGCGCGAGCAGTTGGGTCTGCCCGCTGATTCCGAAGGGCTGGTTGTCGCGGAAGTGTCTGAAGACAGCGAAGCCTTTGAAAAAGGTCTACGCGCCGGTGATCTGATCATCGAAGCCGGTCAGGAAAAGGTCGCCAGCGTCGCTGATCTCAGCACGCGCATCGACGAGGCTAAAGAAGCCGGGCGCAAGTCCATCCTGCTTTTGGTCCGCCGCGCCGGGGACCCCCGGTTCGTGGCTCTGACCTTAGATCAGGGCTAAGCGGCCACAAAAGACAGCAAGGGCGCCTCTCGGGGCGCCCTTTCGTTTTGGTTGGACAGGTTTCTTATTCCGCCGCGACCCGCAGGTCCGGGCGCCCGATCGCAGACACCTCGGCCACGACGCTCTGGATCAAACCACGGAAATTCTCGAAGTTGCTGTTTGGGCGGATCGCCTGTTCGTTCATGTACAGCGACCGGTCGATCTCGATCTGCACCACGTGGCGGTTGTTCAATGGCCGCCCGTAGTGCTGCGTGACATAGGCCCCCGCAAAGGGCGAGTTCCGCGCGACCCGCAAGCCAGCAGCCCCAAACGCCGCTTCGATCCGATCGACAACATCAGCCGAGGCGGCAGCGCCAAAACGATCCCCCAAAACGATCTCGGGCCGGGCCCCTTGGGGGTGCGCGATTGTTTCAATCGCTTCATGAGGCATCGAATGGCAGTCAATCAGAATGGCCTCTCCGAATAGCGAAACACTGTCATCCATCAACGTCGAGATCGCGTCGTGCCAAGGACGCCAGATCGTATCGATCCGCTCGACGACCTCTTGGTGGGTGATCTTGCCGCGATAGATCGAACGACCATTGGCCACCACACGTGGCACCACACCCAAACCCGAAGCAACACGCGGATTATGTGCAGACTTGCGCACACCATCGATCAAAGCCGAATCCAATTCATCAACCGACCGGTTCACATCAATCCAGGCACGCGGCGCAATGGCTGTCAGAAAAGGCGCCCCTTCGCGCGGTGCGCTGGCAAACAACTGATCGACAAAAGCATCCTCAGACGACCGCAAAGTCCTCTGGTCCAGCACCGATTGACGGATCAGGCTGCGCGGATAGTCACGCCCGGAATGCGGAGACGCAAAGACAACGCTGGTTGTCCTGACCTCTGGCATTTGAAGATGATACGCTGTCACCACGAAACTCCTGAAACTCATTTTAATATATAGACAAATCTGCAAGCGGCCAAAAGCCCTTGAAGTGTTTCCGGCTTACGATTATAGACCCATCCGAGCGCGGGGCCTGCCCCGCGTCTTGTTTTTAAGAATGGGCGATTAGCTCAGCGGTAGAGCACTTCGTTGACATCGAAGGGGTCACTGGTTCGATCCCAGTATCGCCCACCATTCACCGTCGCATATCTTGCGACACAAGGGAAACTGGCGCTTCTTGCGCCGCGATAAGGAGAGAACAGATGAAAGTCCGTAACTCGCTTCGTTCGCTGAAGAACCGCCATCGCGACTGCCGCATTGTGCGCCGCAAAGGCCGTGTCTACGTGATCAACAAGACACAGCGCCGGTTCAAGGCACGCCAGGGTTAAAACCTCTGACATTTGAAACAATGGCCGCCCACGGGCGGCCTTGTGCATTTTTTGCAACCGGTTTCAAAAACTGATTCTCTTTCCGCGCGTCCTTCAGTAAAGACCGGGTAACGGCCTATTGGCTGATTCCATCGGCACCTCGGGAGGGCGCATCATGGCTAAACTGAACTGGGGTATGATCGGCGGCGGCGAAGGCAGCCAGATCGGGCCCGCGCATCGGCTTGGATCAGCGGTTGATGGCGAATTTGCCTTCGCGGCAGGTGCCTTGGATCACCGCCCCGAAGAAGGCCGCGCCTATGGTCAGACCCTGGGTCTGGCCGCCGATCGCTCCTACGGCAACTGGCAAGAGATGCTGGACGGCGAATCCACCCGTGACGACCGCGTCGATCTGGTCACCATCGCCACGCCCAATGCCACCCACTTCGAAATCGCCAAGGCTTATCTGTCCGCCGGCTTCGATGTCCTGTGTGAAAAACCCATGACCATCACCGTTGACGAAGCCGAAGAAATCGTCCGCCTCTGCCGTGACAAAAACCGCATCTGCGCGGTGAACTACGGCTATTCCGGCTATGCCCTTGTCCGGCACATGAAGGCGATGGTCGCGCGCGGTGACCTTGGCAAAGTCCGCCTTGTCGTCGCCAACTTCGCCCACGGCCACCACGCCGACGAAGCCGACGCCGACAACCCCCGCGTCCGCTGGCGCTATGATCCGGCCCAAGCCGGTGTCTCGGCCCAATTCGCCGACTGCGGCATCCACGCCCTGCACATGGCCAGCTTTGTGGTGGGCCAGGAGGTTGAAAAACTCTCTGCCGATCTGGTGTCCTGCCTTGCCTCCCGCGAATTAGAAGACGACGCCATGGTCAACTTCCGCATGGACGGCGGCACAGTTGGGCGGCTTTGGACCTCTTCGGTCGCTATCGGACGACAACACGGTTTGGAAATTCAGGTCTTCGGCGAAAAAGGCGGTCTGCGCTGGAGCCAGGAACACCCCAACCAGTTGTACTACATGCCCCTTGGCGAACGCTTGCAGGTGATCGAGCGCGGCGAAGCCAACCTATCGCCCGAAGCCGACCGCGCCACCCGCGTCACCATCGGCCACGCCGAAGGCATGCCCTTGGCTTTCGCCAACATCTACAAAGACCTCGCCGAAGTGATCCGCGCCCGCAAAGAAGGCCGCGCCGCCGACAAAGCCGCAGATTTGTACCCGCGTGCCGAAGATGGTTTGCGTTCGATGGCGGCGATCTTTGCCGTGGCGGAATCGGGTAAATCAGACGGCGCATGGGTTGATGCAAGGCCGCCGATGTTCCGGTAACGGTTCGACAAAAGCTATGGTACGCTGAAGATCAGACAGCTTAGGGAACTCAATCATGAAGACGGGCCACGTTAAAATTGTATGTGCTTTCACACTTGCTCTGATCCAACCTGTTCAAGCCCAGTCACCCCACGAAGAGCTGCTTTGCGA
Source organism: uncultured Rhodobacterales bacterium (assembly GCA_964632495.1). Taxonomy (GTDB): domain Bacteria; phylum Pseudomonadota; class Alphaproteobacteria; order Rhodobacterales; family Rhodobacteraceae; genus CALKXV01. The sequence continues at coordinate 5,056 of CAZWDS010000016.1, forward strand.
GGCCGCCAAATCGAACCAAGTGGTCGAGCTTGTGTACGACAAGGACGTCAGCAAAGGATGCCTTCCGCGCATCATAGATGTGCATCAAGTGGCCATTGGCAACAACGGCAAGCTTTACATGCATGGCTGGCAAACCCGGGGATGCACCAAAGGCAAAGACTTTGCGTCCAAACGGATCTTCAGGTTTGACAAGATTCAGGCGGTGGACCTCATCGACGATGAATTCAGCGAGGAATCCCAGGCGGTCAAGGCCGAAGGATGGGACGGCTGTATCGGCAACAATTGCTTTATCAAAGAAAACATCTGCGAATAAAGCGCCCCCCGCCGCACCAATCAGATCGGCTCTAACACCCGCTCTAACTTGTCCCGCAAATGCGCATGTTGCGACGGCAGCTTCAGCGCTTCGCCTAAGTGCGCGCTGTCCTCATCCGTATCAAAGCCCGGCTCATTGGTGGCGACTTCGAACAACACACCGCCCGGCGTGCGGAAATAGATCGCCCAGAAGTAATCCCGGTCGATGACCGGCGTTACCTGATAGCCGGTGTCCAAAAGCGCCTCGCGCACCTCTAACTGCCGCGCCCGATTTTCCACGGCGAAGGCGATGTGATGGACCGACCCGGCACCCTGATCGGCACGGGGGGCATCCAACGTTTCGATATCGATCACATTCGCCGCGTTTCCGCCGGGTACGACGAACCGCGTTACACTGTCTTTGGTATCCAGCTTTTCATAACCCATAAAGCTCAGCAGTTCCGCCGAAGCCCCCGCATCCTTCAAACGCATATCCGTCGAATGGAACCCGCGAATAGCGATCTCCTCGCCCACGCCATTGCCCGTCCACGGCGCACGGTCGTCATCGCTCACGCCCACCAGCGCAAAACTGTCGTCATCCGGGCCATTGAACAACAGCCGATCTTCCCCAAACCGAGTGTCATGATCCAGCCCGTCCACATCCAAAGCGGCCAGTCGATCCGCCCAAGCCTGAAGACTGCCATCCGGCACCGAAAACGCCGTCCGCCCCACCTCGCCTACACCCCGTTTGCCACGTTTGGCATGGGGAAACGGGAAATAGGTCATCACGCTGCCGGGCGTTCCGGCCTCGTCACCATAGTACAGGTGATAGACATCCGGCGCGTCGAAATTCACCGTCTTCTTCACCCGGCGCAGTCCCAGCACATCGGTGAAAAACGCGTTGTTCCGGGCGGCCGACGACGCCAATGACGTGACGTGGTGCAATCCTTTGATCTGATTCAGCATGGTGGTCTCCTGTTCGAAGTTGAGACCTATCTACTGTTTGTATATCGATTATAAACAGGCATATTCACGCACACTCTGAGCATTTATGCACATGATGCTACTCAGCTGCCGCAACCTCACCACCCGCCGCCTCTTGTGCAGCCCGCTCGGCCCGCCAAAGCTCCAAAAGCTCGTTCAACAAAGCATGGATCGCCACATCCGCACCCGCATCATCGTGAAACCGCGCGCCTTGCAGGAACTTCCGCAACCGATAGGGCTTTCGCTTCGCCAAGATCCCCTGCAACTCCCCCGGCAAAGTCCCCGCCGCCACATGCGCCCGCACCCAGCTTTCCAACAACTCGCCGTCCTTCAGCCCGTTGTCCTTGCACCAAGCCGTCTCGAACAACCGCATGATATAGTTCAACACCACCGGCCGCACGTGCCGGCGATCCCCGCGATAAGGGCTGCGAAACACATCCGTCACCAACTCGTAAGACGGCCAGTAGAACAGATGCCCCTCGTCCTTCACATCGCGCATCACCTCATCCACCGCCACCCGCAACGTCGCCTTCGACACCGAGTTCGCGGTGATGCAAGACACATCCCGGAACGTCGCAATCAACGGCACCGGCGACAGCGTGATAATCACCTTCGCATCCGGGCGATACTTGCGGATCAGATCATAAATCGCGCGAATATTGTCGCGGTTTTCGTCCACCGTCGACAAACGAAACTTGTGCCGCTCAGGATCATACACATCCTTCGGGATCGTCCGCCAAAACACATTGCCCGTCGGCTCGTCATACCAAACCTCGGACAAACCGAAGGTCAGAATAAACACCTCGGTCTCGTCGAAAATCTTCTTCGTCTCCAACCGCACCGCTTCATCATACCCGTAAGCCTCGGCCTTATACCCATGCCACAAAGCCTGCTCGAACACCTTGTTCTCCCAAGCCCATTCGAACTGCTGACGGATCACGAAGGAATTCACCATCCCCTCGCCCATCGTCACCACATAAGCGCGCGTCTGATCCTCGGCCTTGTTCAACACCCGGAAATTCCGCTCGCTCAACCAGTTCGAGATGTTCGCCGCAAAGCAAGACCCAAACGCAGTGATCTGCGTAGACTTGTCGATCAGCGGAGCCTCGGGCACCCACCCATGCAACACAAATTTCTCGGGCCCATCCACGGCCATGATCTGATCAAGCTTCGGGTTGAAATTCGTATGGTCCCCGCGAAACCAGGTGCGAAACTCCTCGCCCTTTTCGCTGGTGTGCTGAAAGGCGACATCCACTGCGCCCGTCTCAATCTCGGTCTCGGTTTCCGCCACGTCCTCGGCCACCCTGCTCTCCCGCCCGGTTCATCCGGGGTGCTTGAGGGGTAAATTGCCCGAAGGGCTGGGCAGGGTCAACGACCCGTCGCAGACCGGATCTGCCAGCTACACTCCTTTCTTGCTGTAGTACCGAAGCTGATGCAATCTTGTCCTGACAAGTGGGAATCGCGAACGCACCGCATTGCGTGTTGGCAAGCGGACAAGAGCGGCACCATGCTTTGAAAGGAATGCGCCATGACATCCAAAACCGCGGGTTCCACACCACCAGACAATCTAACACCGCAAAGACCAAGCAGCCCCAAGGTCAACAGGTTGACCGCAGAAGACATCACCGCTTCACTGAAGGCCGGGGTGTCCGACTTTCTGGCGCGCCCGTTGCTCAGCGGCTTCTTTGGGCTTTTCTATGCGGCGTTCGGCCTCTTTTTCGTGTGGTGCCTTTTTTGGATCGGGAAGATCTGGATGATCATTCCCGCCGCCGTGGGTTTTCCACTGGTCGCGCCGTTCGCCGCCGCCGGGCTGTACGAAATGTCCCGTCGTTTGCAAAGGGACGAGAGTTTCTCATGGTCAGACATCCTCACGGTCATGGCCAATCAACGCAAACGCGAAATGGGCTGGATGGCCTTTGTCACGTTGTTCATCTTCTGGGTGTGGATGTACCAGTTTCGCACTGTAATGGTGATTGTCCTGCAAGACTCACACTTTTCGGATTTTGAAGGGTTCATAAACACTGTCCTGTTCACATCTCAAGGCTGGCTCTTCCTTGCCATTGGCACCTGCGTCGGCGCAATTCTGTCGGCAGTCTTGTTCTCTGTGACCGTCGTTGCGATGCCCATGCTGCTCGACCGAGAAACCGATTTCGTGTCCGCCATGATCACGTCCATCCGCGTGGTGAAGGAAAACCCAAGCGTCATGCTTACTTGGGCAGCGATCATCTCGGTGACCATTCTGGTGTCGTTGATCCCGGCATTTCTGGGCCTGATCTTCACCTTACCCATCCTTGGTCACACCACATGGCATCTCTATAAGCGCGCCGTGGCTCCCCCTAAGATGTGAGCTTTCAACCCTCGATGACCTCCTTACCGCTCATTTCCATCCACTGACGACGCACCGACGTGATACCGACGCAATACCGACGTAATACATATGTTCAGTTTTGCACACTGGCTCTTGGATGACAGGGGCTAGGTGCAACGATATTAGGGATGCAAAGAAGGAGCATTCCCATGGGACAACTCGTTGACGGCACTTGGCACGATGTCTGGTACAACACCAAATCCACCGGCGGTAAGTTCGTGCGCGACGACGCAAAGTTCCGCAATTGGATCACCCAAGACGGCAGCCCCGGCCCCTCGGGGATCGGCGGTTTCGCGGTCGAGGCAGGTCGATATCATCTCTATGTTTCATATGCTTGCCCCTGGGCGCATCGCACTCTGATCTTCCGCGCGTTGAAGGATTTGGAGGGTCTGATCACCGTCTCTGTCGTCCATCCCGACATGCTGTCCGACGGCTGGACCTTCGAAACGGACGACCACGGCGCCACCGGCGACACCCTCTTCAACCTGCCCTTCATGCGCGACGTCTACCTTCGGGCCAAACCCGACATGACCGGCCGCGTCACAGTCCCCGTCCTCTGGGACAAGAAGCGTAACACTATAGTCTCAAACGAAAGTTCCGAAATCATCCGCATGCTCAACACCGCCTTCAACGGTCTCACCGGCAACACGCTGGACTTCTGGCCGGAAGAACTGCGCGACGACATCGAAGCGATCAACACCCGCATCTACAACACGCTCAACAACGGCGTCTACCGCTCAGGCTTCGCCACCAGCCAAACCGCCTACGACGAAGCAATCGCTCAGCTTTTCGACACGATGGACTGGCTAGAAGACCGTTTGAGCACAAGGCGTTACCTGATGGGCGAGCGCATCACCGAAGCGGATTGGCGGCTGGCCACAACGCTTTTCCGGTTCGATCCGGTCTATCACACGCACTTCAAATGCAACCGGAATTTCCTGCGCGAATTCCCCAATCTCTGGGCCTACACGCGCGAACTGTACCAATGGCCCGGCGTGGCCGAGACGGTGAACTTTCAACACATCGTAAGGCACTATCACTTCAGCCACGAGACCATCAATCCGCACCGCATCATACCGGTGAACCCATTGTTGGATTGGTCAGAACCCCATGGAAGGGAACGACTTTCGGCGTAAGCAGGGCTTACCCCCGACGCTGATTCAGAAGTCGACCGTCACGCCGGGAAGCCGCAGTTCCTTGACCAGTTCACGCAGCTCTTGACGAGCGGCGACGTTGGATAGGTTGAGGTTTTGAATACCAATGTCGCGCAGATCCAACAAAGTCAGGCCGCGCGGAAACAGCTCGCGAAAGATCACCCGTTCGGCAAAGCCGGGAGCGACACGGAAGCCAATGCGCTTGGCAAGGGTTTGCACAGCTTCGGCCATCTTTTTCTTGTTGTGCATGGCCTGAGCGCCCACGCGGTTGCGCACAACGACCCAGTCGATCGGATCCAGCCCAGCCTGGGCGCGAAGCTGCCGCGCGTTCCAAACCATCTCGGCATAAACCGAAGGCGCTAGGACCTTGCCGGTTTGAGGGTCTGTATGGGCTAGCAGATCAAAATCAACGAAACTGTCGTTCAGTGGCGTCACCAAAGTGTCGGCCAGCGAATGCGCTACCTGACTGAGACGCGTGTGCGAGCCAGGGCAATCAATCAAGATAAACTCTACTTCTGATTCCAATCCAGTAACAGCCGCCGACAGACGTTGGTCATAAATGTTTTCACCGGGTCCAAGGTTTTCCGGCGCAATCTTGGGCAGTTCACGATAGATTGGGCAAGGCAGGTTCAAACCTTCAGTTGCCATGAATTTTGATCGGTTTTCGACATAGCGGCCAAAGCTGCGCTGTCTGAGATCAAGATCAAGAACGCCAACCGAGTGCCCCAACCGAACCAAAGCCGTTGCAATATGCATCGACACGGTGGATTTACCCGCGCCGCCCTTTTCGTTCCCGACCACTATGATATGCGCCACAGGCCTGCTCGCTGTCCCTTGTTTTCGGCACTATATGGGGCAGACCTTATCTTTAAAAGAACGAGTTTGTCCTTACCACTGGAAAGGTTGGTGCGTCGTTGAGCGACATGGGTGTCGATTGCATTTAAAATGCTGGTTCAGATGCATAAGAGCGCGAATTGTCGGTCATTGGCGACACGATCGGCTGGGGCAAAAAATTATCATCAGTTTAAAATAAGCTTTTGTATACACACGCATAAGATGTATGGTGCGACAGATTGACCTAATTGTTCGCCATATAGTTGTGGTGTGCGCGTTACTTAAAGAGAAGAGATATGAAGTACGACGGACCACTTACAGGCAAATGTGTTTTGCTTGTTGAAGATGATGTTTCCCTTGCGAATGACCTTGAAAACCTACTTGGCACACTTGGGTACAACGATATTTATTTTGCGTCCGATTTGATGGAAGCCCAGAAGATCGCTGCCACCGAGAAATTAGATGTCGCCTTGCTGGACGTCAATCTGGGCGGTGGTATCAAGACGGTTGAACTGGGCCGCAGTCTGGCCAGAAAAGGCGTTCGAATACTGTTCATGTCCGCTTTCAACGCTGAAGATATGGCGATGGCGACGCGCGGATTTGAGTTTGTCGAAAAGCCCCTTAGCCTTCCAAGACTGAAAGCAGCCCTTCAACGCGCCTTCGTGCGACGCCCTTTGATACCTCGTAAGCCTGACTTCGGGGATAGCATGCAGATAAATCCGCAACAGCCTCAGCCACCGCGCACAAAAAAGGCGAGCCCAATGGGCTCGCCAAAACTAAGCGCCAACAGGGAGGATGTTGGCGATCTGAACTCGTAATTACTTCGCAGTCGCTTTCTTCGCGGCAGCAGCAACTTCGTCAGTCGCTTTCTTGACAGCTTTCTGAGCGTCTTCACCAGCTTCTTTGCCAGCAGCCATCAGCAACTCAACAGTTTCCATCTGAACTTTTTTGGCAACTTCAGCGAAAGCAGCCATGGATTCAGCGGACATCTCGGCTTGCGTAGAAGCGAAATCAGTCATTGCTTTGGTGTAGTCAGCAGCGTCGTCTTTGACGTTGGAAACAACGCCCAGCTTGCCGATTGTCGACTTGGTCCAGCTTGCGGAAATCTCGGTCGACTTCTCAGCAGCGTCCAGAACAACTTTCGACATTTTGTCGGCATAAGCAGCTTGGGATTTGAAGACGTCCTGGAACGCGGCGGTGTCTACCGGGAATGCGCCCATCATGTCTTTCATCATCTTGTTCATGTCGTTGGTGGCTTTAGCCATGGTCTCTCTCCAATACTATAGATCAGCGGGTAGACCCGCCCGTTTGCGTATGGAGAATATGTACATGCTGCACCGCAGCAATTCAAGAGCTTTTTCTGCAATGCAGCAATTTTTATTGTGTATTTTTTTCAGTACGTTACTCGATTTTCACGACTTCTTTCACGTACTGGCCCGGCGCGGCATCCAAAACGGGGTGCGATTTTACCGCCCCCGGCACACGTGCTGAAACTCTTTTGCCCGACCGCGTTTTTAGCCAGGCACCCCAAGTTGGCCACCAGCTTCCATCCGTAAAATCCGCGCCCTTTTGCCAATCGGCTGACGCCTTTGGCAAGTTGTCGTTGACGTAGTGACCGTATTTCTTTTTGGACGGCGGATTCACAATCCCGGCGATATGCCCGGATTCCGACAAAATGAACGTCTTTGAACGGCTGCCGTACTTGCGAAACCCGTTATAACAGGACGGCCAAGCCGCGATGTGATCGGTTTCACAAGCAATCGAACAAACGGGTACTTTTACGTCCCCGACTCTTACGGTTTCGCCCAAAATCTCGAACCCTTCGTTTGCAAAGCTATTCTTTTGGCAGAGACCGCGCAGATATTCCATCAACATGGCGGCCGGCAGGTGCGTCCCGTCGCCATTCCAATAAAGCAGGTCAAACGCAGGTGGCGCTTCGCCCAACATATAGCTGCGGATGGCGGGCCCATAGATCAGGTCATTCGAGCGCAGATAACTGAACGTCCGACTCATGATGAAGTACTCTAGAACACCAACGCGTTCTGATTGTTCCTCGATGGCGTCCACGAAATCATCGGTCAGGAAGACACCGAACTCTCCCTGATCGTCGAAATCGGTCAACGTTGTGAAGAAGGTTGCCGATTTCACCGATTTGTCGCCGCGCTTTTCCAACAACGCCAAAGTCAAAGACAACGTGGTGCCCGCGATGCAATAGCCGATGGTGTTGACCTGATCTTCGCCGGTTATGGTTTTGACTTCTTCAATCGCGGTCAGAAAACCCTTTTCCACATAATCGCCCATACCGAAATCACGGTACGACGCATCGGGGTTTTTCCAAGACACCACAAACAGGGTATAGCCCTGATCCACCACCCATTTGATCAGGCTGTTTTTTTCCTTCAGATCAAGAATGTAGAACCGATTGATCCATGGCGGGAACATGATCAATGGCGTTTTGTGAGCTGTCTTTGTGGTTGGTGCGTATTGGATCAATTCCATGATTTCATTGCGAAAAACCACCGACCCTTCGGTGGTTGCAATGTTGCGGCCCAGCTCGAACGCGTCCTTGTCTGACAGCGTCACCATCAGTTCGCCGTCCGATTTTTCGATGTCGCGGACAAGGTTCTCAAGCCCGTCGACCAGCGACTGACCGTTGGTTTCGACAGCCTTGCCAAGCGCGTCCGGGTTGGTGCCAAGGAAATTCGCAGGACTCATCATATCGACGATCTGGCGGGTGAAATACCGCAACCGTTGTTGATCCTTGTCGTCCAGATCCTCAATGGAATCGACGGCGTCAGAAATCGCCTGCACTGACATCAGATACTGCTGCTTGACGAAGTTGAAATAGGGGTGTTCTGACCACATCGGGTTCGAAAACCGGGGGTCGTTCGGAGTTGTATCATCGGGGGGCGCCAACACGCCCTGAACAAGGTTCTGTTGCACCTCCATATAGTGCGTCAGAGCTTTGCCCCAGTATTCGACTTGCGTCTCGAACAGCTTGGTGGGCGAAGCGAACATATCGCTGGTGTAAGCTGCTGCAGCCTTCGTAAAGAGATCCTGACCGGGGCCCTGAAGACCCGGATTAATCTGCTTTTTCTGCGTGACAGCCGAGACAAGACGTTGGGAAAGAGCCTCGATCTTAGCGAGGTTCTCATTCAACACTTCGAAGTTTTCCACTTCGTTATCAGTTTCTTCAGTTGTCATTGGCAAACTTCCAACCTACTTTGCACCTGCAGCATTGGGCCTTTGTAATGGTGCAAGTCGCGAGACGCAAAGCGACGTTTTGGCTCGGTTTGGCTTGGAGTTGTCGCATGCGCTTTATGTTGTCCTATGATCTGATGGAAACGGTTCGCAATACCAATCAATGGATTGGGGCCACCGCATCTGCTATGGCATCATATCCTGTTTGGGGCGCCGTGCCTAACCCCGGTATCAACATAATGGCCGCTTGGGGCGAAGTAACCGAACGCAGTTTTTCCCGCATGGTGGCCAAGCCAGACTGGGGCATCGATACCGTGGTGGGCGCAGACGGACGCGATCATATCGTGACGGTGGAAACCGAAGTGGCGCGCCCCTTCTGCGATCTCATTCGTTTCAAAGTACATGGTCGTTCCGAGAAACGGCGCAAGATCATGTTGGTCGCGCCCATGTCCGGGCACTATGCCACGCTGCTACGTTCGACCGTGCAAAGCTTGCTGCCCGATGCTGAAGTCTGGATCACGGATTGGCACAACGCTCGCGACATCCCTGTCAGCGCCGGGAAGTTCGATGTTGAAGACTACACTCTGTATCTGGCCGAGTTTATGCGCTTGCTTGGACCGACCATCAACGTCATTGCCGTTTGCCAGCCCGCGCCTTTGGCTTTGGCCGCTACAGCGCTTTTGGCGCAGGACGACCCGAAAGCACAGCCCCGCACATTGACCCTTATTGGGGGCCCGATTGATCCTGATGCCGCCCGCACCGACGTGACTGATTTCGGACGTCGCGTAACAATGGGCCAGCTGGAACAATTCATCATTCAGCGCGTCGGCTTCAAATACGCGGGCGTCGGTCGCAAGGTTTATCCCGGCCTGCTGCAACTCGCATCGTTCATGTCAATGAACGGTGAAACCCACTCCAAGGCGTTTACCGATCAGATCATGCGTGTTTCAAAGGGCGAAGCAGGCGATCGCGACAAGCACAACAAGTTCTACGATGAATACCTTGCGGTGATGGACATGCCGGCCGAATTTTACCTGTCCACTGTCGAGCGCATTTTCAAAGATCGTGACATCGCCCGCAACGCATTCACGATCGAAGGGCGCGAAATTGATATCGCCGCCATCACAGACGTGGCCGTGAAAATTGTGGAAGGCGAACGGGATGACATCTCGGCGCCGGGTCAGTGTTTGGCCGCGCTCGACTTGCTGACCGGTCTTTCGGATGATCGCAAGGCCGCGCATCTTGAGCCGAAAGCCGGGCACTATGGCATATTCGCGGGCAAAAGCTGGCGCGATAATATCCGTCCACTGGTTCTGGGTTTCATCGATCAGAACACGCCAAACCGTCGCAAGAAAAAGAAGAAATCGGCTTAACCGTTAGGTCCAGTTGGTCTCGGCACCGCCCGGCAAAGCTGCGCGGGCGCGCATAGGATAGTCGGGCGCATAGTCTGCCGATTGACAAAACGCCTCGATCCAGGCGTCATCCATCAAAAGAAAGTCGAGAACCGAGGCTAGGAACTCGGAATCCTTCGATCTTTCGCGCAAATCCGCTTCGCTTGCACCCGTCGACCCCAGAAAAACCGGCAAAAGCTCTTCGTTTGGGACAAGCCAAGCCAAAGCTTCTAGGGCGAGTATCTCGGCGGATTGCTGCGTGAGAGGTGTCATTTGTTGTCCGTGGAAAGAGTTTGTTAACGCTTATGAGGAATAGGTGAAATCGGGAACAATAACTTAAGTCAAATATTCGCTCATGCCAAAGTACCTTCTTGTTATAGACCCAATCCCTACGAACCGCATCCAGCTTTCGGCGGTTCTTGAGGCCGCGCAGTACGACGTGACAACTGTGGGATCGGCAAAAGACATTAAGACGCTGCCTCAAAATGATCCTGATCTTCTGGTGCTCGGGCTTCACCAAGATCAACCCGCGCAGGCCTTGGCCGCCGTGAAAGCCGCTGGCCTTCACCCCGATACGCCGGTCATCTGTCTGGATGCCGATGCCTCTCCGTTGCGCCGTTTGCGTGCGCTGCAAGCCGGGGCGCGTGAATTCATGGCGCGGTCGATCCCAAGCCCCTTGTTGCTGGCGCTGGTACGTGGGCTTTTGCGCGAAGGCGACGCCGAACGCGAATGCGAGCGTCGCAGGATGACCGCCACAAGCTTTGGTTTTGCCGAAGATCGCGCGCCCTTTGCGACCCCTGAACGTGTGGCTTGCATTATGGGGCGCGATGCACAGAAAGATCTGCCTGGCACTTTGGAAGCGGCCTTGCCGCATCGGCTGGAAATTCTAAGCGTTCAAGATGCCTTACGCGACAATGGAACAGGAGACGAGCCCGACGCCTATTTGATCGCGCCCGGCACCGACGAAGAAGCGCTGGAAACCCTGTTGCCTGAACTTCGCCTGCGCAGCCACTCGCGCCATGCCCCGGTGCTGGTGGTTCACGAAGACAACCCCAAACACGCCATCCGCGCTTTGAATCTTGGCGCAAGCGACATTGCACAAGACACCTCAAGCGGGGATGAGCTGGCCATTCGGATTGACGCGATTCTGCGCCGCAAACGACTGCGTGATATGCTGCGCAAGACCGACGAGCAAAGCTATCGGATGGCCGTGACCGATCCTTTGACTGGCCTTTACAACCGTCGCTACGCCGAGGCCTATCTGGCCGATCTGTTGATGCGCGAAGCAGAGCAGGGGCGTGGGTATGTTTTGATGCTGATTGATCTTGATCACTTCAAAGCCATCAACGATCAACACGGGCACGGTGCCGGTGATCAGGTGCTGCGCCATGTGGCGGACCGGTTGCGCGACAACTTGCGGGCGGGCGATCTGGTCGCCCGCTATGGTGGCGAAGAGTTTCTGATTGTTCTGCCTGATGCCAGCACCGGCGAAGGCGAATTTACGGCCGAGCGTCTGCGCCGCGCCATTGGAAGCGCCCCGGTGACATTGGACAGTGGCGAAACGATAGCTGTTACGGCCAGCATTGGGGTCGGTTACGGGGCAGAGGAACCTTTCGAAGAACCCATCTTGATGACAGGAACCTTCGACGTGCCCCAACCCAACTGCGCCCTGTCATTGGATCGTTTGGTTGGTGCGGCTGACGCGGCACTTTACCGCGCCAAAAGCGCCGGACGCAATCGTGTCGAGTTCAGCGTCTCCTGAGGTTTTTCAGACCTTTTTCCAAACGATCCGCATAGGTAGCGCGTTCTTCCGCTGACATCGCACTTAGACGGTTGAGCAGTAAGACCTCGCCCAACTCTTGGCGGCCTTGAGCTACGCTGCGCTGATCTACCATCAACTGGCGCACAACCTCTGGCTCAAACGGATCGCTGCGCAGAGCCGTCAAAAAAGCTTCGACCCGGTCACGCAGGCTTTCGCGGTTTTCGCGAATGCGTGGCGCCTCGCGGCGGATGTCGTCCCCAAGGGCCTTACGGTCTTCTCGGCTTAAGGCCCGCACGAAAGGCTCACCCACAACACTGCGAACAGGCCCGGCCACGCGATCTTTGCTGCGCTGCGCTTCGGGCGAGAATGACCGCCCCAGTATCGCGCCCGCCACCAAAAGGTTCAGCGCCAGCGACGCGACCAAAAGCGGCACAAGCCAGCGGCGGCGCGGTGCGGAAGGTTCTCTCACTGGATCACTCATCAAACACACTCCCTAAGTCGGAACCGGGCAGGAAACTGGACAATGCGATGGTTGTATCGGTTTCTGCTGAAAAGCCATCCAGAGTTTCGGGCATCGCAAACCCGATCCAGACGCCAGCCAAAGCAGCACCCGATAAACCGGATGCCGTGAACAGCCCCGCCAACCAGTTCTTTTTGGGCGGCTTTGATGCAACCGGACGCTCCGGTTTCGGCATCGCGCGGTCGGCATCTGCCATCAAACGCGCCATGAAATCGGCATCTAGCTCGGGGCGCACCGCTTTGCCAGCGGCGAACAGAGCGTCCAGCGCTTCGTCATCACGTTGGTTCTTATCCATCGTCATACCCCAGTTCTTCCTTTCGCCCAGCCAGCGCGGCCTTCAGTGTGCGCTTGCCTCGGGCTGTCAAACTTTCCACGGCCTCGACGCCGATGTCCATGATCTCGGCTATCTCTGGATTCGAGAACCCTTCCAGATGGCGCAAAACCACGGCCTGTTTCTGACGGTCCGGCAAGGCCTCCAAAACGTCGTTCAAAGCCTTTGCCCGTGCGTCCTCGGTCATCACTTCGACCGCACTAGCCAGATCCGCCATAGGCTCGGCAATGTCATCCAAACCGACTTGCCCACGCGTTTTACGACGGCGCAAATGGTCGGTGCATAGATTCGCCATCACACGATAGGCCCAGGTCGAGACCTTGGCTTCGCCCTGTCGCCAGTCCGGCGCGATCTTCCAAAGCCGCATCATGGTGTCCTGCACCACATCTTCCGCTTCGCTGCGATCACCCAGAACCCGCGTCGCATATCCGAACAACATGGGCGCCAAACGCTGTAACAAATCGCGACCGGCCAAAGAGTCTCCATTGGCAAAAGCCACCAGAAGCGCCTCGTCCGGCACCTCATCTGCCGGATCAGCAGCGTCGAAGGTCTTTTGTTCCATGCTCATGTCGGAGTAACGCCGGACACCACAAACGGCAATCCGGCGTCGCCCTGAACTTAGTTGCGGCCGCGATCCCCGCCGTGACCTTTGCGCTTGCCGCGACGCTCGGCAAGACGCTCCATGCCAGCTTCGAACTCTTCCGCCGACACGCCACCCGAATTATCCTCGTCAATCCGAGACAACATCCGCTCGCCCATATCGCCACGACGGCGATTTTCCAGAACGTCACGGCTGAGGGTACCGTCACCGTCTGCGTCAAGACGCGCAAATTGCTCTGCGGCACGCTCAGCCGCTCTGGTTTGCGCGGCGGCCACGAATTCGGCCTCTGAAACCGACCCGTCACCATCGCTGTCCAGTTCGGCAAAACGCGTGTCCCGCAGGGCAGCAAAGTCTTCCGTCGTGATCTCGCCGCTTGCGTCCGCGTCCAGTTCTTCGAAGGTCGGAAGCCCCCGATCACCGCCGGGGCCTTTTGCGATCGCCGCGCCCGCGCCCATCACAATCAGTGCTGTGGCAACTGCGATTTTCAATGTTCCGTTTTCCATTAAGTCGTCTCCGTATGTTTGGTTTCTACCAAGTCATACGCAGCCCGATCCGCTTTCCGTCGCAGAAAATCTCGGTTCCGTCTTAACACCCTATTTACCTAACAAATCCATAACCTGCACAACCTGGGTAGGAGCTTTCGAAATGGATATCTCGGACAAACTGGTGGCAGAGCGGCGCGCGCGTCTGGCCGCTGAACTATCGATCGAACAGATGAAAACCGAGCTTTACAAAGCCAACGAAAATCTGTCCAAACACGCCCGCAACCTGTCGACGGAAATTCAAACCACGCAAGAAGAAGTGGTGACAGTTCGTGAGGAGGCCGCCGATCTGAAAGTGCGCTATGAGAATGCTGAAACAAACCTCAGGAACGCAAAGAGCGCTATCACAATCGCAGAACGCCGTCTTTGGGATTCACTAGAGACCATTCGCGACGGTTTTGCCGTCTTTGGCCCTGACGAACGGATGATCGCGGCCAACCGGTCTTACCTTGCGGTATTTGACGGCCTTGAAATGGTGCGCCCCGGCATCTCGCTTGAAGATCTCTTCGCACTTCTGGCCGAAGAAGGCATCGTCGACACTGGTGGCGTGCGCGCCCGCGTCTGGCAGGAAAAAATGGTCGAACGGTGCCGTCAGCACCGGATCGAAAGCGCTGTTCTGAAGATTTGGAACGGCACTTACATCAAGCTGGTGGATCGACGCACGCGGGACGGTGACCTTGTTTCGCTCGCGCTCAATATCACCGAACAGATGGTACGCGAACAGCAACTTCGCGAAGCCAGTGAACGTGCCGAAGCCGCCAACCGCGCCAAGTCTGCCTTCCTTGCGAACATGAGCCACGAGATTCGCACGCCTATGAATGGTGTGATTGGCATGGCGGATATTCTGGCCGAGACGGGGCTGGATGAAGAACAGAAAAGCTATATCGAAACGATCCGATCATCGGGTGAAGCGCTTCTGGTCATTATCAACGATGTTTTGGACTACTCGAAGATCGAGGCCGAGAAGGTCAATCTGAAGCCCAAGCCCTTCGATCTGGAACGCTGCATCCACGACGTCGTCACGCTTTTGTCGCCAACCGCGCGGGAAAAAGGATTCGAGATTGCAGTGGACTATGACCTGTTCATGCCAACTGAATACCTTGGCGACGCGGGCCGGTTGCGTCAAATCCTGACCAACCTCGTGGGCAATGCGATCAAGTTCACCAACGAAGGTCACGTGACGATTCAGGTGGTTGGCCTGCCCGGCGACAACGATGACGAATGCCGCATTCACATTACAATCGAAGATACTGGTATCGGCATTCCGGAAGACAAGCTTGACGACATCTTTCGCGAATTTCAGCAAGTCGAAAACGAACGCGACCGCAGCCATGACGGCACCGGACTGGGGCTGGCCATTACGCAACGGCTCATCAAGCTTATGCAGGGCGAAGTTTGGGTCGACAGTACGGAAGATGAAGGGTCGGTGTTCGGGTTCCATGTTACACTACCCGTGGTGAACGAGGTCGATGCCTCAGACATCATTGCGCCCAACTGGATCGACCGCGCGATTGTCATCGACCGCGAGGGCATGAACCGATCAATCCTGATCAAACAACTGAACTTGATGGGCCTGCGCTCGGACGTTGCCGACAACCTGGCAAGCCTTTCCGAACTTCGCCCGGGCCAGCGCGATATCATTCTGATCGCGGCAGACGCGGACGATGATGTTGTTCAAGCCGCCGAAGCCTTGCGCGCACAATTCAATCCATCCGCTGTTTTTCTTCTGTCTGATCCCGGTCGCGGCCCGCGCGGTCATACGGCCTTCAACGGATCACTTCAGCGCCCAGTTCTACGTTCGGACCTGATGCGCAGCTTACATACCATCACGCAGCCCCCGATTGAGACCTCCGTTGTAAATGCCCCGGTAGCGATCGAACCTGATCCTGCTCCGGTCACGCCGGAGACCGTTGTCAACGACGACCCCGTCGAAACAATCGAATTCGACCAACCAATCCAGCAAGACTGGCCGGAAGCTGACGCTATTGAGCCTGCCGAAGAACACATCACGCCCGAAACTTTTTCCATACCTCCAACGGACCCGGAAGCTTTCGTCGAACTGGGCCCAGAACCGTCAGAGATCGTAGTAGACACTGGCATAGCCGAGCCGAGCGTGCCGCCAGTAGACGTAAGTCCGGCTGAGATCCATAGCGATAACATCCGCGATCTGCCTGACCCCAACCAAACACAAAATCCTGAAATCACCGCGCTGGATATGCCGGTGTTCATTGAAGACACGGCAGGCACTAGCGGTGACCACAGCGCGCTTGACGTCACACCAGGCTGGCTTCAGCAGTCCGCGCACGATATACCCAATGAACCGAAACAGACCGACGCAGACCATTCGGACATCGAAGCGTCCCTTACCGACCCAATGGTATCGACCAACGTGACGGCAGACGCCACCTTGCCCGCAAGCGATCCCAAAACGCCTGACTCAACAAGCTTTACTTTGGAAACTGCGCCAAGAGCTGAGACGGATGAGGAAGAAGAAGACGCGCCGTCGTTCGAAAGCTACGCCGTGGTCAACACCTTGCAATTCACAAGCAACATCAATGCGCGGTCCGTTGAAGATCCGGCGCCCGTGCCCTCATCCAACAGTGTTCAACCTCTCGATACACCTGAACCTGAGACTGTTGTCGAAAGCCCCGCACCAGAACAACCGGTGGACTCGCCCGACGACATCGCGCAGTTCGAAGCTGAATTCGCAGCTCCATCCGAAGCCGCGTTGGACGCTGGCTTTGATGCATCCGAGCCCGAGTTTCATCTGACCGATCCTCCTTTCGGCACGCCCGCCTCAGTCCGGCTGATGCGCGTCCTTGTGGCCGAAGATAATGCGACAAACCGTATGGTGATCGACAAAATGATGAAATCGCTGAACATCGATCTTGTGTTTGCCGAAAATGGAGTCGAGGCGGTGGAAAAATATCGCGCGCATCGCCCCGATATCATTTTCACCGACATATCGATGCCGAAAATGGACGGCAAAGAAGCCACGCGTCAAATACGTCAGATCGAAGAAGACCTTGCGCTGCCCGCCTGCCCCGTGATCGCGATAACCGCTCACGCGATGGAAGGGGATGCCGACGAAATCCTTGCCGCCGGAGTAGATCACTATTTGACCAAGCCAGTCAAAAAGGCGGCTTTGATCGAATATATCCTATCCGCTCAACCAGAGGGCGTTGACCAAATCCTAGAAGAAACACCCGCTGCGGCATCTGCCTAAGCGGTGACGGCCTCGCGTTGGAACACCAGCGTGCGGCCGTCGTCCTTGGCATCCGAGAACCGATAGCCACCCAGATCAAAGTCTTTCAGGCCCGCCACATCGGTCACCCGGTTTTCAACGATGAAACGCGCCATTGCGCCCCGGGCTTTCTTCGCGAAAAAGCTGATCATCTTTGCGTTGCCGTTCTTAATCTCAAGGAACTGCGGTGTGACCACCGTCAGCTTCAAAGCCGACAGATCGACCGCGCCAAAGTATTCCTGACTTGCGCAATTCACCAGAATGTCCGAACCCGTTTCGGTTGCAGTCTCGTTCAGCGCCTTAGAAATCCGGTCGCCCCAATAGTCGTAAAGGTTCCGGCCCCGGCGGGTTTTCAATCGGCTGCCCATCTCAAGGCGATAGGGCTGAATGGCATCCAAAGGACGCAGCACACCGTAAAGGCCCGACAGAATACGCATGTGGCTTTGAGCGCGCGCACGCCCCGCATCATCTAAAGACGCCGCATCAAAGCCCTGAAACGTGTCCCCCGCAAAAGCGTAAAGCGCAGGGCGCGTTGCGTCGGCATCAGGATCATTGGCAAAATGTTGGAACCTGTCTCGGTTCAAGCGTGCCAGATCGTCCGACAGTCCCATCAGGGATTTTAGCTTGGTCAGGCTCAACTGCCGAGCGTGCCCTGCTAAGCGATTTGCTTCGTCCAGAAAACCGGGCGTGGACGTCTCGAAGGGGCGGCTTTCCCAATCCAGACGCTTCGCAGGTGATACGACAACCAACATGGCATTTCTCTCTGTTTCCTTGCAAAGGAATTAGCATGACAGCGCCGGAATTCCAGCCTCAATCAACCGTCTGCCAGTACTTGCGCAAAAGCCGAGCCGAACCGCTCAGCCAAACGTGCACCCAACAGCCGTTCCACCTGATCCGCCGCATCCGGGCCAAGGGCGGCCACGCGGGCCAAAACAGACGCCGAGCAAGACATTGGCTTGCCGGTTCCGTCTTCGCCGCGCGACAATTGAGCCTGCACCGCCAGCAAACGATCATAGACCTCGCCCGCCGCACGTCCCGCCAATTTGCGTCGCGCGGGATGGGGTGTGGCTTCGGCCTCGCCTGTGATCACCTCAAGAAAAATCTTTCCATAGCGTTCCAGTTTCTTCGCACCCACACCGCTGATTGCCGCCATTTCGTCCAGTGTGGCTGGGCGTTTCTCGGTCATCTCGATCAAGGTGCGGTCTGGGAAGATCACGTAAGCCGGGGCGCGTTTGGCTTCGGCCAAAGCGCGGCGTTTGGCCTTCAGGGTTGCCAGAAGCGGCGCGTCTTCTTCTGACACCATCGCTTTGGGTTGCGGCCGACTTCCGCCAGATGTCATGGCGTCCTTGCGCAGATCAATCGACGCTTCGCCCTTCAAGATCGGCCGTGCCTTGGCCGTCATCCGCAACGCACCGTGCCGTTCAGGATCAGGGCGAACCAGATCATGCCCCATCATCTGACGAAAAATCGCCGACCATTGCCGCCGATCAATGTCTTGCCCTACGCCAAAGGTCGGCAGTTTGTCGTGGCCTCGGGCCCGCACCTTTTCGGTGGTTGTACCCACCAAGATGTCTGTCAGATGGCCCGCTCCAAAGTATTCGCCCGTACGCAAGATTGCGGACAAGGCCTTCATCACCGCTTCGGTTCCATCAAACGTTTCAGGCGGACGATCACACAGATCACAGTTGCCGCAAGGGTCGCGAGTCTCGCCAAAGAAATCCAAAAGTTGCACCCGGCGGCATCCTTGGGCTTCGGCCAGCCCAAGAAGCGCGTTTAACCGTCCGTGATCCGCCATCCGCCGTTCTGGTGGCGCAAGGCTTTCGTCGATCTGCATACGGCGGAAACGGATGTCATCTGTGCCATAAAGCGTCAGCGTTTCCGCCGCCGCCCCATCACGACCGGCACGGCCTATTTCCTGATAATACGCCTCAATCGACTTGGGCAAATCCGCGTGCGCGACCCATCGAATATCCGGTTTGTCGACGCCCATCCCGAAGGCCACAGTGGCAACGACGATCAAACCATCGTCAGTCTGAAACCGCCGCTCAACCTCGCGGCGTCGGTCGGGCTCCATGCCCCCGTGATAGGCCAGCGCATGTTGACCCGCCTTGCCCAAGGCCGCCGCCAATGTCTCGGTCTTGGCGCGGGTGCCGCAATAAACGATGCCCGACTGACCTTTCCGTGCGGCAGCAAAGTTCAGGATCTGCTCGCGCGGCTTGTTCTTGGCCTGAAACGCCAGATGGATGTTGGGCCGATCAAATCCGCCTAAAAACTGACGCGGTTCAGCGCCGCCAAACAGACGCGCTGCAATCTCGGCCCGGGTTGCTTCGTCAGCAGTTGCGGTGAACGCCGCCAAAGGCACGTCCAACGCCTGCCGCAAAGCGCCGATCCGCAGGTAATCAGGGCGGAAGTCATGGCCCCACTGGCTGACGCAATGGGCTTCGTCCACGGCTAAAAGGGTGACGCCCGCGTTCGATAACAACCGATCCGTCCCGCCCGAGGCCAGACGTTCCGGCGCCATGTAGAGGACTTTCAGGCTTTCGTCGTGCAGCGCTTCGAAAACAGCCGCCGTTTCCTCTTCGGTATTACCCGAGGTCAAAGCCCCTGCCGCCACACCCGCTTCGCGAAGCGCGCGCACCTGATCGCGCATCAAGGCAATCAGTGGAGAGATCACAACCGTCAAACCAGGGCGCAACAAGGCGGGAAGTTGATAGCACAGCGACTTGCCACCACCTGTCGGCAGGATCGCCAAAACGTCCTGCCCGGCGGTCACCGCGGAAACGATATCTTCCTGCATCGGGCGGAAATCATCGAATCCAAAGACCTGCGCCAATAAGGCGCGCGCGTCCGGCTGCGACCCGTCCATGAAATTGCCTCAAGTTTTATTCAACTGCTCGTTGGATACACTTTGGCATGTGAAGATGGGGTGAACAACGCGAAAGCGGGTTGCGCCCGCTACAGGATGGCCTGCGCAATGTCCGGAAGAACGATGTCGCGCAGAATGATGATCACGATGAACGCCACCAATGGCGCCAAGTCCAACGCGCCTGTGTTCGGCAGAATCCTGCGGATAGGGTCATAGACCGGCTGAAGCAACCGGTTCAGCCCGTCCCAGATCGAGGCGACAAGGGGCTGGCCCAAGTTCAGGACGTTAAAGTTAATCAGCCATGACATAATGACGTGCACCAGAAGAATCATAAAGGCGACGTCAAGAAGAAGGGCGATGATACTAAGGATCGTAGACATAAGCTGACCATTTTTTGTGCTGATCTTCACCTAAGGCCCCGCACGCTCACGTGCAAGGCCGGGATGTCGTCACGTCCCACTTGACGATCATCAAATTTTAACGACATGCCAGATACGGAGGTTCCCGATGTACCCTTATATCCGCTCTGCCGCTGCCATCTTTTACGCCCGCTCGATGCCTCCGATGGAGGCTTACGGCACTCATGTCTCGCACCACCGGGCCTGGCCATGGGACACCGACATGTTTGGCGAGCTGAACAATGGCCGCATCCTGACGGTCTTCGAACTTGGTCGGTGGCAGCTGGCCGTTCGCTTGGGGATGATCGGGCTTTTCACGAAGGGCAAAGTCAGTCTGGCCGTTGCCGGTGTTTCGGTGCGGTATCGCAAGCGGGTTCCCGTGTTCCAAAGATACCGCATGCAAACGCAGATGCTGGGCTACGATGATCGATTTTTCTATGTCGAGCAAAGTATGTGGCAGGGTGACACGTGTATGAACCAGATGCTTTTGCGGTTCGCGACACGCGACAAGGATGGCACTGTGCTGCCGAAAGACTTTCTGGTCATGGCCGGACTGCCCAGTGACCAACCTGGCCTGCCCGATTGGGTCACCGCGTGGATCGAGGCAGACAAAACACGTCCTTGGCCGCCAGAATCTGGACCGATCCGTCACAACAAGTAACCTTGCGTCGCCTCCGGGTTCCGGGCTTAGTGCACCAGTCGCCTAAGGAACCAGAATGTCTGATCCGAACCTGAAGAAACGCATCTGGGGCTGGTTCTTCTTTGATTGGGCCAGTCAGCCCTATCACACCTTACTCGTCACCTTCATTTTCGGCCCCTATTTCGTTTCGGTGGCCGCCGCACATTTTCTGGGCACCGGGCTTGGGGAAGACGCAGCCGACGCGCGCGCGCAATCGCTTTGGTCGCTTGGTTTGACTGTTGCAGGGCTGATCGTGGGCTTCGGCGGACCAGTGATGGGGGCCTTTGCTGATGCGTCCGGACGGCGAATGCCTTGGATCGTGTTCTTTTCATTGATGTACGTCCTCGGCGCCGGGTCCCTGTGGTGGGTTCTGGCTGATGGATCAAACCTTTGGTTCGGACTGTTGGCTTTTGGGTTGGGTTTCGTTGGTGCGGAATACGCGCTGATATTCACCAACGCGCAACTTCCAACGCTTGGAAGCCGCGAAGAGATCGGGCGTTTGTCTGGCACCGGGTTCTCGTTTGGATATCTGGGCGGGTTTCTTGCATTGATCACCGCGCTGGTGCTGTTTGTGGAGCAAGCCAACGGACGCACCGTCGTCGGCCTATCGCCGCTCTTTGGACTGGACCCTGCAGCACGTGAAGGCACGCGGTTTGTCGGCCCGATGGTCGCCATTTGGTTTGTCGTCTTCATGGCTCCTTACTTTCTTTGGGTCCGCGAAACCCGCGACGTGCCAGATCGTTTTGGGTTGCGGGGCGCCCTGGCCAACCTAGCAAAAACAGTGCGCGCTTTGCCGCAAAGACCAAGTTTGGCAAGCTTCCTCGGCGGATCGATGCTGTACCGAGACGCGCTGAACGGGCTTTATGGCTTTGGCGGAACCTATGCGGTTTTGGTGCTGGACTGGAGCATCACGCAAATCGGTGTCTTCGGCATCGTCAGTGTCATCTCGGCGGCGGCAATGTCCTTCCTTGGCGGACGGCTGGATGGCAAACACGGGCCGAAACCGGTCATCACCGGAGCTGTCCTGGTCCTTTCGCTGGTCTGTTTGGTTATCGTCTCGATGGACCGCACCACGCTTTTGGGCTTTTCATTGAGCGAAGGGTCGCGCCTACCAGACATCACCTTCATGATCTGCGGCGTCATGATCGGTGGTTTGGGCGGCATCGTGCAATCGGCCAGCCGATCCTTGATGGTGCGCCACACGGATGAGGCAACCGCCACCGAAGCTTTCGGGCTGTATGGTCTTGCCGGCCGCGCAACGTCTTTTTTGGCCCCGGCCCTGATTGGTTTGGTCACTTTTGCCACCGAAAGCGCACGGATCGGAATTTTGCCTGTCTTCGGGCTCTTTCTTTTGGGGCTTCTTCTGCTACGCTGGACCCATCCAGATGGAGATCGAGCAGAGTCATGATGAAACGTATCGTGCAAGCTTGTCTTGTCGCCTGCCTATTGGGCAGCCCCGCAGCCGCACAGCCCTTGGCGAAAGAGCTTTTCGGGGCGAAAAGAGACGACTCGGGCGAGCGCAGTGCGCCTGTTGGTGGTTATGCCAAAGGATGTTTGGCTGGTGCCGAGCAATTGCCGGAAACCGGCCCAACATGGCAGGCGATGCGTCTGTCGCGCAACCGGAATTGGGGCCACCCAGAAGCTATTGATTTCATACGCGATCTTTCGGGTTTTGCCGCCAAGCAAAGGGGCTGGGCTGGGCTTTACATCGGGGACATTTCGCAGCCCCGGGGCGGCCCAATGCTGACCGGGCACCGCAGCCATCAGATCGGGCTGGACGTCGACATCTGGATGTTGCCGCCAAAACGGTTGAACCTGTCCCGCGCGGAACGGGAAAACCTGTCGTCCATCTCGATGCGCCGCGCTAAAGGAGCTTACGTTAACCAAAGCTGGACGCGCCAGCACCACAACATCCTGAAAGCTGCGGCCCGCGACAAACGTGTGGCGCGCATCTTTGTTTTTCCGGGTGCTAAGGTGCAGATGTGCAAAGACGCCAAGGGCAACCGCAATTGGTTGCGCAAGATCCGCCCTTGGTGGGGGCACCACTATCATTTCCACGTCCGTTTGGCCTGCCCCCGTGGTGCGAAAGCCTGCGTCGATCAAGCGCCGCCGCCCGCCGGGGATGGTTGCGCACAGGCAGAAGAATGGGTGCAGAACATCCTGAACCCGCCGCCCCCAAATCCAAACGCTCCGCCTGCCAAGAAACGTCGGGAATTCGTTCTGGCCGATTTGCCAAATCAATGCGCTCGTACATTGTCGCGCTGATCTTCGCGCTGCTTGCAGCGCCTGTGGCTGCGGTCGATCTGACTTTGATCAACCGATATGCTTGGGACACGAAGTCGATTGTCGGGTTGTCCGGGATCGAAGTGACAGAAGACGGGAGCGGGTTTCTGGCCGTCGGGGATCGGGGCTGGTGGCTGCAAGGCCGGTTCAAACGCAATGGCGACCGGATCGAAGGCGTGGACATCGAGCGTTTGGAAGCCATCAAAGGCTCGGACGGCCTGCCCGTATCCGCCCGGCGCGTTGGCGACTGGTCGGATGCCGAAGGGCTGGCGCTTGCACCCGATGGAACCGCTTGGGTCTCGTTCGAAAGGTGGGCGCATGTCTGGCGTTATGATCAACCTTTTGCGCGGGCGCGATCTATCAAAGACCACCCGACGTTTTATGACCACGCAGACAACTGGCAGTTGGAAGCCGCTGCCATCGACCCGGACGGCACGGTCTATGTGTTTTCAGAAAAGCCTCTGATCGAAGGTTTTCCGATATATCGGCTGAACGCAGGCGGACTTTGGGCGATCGACGGCTTTTTGCCCGAACGCGATGTCTTTGCCATCGTGGGGGCCGATTTTAATACGGACGGAACCTTGTACCTTTTAGAGCGCAAATTGGTGGTCGGTCTGTGGTGGCAAAGCCGGATCAGGCAAGTCAGGCTTGATGGCTCGTTGGACGAAACGATTTGGACAAGCGAACGGGGCGAGTTCGACAATCTGGAAGGCATTTCGGTTTGGCGCGACGCAGAAGGGTTACGTCTGACACTGGTGTCCGACAACAACGGCAGCGAACGCACACCGACCGAATTCGTGGAGTTCCGTGTCTCTGAGTGACACCAAACACCGGGCCAAATGTACGCCGTCGGTTATTGAGATGTGGCCCCACCTGCCTTACGTGATCTCCCAACTGCAGCAACAACAAGAACGGCTCTATGTCCTTAGAAGACCTTCCCAACATCAACCCGGACGCATTTCACCAGATACGCCGCGACCTGCTGGCTTTAACGGATGAAGCCGACCACGCGCCGCGCATCCTCATCCTTTACGGGTCGTTGCGGAAGTCCTCGTATTCTCGGTTTATGGCCGAGGAAGCCGGGCGCGTTCTAAAGGCCTTCGGTGCCGAGGTACGAACTTTTGACCCCACTGACCTACCTCTGGTTGACGACACAAGCGAGACGCACCCAAAAGTGCAAGAGCTGCGCGAGCTGTCCATGTGGTCCGAAGCACAGGTCTGGTCCTCGCCCGAACGTCACGGTGCCATGACTGGACTGATGAAAACCCAGATCGATTGGCTGCCCCTTGCCCCGATCGGCGGCGTGCGCCCAACCCAAGGGCGGACCTTGGCGTTGATGCAGGTCTGCGGCGGATCGCAAAGCTTTAACACGGTCAACCAGATGCGGGTTCTGGGGCGTTGGATGCGCATGATCACCATTCCCAACCAATCCTCAGTCCCACAGGCGTTTATGGAGTTCGACGGCAAAGGTCGCATGAAACCGTCGCCGTTCTACAACCGCATGGTCGATGTGATGGAAGAGCTGATGAAATTCACACTGCTGACCCGTGGCCGATCCGCCTATTTGGTCGACCGGTACTCGGAACGTGTGGAAACCGCAGAGGAAGTGTCACGACGGGTCAACCGCAAGTCATGATGCCTAGCACCGCTTGACGTCGCAAGATCAGGGCGGTATCCGCCCCTGTCCCATGAAGGGGCCAAGTCTCCGCGACCTTGTCAAAACGGAATAGAACCATGTCCCGACTTCTTCCCGGCATCCTTGCCATGGCCCTGATCGTTGTGGCCTCGAACATCCTTGTGCAGTTCTTTGTTGGCGATTGGCTGACCTGGGGCGCATTTACCTATCCTTTCGCCTTTCTTGTCACAGACCTTATGAACCGCATCCACGGACCAAAAGCCGCGCGGAAAGTGATTGCGGCAGGATTTGGCGTTGGTGTCATCTGTTCGCTGATCGGCACGCAAGTGATGGTCGAACTTGCGCCCGACTTCTCGGCCCCCGCTGTTACACTAAGGATCGCGCTTGGATCGGCTACGGCTTTCTTGATCGCCCAACTGGTGGATGTGGCCGTGTTCGACCGCTTGCGGCAAGGAAGCTGGTGGCGCGCGCCACTGGCCTCGACGCTGGTTGGTTCAACCCTAGACACCGCATTATTCTTCTTTATCGCCTTCTCGGCCACGGCCTCCGGCGTCTTGGGCACAGATCACAACACCGACTTCTTCAACGAAGTGGTCGCCACCCCCTTCGGCACCGACCTGAGCCGCTGGATTGGGACGGCAGGCGTTGATTGGTGCGTAAAAGTTGCCATCGCTTTAATCGCTTTGGTCCCATTTCGCCTGATCATTGGAAAAATTGCACCACATCACGCGTGAATTTATTTGACAGACACCAAATCTGTGCCACCATCATCCTATCGGAAACAAATGAAAGGAGGTGGTCCAGTGTCTAGAGCGATATTGGAGAAATGCGTCGGGACAGTCGGAGGGACCGTGATCTAGGGGGTAAACCCCAGAACAGAACACTTCTGATTGGGCATTTTGGATCCATCCGATCCCTAACTGGCCCATCTCCAAGACACTCGGAAGGGTCGCCACATCGGCGACCCTTCTTCTTTGAAACTCGACTTTGCGAAATTATAGGGGTACGATTTTTACACAAGTTAACTTCTATTTTAATGGGTGCTTTATGAAACGTGTCTTTTACTTCCTGATTTTACTGCCTTTTCTTGCTCTTCCTTCCTATGCTGCTCTCTACGAATTCGACATCGAAATCACATCGATAACGGGCGAAGGTGAAGGAATTAACCTTGGTTTCTTCTCGACCGGCATGCCCGGAGACACCGGAACAGGGTCGGCGAATATCAATGACGATGTTCCGAGCGACTATGAATTCACCACAGAAACCTCGCTCTTTAGGGCATTCTTCCCTGGCATCGCAACAGCAGGATCCCAATTCGCCAATCCTGTGGTGCATGACCCGCTTGCAGGCACTGTAACGGTCAGTGGCGGACTTGGCGGCGTGACCGGGCCTTACCCTGAATTCCTGTCCGCAGGACAGTTTGAGTTTGTATACGCTGGCATAGCGGGCGGGCCCGAAATTTCGACAAACGCGGGTCTGAACGCTTTTATGGCGAATGCTACGATGTCTGGGTACTTTGAAGGCTTCTTCTTTTTGGACGGTGATTTCGACTTCGACGATGGCTTTCGTCAACGCATCGACTTTGCGGCAGTCCCAAGCGAAGTGCCACTGCCAGCAGGAGCGGCGCTTTTGTTGACAGCCCTTGGCATGGGTGCATTGGGCCGACGCAAAGGCTAAGGCATTTGGGGGCGGTGCGCCGCCCCCTCATGGACGCACCGCGCCGACACCGCTAGGGTCGCGGTCATGGACATCACGCCTGACATCACCATCCATGACTGGGAACTGACCGAGAGCTTTGTACGCTCGGGCGGCCCCGGCGGGCAGAACGTCAACAAGGTGAACACTGCCGTCGAACTGCGGTTCGAGGCCGAGCGCTCGCCATCATTGCCCGATCCGGTGAAACGTCGTTTGAAGCGCATCGCCGGCAGCCGATGGACAAAAGACGGTGCGTTGATCCTTCAGGTATCGGAAACCCGGTCACAGGCGCGAAACCGCGAACTCGCACGACAGCGTCTGGCCGAGATGATCCGCAAAGCCCTTGTCGCGCCCAAGCCACGTCGCAAAACCCGTGTGACACCCAGCCAGAAACGTAAACGGCTGGACGCAAAGAAACGCCGAAGCACCGTAAAGGCGCTTCGGCGTTCCGAAAGCAATCCCGATTAGGGAATAAGCTTAGGTCAGATCGAACCGATCCGCGTCCATCACCTTGACCCAGGCTTTGGCAAAGTCAGCCACGAACTTGGACTGGTTGTCATCCTGCGCATAGACCTCGGCCAAAGCCCGCAATTGCGAGTTGGACCCAAAGACCAGATCAACCCGCGTTCCAGTGTATTTCACCGCGCCTGTGCTGCGATCCTTGGCTTCGAACAGATTTGCATCGTCCGACGTCGGCTTCCATTCCACGCTCATGTCCATAAGGCCTTGGAAGAAGGCGTTGGTCAGCGCACCCGTTTTGCCGAAAACGCCATGCGACGTGCCGCCAAAGTTCGCACCAATGGCCCGCATCCCACCGACAAGCGCGGTCATCTCTGGCGCCGTCAGGGTCAGAAGCTGTGCACGATCCACCAAAAGCTCTTCGGCAGAAACCGCATAGAGGCCCTTTTGATAGTTGCGGAACCCGTCCGCCATCGGCTCAAGCACATCAAAGCTTTCTGCGTCAGTCTGGTCTTGCGTCGCATCTGTCCGGCCCGGTGTGAAGGGCACTTCGATGGCGTTGCCCCCATCCGCTGCCGCCTTTTCAACCGCTGCCGTCCCGGCCAGCACGATCAGATCAGCCAGCGAAACGGTTTTGCCAAAGCCGGCCTGAATGCCTTCCAGCGTGGCAATCACGGGCATGACAGGCGCGTTCACCTCCCAATCCTTTTGAGGCGCCAAACGGATGCGCGCGCCATTGGCCCCGCCCCGTTTGTCAGACCCCCGGAACGTCGAGGCCGACGCCCAGGCCGCTTGCACAAGGTCCGAAACCGAATGACCCGACGCCAGGATCTGTGCCTTCAGGTCCGCGATGTCTGATGCGTTGATCAGGTCGTGATCTGCTGCCGGAACCGGATCCTGCCAGATCAGTTCTTCCGACGGCACTTCGTCGCCCAGATAACAAGCAATTGGCCCCATATCGCGGTGCGTCAGCTTGAACCAAGCACGTGCGAACGCCTCTTCAAACTGGTCTGGATTTTCGTGGAACCGGCGCGAGATCTTTTCGTAGTCCGGGTCCATGCGCATCGCCATGTCCGCTGTGGTCATCATCAGCGTCACTGTCTCTCCCGAGCCATCCACTTGCGGCGCATGATCTTCGGATTTCAGGTCTTTCGCGGCCCAGATATGAGCGCCTGCCGGAGATTTAGTCAGTTCCCAGTCATAGCCGAACAGCACGTCGAAATAGCCGTTGTCCCACTTGGTGGGGTTCGCCGTCCAAGGGCCTTCGATGCCGGATGTCGTCGTATCCACGCCCTTGCCCGAGCCATGACCATTGCGCCAGCCAAGACCCATCTCTTCCATGGGCGCACCTTCCGGTTCCGGCCCCACAAGCGCCGCATCACCCGCACCATGCGCCTTGCCAAAGGTGTGTCCACCCGCAACCAGTGCGACGGTTTCTTCATCGTTCATCGCCATCCGCGCAAATGTGTCACGAATATCGTGCGCCGAAGCCAAAGGATCGGGGTTCCCGTCCGGGCCTTCGGGGTTCACATAGATCAGACCCATCTGCACAGCAGCCAGCGGGTTTTCCAGATCGCGATCGCCCGAATAGCGGCTGCCGGGTTTGTCCGAGGTGGCAAGCCACTCGGTTTCCATGCCCCAATAGATATCTTCTTCCGGCTCCCAAATGTCGGCACGTCCGCCGCCAAAGCCAAAGGTGCGGCCACCCATGCTTTCAATGGCCACGTTGCCGGTCAGAACGAAGAGATCAGCCCATGAAATCTTGTTGCCGTATTTCTGCTTAATTGGCCACAAAAGCCGCCGCGCCTTATCGAGGTTACCATTGTCCGGCCAGGAATTCAGCGGTGCAAAACGTTGCGAACCAGCACCCGCACCACCGCGGCCATCGGCCGTACGATAGGTCCCAGCGGCATGCCACGCCATCCGAATGAAGAACGGACCATAGTGCCCATAATCCGCTGGCCACCAATCCTGGCTGTCGGTCATCAACGCTGTCAGATCGGCCTTCAAGGCCTTCAGATCCAGCTTCTTGAATTCTTCCGAATAGTCGAAATCCCCCATGGGATCGGACAGCGCCGAGTTCTGGTGCAAGATGCGCAGGTTCAACTGGTTCGGCCACCAATCGCTGTTGCCGCGCGCTCCGAAAGTGGCGTGCATCACTGGGCATTTGCCGGGGGTGTCGTTTCCGTCCATCTTGTTCTCCATTGCTGGCTGGGTATGAATTTGGAATTGTTCTAACAAGAGCCACCAATTAGTTAAAGTTGGATTTTCTGATAGATGTGATAAGTTCAGATTATGAAGAATGTCACGCTCAAACAGCTTCGATACCTCGACGCACTGGCCCGCCACGGCCATTTCGGTCGCGCTGCCGAAGCCTCTGCCATCTCGCAACCCGCCTTGTCCATGCAGATCAAAGAGTTGGAAACCGCGCTTGGCGCCAGCCTGTTCGAACGCTCGCCCCGCGGCGTGCAAATGACCAGCTTTGGTAAAGACGTCCGCACCCGGGCCCAAGGGATCCTACGTGCTGTGGATGAGTTGGGCGAACTGGCGCGCACCTCTGGTGATGACCTGCAGGGCCCTTTCAAGCTGGGCGTGATTCCCACCATCGCGCCCTACATCTTACCCGCAGTGATCCGAGACCTCACAACAGCCTACCCCGGCATTGATCTGCAAATCCGTGAAACCCTGACCCCGACCTTGATTGGCGAATTGCAAGACGGCGACCTTGACGCAGCGATCCTTGCCCTGCCCGTGTCCGAACCCTGGCTGCACGAATCCGCCCTCTTTGACGAAGCTTTCGTTCTGGTCCGCGCCTACGCCGACCGGGACAAACCCGTGCCCGACACCGAAACCCTAAAAACAATGCGCCTGCTTCTGCTCGAGGAAGGCCACTGCTTTCGCGATCAGGCCCTGTCGTTCTGCAACATGTCGGCCCTGCCCCGCGACGGGCTTGACGGAAGCTCGCTCACCACACTTGTGCAAATGGTCGGCGCAGGGATCGGTGTCACCCTGATCCCGGAAATGGCCGTGCCCGTCGAAACCCAATCCGGCAAAGTTTCCGTCGCCCGGTTCGAAACCCCACAGCCAAAACGCCAAATCGGCATGGTCTGGCGCAAAACCAACCCGCTTGCCCCAAAACTACAAGACCTCGCAAGCATCGTTCGTACTGCAGCTCAAACGCACTAAAGGGCTTTCATCTCTTTATAAATACGCAAGAAAAAGGGCCGCTGCGTCTGCAGCGGCCCGTCGCGACACGCGCATGCGTGGCGCAAACCATTGGTCACGCTCAGACGATGGCACCTTCTGTCGCGGCGCGAATATCCTCTTCGGTCACATCAGGCGCCGTCTCAACGATCCGCAAACCGCCCTCGACAACTTCCAAAACCCCAAGGTTCGAGATGATCAGATCGACCACACCCTTACCCGTCAAAGGCAGTGAGCATTCCTTCAGAACCTTCGACGCGCCATGCTTATTCGTGTGATCCATAACGACAATCACGCGCCCCACACCAGCAACCAAGTCCATCGCACCGCCCATGCCCTTGACCAGCTTGCCCGGGATCATCCAATTCGCCAGATCGCCGTTCTCGGCCACTTCCATCGCACCAAGGATCGCCGCAGCGATCTTGCCGCCTCGGATCATTCCAAAGCTTTGCGAACTGTCAAAATAGGCCGTCCGGTCCATCTCGGTAATCGTTTGCTTACCCGCATTGATCACGTCCGGGTCTTCTTCTCCCTCAAAAGGAAAAGGCCCCATACCCAGCATCCCGTTCTCGGATTGCAGCGTGATGTCTTTGTCACCCACATAATTCGCCACCAGCGTCGGGATCCCGATGCCAAGGTTCACATACATGCCGTCTTCAAGTTCCTGCGCGGCGCGTTCCGCCATCTGATTGCGATCCCATGGCATTATGCGGTCTCCTTCTTGCGGGTGGTCACTTGTTCAATCCGCTTCTCATGGTCACCTTGGATCAAGCGATGCACGTAGATACCCGGCAGATGGATCAGGTCCGGATCAAGCGAGCCCACGGGAACGATCTCCTCAACCTCCATTACACAGGTCTTGCCACACATGGCCGCGGGCGGATTGAAGTTCCGCGCGGTCTTGCGGAAAATCGCATTGCCGGTTTCATCCGCTTTCCAGGCCTTCACGATGGACAGATCGGCAAAGATGCCTTCTTCCATAATATAGGTTTCACCGTTGAAGTCCTTGTGCTCCTTGCCCTCAGCGACCTGAGTGCCAACACCGGTCTTGGTATAAAACCCCGGGATCCCAGCACCGCCAGCACGCATCCGCTCGGCCAAAGTGCCCTGCGGGTTGAATTCGATCTCCAACTCTCCGGCCAGATACTGGCGCATGAACTCGTCGTTCTCGCCCACATATGAACTCATCATCTTCGAAACCTGCCGCGTCTGCAGCAAAATCCCGATACCAAAATCATCGACGCCCGCGTTGTTCGACGCGAAAGTCAGGTTTTTCACGCCACTGTCCTTGATCGCCTGCAACAGCAATTCAGGAATACCACAAAGCCCAAACCCACCCGCGGCAATCAGCATGTCGTCGCGCAAAAGCCCGTCCAAGGCCTCAGCTGCACTCCCATAAATCTTCTTCATGACCGTCGTGTCTCCTGCGAAAACTCGCCTTGGGTTTTGCCCGCCCCCTTCCCCAGAGTCAATCGCCGCACCGCCGCATTCCCAAGGCTTACCCCGGGTCTTCATCTCTTTAAAAATACGCAAAAAAAGGGCCGCTGCGTCAGCAG
>CAZWDS010000016.1:37064-47123 GCA_964632495.1 uncultured Rhodobacterales bacterium
CGCGACGCGCTAATGCGCGGCGCAAACCAAAATCCTTACTTGATCCTAAGATCGGCGTATTCTCCTTGCCCCTGATCCGAGGTGAAACGGATTGTGTTGCCGTTCACCTGAACCAACTGACAATTTGCGCCCAGCTCATCGCCGCCCACGTAAAGGTCGCGGCAAAAATAGCCAGACTGCCACTTCCAGTCGCCACTCACTTCACGCCCGAACGCCCGACCTTTAATCTGACCGTCATGAGTCACCTGCAAGCGAATGCCCAACCGGGTCAACGCACGGTCTTTCACGAGCGACAAAAAGCTATCGCGCCCTTCGATACGCTCGAAGCTTTCCGCGACGGATACACCGGGAATGCCGGTCAAAAGCGCAGCGATACCAAGGCTTAGGGCAAATTGTTTCACGACAGACCTCCGCATATCTTTTCGCTTTTACGCGCGGTCAATCGATTTGGATCACTTTAGACCCAAAACATCCAACATATCATAAAGCCCATGGGCTCGACCTTGGCCCCAAAGCGCCGCCTTCAACGCTCCACGCGAAAAAATCCGCCGATCCGTCGCCAGATGACGCAAGACGATCCGCTCGCCGTCCGCGGCAAAAATCACGTCGTGTTCGCCAACCACATCGCCACCTCTGAGGGCCGCAAACCCGATGGCACCGCGTTCGCGCGCGCCTGTGATCCCGTCACGGCCTCGATCTGCGGCCTCGGCCAGTGAGACGCCGCGGCCTTCTGCCGCCGCTTCGCCCAACATCAACGCCGTCCCTGAGGGCGCATCCACTTTGTGGCGATGGTGGCTTTCAACGATTTCGATATCGAAATCCTCGTCCAGCGCCGCGGCCACTTGTCTGGTCAACTGCACCAACAGGTTCACACCAAGGCTCATATTGCCCGCCTGCACGATCACCGCCTGCGCGGCGGCATGACGGATTTTCTCCATGTCGTCATCGGTCAACCCTGTGGTGCCGATTACATGCACCGTGCCTGACCCTGCCGCCATGTTCGCATGCGCCACCGTGGCGGCAGGCGATGTGAAATCAATCACCGCATTCGACCCGGCAATCGTTCCAGATGCATCATCGCTAACGATCACGCCAAGGGGAGCACCCCCCATGGCCTCGCCTAAATCGCGACCGACCCAGTCGTGCCCCGCCCGTTCAAAAGCACCCGCCAAGTGCATTTGCTCAGACGCCAATACCTCGGCCACCAACATCTGGCCCATCCGGCCAGAAGCCCCTGCGATTACTATGCCTGAACTATCGCTCATTGGTCTTTCTCCTTCGCGCAATAAAGTCTTACGCGCTTGCCCCGCCGCTCGCCAGCACTTAGATGAAGCGCATGTCTCGCAATCGCTTCACCGAAGGATCTGGCCCAACACAACGCCAGCTGCGCGTCGCCGAACTGATCCGGCGGCGGCTTTCTGATGTGCTGATGCAAGGCGATATCCACGATCCCGACTTGAACCGCATGTCGATTACCGTGGGCGAAGTCACCTGTTCGCCGGACTTGAAAGTGGCCACGGCCTATGTGCTGCCCCTTGGCGGCAAAGACCGAGACGAGGCGCTGGATGCGCTGCGCCGCAACCGTCACGAAATCCGGCGCGTTATGGGCAAAGGCCTCGCGCTCAAGTTCTCGCCCGAGATTAAGTTCCAAATAGATGAAACCTTTGACCGGTTGGATGACACCCGTGCTATGTTCGCAGATGAAAACGTTCGCCGCGATCTCGATTCTGAGTAGCGCGATTTTCGCAAGTGCCGAAGCGCGGGCTGCCGCCTGCGAAAGCACCGTCTTCGAAGATGTGCCTTTGACCGTCTGCACCGCAGATCCGGCTTCAGAAGACATCCGCCTGTTTCTATATGACGCGAACGACCGTCCCCTCGGCTCCTTCGACAATATTGCCGAACACATCAGTAAGGACGAGGAAACGCTGGTCTTCGCGATGAACGCAGGCATGTACCATTCCGATCGCGCACCGGTTGGCCTTTATGTAGAAGACGGCGAAACTCTTGCGCCGATCGTCACCCGCGAAGGGCCGGGCAACTTTGGATTGCTGCCGAACGGCGTGCTCTGCCTTGGCGAAGGGACCGCCCGGGTGATTGAAAGCCGAACCTTTGACGCCGCCGCCACCGAATGCGCCTATGCCACGCAGTCCGGCCCGATGCTGGTGTTCGACGGCGCGCTGCATCCCCGGTTCCTACCCGCCTCGGATTCTCGGTTTCGCCGGAATGGCGTTGGTGTAGATCAGAACGGCACGCTTTTCGCCGTCATCTCGGATGCGCCGGTCAACTTTCACCGCTTCGCCCGGTTCTTTCGGGACGAGTTGAAAACGCCCAATGCGCTGTTTCTGGATGGCAAGGTCTCGCGGCTTTATGCGCCGCACATTGATCGCCATGACATCGGCTTTTCCATGGGTCCGATGCTGGGCGTGGTCGAGTAACCGTCGGACAAGCAGAAAATACGCATTTTCTGTAACGATTTCTGTGTCAGAAATCGCCCGCACCCAATTGACAAGCCGCACCCAATTCTGCACCACCCGGCCTTCATCGGAGGCGAGTTATGGCACGGCGCAAAAAGGGACGCGACATTTCGGGGTGGCTGATCGTCGACAAACCGTCTGGCATGACTTCGACTGCCGTTGTCAACAAGGTCAGATGGGCGCTTGAGGCGAAGAAAGCCGGACATGCAGGCACGCTTGATCCTTCCGCAACCGGTCTTTTGGCCGTGGCCTTGGGCGAAGCAACCAAGACCGTGCCCTATGTCACCGACGCCCTGAAGGCCTATGACTTTTCCATTCACATCGGGCAAGCTACCAACACCGACGATGCCGAGGGCGAGGTGATCGATACCTCCGATCTGCGCCCCGACGATGATGCGATCCGCGCCGCCCTGCCCGATTTCCAAGGCGACATTCAGCAAGTCCCGCCTGCCTTTTCCGCCGTGAAGGTGGACGGCGAACGGGCCTATGCCAAGGCCCGCGCGGGCGAGGATGTGACCTTGGATGCCCGCCCATTGTTTGTTGAAAGCCTTGAACTGGTGGACCGCCCTGACCCCGACACGGCAGCGCTTCAGATGGTCTGCGGCAAGGGCGGATACGTTCGCTCTATCGCCCGTGATCTGGGCAAAACGCTTGGCACCTGCGCGCATGTGATCAGCCTGCGCCGCCTCTGGTCTGGCCCCTTCGATCTGGACAACGCGGTCACTCTTGACGAGATCGAAAGCCTTGCCCGCACCCCCGAATTGGACAACCGCCTTTTGCCAATAGAGGCGGGGCTGACCGACCTGCCCCTTGTCCAAACCACCGTCGAAGGCACCACCCGCCTGCGCAACGGCAACCCGGGGCCCGTTGTGATGTCCGAAGCCGAGTATGGCGAAACCTGCTGGGTCGCCCATCAGGGCACACCGATTGCCATTGGCACCTACATGGGCGGCATGGTGCATCCGGTGCGCGTGTTCGTCACGTGACCCTGATCACGCGCGGCCATGACGACGGAACGCGCATCAGCGAGGCGGTCTACTCTCCGTGCGAAAAGTACCGCTATGCCTTGACCCGTGTCTGGGAGCCGGGTGGCAAGCGGTTACTTTACATCATGCTCAACCCTTCGAAGGCAACCGAACTGGCCAATGACCCGACCATCGAACGCTGTGAGAGACGGGCGCGGGCGCTTGGCTATGGCGGCTTTCGGGTCTGTAACCTGTTCGGACTACGCGAAACCGATCCGGCCAAGTTGAAACGCGCCAAACGGCCTGAAGGACCGGACAACCTAGCTCAGATCGCGGCGGCGTTGGAGTGGTGTGACGCCGTGTTGTGCGCTTGGGGTGTCCACGGCGCACATCTGAATCAGGCCGAGAAGGTGCTGGAATTTCTGCGCGCCTCACCAAAACCGCATCTGACTTTGGGCCTGACCAAAGGCGGCCACCCGCGTCATCCCCTCTATATCTCTTACAAAATCACGCCCCAGCTCTGGGCCAGATCTGGGATTGAAGAGATCTCTTAATTAGTTCGATATCGTATTATATTAGTACGATATCGAATTTAATGGAGAGCCCAATGAACCGCAGAAAATTCCTGACACTTGCCGGTGGTGGCGTGATCCTTGCCGCGGGCGGCATCGGCACTTTCGCCGCGACCCGCACCCCGACCAAGGCGCTTGCTCCTTGGAACATGGCTGGCGGATACAGCGATCCGCGCATGAACGCCCTGTCCTATGCCATCCTTGCGCCGAACCCGCACAACCGTCAGTCCTGGATTGTCGAGTTGGACGGGGACGACGCCCTGACACTTTGGTTCGACACCGACAAACAACTGCCCCACACAGATCCGCTGGATCGGCAACTGACGATTGGGCTGGGGTGCTTTTTGGAATTGATGACAATGGCCGCCAATGCCTCTGGCCAAAGCGTTGCGATTGATCTGTTCCCCGAGGGCGAAGACCCGGACGGTCTGGACACGCGCCCGGTCGCGCGCGCAAAGTTCACGCCCGACAGCACCCAAAAAGCCGACCCGCTTTGGCCGCACATTATGCAGCGGCGTTCGAACAAAGAACCCTTCGACACAGCCCGCGACGTCAGCCCGGAACAGCTTGCTCAAATCACCAGCGTCGCGCGCCTCGGTACCAAGCTTGGCGGTTCAGTGGACAGCAATGACATCGCCTATTGGCGCGACCTGTCGACGAAGGCGCTGCGGATCGAAATCGAAACGCCGCACACTTACAAGGAAAGCGTCGATCTGTTCCGCATCGGCAAGGCCGAGGTCAACGCCAACCCTGATGGTATCGATTTCTCAGGACCCTTGTTCGAGGCAATGGCCATCGCGGGCGTGATGACGCGTGAGGCCGTTCTCGATACATCATCAACCGGTTACACCGAAGGGGTAAAAGCCGTTCTGGCCAATACAGAGACCGCCATGGGCCACGTTTGGATGACCACGCCCGGCAATACTCGGACCGACCAGATCGCAGCGGGGGCCACATGGTTGCGCGTCAATCTGGCGGCGACGGCTGAAGGGCTGGGGTTTCAACCGCTTAGCCAAGCATTGCAGGAATACCCCGAGATGGACGCGCTTTACGCCGAAACCCACGCTAAATTGGCCCCGAACGGCGGCACGGTTCAAATGCTGGCGCGCATCGGATACGGTGCGACGATAGAGGCCAGCCCACGCTGGCCTATCGATGCCAAACTGAGAGCCGTGTGACGACAAAACCCCCAAAAGATCAGGCGAGCTCTGCCGAAGTGTTCGCCTTTTTCACCGAGATCGGCATCATCAGCCAATTGTCGACGGCGCTGTTGGCCAAAACTTTGCCCGACGATGTGCATCCATCGCACTTTGCCATCGTGAACCACCTCTTCCGCGTCGGGAATGGCTGGCCCCCGGTGCGCATTGCCGCCGCGATGCAAGTGACGAAGACGACGATGAGCCATTCAATCAAGGTTCTGGAAGGTCGGGGGTTGATTGAATTGCGTCCTGATCCTGACGACGGACGCGCGAAACAGATGTTTCTCACGGACAAGGGCCGCGCGTTTCGCGAAAAGGCCATCGCTCAGGTGGTTGAAACGTTCGGGCACGTGCTGGAATCCGAACATCGCGCTTTGATGGCGCGAATCCTTGGCGATCTTGAGACATTGCGTCGCCATCTGGACGCAAACCGCTGACAGGCGGACGACGACCGCCTCACACAGTCGCCGTGGAACCCCGGAAAAACCGAAGCCGCCGCCCCTTCCAAAGTCACCAAGACCCCATTCTGGAGCGACCGCACCCCGCGGTAACCGTCAGCTTAGTGTCTAAGGGTTAATGTCAGGTTAGCTTTACACAACGGCCGAGATATCGATCCGCGTAACTTGTGCTATCGTCAGAACATTGCCGCTCATCCCCATGGGCACGTCGACCAGAACAACGCTATTGAAGGTGATGTTGAACGTGATGTTCCCGGCAATATCGACGGACGAGATCATAACAGTGTCGTCCGCAACATCATTGCCGTCATAGTAAATCTGGATCCGATCGGCCTCCGGATCGAAGTCGTGAATGGTAGGTGGCGTGCCGTCGATCCATGTGCCCAGAACGAAAGTGTCGCCTAATCCATCTGCGGCGGTCGAGCCGAACTCGCCATAAGCCTGATCGCCATTGCCCAACACAAGCTGATCTGCGCCTTGCCAACCTTCCAGCGTGTCCGCTCCGCTGGCGTCTGTGTCGGGCACGATGGCAAAATCGCCGGTGATGCCAACCAGCGTGTCGTTGTCAGGTCCGCCGACCAGTGAGTCCGCACCGAGATTGCCGATCAGATAGTCCGCACCCGGACCGCCGCTTAGGTCATCATCACCGCCGCCACCTTGCAGCGCATCCGAACCGTCCGCGCCTTCCAATGTGTCGTTGCCTTCTCCGCCGCGCAGATCATCATCGCCCGCACCACCGCGCAGAAAATCCGGGTCATCGCCGCCGCCAAGCGTGTCATTGCCCGCACCGCCAAAAAGAGAATCTTCGCCGTCATCGCCAAACACTTCGTCGTTGTCGGCATTCCCATCCAGATAGTCATTGCCGAAGCCACCGTTGATCGTGTCATTGCCGCCTCGTCCATAAATCACGTCATCGGCAAACGATCCGTCAAGAAAATTGGCGCCGCCGTCACCGGCTTCGGTGGGAGGAGGCCCCTGGTCAGTGCCGCCGCTGCCGCCGCCACTGGAACCACCATCACCGCCGCCCAGCCCACCAAACAAAGCCGCCGCAAGGCCTGCACCCAATGCCAGAAGGATCAGTTCCATAAGTTCCTACCCGTTCGCCCCACATCTATTATTCCGCGCCCGATCCCGTTCCTCAACCTGTTCTTGGTGAAAAAACGCTTTCCAAGGCTCAGAGCTTGGCCTATACGCGCCCATCAAAGCTCCAAGGGCCCTGCTGGACGACATCCCGGCTTGTGCCATTTCTCAAACCTAAGGAGACCCCGATGTCGATTACTGCAGAAGAAAAAGCCCGCGTTATCAAAGAATTCGGCACCAAAGACGGCGACACAGGTTCGCCCGAAGTTCAGGTTGCCATTCTGTCGTCGCGCATCGCGACGCTGACCGAGCACTTTAAGACACACAAGAAAGACAATCACGGCCGTCGTGGTCTGTTGAAGATGGTGGCCCTGCGCCGCAAGCTTCTGGACTATGTCAAAGGCAAGGATGAGGCCCGTTATCAAGACCTCATCAAACGTCTTGGCCTGCGCCGCTAAAGGTTGAACTGCTCAAAAATTGTGCCGTTGAAAATGTGCCCCGGACCCGCTTGTCGGCTTCGGGGTCTTTTTTTGGCTACTGTTCGATGCGCGGTTCCATCGAAACGTCCATCAGACTAGCATGACAGCCAATATGTCAGATGTTCTACTCCTCGGGGCTACGGGTACAATTGGACGTGCCACAGCGCGTGCGCTGCGCGCAGAAGGTCATACCGTTCATGCCATGGTGCGTCCTGGCGCTGCGACGGATGATTTGCCCGAACGCACCCTGATCCGAAGCGCGGTTTCCGATCGGCATGCCTTGGAAAAGGTGTTTCAAGACCATCGCTTTGACGCTGTTGTGTCCTGCCTTGCCTCGCGCACGGGTTTGTCAGGCGATGCCTGGGCCGTGGACCATCGCGCCAACCAAGGGGCTTTACAGGCGGCGGTGCATCACGGTGTCAAACGGTTCATTCTCTTGTCGGCAATCTGCGTTCAGAAACCCGAGCTGGCCTTCCAACACGCAAAGCTCGCCTTCGAGGCCGAATTGCAGGCGGCCCCTATCACTTGGACGATCATCCGGCCAACCGCCTTTTTCAAATCCCTGTCCGGTCAGTTTGAACGCTGTCGCAAAGGCAAACCGTTCCTTGTGTTCGGTCGTGGCGATGCGACGGCCTGCAAACCAATCAGCAACGCCGACTTGGCCCGCTTCATCGCGCTGAGCCTGTCGGACGCAGCGACCGAGAACAAAATCATGCCTATCGGTGGCCCGGGTCCGGCCATCACACCGAAGGAACAAGGCGCGTTGCTGTTTGACGCTCTCGATATGCCCCCTCGCTTTTCACATGTCCCGCTTGGGTTGATCAATGCCATCGTCGCAGGGCTGACACCGCTTGGGGCTGTGTCGCGGAGGTTTGCCGAAAAAGCCGAGTTTGCCAAGATCGGGCGGTATTATGCCCGTGAATCCATGTTGGTTTGGGACACAAAGCAAGGCCGCTATGATGCGAATGCGACGCCCGAATTTGGATCCGACAGCTTGGCCGATCATTATCGCAAGATGGCCACCGAAGACGTGCCAGACGATCGCGGAGCGCATGCCGTTTTCTAAGAGCTTTTGGATCCTTTTTAGGCAGGCCGATTGCAAACCAATGACCGAAGCCGTTCTCCCTACCTCCTGCATTCGACAAGTCTGACCAGAATTGCTATCGAGGAATCGGTATCCGACCTATTGCGTCGGCTGTGTGGGGTCATGGGTCTTGGGGTCTATCAGAACGCTTCTTGCCGTTTCGGTATTATTTTATCACGCCTATGGCGTTGTGTTCGTTAGCGGTGCGCTAGCGGTCCAATTGTTTTTTCTGATCTCGGGTTTTCTGATTTCGTTCGTGCTGCTCGAAGCGAAAACCTATGGCACGGTGCGGTCCTTTTACAAAAATCGAGCACTGCGGCTGTTCCCTTTGTACTTCGTCGTCGCTCTGGGAACGCTTGCGCTTTACTTTGGGGTCTACTTCGTTTTGGGCATTGAAACGCCTTTTTTTGCAGTTTTCCGCGAAATCGACTGGATTGGCCGCGTCGCCCTGACACTGTCTAACCTGCTGGTTTTTGGGCAAGATTGGATCATGTTCACGGCCGTTCGCGACGGCAACTTTCAGATCACAGGGTTTTTCTGGCCGACCGAAGTGCCTGTCTGGGATGGGTTACTGATTATCCCCGGTTGGAGCCTTGGCGTTGAACTGACGTTCTATCTTGTCGCCCCGTTCATCCTGCCACGCCGGAAGCTTTTGGTGACGCTTCTGTGCGCGTCACTTGCCCTTCGCCTGGTCTTTATCATGGCTGGGTTCGGACTTAAGGACCCTTGGTCGTACCGTTTTTTCCCAACGGAATTGGCGCTGTTTCTGATCGGTGCCTTGTCACA
The DNA here is from genome assembly GCA_964632495.1 of uncultured Rhodobacterales bacterium. Taxonomy (GTDB): domain Bacteria; phylum Pseudomonadota; class Alphaproteobacteria; order Rhodobacterales; family Rhodobacteraceae; genus CALKXV01. The sequence goes on from CAZWDS010000016.1 coordinate 46,162, forward strand.
TCAAGTTCTCATGCCACGGCTGAAAAAACGTGGCTGGATGACGCGAAGGACCAGTATCGCGATCACTGCCTTTGTGTTCACCTATTGCGTGATCTTCTCGCTTTTACCGTTCCCTCGATTTCAAAGCCTGACGCTCTTTGTCATCTTCGCACTGTCGCTGCCGTTTTTGTTTCAATTCCAGAATTCCTTCCGTTTCGATCGCAAAATCGGTGAACTGAGTTATCCGATCTACATCGTCCATATGACGGTTTTGCTGCCGGTCAGCTATCTCTTTGATAGGATCAAAGACATCCCCGGTTACACAGGACTGGATATGGTGCTGGCTGTGCTGGTCCTGACCGTTATAGCCAGCATCGTTTTGCATCGCCTCGGTGACAAACATATCGAGCGGCTGCGGGACCGCGTGCGTGGCAATTCAAAGGCGAACGCAAACCTTAGAATCCCCACATTGCCCAAACAGCTTCGAGCCTAAGCCCTACCGCCAAAACCAGCATCCGGGTGCATAGGCGTTTTCGACGCACAGGACCCCCCTTCCCAAAACCGCTAAACTCCTGTAACTGCGCGATATCTGAGACGTGACGCTTTGGCTCTGGCGCATGAAATGATGGAAGAGCTAGCGGCAATGGGGCCGCAATTTCAAAGGGATAGACGGAACGCCGTTTGATCCCAGCTAGGATGACACATGTTCAATGAAGTGAAAAAATCAATCCAGTGGGGCGAGGAAACGCTGACACTGGAAACGGGCAAGGTTGCCCGTCAGGCCGATGGGTCTGTCATCGCCACCTATGGCGAAACCTCTGTGATGGCGAACGTAACGTTCGCAAAGGAACAAAAGCCGGGACAGGATTTCTTCCCGCTGACCGTTCACTATGGTGAAAAGTATTACGCCGCCGGTAAAATCCCCGGTGGCTTCTTCAAACGCGAAGCGCGTCCGACGGAAAAAGAGACGCTGACAAGCCGTC
>CAZWDS010000017.1:0-643 GCA_964632495.1 uncultured Rhodobacterales bacterium
GGTTGAGGTGTTTCTTTATGGGGACGCTGGGAAGCTGCCGGTTGATGCGCGGGTGAATTATGAGCGTTGGGGGGAGATTGGGGAGGTTGCGCCTTTAGTCAAAGGCGCTCTCAACGAATCCATTTTTCGCAATGGAGAATTTGAAGGTGCGGATATTCGCGGAGAACCCGATTTAGAAAGAGGTCAACAGACAATCTTCGTAGACGCACTTTTCGGAACTGGGTTGCAACGCAAGTTCTCTGATGAGCTCAGTGAGATTAGCACCGAGTGGTTGGAGACGTGCTATGACTATGGCGTATCTGTCGATATGCCGAGTGGTCTTTGCAGCGACTCTGGCGAGTGCATTGGCGGAAATTGGTTTTTTAGCAAAGTTCTTGTGACGTTTGAGAGAAAGAAAGTTGGTCAGTTTTTGGGCACGCTGAACTACGACATAGATAGAATTCGCGTTGTGGATTTGGATTTGAATGAAACCCCCGAAACAGACACTGTAGATCTCATTACCGAAATTGATATCCCGCTGGATTCGCGGGGTTTCTTTGGCGACGGACTTAATAAATCGCAGCACCGCCACAAATACACCCACGGTCACGCTCTTGTCCTATCCGGCGTTCCCGGCAAAACCGGGGCGGCGCGGCTTGCGGCG
>CAZWDS010000017.1:653-26767 GCA_964632495.1 uncultured Rhodobacterales bacterium
TTTAGTTTTAACGGCCCCGATATTTGCGGCACTTTTAAAGTTTAAACAATTGCCCTAGCGGGCAGCCCCTGGCCGTGGGGGGGGGGAGTATCCCCCGCCCGGGGGGGCGGTCGGGGGATGCCCGGCGTGCCGCCGGGCGACATAGTTGAACTGATTGAGGCTCCAAGCCGTGATGTCTTGAAACTTGGAGACCACAAATACACCCACGGTCACGCTCTTGTCCTATCCGGCGGTCCCGGCAAAACCGGGGCGGCGCGGCTTGCGGCGCGGGGGGCGCTACGGATTGGGGCGGGTCTTGTTACGCTCGCTTGTCCGCAAAAGGCGCTTTGGGAGGTGGCGACTCATGTGACGGCGATCATGGTTGAGACGCTGGATGGGCCTCCGGGGTTGCGGGAGGTGCTGGAGGATGAGCGGTTGAATGCGTTGTGTCTTGGGCCCGGGATGGGGCTTGGGGCGGATACGCAGGCTTTGGTTCTGGAGGCTTTGAAGGCCAAGCGCGCGACGGTTTTGGATGCGGATGCTTTGACCCGGTTTGAACGGAACCCGGAGGTGTTGTTTGAGGGCTTGCATAAACATTGCGTGCTGACGCCCCATGCAGGCGAGTTCAAACGGTTGTTCCCGGACATCGCCGAAAAGCTGGAGGCGCCTGCGACAACTGGACCGGCTTATTCCAAGGTGGATGCAACGCGCGAAGCGGCGGAACGTGCGGGATGTGTGGTGCTGTTCAAAGGGCCGGACACGGTGATTGCCGATCCTTCAGGGCGGTGCTCCATCAACTCTAGCGCTTACGAACGGGCAGCGCCTTGGTTGGCGACGGCGGGGTCGGGCGACGTTCTGGCGGGGTTCATCACCGGGCTTTTGGCGCGTGGGTTTGACCCGATGCAGGCGGCCGAGACGGGGGCGTGGTTGCACACGGAATGCGCCTTGTCCTTTGGTCCGGGCCTGATCGCAGAAGATCTGCCCGAGGAATTGCCGAAGGTCTTCAAAGCCTTGCTTTGACCTAGGGTCATTCGCACAAGCGTTAGCCAGCTTGCCCGAAACAATTAATAAAAGGTTGAAGCACCCGTTTCTCGCGTTACTCTCATTAGTCGAGGAATTTGGGGATGGGAATATGAACCCGATCATGACGCTGGACGGTCAAAGCGATCTTCCACGCTATTTTGCGGCTGCATTTGGAATGGCCAGCAAGTTGAACCGAGGCCGGATGGACTTTCGGCTGGAGGATGGCCGGGTGTTTCGTGTGGACGGGCCGAACCCCGGCCCTGTGGCGGAAATCGAAATTCATAACCCTGATGTCTTTGCGCGCCTGATCCGTGAAGGCGATTTGGGCTTTGCAGATGCCTATCTAGAGGGCTGGTGGTCGACGCCGGATTTGCAGGCGTTCATGGACGTGGTGCATGCGGACAATGACGATGTCTATGACAGCTTTGGCGGTTTGCAGATCATGCGGCTTTACGAGCGGCTGCGGCACTGGATGAACCAGAACACCAAGGAGCAGGCGAAGAAGAATATCTCGGCGCATTATGATTTGGGTAACGATTTCTATCAGCTGTGGCTGGACGATACGATGACCTATTCGTCGGCGATTTTTGAGACAGGGCAGGAGAGTTTAGAGAACGCCCAGATCGCGAAATACGCCAGTATGGTTGATCAGATGGGGGCAAAACCCGGGGATCACGTGCTGGAGATCGGCTGCGGCTGGGGCGGTTTTGCTGAATATGCCGCGAAAGAGCGTGGTTTGCAGGTGACCTGTTTGACGATCAGTCAGGAGCAATTCGACTATGCTGTTGCCAGAATGGAAAAAATGGGTCTGTCCGACAAGGTTGAGATCAAGTTGCAAGATTACCGCGATGAAACCGGGGTTTACGACGGGATCGCGTCGATCGAGATGTTCGAAGCCGTGGGCGAAAAGTACTGGCCGGCTTACTTTGACACGGTGAAAAATCGCCTGAAACCCGGTGCAAATGCGACGCTTCAGATCATCACGGTGGAAGATAAGCGTTTCGAGGTTTACCGAAAAGGCGTTGATTTCATTCAGAAATATATTTTTCCGGGCGGCATGCTGCCCTCTCCGACCGTATTGCGGAAGGAAGTTGAAAAAGCGGGCCTTAGCGTGATGAAGTCGATCGAGTTTGGCGAAAGCTATAGCCAAACGCTGCGCCGTTGGCACGATACGTTCAACGAACGCTGGGACGAGGTATCGTTGCTTGGATTCGACGGTCGGTTCAGAAGAATGTGGAATTTCTACCTGACCTCTTGCGCGGCGGGTTTCCATGCAGGATCTATTGACGTGACACAAATAACGGTCACTAAACCTGGATAGAACCTCATGCCCACGGGTGGAAAACTCATTGGTGGCATTGCCTTCGCGGCCTTGCTTTATTTTTTATCTGATCTTCTGAAGCCGTTTCTTCAGGATACCGAAGGCACGCGCGTGAACTGGTTGTCGCCTGTGAATGCGTTCTTTGGATTCCTGATGGGTTGGACGATCATGGGTAAAGGCGCCGGGCACACGTATCGTCAGGCGTTTGGCTATGCCTTTACGACGCTGGCTGCGGCAACCTTTTGGTGCCTTCTGTTCTGGTCTGCCCATAAGATGTTGGGGCGGTCTGTGCAGCTTCGCTATGACGGGCCGATGGAAGCGCTTCAGCAGATGGGCGCATTGTTCGTCGACTATTTCAAGCTGGTCGCGGTGCAGCCCATTTTGATCCCGGCGGTTGTCGGCACGATTTTCGTGGCTTGGTTGACCGAGTATTTCGCGCGGCGTTGGTCGTAGAGCGCCTGGCCTTAAGCCGGAAAGTTTTGTCTTCTCATTGAAACCTTGGGCCTTGCCCACTAGGACGGAAGTCAGGTTTTAAAGGGGACTGACATGCACGTCCGCAGCGATCTTGCCGCCACAGTTGGAAACACACCTTTGATCCGGCTGAACGGACCGTCCGAAGCGACGGGTTGTGAAATTTTGGGCAAGGCCGAGTTTCTGAACCCCGGGCAATCGGTCAAGGACCGGGCCGCCTTATATATCATCCAAGACGCGGTGGCGCGGGGGGCGTTGAAACCGGGTGGCACGATTGTCGAAGGCACGGCGGGCAATACTGGCATTGGTCTGGCGTTGGTTGGGGCGTCGATGGGATTTCGGACAGTGATCGTGATCCCCGAAACCCAGAGCCAGGAAAAGAAAGACATGATCCAGCTGTGCGGGGCCGAGTTGGTTCAAGTGCCAGCGGTGCCGTATTCGAACCCGAACACCTATGTGAAATATTCGGCGCGTCTGGCCGAGCGATTGAACGAAACCGAACCCAACGGTGCGGTTTGGGCCAATCAGTTTGACAACGTCGCCAACCGGCAGGCCCATGTGGAAACCACGGGGCCAGAGATTTGGGACCAGACCGAGGGTAAAATCGATGGATTTACCTGTGCGGTTGGGTCCGGTGGGACATTGGCGGGTGTGGCTCAGGTTTTGCAGCCGAAAGGCGTGAAAGTGGGGCTGTCTGATCCGGATGGGTCGGGGCTTTACAAGCTTTATACCGATCAGGTGCCGCCGGACGGGAACTCGATCACCGAAGGGATTGGGCAGGGGCGGATCACGGCAAACCTTGACGGTTTTACCCCCGATTTCGTTTACAAGGTTCCCGACAGCGAAGCCTTGCCAGTGGTCTTTGATCTTTTGGCAAACGAAGGGCTTTGTCTTGGCGGGTCGTCGGGCATCAATGTGGCGGGCGCGATGCGTTTGGCCCGTGATTTGGGACCGGGGCATACCATTGTCACCATCCTGTGCGACTATGGAAACCGCTATCAGTCCAAACTGTTCAACCCGGCGTTCCTGCGCGAAAAGGGTCTTCCTGTGCCGGATTGGTTGAACGACACAGGCCGCATCCTTCCCAAGGTTTTTGTGGAATGAGACGGTTTCTAAGGTCTGCGCTTGCAGTTCTTTTTATAGCGGTCTGGTGTGTTCTGCCAAATCCAAGTGTGGCCCAGGACAGCCCGAATTTCGAACGCTTTGACAGCTTTGCCGGGTCGGTTGAGACGAACCTTGAAAACGATCGTTTGCCGGATGCCAGTTTCGAAAGCCTGCGCGAGGCACTGGTGGAATGGCGCGAAGAGTTCAGAACGGCGCGAAGTACGAATTCTGTTCAGATCGAGGCCTTGGAAGCGCAAATCGAAGCGCTTGGTCCGGCGCCTGACGACGGAACCGTCGAACCTGTAAGTGTGACATCGCGGCGCGACGCCCTGCGGACATCTATGGAAGAAGCGATGGCGCCGCGCTTTGAGGCAGAAGAAGCGTTTGCCCGCTCGGACCTCTTGATCGGCCAGATCGATTCAACTCTGCGGGCCCGGCAAACGGATGCCTTGTTCGAACTGACCCGCACGCCATTGGATCCCACGTTGTGGGGCGGCGCATTGGGCGCTGTGGCCGGTGTCGTGGGCGATATTCAAGGCGAGGCTGCGGACAATCTGGCAGCATCGCCCAATCAGGCGGCTCTGTGGCAGCGTTTGGTTTTGGCCGGGATCGTGCTGTTGCTGGCTGGGTTCCTTGTCATCCGCGGCCCGCGCGTGATCGAACATATGTTGGCCCGGATCGAGACCAACTCGGGCGATCATGGTCGTGTGCTGTTTGGGTACCTGTTGTCGTTTGGCAATGTTCTGGTCGCCATGGTTGGGGTGTCGCTTTTGAATGCGGCGTTGATCTCAAGCGGCATTCTGGGCGAAGTCGGACGCGCGGCGGCTATTGGATTAAACGCGGCCATTCTGGCTTATGCGGTCGCGCGGTGGTTGGGCGGTCGGCTGTTCCCGAAACGTGCCTTGATGCCGACGCTGTTCACGCTGGAAGAAGGGGACCGGGCCAAGGCGCGCTATACGTCAAGCGCGTTGGGGGCGGTGACTGGCCTGTTGTTGCTGGTCAGTTTTGTTCAGGACGTCGTCAAACTTGAGCCTGCAACCGCGGGCGTAATTGCATTGCCAATCTTTCTTGTGATGGCGCTTTTGATGTTCCGCCTGGGCGGCTTGATGGCTTTGGGCGGACGCACTTTGGACGGGCAGGACCCTGCGTTCAGCGACCGGGTCGAACGGCTTTTGGGCCGGGCGCTGCAGCTTTTGGCAGTGGCCGGTGCGCTGGCGGCGATCATTGGATTGCAAAGTCTGGCGCGCGGATTGTTGTTGCCGGCCTGTCTAAGCCTTGCGCTTCTGGCCTTTCTGGCAAGCCTGCATTTCGCCCTGCAAGCGGCCTATGCCATGCTGCGCAGTCTAAGCGTAGAAGATGGGCGGGCGGCTCTTGCTCCGGTCTTGGCAAGCTTATTCCTGACGCTTTGTTCTTTGCCGGTCTTTGCCCTGATCTGGGGCGCGCGCGACAGTGATCTGGACGAGGCGTGGGAACGGTTCAAGTTCGGCATTCCCTTGGGCGATGCTTCGATTTCGCCGTTCGATATTCTGACGCTGGTGATCGTGTTCGGGATTGGTTTTGCCCTGACCCGTTTGTTGCAAGGCACGTTAAGGTCCAGCGTTCTGCCGCGCACCAAGATGGACGTTGGCGGGCGGAACGCCATCGTTTCCGGGCTTGGTTATCTGGGGATCACCATTGCGGCCATTGCAGGGATTACCGCGGCGGGCATTGATCTGTCGTCCTTTGCCATCATCATCGGTGCCCTTGGTGTGGGCATCGGTTTCGGCCTTCAGAACATCGTCAATAACTTCGTCTCTGGCATCATCCTGTTGATCGAACGGCCCATTGGCGAAGGTGACTGGGTTGAGGTGAACGGCAAGATGGGGATCGTGAAGGCGATCAGCGTCCGATCAACCCGCATCCAGACGTTTGATCGCACCGACGTCATCGTACCGAACGGCGATTTGATTTCCGGCACAGTCACGAACTGGACGCGGGGCGACAGTGTTGGTCGGATCATCGTGCCGGTTGGCGTGGCTTATGGGACGGACACGCGCCGCGTTGAAGAGATCCTGCGCGAAATTGCCGAGGCCCATCCCATCGTGTCGATGAACCCGCCGCCTTTCATCAACTTCAAGGGGTTCGGGGCCGATAGTCTGGATTTCGAAATTCGCGCCATTCTAAGCGACATCAATTTCGGCCTGAGTGCCCATTCCGACATCAACCACGAAATAGCGCGTCGGTTTGCGGAAGAGGACATCGAGATTCCCTTCGCACAGCGCGACGTCTGGTTGCGCAATCCCGAGACTTTATCAGGTGAGGCCAAGGTGCAGCAGACCAAGCGCCCGCCGTCGGGGCCGGTTGATCCGTCGCTTGGAACGATGGACGATGGCGACGATTAAGCTCGGCCATTCGCGGGGCTTGGATTTCGTGCTAGCGTTTCTTGCGAGAGGTGTTTGCCATGGATGACAGCAAGTTTGGGTCCGAAGACAGCCGGGGCTATTGGGCGCCCGACAAACGGATCAGCTATGGCCCGACCTTCGTCTGGCCACCGCAGCCCCGCGCATTCCTGAAGTGGGTGTTTGGATTTCCGGGGTATCTGTTACCGTGGAACGTTCTATATGCCGTGGCGGCCGTCGGCATCTGGATGTTCCTGACACCTGCGTTGGAAAGGTTCGAAACGCCGACCCTTAGCCTGTTTGGCTTGATGCTGGCGCGGAACCTCGCCTTGGCGATCCTTGTCTACGGGGCTTGGCATCTTTGGTTGTATATCTGGCGGCGGCAAGACGTGGCGTTCAAATATAACCGCAAGTGGCCAAGCGAAACGTCCTCGGTCTTTACCTTCAACAACCAGACCTATGACAACATGTTTTGGACGCTGGCCAGCGGAGTGCCGATCTGGACGATCTACGAGGTCTTGTTGCTGTGGGCCTATGCCAATGGCCTCGCGCCGATGATCCTGCCGGGGGATAACCCGGTGGCCTTTGTGGCGCTGTTCTTCTTGGTACCGTTCATCCACGAGGTCGGCTTTTACTTTGCGCACCGCCTGTTGCACGTGCCGTTCCTGTACCGCGTGGCGCACAAGCTGCATCATCGCAACGTCAATCCCATCCCCTGGTCTGGCCTGTCGATGCATCCGATTGAACACGTGATCTATTTCGCGTCGATCCTGTTGTTCTTCATCATACCGGCGCATCCGATCCACATGATCAACCTCGCCTCACGTCTTGGATTGGCCCCGGCGCAAGGGCACACCGGGTTTGATCGGGTGGTCGTTGGGGATGAAACGACATGGGACACGTCATACTATGCCCACTATCTGCACCATCGCTATCACGAGGTGAATTATGCTGACGGCATGGTGCCCTTGGACAAGTGGTTTGGATCATTCCACGACGGTTCGCCCGAAGCGGACGAGGCGATGAAGGCGCGGCGCAGGCGGATGGCGCAAAGCTGATCAGGGACACTTGCGGTGATTTAGACGCGAATTTTCCCAAACCCCTTGCAGGAGTGACTTGGAACCAGCTAAAGAGCGCGGGCCGGACAGGTGGCCGAGTGGTCGAAGGCGCACGCTTGGAAAGCGTGTAGGCGGGAAACCGTCTCCAGGGTTCGAATCCCTGTCTGTCCGCCACTTTTGGTGAATTATGTATTTTTCAAATGCACCCTATAGTTGCTCTGCAACTTACCCCCCCCCTCCACCGCCCCCACACAAGCCGCGCTGGCCTGCCCTCAGCGGAATATGCGAACCGGTCAGAAAAGGATCAAAACCTGAACAGAGCTAACCTAAATTGGCGGACTCAAAGGAGAGCAGGTCAAATGGTGTGGTCTTTGCGCCGGATAAGGGAAAGTCTTACTGACCTAGCAGAGACCAGTTCGCATTCGTCTGACAGCATCTGCGGTGCAACTTGTTTGCAGAGCGGTCCCGTGCCAGCCTGTTCGCGAAACAGTTTGGGAGAGAGACGCTGATCCGGGTCTTGATAGTAGGTTTGGGCAATATGGGAATTTCCCATGCTTTGGCCCATCACGCCAATCGAAAGTCGCAGATTGTCGGGCTGGTCAACCGCTCGGAGGTCGGGCTACCGAAAGTGCTGGAGACATATCCGCGGTTTTCGGACTTCGAAACGGGGATGGAGACAAAACCCGATCTGGTCATTGTCGCGACCTATTCGGACAGCCATGCAGACTTTGCCTGTCGTGCAATGGAGGCAGGTGCGCATGTTTTCGTTGAAAAGCCATTGGCGACCACTGTTGCGGATGCGCGTCGCGTTGTTGCGATAGCGGCCAAGACCGGGCGCAAGTTGGTGGTTGGATATATCCTGCGCCACCATCCGTCGTGGATGCGCTTGATTGACGAAGCGCGCGGGCTGGGTGGGCCTTATGTTTTTCGGCTGAATCTCAACCAGCAATCATCGGGCGCAGAGTGGGATACCCACAAAGCTTTGATGCGGACGACCAGCCCCATTGTTGATTGTGGCGTACATTATGTGGACGTCATGTGTCAGATCACCGATGCCGCACCGGTTCGGGTCCATGGCATTGGGATACGGCTGACCGATGAAATCGCCGAAGATATGTACAACTATGGCCAGTTCCAGGTCGTATTCGAGGATGGTTCAGTCGGTTGGTACGAGGCGGGCTGGGGTCCGATGATGTCGGAGACGGCCCATTTCGTGAAAGACATTGTGTCGCCCAATGGGTCGGTTTCTATCATCGAGGACAAGACAGGCCCGTCGGCGGAGATTGACGGGCACACCAAGGTCGGCGGCCTTCTGGTTCATCGGCCCGACGGGGACAGGACAATCGAGATGCCCGATGAGCCCGGGCATCAGGCGCTTTGCGATGCCGAGCAGGCCTTTGTGATCCGTTCCATTGTCGATGACATCGATCTAGGGCGGCATATGTCTGATGCTGTGCAATCCCTGGCCATTTGTCTGGCCGCGGACGAGAGCATTCGGACAGGCCAGCCGGTGTTGCTTGCACGCCCAGAGGGGCAAGCGCCCTGACGGTAAAGTTTGAAGCGAGGGCTGGCGGCATTGCGGACTTCACAACGCATGGCGGGCGTCTAGAATGTCGGACACCCGCAGCCCACGCTTGCCAAGGAGGAATAGTATTCGATGCCATGGATCAATGCCTGCTCGACCGAGGATGTCGAGATCGAATGTCCCAAGCATAATGGCCGGTTCGACTATCGCCCCGACAAGGCCAAGTGCGCGCCTGCCTGTGTCGATCTGAGAACCTATCCCACAAAAGTAGAGGCGGGGCGTGTGATGGTGGACTTACAATGAGCGGGGCCGGGGAAACCGGGCGCAAGCTTCCGACGGTGGCCGACTTGCAAGCCTTGAAGGGGCAGCGTCAACTGACGATGCTACGGTATTTTTCCTTGGATGAAGCCAGAGCTGCCGAGGCAGCGGGGATCGACATTGCGTCTGTTCCGGGCGAGGTGTTGTTTGATCCTGGATACCGCGCAGCCGCGCCCACGATTTTCTCGATGACCGGAAGGACGCATCTGGAGGCGGGTAGCCCGGAGGATTATCTGCGCTGGTCGGGTGATGCCATCGAACGGGGCGCGGATGCGCTTTATTGTTCGGGGTCGCTTAGGACGGTCGAGTTTCTGGCCCGCGAATTCATTCCGATTGTTGGACATGTCGGGCTGGTTCCGGCGCGGGCGACCTGGACGGGCGGGTTTCGTGCGGTTGGCAAGACCGCGGACAGCGCATTAGATATTTTCAACGAAGTGAAAGCCTATGAGAGCGCCGGTGCTTTTGCCGTAGAGCTTGAGGTCGTTCCCGAAGAGGTCGCCACCGAAATCAGCAAGCGCGTCGATATTCTGATATGGTCGATGGGGGCCGGGGCTGGCTGTGATGCGCAATATCTCTTTTCCAACGATATTCTGGGATACACCGAAGGCCACATCCCGCGCCATTCGAAGATCTATCGCGATTTTCGGGCCGAGTATGATCGGCTTCAACAAGAGCGCGTAGCGGCGTTTCGTGAATTTGTGGCCGATGTCGGAAGCGGGGCGTTTCCCGAAGACAGTCATCTTGTTCGCATGGACGCCGATGAACTGGAGGATTTCAGAAGCAGATTGCCGCCTGTCTGAGAGTCTGAGTACCGAGGCTGATATCCGTTGCCTGTAAGCAAGATCGAAAACAGCTTGTCGGACGACAAAGAAAGTGACGTGTTGTGGATGAAACTGGCATTGTTCAAGTGATTGTTGTGCCTCGTATCTCTTTGGGCGCGCACGGTGCCGCGCGCAAAGCGGACTTTGGGCATGTGATCTTTGGCGTGCATTTGGTGGTCTGATGGACTTGACGGCGAAAGGCATCCGCTTGGCGTTTGATCCCAGCTTGGGGTTGCTGGACGGCTTGGTCGTCACGGACGGGGGCCGCGAGATTTCTCTCTTGCACCGGGCGCCTTGGGTGGGGACGAATGAACGGATGCCTGAGGGCTCGTCGCCGCATCTGGCCAAGCTGGGCGGGGATTTCTTTTGTGCTCCCTTTGCTCAAAGCGACAATGGCAGTCCGCTTCACGGTTGGCCGCCGAATTCGGCCTGGACAGTCATCAAACGCAGCGAACATCGCTTGCGCGCCGAACTTGACCACGATGTCCGGGGCGCACGATTGACGAAAGAACTGATCCTTTGGGACGGGCATCCATTTGTCTACCAACGCCATATTTTCGCAGGTGGGCAGGGCAGGGTGTCGGTGTCGAACCATGCCAATGTCTCGGTAAGGCATGGGGCTTTGATCCGGACGTCGCCAAAGCTTTTTTGGGAAACGCCGAAAACGCCGCAAGAAAGTGACCCGATGCGGGGTCGGTCGGGCCTGATCTATCCGGCTGGGTCGAAGGACCCTTGCGCGTTTCCGGGCGTGGATGGCCCAGTTGATCTGACAACTTATCCCTGGAACCCACGGCACGAAGATTTCGTTCTGGGGATTGAAGCGGCGGGCCATGCTTTGGGCTGGGTTGCCGTCACCCGGCCTGTTGAAGGTGATCTTTTCCTGTCGCTCAGAAACCCGCGCGAGTTGCCGATGTCGATGCTCTGGCACTCGAACGGTGGTCGGGATTATGCGCCATGGTCGGGTCGTCACATCGGGTGTTTGGGGGTCGAGGAAGGGGCGGCATCGCACATGCTTGGTTCGTCGTGCGAAGAGGAACTGACGGGGCCGGGGGCTTTGGCGTTGGCGCCAGGCGGAAGTGTCGCCGTGCGCCATGTGATCGGAGCGATTGCTTGGCCTTCGGGGAAGCCGGTGCGGGATCTGCGCGTGGACGAGAACCGTCTGATCATTGAGGAGGACGGCGGCGCCGAGCGGGTCGTGCCGTTTGACGCCGGTTTTCTGGGCTTGGATCAGGTGTCGTGACGGGTTTCAATCGCTCGCAAGGTTGCACCCGATCAATTCAGCCAGCATTCTTTCGGGAATTGTTAGAGAGGGGCAATGAACGTTCAGCTTGAAGGACAGGCGCTTGTCATCACGGGTGCAGCCAGTGGCATTGGCCGGGCGATTGCCGAGCATGCGGTTGCCGCGGGTGCCTATGCGATTGTGTTGTCTGACATTGAAGAAGCGGGTTTGCAGAGTGTGGCCAAGGGGATGGGTGACAGGACCGAGATCAGGATCTGTGTGGCCGACTTGGCGGATCCGGAGGCTCCGGCCCGGATTTGTCGCAGTGCCATTGACGCCTTTGGCCGGATTGATGGGCTTGTGAATGCCGCCGGGTTGACGACACGTGGCGGCTTTCTTGATGGCACGGTCGAGATTTGGGATAGGCTTTTCGCGGTCAACACGCGGGCGCCGTACCTGCTGATGCAGGGGGTGATTGCCAAGATGCTTCACCATGGCAGTGGTGGGTCGATTGTGAATATTCAATCGGTGAACGCCCACTGCGGTGCGCCGGATCTGGCGATCTATTCGGCGACGAAGGGCGCACTTCAAACGCTGACAAGGAATGCGGCCAATGCCCATCTGAAAGATAGGATACGGGTGAACGGCATCAACCTTGGATGGACTTTGACAGAGGCAGAAGATCAGCTTCAGGCGCAGGTTTTGGGCGGCGGGACAGACTGGGCGGATGCTGCCGGGAAGGGCTTGCCGCTTGGCCGTCTTTTGATGCCACAGGAAGCGGCGCGCTTGGCCATTTATCTGCTGAGCGCGGCATCGGCCCCGATGACTGGCGCGTCCATCGATCTGGAACAATCCGTTCTGGGTGCTCCGCGCTAACCGCTTGGCGGTTTTGTACTGGCGCGGACAATCAATTCGACCGGGACCGCGCTTTGCGGTAATGGTGGTGCCCCGGAGGTTTTGAGCCGGTGCAACAAGACCTCCGCCGCGCATCGCCCAAGCACATGCCGATCCTGGCGGATGGTTGTGAGGGCAGGGACATAGAATTCCGACATTTCGATATCGTCGAAACCCACCACCGAGATATCCTCTGGCACCCTTAGCCCGCCTTCCAGCAAGCCGGAGATCAGTCCGAAAGCGACCATATCGGCCGAGCAGAAGACCGCTGTTGGACGGTCGCTCATGCCAAGGATTTTCTGGGCGGCGTCATGACCCGATTCCAACGAGAAGTCGCCTCGGATGATCCATTCCGGTCGCACAGGCAGCCCCAGTTTCGCACGTTCTTCGATCATGCCCGCCCGGCGGGCCGCGGTCAGAACGTTTCCGTCCGGGCCGGTGACATGGGCGATCTTGCGGTGTCCAAGGGCGTGAAGATGTTGGATCGCCAGCCGTGCCCCGGCGGCATTGTCACTTGAAATGACAGGGAAGTCTTCACCTTCGACCCATTCGCACAGAAAGATAATCCGGTCGCCCGCGCCCTGCGCGGTACATTGGCGCAAAGCCTCGCTGGACATGCGGCCATCGAGGACAATTGCGCCGTCGATGCGACCATCGGTGAATTGTTCGGCCAAGGCCGTATCGTTCAGCGGCTGGCTATCGGTATCTGTTATCAAGACGGCGAGATCCGACCCTGCGAACCCGTCACTGATCCCTGCGAGAATACCGGAGTAAAACGGTTTCCCCAAGTTCGGGACAAGCACGAGAACGGCACCTGCGCGTTGCATCCTGAGATTTCGCGCGGCCTGATTGACCCGGTATCCGGTCAGCTTGATTGCTTCCAAAACCCCGTCGCGGGTCTTTTGGGACACGGGACCCGATTTTGACAAAACTCGGCTGACGGTTGCAGTCGAGACATTTGCCTGACGGGCAACGTCCTGGATGGTGGCATTTCGTTGGATCATGGCTTTGGCATATTTCTTGCGATCCTGACTTGACTCGACTCCCAAGGTAGAGCGAGTATGTAATCGATTTCACCTTCTGTGAAGGGGGTATTTTCGGCAATGCAATCGATTACACGTTGTCATTGGCGGGATGCGTGAGCGAAAGTGACCTTGGGTGGGGAGTGACGTGACCGATCTTGCGAACTTCGATTTCACCGGCGCGCAAGTGGTGGTGATCGGTGCCAGTCTGGGCGGCATCGGTGCCGCAATCGCGCGTGCGTTTCAGGATGCAGGGGCCACGGTTGAAATCACCGGAGTGGAACCAGATTGCGCGCCTGAAGATGCGGCGCGTTTCGTCTATACGCAACTTGATGTGACCGATACCGAGGCCGTGAGGGCCTTTGCGGCTGCACGACCCAGCGTCGATGTCTTGGTCAATTGCGCAGCCATCACCCGGCGGGGCGAAGAGATGGCGCCGGATTTCTTTTCCCATGTGTTGGACGTGAATCTGACCGGCTCGCTGCGCTGCGCCGAGGCCTTTCTGGAGGCTTTGACGGCAGCCGGGGGACGCGTGATCAACATCGCTTCGATGTATGCGCGGTTCGGGTCGCCGCGTAACCCGGCCTATGGGGCCTCGAAGGCTGGGATCGAGCAATTGACGAAGTCGCTTGCGGTCGCCTGGGCCGGAAAGGGCATTCGTGTCAATGCTATTGCACCGGGGTTCATCGTGACCGAGCAATCTGCGCGGGCGCGACAGGACCCGGCATTCACCAAAAGTATTGAAGCCCGCACGCCGATGGCCCGATGGGGTCAGCCCGAGGATATCGCGGGCGCGGCTTTGTTTCTGGCCTCTGACGCTGCGAAATTCGTGACCGGTGCCTGCCTGCCGGTGGATGGGGGATATTCTGTTGTCTGAAGGAGGCCAGCAATGACTGACGTTTCCCGGATTGGTGCTGCCGTTGTGGGCACGGGCTTTATCGGCACGGTTCACGTTCAGGCGTTGCGGCGCCTTGGTGTTGATGTGCGCGGCGTGTTGGGATCTTCGCCCGAGCGAGGTGCGGCGCGCGCAAAAGAGATTGGTGTTGCGCAGGCCTATACGTCGCTTGACGAGCTTTTGGCCGATGGCAGTGTTGATGTTGTCCACGTCACGTCTCCCAACCACGCGCATTATGGCCAGGTCAAAGCGATTCTGTCGGCGGGCAAGCACGTGGTGTGCGAAAAGCCTTTGGCGATGACCAGCGCTCAGTCTGCTGAGATGGTCGAACTGGCGCGCGCTTCGGGCAAAGTCTGCGCGGTCTGTTATAACATCCGGTTTTACCCTTTGAACCAGCAGGCCCACGGCATGGTGCAGGCGGGCGAGTTGGGCGATGTCCGGTTTGTCACCGGGCACTATCATCAGGATTGGTTGGCCAAACCGACCGATTGGAACTGGCGCTTGGTGGCCAGCGAGGGCGGCGCGCTGCGGTCGGTGGGCGACATTGGCACGCATTGGGTTGATCTGACAAGTTTTGTTACGGGGATGAAGGCGCAGGCGGTCATGGCGGATCTGACGACCTTTTTGCCCGAGCGGCAAAAACCCGTTGGGCCGGTCGAGACGTTTTCAAGCGGAACCGGGGCCACCGAAGCGGTGGCGGTCGATACCGACGATGCCGCAATGATCATGATCCGCTACGAGGGCGGGGCGAAGGGTGTGATGAGCACGTCGCAGATCAATGTTGGTCGGAAGAATTCCTTGCAGTGGGATGTGGCGGGGTCGGTGGCCAGCGCTGCTTGGGATAGCGAAACACCGGATCACTTGTTTATCGGGCGCCGCGATGGTCCCAATCAGACATTGATGCGTGACTTCACCTTGATGAATGAAACGGGAACCGCTGCCGCTACTTTACCGCCGGGTCATGTGGAAGGGTTCGCGGACAGCTTCTTCAACTTCTTCCGGGCGGTTTACGGCGACGTGGCTGAAGGTGGCAGGCAGAAGGCCAGCACTTGGGCGACCTTCGAAGACGGGCACTACGAGATGTGCTTTTGCGACGCCGTTCTGATGTCGGCGCGTGATGGCCGTTGGGTCGAATTGAGCGAGGTTTAGGGCAGATGAAACTGGGACTTTTGACAGCGCCGTTTGAAGACACCGCCTTGGCGGAAGTCGCGGCTTGGGCCGGCGGCAACGGGTTTTCTGCGCTGGAAGTTGCCTGTTGGCCAGCGTCCGGCGGTGAAAAACGTCGGTATGCCGGAACAAGCCATATCGATGTGGACGGCCTGACCTCCGCAAAAGGATCGGATATCAAGGGGATGCTTGCGGACCAGGGTCTCGAAATTTCCGGTCTTGGTTACTATCCCAACCCTTTGCATGCGGACCCCGATCATAGAAACGAGGTGATCGGCCATTTGAAGAAGGTGATCTCGGCAGCAGGGGCCATGGATATCAAGGTGGTCAACACTTTCATTGGCGGGGATCGTACGCTGACAGTTGACGAAAACTGGGCCCGGGCAACCGAAATTTTTGGCGACATCGTTCGCCATGCACAAGACGCAGGCGTCACGCTTTGTTTTGAGAATTGCCCGATGATCTTCAGCAATGACGAATGGCCGGGCGGGCACAACATTGCCTATTCCCCCAAGATCTGGCGGCGCATCTTTGAGGAATGGGGTGATGCGGTTGGCATGAACTTTGACCCGTCGCATTTGATCTGGCAGTTCATCGACCAGACCCGATTCATCAAAGAATTCGGTCCGCACATGGGTCATGTTCACGCCAAGGATCTGATGATCGATCATGATGGGCTGTACGAAAACGGCATTATGTCGGTTGGCATGGGTTGGCAGGTTCCAAGGCTTTGTGGGCTGGGCGACGTGGACTGGTCTGATTTCTTTTCGGGCCTTTATCGCGCAGGGTATGACGGGCCGGTCATCATCGAACACGAAGACAGGCTGTTTGAAGGCACGGACGAAAAAGTGAAACGCGGCTTTCTATTGGCGCGCGACGTGCTTCAACCCTACATCAAATAGAAGGGCGTCAAGTCACTGAATTTACAACTAAACCTGAACAGGGAGATCATCAAAATGAAAAAACTACTCGCAGGTGCCGCCGCTATGGCGTTGGCCATTACACTGGCGCCGGCCGCAGTGGCCGACGGCCACAAAAGCTATACAATTGGCGTGTCCAACACCGTGCAAGGAAATGGTTGGCGCGAACAGATGATCTGCGCGATGCGCGCCCAAGCCCTTGTGGAAGGCGACGTAAGCAATCTGATCGTCGCGCACCGCAACACCGATTCCGCAGGTCAGCTTGAGGATCTTAACAACCTCATCGAGGCTGGCGTGGATGCTATCGTGTTGAACCCGTCGAACCCCGATGCGCTGAACTCGGCCCTTGAGGCAGCCATGGCGCAGGACATCGTTGTCGTCGCTGTGGATGCGGGCGTTTCGGCCGAAGGGGCGTACATCCTGTCCAACAACCAGGAGGAATACGCCTATCTTGGAGCCAAGTGGCTGTTCGAAAAGATCGGCGGTTCTGGCGATGTGGTTTACATGCGCGGGATCGCGGGCGTTTCCGCTGACACGGATCGCGACAACGGGTTCAAGCGGGCGCTGGCCGAAAACCCCGGCATCAATGTGGTCCATGAGGTCTTTACCGGTTGGCAGCAGGATCAGGGCAAGCAACAGATGTTCGATTTCCTGGCCACGGGCATTCCGTTTGACGGGGTCTGGACCAGTGGCATCGACAATGTGATCGTGGATGCCTTTGTCGAATCTGGCGCGCCTCTTGTGCCGATCGTCGGCGCGGATAACGCTGGTTTTGTTCAGTACCTGAGCGAGGTTGATGGGCTTGAAGGCGCTGCGGTGACCAACCCCGGCTCGGTCGGCGGTGCGGGCATTGCGCTTGCGGTCGACATCCTGAATGGCGAGGCACCTGACAGCAAGACCGTCCTGGTTGACCCTGTCTTGTGGGAAAATGCCACTGACGCCGGACGTGCGACCATTGCGGCGGCGCAGAACCCGAACCTTGATCCTGAATGGCCGGTTTCGGTAACCATTCCGGGCTGGACCGACTATTCGATGGACGAGATCATCGCCTGCGATGGTCCGAGCGAAGGCTGATCCTGAAAACCTCTGGCCCCTTCCTAAGTCGGTGGGGGTCAGAACCACGCACCAACATTCCGGGATAAGCATGAGCAATTCCGCTCTTCTGGACGCCTCTGGCGTTGCGAAAAGTTTCGGCGCGGTCCGCGCATTGGAAGACGCCGAGCTACGGGTGGACCCGGGCGAGGTTGTTGCCTTGATGGGGGCCAATGGGGCTGGCAAGTCGACCTTCGTCAAGATCATCACCGGTGCCCTAAAGCCAGACACAGGACAAGTGCTGATCCGTGGAAAAGAGGCGCGTGTTGGCAGTCCGGCGCAAGCCCGGCGTTCGGGTCTTGTGCCGGTCTATCAGGAGCCATCGCTTATCCCCGATCTGGACGTGGCTGATAACCTTCGTCTGGGAGACACGCCGGTCGAACCATTTCTCCGTTGGGTCGAAGCGCTTGGTGTGAAAGACCTGCGGCTGTCCGACATGATCGACACCTTGCCGCTGGCGACTTTGCGGATCGTCGATCTGGCGCGCGCCTTGGCCATTGATCCCGACGTCCTTTTGCTGGACGAGATGACCGCTGCCTTGCCGACAGATCTGGTCGAGCGGGTGCTGGCCGTTGTGCGCGAAAGGGCAAACGAGGGCATGGGGGTCATCTATGTTTCGCACCGGTTTACCGAAATTTCCGAGTTATGCGACCGCGCCTCGGTGCTGCGGGACGGGTGTACTGTCGGTGATCTGAAGATCGAGCCGGGTGTTGAGGAACGTGTTGTAGAATTGATGCTGGGTCAGAAGCTGGATCTTGGCAGCCGAGACATGTCGCCTGAGGCAGCTGTCAGATCTGCCAAGCCGCGTCTTTCGGTGCGCGGATTGGCCTTGGCGCCCAGTGTGCAGGATGTGTCGTTCGACTTGTTTGCCGGCGAGGTTCTGGGCGTTGTCGCACTGGAAGGTCAGGGGCAGGACGAGGTGTTCGATGTTCTGGCCGGATTTCTGAAACCAAGCGGTGGAACGATCGAGGTTGACGGTGCGCCTGTCGCCTTTTCGCACCCTGCTGACGCCATCGCCGCTGGCCTAACGCTCGTACCGGGCAACCGCGCCGATGCGCTTCTTGCACAACGCTCGGTCAAGGAAAACATCGCTTTGCCTTTCTCGGGCCGCATGCGCAACTGGGGACCGTTGAAATTGCGCCACGAGAACGAAAGAGTCGGTCACGCCATCGACAAGCTTCAGATCGACACACGCGCACAGGGCGAGGTGCAGCGCCTGTCGGGTGGCAATCAACAGAAGGTCACCATTGGCCGGTGGCTGGCGACCGGGGTGGACACGCTTTTGCTGTTCGATCCGACGCGCGGCATCGATGTGCGCACCAAACGTCAGATTTATCCGCTTGTGCGCGAATTGGCGGAAGAGGGGGCGGCTGTGCTTTTATACACCTCCGAACTTGAAGAAGTGCCCTTGGCCTGCGACCGCGCCATCGTCATTTTCAATGGACGGGTTGTCGATGTGATCGACGCCGCGGATGCCGATGAACAGACCTTGATGCGGGCTGCCTATGGGCTGACCGAAGCGGAGGCAACGGCGTGAGCGGTTTCCTTCAGAAGAACGCCTGGGTTGTCGGGCTTGCCGTGTTGTTGGTTGTGCTTCTGGGCGTCACAAAGTTGGTCCAGCCTTCGTTCGGAGCCTCGGGGCTGGAAAGTATCGCGCGTGCCGCCTTGCCGTTCGCGTTTGCGACCGCTGGCATGGCCGTGGTGGTGATCGTGGGCGGCATTGATCTGTCGGTGGCATCGATGATGGCGGTTTGTGCCGTGACGGCCGCCGTTTTGATGGAGCGAATTGCCGGGGTGCCGGCTGCGCTGATCGTCCTTGGCGTTGGTCTTGCCATGGGGTTGATCAATGGCGCGTTGATCGTATTGACCCGTGTTCCGGATATCGTCGTGACTCTCGCGATGCTCTTTGTCTGGGAAGGCGTCGCCTTGTTGATACTGGAGTCACCCGGCGGCGCGGCGGCGGACTGGTTGAAACAGATCGTGCGGGGTAGCGTTGTCGACGGCTTGCCAAAAGCGCTGATCGTGATCGCCCTTTGCGTCGCCGTCGTCTGGTGGCCAATCCGAAGATCGAAACTGGGCCTTTCAATCTATGCGACGGGGTCGGATGAAAGTGCTGCCTTCCGCTCGGGCGTTTCGATTGGGCGTACCAAGATCGCGGCCTATGGCGTTTGCGGGCTGTTCTGTGCCTTTGGTGGCCTGAGCCTTGCCGCCCTGACGGGGATTGGCGAGCCCGTGCCGGGGCCGTACCTGTTGGCGTCGGTCGCTGCAGTGGTTCTGGGTGGTGTGGTACTGGGCGGCGGCAAAGGCGGGCTGCTGGGACCGATCATCGCCGTGTTCATTTTGAGGATCATCCGGACCATTCTGACACTGATGGCGATTGATCCGAACGTGACCACCATCATCGAAGGGACGATCATGGTGGGCGTTGTCATGCTGGGTTCGGCGGCGACACTGAGGGGAAAGCGGACATGAGCGATGCTGTGCAGATTTCGCCCTTTGTGCGTGCGGGGCGCTTCATGCGCGACAATCCGATTGTGCCCTTGTTGATCTTCCTCTTTCTGCTGATCGGGGCGCTGGAGGTCATGCGCCCTGGCATTGTCATGCCATTTCGCGCAGGGCGCGACGGGATCATCTCGACCTTCTGGGTCGGGAACCTGATCAAGTTTGCCATCCCCTTGGCCATGTTAGCCGCTTGTCAGGTCTTGACGATGTTGACGGCGGGGATCGATCTGTCGGTCGGGATCGTGGCAACGGTTGCGGCCTTTGTCTGCGCAACGCTTAGCACGACCTGGGGAGTTGCTCCTGCCGTTTTGACGGCACTTGCCGCCGGTTTGGTGGTGGGTTTGGTGAACGGTGTCGGGGTCGGGATCGTGCGGGTGCATCCGTTGATCATGACGCTTGGCACGGGGCTGATTGCGACGGGGTGTCTGCAAGTCTATCAACGGCTGTTTATCAATGCAGGCAGCGAGATACCGGGTTTTCTGGTCTGGCTAGGAACAGGTCGCACACTGGGGATGCCGAACGGATTGTTCCTGTTTGTGCCCTTTGCGATCTTCATCCTTTGGCTGATGCGGTTCACCGGGTTTGGGCGGCTTTTGTTTGCGCTTGGTTCGAATGAAAAGGCGGCAAAGCTATCGGGTGTGCGGGCATGGCAGGTTTATCTGGCGCTCTATGCACTGTCAGGTTTGATCGCTGCGCTTGCCGGGCTGCTTTATCTTGGGATGATCCGCCAAACCTCGCTCAGTCTGGCCAACCCCCTTTTGCTGCCTTCGGTTGCTGCTGCCGTGATTGGTGGCACGTCGATCTTTGGCGGAAGCGGCAGTTTTGCCGGCGCCATCATCGGTGCTTTGATCCTGCGCGTTCTAGACACGATGCTAACCCTGTTGCAGATGCCCGAGGGTGCCCGCACGGTGCTTTTCGGCCTTATCATCCTGGCCGTCACAGCGCTTTATGTCAGGATCACCGGCACCCGATAGAAAGGATAACTCATGGCCAAGTTTCGTATCGTCGGTATCAGCTTTGATCACATGCACATGGGGGATCTCTTGCGCATGATCCATGAGCACCCCGACGCTGAAATCGCGGGTCTGTTCGATCCGGATCGTGCCAAGATGCAATCGGTTGCCAAGGCGTTCGGTGTTTCGGAAGACCGGCTGTTCACCGATTTTGACGCCTGCATGGCCGCAGGTCCCTACGAAATGGCCATCCTTTGTGCCGCCACCGCCGACCATGCAACATTCACCGAAAGACTGGCACTGCATGACGTACACGTTTTCGTCGAAAAGCCATTTGCGGCATCGGTCGAGGATGCCCGAAGGATGCTGGCGGCCATGGAAGGGACGGGCAAACAGTTGATCATCAACTGGCCACTTCGCTGGGTCGAAAGCCATCTGACAGCGAAGCGTTTGATCGATGAGGGTATGATCGGAGAATTGCGGGAAGTTCATTTCTATGATGGCAATCGTGGCCCGCTTTATCATTTGGCCGACAAGATCGAGGTCAGCCCCGAGGACGTCGAACGCCAGAAACCCGGCTCTTGGTGGTACAAGAAATCTTCGGGTGGCGGCGCTCTTCTGGATTACCTTGGCTATGGGGCAACGCTTGGCACCTGGTACATGGGCGGCGATGCCCCTTTAGAGGTGACCTGCACAATCGACGACGTACCGGGGATCGAAGTTGATCAGCACGCGATTGCGGTGTGTCGCTATGAAACGGGGCTTTCCAAGATGGAGACCCGATGGGGCACATTCACAGATCCTTGGACGACGCAGCCGCAGCCGACTTGTGGGTTCACCTTTGTTGGCACCGACGGCACGATTGCTTCGCCGGATTATGCAAGCGAGGTCACGGTCCAGACCCGCGCCCGGCCCGAGGTTCATGGCGTGCCGGTTGATCCGCTGCCGCCGGGTGAGGGGAATGCCATTGAATATGTTCTGGGCTGTCTTGCACGGGGCGCCAAGGTCGAGGGTCCCTTGGATCCCGATTTGTGCCTGACGGCGCAACGGATCGTGGACACGGCTGTGCGTTCGGCTGCTGAAAAACGCACGCTGGCGCTGATCCCATGACAAAGGATGCCGCCGATACAGAGACTTACGCGCTGAAATCTGCCGCGTTGGCAGACATTCCCGCGCCTGATCTGGCCTATCAACCTCCGGTTCCCAGATCCTGTCGCGCACGGATCGGAATGATTGGAACCGGAGGGATCTCGGCCAGCCACCTTGACGCTTACCGGACCGCTGGTTGGGATGTGGCCGCTTTATGGAACCGGACGCGGAGCAAGGCAGAGAAGAAGGCGGCGGAATTTTGTCCGGCGGCGCGCATTGAAGACGATTGGCGCGCCATTATCGACAGTGATGCGATCGACGTCGTGGATGTCACGCTACACCCGGAGCATCGGACCGAGATCATTCGGGCGGCTTTGATGGCCGGGAAACACGTTCTTAGTCAAAAGCCTTTCGTAACTGATCTTGACCTTGGCGAAGAGCTTGTTGCGCTTGCCGATGACTGCGGGGTGAAGCTGGCCATCAACCAGAATGGTCGCTGGTCGCCGCACATGGCCTGGATGCGTGAGGCCGTGCGAGCTGGGCACATCGGCGAGGTTTTGTCGTTTCATGCGTCGATCCATTGGGATCACAGCTGGACGGCGGGCACACCCTTTGATGACATGGATGACCTGATCCTCTGGGATTTCGGTGTTCATTGGTTCGACTTCCTCGCCTCCATCGTCGGTGACACTGCAAGCAGTGTTTTTGCAATGTCCACAAAAGCAAGCAATCAGTCGAACAAGACGCCGATTTTGGCGCAGGCCCTGGTGAGGCTAGAAGGCGGGCAGGCAAGCCTTGTCTTCGATGGAGGGGCCGCTCATGGCCTGCGAGACACGACGTTCATCGCTGGTACCAAAGGCAGCCTTCAATCTAACGGCCCCGATTTGGGAAACCAACAACTGTCCCTGACGACCACAGAAGGCGTGGCCAAACCAATGCTCAAGGGCACCTGGTTTAATGACGGATTTCGCGGCGCCATGGGCGAGCTTCTGTGCGCCATCGAAGAGGAACGCGAACCGATCAATTCGGCCCAAAGCAACCTCTTGTCCCTATCCATGGCTTTTGCGGCAGTTCAATCGCGGATATCCGGGCGCGAGATTGAAATCGGAAGCGTTCGAAAGTTACCCAGACTCTAGGCAAGCCGCGTGGAGACGCGTTCAAGACAGACTGGCACGGTGTTTGACTTGAAAAGGTACTGTCAGAATAATTCGCTTCGATCCATGCCTCAGTCTATAATCACTTCAACCAAGAGAGATCACTTTCCAGTCGAAACATCTTCAAGCTGAACCGAACCGCCGCTTTGATTGAATGGCGTGGTCATTGCGCGCCTCAAAGGACAGCGTCACTGACTTGGCAGAGCCCTTTTCGTATTCGTCTGACTGTTCCTGCCGCACTCTACGTTGAGTTGCAGTTGTTGAATCGTAGTAGTCCTTGGGTTGCAGCATTGTTGCAAGTTGCACACAAGTGCTTTCCCAACGTCACTTTCTGACCAAAAGTGTCAATTTCTGATTGCTTTCTGTCGCTCCAAACCGTGCTTCTATGTCCAAGAAGCGGAACAGAAGTTTCGACAGAGGCCTGAAAATGGGCCTCGCTTATTGAGTGTACGGGTTTTGCCCGAAGAGGACAGAGCAGATGCTTTTTGCGACCACGGCGAAATGCCGCGGCCTTAAATTCGGTGGTCTACAGGCCAGAGAGATCAGTGTTAGCAAAGCTGAATCCGATGTCGGAATTGCGGCATCTAAGGCGTCTTTGTTGATAGCCCTTGCCGTGCTTTTTGCAAATGTCTTAGTCGCGCAAACCCTTGCTCTCGATACAATTGGTCACGACATCAACCAGATTGGCGGAGTGTTTGAAGCGATCGAAATCGACGTTGCAAACAGTGCTGCTGTTGTTGCTTTGCGGGCAGATCCAACTGGCTATGTCACCGATACCGTCGCAGCAACGACTGTCGGACGTTTTGAGGCAGGTTTAGCGTGAAACAGGTAGAGCAGCTTATGACATTGTTGAGTGGATCGCTTCGAAAGAAGCTTGGATTTGTACGTTTAAGCGCGCTCTTCGCCGGGCTTTGCATGGCAGCAATCCCGGGCGGCGCGGTTGCGCAGGTCGTGACGACAGGCGTGACATTCAATTTTAGCGACACTCAAAGCAGCAACTCTGACCCGGCCACGCTAGAGTCTGTAGAGATCGACGGCATCACATACGGG
The DNA here is from genome assembly GCA_964632495.1 of uncultured Rhodobacterales bacterium. Lineage (GTDB taxonomy): Bacteria > Pseudomonadota > Alphaproteobacteria > Rhodobacterales > Rhodobacteraceae > CALKXV01. Next base: position 24,609 of record CAZWDS010000017.1, read on the forward strand.
GACTTAGTGGTGCCCGACGGATATGCGCTTGGTTATGCCGATGGCCTTTATGAACCCGATGATATCCGCCTAGAGAACACTGGCACGAACCTAGAGGATCTGATTAATGCGGCAGGTGGGGACATCGCTGCAGGTGTCGCTGCTTTTGAGGCGCAAGCTCTACCGCGTTTTCAGTCTTCAAACCTAAATAACTATGTAAACCTGAACCTGACTGGTTCTTACGGCGGCAACCCTCCGGGCCCGAACTCGCTCGTTCAGACTTTGACCTATTCGACTCCGATCGATGTAAATCTCGGTGGTTTTATTATCGTGACGGAACGGGGCGGGAACAACGATTTCTTCGTCCGCGCCAATGGCGTCGGCTTTCCGATCAACGCGGGTGCCAACAACTGCCCCACTGGCGAATATTTAAGAACGGGACGGTTCTACGACAACGGCCAGCGCATCTGTGCGGCCGTTATCCCCCTGTCAAATTTTGGGTCTTCGGGCACGTTCAGTACTCTCGAACTGATTTGTGCGGTTCTCGATGATCCAAGTGCGGTCGACGAAGACTGCGGTGACGGTAAGGTTTTCATCATCACTGAGACACAAGTTCTGGATGTTACCAAGACAACCGGTGCGCAGTCGCCAGTTCAACCCGATGGTACGTTTCAGCAGACCTTTACGGTCAACTTCGCAAACAACGGATCCCTTAACGTTGTCGATCTAGCGGTCAACGATGATCTGGAGACGATTTTTGGCGATGCCTTTGATCCCGCAAATGGCTTGGTAAGCGGCCCAACGATTACCTTATCGGAAGCCCCAACCGGGTCGACCACATCGATGGACGGTATAACTTCAAACGGATCTTTCAACGGAGATACTGACGTCAATCTGATAAACTATGCCCCAGGTGCGGTCATTGAACCCGGCGACAGTTTTTCAATCGAATTCACAATCACACTTCTTGCATCAGGCGGGGCGGCTGGAGAAGAGATCACAAACACGGTCCAAACCGTGGGTGAAACAACGGCTGGGCCGTTCGACGAGACGGTGGACGCAACAGACGATGTCGCCTTACCAGAGCAGCCCGCACTGACGTTGACCAAGACAGCCGTTATCGACACCGCTGCAGCGGGTGGCGCGACTGTCTATGACGTAGGTGACGAGATCAACTATAGCTACACCGTCACCAATACTGGCAATGTTGCGCTTGGCGATGTGACGGTCACCGAGACGACGTTCACGGGCACGGGCACACCTCCTGTGCCAGGAAATGAGACACTGAACAGCCCGACGGACAGCACTGACGCGGCACAAAATGGGTCTGTTGATTTTCTTGCGCCGGGTGAAAGCGCGACATTCACAGCGACCTATGTCACAACGAGCGGCGACGTCCTTCTAGATGACCTGACGAACCAGGCCACAGCAACGGGTAATCCGGTGGAAGACGACGGCACTCCCATTTCTGGCCTTTCCGACCCGTCGGACTTGTCTGATAACACCGGTGGTATCGGAACCGATGGCATAGATGCCTCACTCGGGGGAACAGGCGACACGACGGGCGACGATAACCCAACAGTTGTACCAGCGCCTGAAGTTGTTTCTGCGCCCGCGATTGAGCTGGTGAAGGCGGTGTCGGATGTTGAAGACACGAACGGCAACGGCATCTTCGGGGATGCGGGCGATACGGTGAACTATAGCTTCACGGCCGAGAACACGGGCAACACAGCACTTGCGGGCGTGTCGGTGTCGGACCCTGATCTTGCGGCTTTGGACGGGGCGTTCACGCTGACGCAGCTGACGGCGCCGGACTTTGATGGCGATCTTGCGATTGACGAAGGCCCTGTCGAGGTGGCGACGGCGACCTATGTGCTTGCGGCTGCGGACATCGCGGCGGGGTCTGTGACGAACACGGCCGAGGTGACCTCGACGGCGGTTGCGACCACGGCGGGGGGAGACCCTGATCCGACCGCTCCGCTGGCGGGCGTTGATCCTGTGACGGACGATTCCGATACGGGCACCGAACCTGATCTGGATGTGACGGACGGGTCGGTCCCACCGATCGCGGACCCTGCAGGCACCGACGGCCCCGATGATCCCACGGTTCTGGACCTGGCCGCCCCTGCGCCCGCGATTGAGCTGGTGAAGGCGGTGTCGGATGTTGAAGACACGAACGG
>CAZWDS010000017.1:26867-46053 GCA_964632495.1 uncultured Rhodobacterales bacterium
TCGCGGACCCTGCAGGCACCGACGGCCCCGATGATCCCACGGTTCTGGACCTGGCGAACCCTAATATCGCTGTTCTGAAGTCTAGCGGAGCACCGTCGGTGCAAGCGGATGGAACGATGAACGTAGACTTTACGCTGACTGTCACGAATTCAGGGAACGTTGATCTGACAGATTTGACGCTTGTCGACGATATGACAGATTCTGCGCAATTTGGCGGCGCCTTCCAAAGCATTGTATCGGCACCAGTTGTTTCGCTGACGAACACGAGCGGCGCTTCGGTTGCACCAACGGCGAACGGGGCATTCGATGGTGGATTGACCGATGATGGTTTGTTGATTGGAACAGATGGCATCTTGGTTCCCGGCGATAGCTACGAGGTGCAGTTCTCTGTCAACCTTGATGGACTTGATCCGGCAGCACCGGCCACGCTTCAGAACCAAGCAGAGGCGGGTGGATCATCGCCAACTGGAGCTGATGTGTCTGATCTGTCGGACAACGATACAAGTGGTAGTGGTACAGATGGCATCGATAATTCTCCGGGTGGTACAGGAGATGAGACAGGCGACGACAATCCGACTGTGATTACATTGCCAGACTTTGCCTTACCTGACGATGGTGCGCTTGTGGTGACCAAATCGGTCGATGGTGATACTTCGGTCGTCTTGGGTGATACTGTGTCTTATACGATTACGGCAACGAATTCAGATATTGCCGTGGCTGCGGGCCCATTGAACGTTGTGGATGTTTTGCCCGTCGGTTTGACTTTCATTCCCGGCAGCGCCACCGTTGATGGGGTTGCGACGACACCCGTTGTCAATGGTCAGACCATTGTTTTCCCGGGTCAGGTTCTGGCGCCTGTAACGACCACCACTTATACGCTGACGGTCAGTGTTGGAGCAAATGCACCTTCCGGTGAATTGACGAACACTGTCGCGCTTCGGGATCCCGCGACCAACGCGCTTTTGTCAAATATTGCACGCGCGGCGGTGTTTCGGCGGGCTGAGGACGTGTTTGATTGCAGTCATGTGATCGGCAAGGTGTTTGTTGATCGCAATTTCGACGGATATCAAAACGACCCTGATGTGCGGACCGGCGAAGTGACGGACTTTAACGCCCCGTATTCGGGCAAGATTGGCTCGGACAGCTTTGATGAGGGTGAGGAAGAGGGCCTGGCAAACGTCCGGGTGGTGACTCCAACTGGAACGGTTATCACCACTGACGAATTTGGCCGGTACCACGTGCCTTGCGCTGAAATTCCAACACGGACGGGAGCGAACTTCTCGCTGAAGCTGGATACGCGGTCTTTACCGACGGGGTATCGGGTGACGACAGAAAACCCCCGCGTGATGCGTTTGACGCCGGGCATCATGACCGAGCTGAACTTTGGTGTTGCTTTGGGCGAAGTCATCGACATCGATCTGACTGCTGCTGCTTTCGACCAGAACGGTCCGGTCGATCGCTTGGAAGAGGGCATCGCTCGGATCTTGAGCGAGATGGAGCGTAAGCCGACGTTCCTTCGCTTGTCCTACTTCAAGACGAACGAGGACAAGCGTTTGATACGCAGGCGACTTGATGCGGTTGAAGACTTCATACGCGAACGATGGCGTGGCGGCGGTCGGAACCGCCTGATCATCGAACGTAATACAATTGTAATTCAGTGATAGGGAGAAGCGCTATGTATCGTAACTCTGCCTTCTCGATTTTTCTGGGCGCCTCGGCGCTATCGACAGGTCTTTTCTTCAACTCTCCTGTGCTTGGGCAAGTTCTCTTGGACTGTGGCGAGTTGATCGACGGGGAAATCCAAGCGGGTTGCGAGTTGGGCAACGCCGGTGATGTCGTCCGGATGCCGGTTGCTTCGAACACAGAGCCCGAGGTGCGGCCGGTGACGAATACCGACGGCTTTTCGATTTCGGTGAATGGTGATGCTGTTGACAGCGACCCAACTGTGGAAGACCGCATCCGGAAAACTGACATTGCTTTGTCCAATGCCGACATTCGGGTCACGTTTGATGGCTTTGAGCCGAAAACCCGATTGGCGGTTGAAACCGTCGGAGAGCCGCGTGCCTATGCGACGGGCGAGACGATCACACTGCAATCTGAAATGAACTATCCCGCGTTTGTGGCACGTTCCGAATTCCGCATTGTGGATCGTCGTGCGACGGGTGGGTCGCGTTTGGTGACGATTGTGCCTGTCGATCCCAACGGTCGTGCAAGTTTTGTTGTGCCTTCGGGGCGCGATATCGTGGTTGTGCATCGGGTCTATGATGCTGGTGGCCGCTTTGACGAAACTCGGCCTTTGCCGCTGTTCGAAGCCGATGATCGTGGCTTGTCTAGCGATGTGGAAGAAGGCGCCGACACGGCCGCCGTTCGCAATATTCGCGTTGTCGGTGGAGCCGTCACTGTTGCCGCGACCAATGTCGCGCAGGGCGCACGACTTCTAACGCTTGGCGAGACTGTACGACCTGACAGCGAGGGTCGGCTTGTTATCCAGCGTATTTTACCACCGGGTGACTACGCGGTGGATGTCGCCGTTGAAGGTGGGCTTCAGAACACGCGCCTAAGTCGCGACATCGAGATTCCGAGATCCGAGTGGTTTTATCATGGCTTGGCCGACCTGACATTCGGGCTTGAGGACAACGAGGATGGTTCAGACACGACGGCCGAAGGACGCTTGCAAGTGTTCGCCGATGGCAGAACCGCCAGCGGTTGGCGCCTTACAGGCTCGATTGATGCAACCCAAGACGATTTGGGCGATCTGTTTACAAGGATCGAAAACAAAGACCCGCGCTCGGTCTTGGAACGGATCGATCCCGAAGACACCTTTCCTACCTTCGGTGACGACAGCGTCATTGAAGACCTGACGCCAACCTCGGGACGGGTGTATCTGCGCGTTGAACGCGACGGGAATTTTGCACTTCTTGGCGACTTTCAGGCACGTGTGTCAGGCTCTTCATTCCTACGGAACGAACGAACGCTTTATGGTGTTCAAGGATCTTACGCGGCGCCAACCGCGACCTCAAATGGGGATCCCAAAACGAAGGTTGAAGTCTATGCGTCGTCGCCCGATCAATTGGTCGGCCGCGAGGTTTTCCAAGGTACAGGTGGGTCCGTGTACTTTCTGCGACAACAGGATATTACGCCCGGCACCGAGACAATCACCATTGAAATCCGCGACATAGACACCAACCGTGTGATTGACCGTCAGAGCTTGGTTCGAGGCGAAGACTATGAAGTGAATGCACTTTTGGGCGTCGTCACGTTGACACGACCGCTGACCAGTACGCTAAATGAAAACCTGATTCAGACCAACCGGGGTGGTGATGAACAGGTCAACTTAGTTGTGCAGTACGAATTCACTCCCACAGGGTCTGATGTAGATGCCATGTCTTTTGGCGGTCGGGCAGAAACTTGGGTCACGGATAATTTCCGCGTCGGCCTTACAGCATTGTCCGATGACGAGGGGACAGGGGTCACAGACCAGACAGCGCAAGCGCTAGATTTCAGATTTGAGTTCGGGGCGAATAGTTTTGCTCAACTTGATTTGGCGCGCAGTTCCGGCTCGGGCATCGCAACTGACTTTTCGGTCAACGGTGGCTTGACGATAGATGAAGAAGCGCTTGCCACTGGCAGCGGCGAGGCATTCAAATTCGAAATTCAAGGCGATCTGCAAGATCTTGGATACGAAGGTAGCGGTGTGGTCGGTGCCTATTTTGAGCAACGCAACGAAGGTTTTTCGACGCTTGATTTCCAAGTGACAGCCGCCACCGGCGACGAAACGTTGTACGGTGCATTCTATCGGCGCGACAAAACCGATACCTCGCTTGGCTACTCGCTTTATGCCGACATCTATGACACCGACGCCGGGCTTGCCAAAACCGAAGTCGGTGCCGAAGTTTCAGGCAATCTTACGCAGAAGCTATCGTTTGAATTAGGCGCAGAATATCTGGACGAAACGACGTTGACCCAGAGTGGCGACCGGATCGATTTGGCGGCGCGCCTTGAATATGAAGCAAGCGAGAAACTGAAATTTGCAATCTTCGGACAAGGTACCGTCGCTTCGGATGGGCTGGATGATTATAACCGACTTGGTGTCGGCTTGTCCGCTCAACTGAACGACAATTGGTCCCTGGAAACCGAAGTTTCAGGCGGGACTGGCGGTACCGGTGTGCGATTGCTGGCGGCCTATGATCGCGAAGGCAATAGCTCGTATTTTGGATACGAACTGGACCGTGGACGCGCAATCGACGCTGGCGTGGCGCAAAGTGAAAATGGCGGACGTTTCATCGCAGGCGGGCGTAATCAGGTGAATGACCGCGTCTCTGTCTTTAGTGAAAACACATTTGATATCTTCGACGCGAAACGCACTCTGACTTCCGTCCATGGTGTCGAATACAAGCGTTCGGATTTTCTGCGCTACGACAGTTCGATCGAATATGGCGAAGTGAACGACGAACTTGAACGCACCGCTCTTAGCTTTGGCGTGCGCTATGACAACGACGCTTTGCGCGCTTCGGGGCGTTTGGAATTCCGGAAAGATGATGCTGCGCCAACCTCGACAGTAGACAGCTTTGATGCGGTCTTTTTCGATGCCAATGCGCGCTACAAAATCGATGACGAGCGTCGTCTGATTATGAACTTTAGTGCGGCCGACACCAGCAGCGACACCTCTTCGCTTCTGGGTGGGCAGGTTGTCGACGCCTCGATTGGGTATGCCTTCCGCCCCATTAGAAACGAACGTCTGAACCTGCTGACGCGGATACGCTATCTAGAAGACACCTTCGGGCAAACTATTGACGGTGTCGCTGGCGCGGGCGCTCAACAGCGCAGTACCGTGTTCAGTGTTCAGGCCAGCTATGACCTTAACCGCCAGTGGACTTTGGGTGGCAGTATCGGTGGCCGAATATCGGAAACGAATGATGGTGCAGGCTGGGTCGATAATGATGCGTTCTTGGCAGTTGCCAATGCGCGCTTCAATCTTGTCCACAAATGGGACGTTCTTCTTGAAGCCCGACGCCTTGATCTTGTCGACGCAGGTTCAAGTGAGACCTCGGCCCTTGGCACAATTTACCGTCATGTCGGAAATAACGCCAAGATTGGCCTTGGCTACAACTTCGGCAGCTTCTCCGATGATCTGACCGATATCGAACGCGACGATCAAGGACTGTTCCTAAACGTTATCGCCAAGTTCTAAAGGTTGTATGGCCATTGGAAAGTTGGTGTCCTACGTTCCGGAGAAGGGCGCCGCACGCTTTCTCAGCGGGAATGACCGTCAGGGTTTTGAAGCCGCTCAAGCGACGAAGCCTGAAGTCGAGTAAAGAGAAACTCAAGATCGATAGAATGGATATCGAATGACAACTCCCGCGCTACGACCTTATGGAGCCTCCTTTGGTAGAGATCACTTGGCTGATTATGGTCGGTCGGAAGGGTTGACCGTTGATTGCCATGGACACATGGCAGTTCCCGCGGCCGATGAATTGGTCCGCCCGCATTTGCCCGCTGCACAACTGGATGCGGTGAAATACGCGTCACAAGCTGCGCGAGATGTGAACAAGCTTCAGAACTCGGAACGGATGCCATTGATGATTGGCACCGAGGGGCGCCTGAAAGACATGGACCGGATGGGGCTGGATGTGCAGGTCATGTCGCCTGTGCCACCACAGTTCAACTATCAAGCCGACGCCGGGCTTTGCGCCGAGGCGAGCCAGATCATCAATGATGGGTTGGCCCAAGCCGCTGCCTCTAGCGACCGACTTGTCGCCATTGGAACAGTGCCCTTGCAGGATTGCGACCGCGCGATCGCCGAGATGGAACGCTGCATGGGAGACCTGGGCATGCCAGGATTGGAACTTGGTGCGAACGCGGGAAGCGATGAAATTTCCGCCGCACGATTGGAACCATTTTGGGCCCGAGCCGAAGAATTGGGCGCGACGATCCTGTTACATCCAACTTCTTTCGCCAGTGACCGGCTTGCGGATCATTATCTAAGCAACGTCATTGGGAATCCATTGGAAACGACCGTTGCGGTTGCACATTTAATATTTGACGGGGTCCTGGATCGTTATCCTGGCTTGAAGATCATCCTGTCTCATGGTGGCGCCTATACCGCAGCCTATACCGCGCGAATGGATCACGCTTGGGGCGCACGCCCGGATTGCCGGGGCCGGATTTCACGTCCGCCAAGCGATTACATGGCGCAGCTTTATTTGGACACAATCGTATTTGCGACGGACCAATTAGAGCACCTGCACCGAAAATTTGGAGCAGATCGGCTGTTAATCGGCACCGACTATGCCTTTGACATGGGCGAGTACGATCCCATTGAGCACGTGCAGCAGACACCGGGCTTGGATGCCGCGGCAGTGGCGCAAATCTGCGGCGGCAATGCTGTCGCGTTGTTCGGTCTGGACCCGATGACATGTGGCCGGGCAGATTTCACACGCGGCAGTGCTCAAGTTTAAAAGATCGCAAAGTACACCCTTGCGGGCGTTCGAAACGAGTTCGTCAGGCCGCCAGTCTTGCGAATACGCTCAAGCCGTTCTTGAGCCGCCTTAGCCGTCAGCTTTCATAGCGTGTGTCGCCGCGTCGGTCGGTGTCGATCTGCAAATCGACGATGGCGGGTTGGTGCGCTCTTTGGGAACAGGCGGCGCGGGGGCAAAGACTGCAGCTGATCCCGATAGGACTGAACATATTGTCATCTTCGAAATTGAACTGCTGCGTATAGCCGATCCGGGCTGCGTGTTCGATCTTGCAGCCCAAAGCCAAAGAAAGGCGTCTGTCCTGAGTGTCTTGACTAAACGACGGACGGTCTGTCGTGCGACTTATGGTGAAGAAGCGATCGCCATCGGGCAGTTCAACGAATTGGGGCGTGATCAGCCCAGGCGTTTGAAATGTCGTGTGGATGTTCCAAACGGGACAAGCCCCCCCGTATTCAGCCAGTTGGAACGTGGTCGAGTTGAAGCGTTTGGTGACGTTGCCGGCCTTGTCGATCCGTATGAAAAAGAACGGCACTCCTTCCGAACCCTTTCGGCTTAGAGTGGTAAGCCTGTGGCAGGCCTGTTCGAAACTGACGCCGAAACCGGCGGCCAGTCTGTCGATGTCGTAGCGGGTGCGTTCGGCAGCGGCTAGATACTCTTCATAAGGCATAAGGAAAGCGGCGGCGAAATAGTTTGCCAGTTCGATCTGGCAGCGCGCAATCCCGACCTGCGAGGCGATGCCACTGTCTGCAATCAGGCGGTCAAGGATACCCACAAGTTCAAGCAGGCCCAGCATATGAGCAAGTTGAAAGGTGCGGTTTTGGTGGTCCAATGCTTCGGACAGTAACAATTCGGATGCTTCGCGATCAAAGATTCTAAGCGCACCAGACATTTCATCGACCGAGCGCAGGCGAACAGCGACGTCGTGCTTCGTTTTCAATCTGCGTTTCAAGACCGATTGGACCTCGTCGGCTTCGCAGGCTTCTTCGCGCCGAAGACGTTCGGCAGCCGTTTCCAGCTCTGCGAAGTGGTTTTTGTGATTGCGGAAAAAGTCGTGGATGATCGTCTCAGGGGAGGATTCAACTAAGGCGCCGGAGTCTTGTGTCGCACCCGAGCGCATAAGCCTTTCAAGGGTCGTACGGTGGCTTTTGTAGAGATGCAGCAGGTTTTCGACCAAGGTGGGCGCGTGATCTATTGCGCCGCGCAACTCCTGAATGTCTGGGGACGTGCCCGCAAAGAGCGGATCCTGAAGGGCGGTCTTCAAATCTGCCAAGGTCGTGGTTTGGTCGCCATCGACAAGGTTTCGCCAGTTAACGTCATAAGCTTCTTCGATAGCGATCAAAACCTGCACAGACAGGCTGCGTTGGTTATTTTCCAGCATCGTGACGTAGGCCGGGCTGACGCTAATGGCCTTTGCCATCTCGGCTTGGGTTTGCTTGTGTTGCAGCCGGAGTTGACGCAACCGAGGGCCGATAAAGGTTTTTCTCATTTTCTTTCAATATCACAACATCACAAAATAACGAACAAAATATAACAACATAAAACACAAAAACCCCATTTTGTTAGGCTGATCGAGGTCGCTTTGATACCCATGGCACAACGAGGGCATTCACAAGCCATCGCGCTTAGAAATCGGGAGGTCTCTATGTCAACGAATATTCTTTTCCACGGCGCGTCCTGTGGGACGCATTTTGGGATCAAACTGACCACCGCAGGGCATCATGCAATGTTTGTCTGTCGTCAGGTCAGCGCTGATTTGATGAATGCGAAACAGACCAATCGGCGGGTCGTGCGGTCCAGCGCGCTGACAGCTTGGTTCAACCGGTCGACGGCGTAACCTCTACACCCCCTCAAGATCAAAGGAATTCGAAATGGATGGACAAAGTCTGCCTGACGTCGATGATACACACGGCTTTTTCACCACACGGGTTGATCAGACCGACCCAGCTGTTGCGGCAGCCATCACAAGCGAGCTTGGCCGTCAGCGCGATGAAATCGAACTGATCGCTTCGGAAAACATCGTCTCTCGGGCCGTTCTGGATGCGGCGGGCAGCGTGCTGACCAATAAGTACGCCGAAGGATATGTAGGCCGACGCTACTATGGCGGCTGTCAGCATGTCGATGTGGTCGAGCGTCTGGCGATTGAGCGCGCGTGCGAATTGTTCTCTTGCGGTTTTGCCAATGTTCAGCCGAACTCGGGCTCGCAAGCCAATCAGGGCGTCTTCATGGCCTTGGCCAAGCCTGGGGATACCATCCTTGGCCTTTCGCTTGATGCGGGCGGGCATCTGACCCATGGCGCGCGGCCCAACCAATCGGGCAAGTGGTTCAATGCCGTGTCCTATGGATTGGGCGCCGATGATCGCATCGATTATGACGCGATGGCCGATCTTGCGCGTGAACATAAGCCCACAATCCTAATTGCAGGTGGTTCGGCCTATCCCCGCCAGATCGACTTCGCACGGTTCCGTGCTGTTGCCGATGAAGTGGGCGCGATCCTTTTGGTCGACATGGCGCATTTTGCCGGCCTTGTGGCGGCTGGCCTGCACCCCAATCCTCTAGATTATGCCGACGTCGCAACGACGACGACGCACAAAACATTGCGCGGGCCGCGTGGCGGAATGATCCTGACCAATGACGAGATGATTGCAAAGAAAGTCAACTCGGCGATCTTCCCGGGCATTCAGGGTGGCCCTTTGATGCATGTCATCGCGGGTAAGGCGGTCGCGTTTGGAGAGGCATTGCAGCCCGAGTTTCGCGCCTATTCTGCGCGGGTCATCGAGAACGCGCAGGTGCTGGCACAATCCCTGATCGATGGTGGTTTTGCTATCGTATCGGGCGGAACCGACACGCACGTGATGCTGGTTGATCTGCGACCCAAGGGCGTGAAAGGCAATGACGCCGAGACGGCGCTTGGCCGGGCCCATATCACTTGCAACAAGAATGGCGTTCCCGATGATCCTGAAAAACCAACCGTAACTTCTGGTATCCGGCTTGGTTCACCTGCCGCGACGACCCGCGGTTTCGGTCCCAGCGAATTCAAAAAGATTGGGGAGTTGATAACCCGGGTTCTAGACGGGGTTGCTGCGAACGGACCTGAAGGCGATGCGGACGTCGAAGCTGCTGTGCGGCTCGAAGTCGAAGTGCTTTGCCAAGAATTTCCCATTTATCACAATCACTAAGACAACTGATCGAGGAGACGAAGAATGCCAGGTTTCAAAGGACTAGCCGTTCCCGGCCCGACCAATATGCCTTTCCAAGTGCGTCAGGCGATGGATATCGCGCTGGAAGATCACCGTGCGCCGGATTTTCCGGAGTTTACCAAACCCCTCTTCAGTGACCTGAAGAAGATCTTCCAAACCGAGACAGGCCAAGTGTTCATCTTCCCGGGCTCCGGCACCGGAGGCTGGGAATCGGCTATCGCCAACACACTGTCGCCGGGCGATACGGTTTTGGCCTCGGTCTTTGGCCAGTTCTCCTATCTTTGGGTCGATATGTGCGAGCGCTTCGGCCTGAATGTCGAAGTGATCGAACAAGAGTGGGGGCGGGGTGCGCCGCTTGAGGCATACCGTGATCGTTTGGCTGCGGATAAAGGCCACAAGATCAAGGCGGTTCTGATCTGCCAAAACGAAACTGCAACTGGCGTCACGTCCGATGTGGCCGGCCTGCGCGCGGTCATGGACGATCTGCACCACCCCGCGTTGATGTTTATGGACGGCGTCAGCTCGATCGCATCGATTGATTTTCGCATGGACGAATGGGGCGTTGATGTTGCTGTCAGCGGGTCGCAAAAGGGCTTCATGCTGCCAACAGGGCTTGCCATTGTCGGCGTAAGTCAGAAGGCGCTGGAGGCAAAGAAGACAGCGAAGATGCCAGCCTGCTTCTTTGATTATGATGACATGATCAAGACCAATGCGCAGGGCTATTTCCCCTATACCCCCGCGACAACGCTATTGCGTGGTTTGCGGGCGTCGGTGGACATGCTTTTGGACGAGGGCTTGGACAACGTCTTTGCACGGCACAATCGTTTGGCCGAAGGCGTGCGCCGGGCTGTAACGGCTTGGGGGATGGAGACTTGTGCGCAAGGCCCGGAATGGCAGTCTGACACAGTCACTGCGATCATGGTGCCAGAGGGCTTTGACGCCAACGATGTGATCAAGGCGGCCTACTACAAGTACGATCTGTCGCTTGGTGCGGGGCTGTCCAAGGTTGCAGGCAAGGTGTTCCGGATCGGTCATCTTGGCTGGATGAACGAGTTGATGGTGCTGTCCTCGCTTGGCGGTGCGGAGCTGGCCATGCGTGATGCAGGTCTGCCGTTTGTTGCGGGCGCTGGTGTTGGTGCGGCGGTAGATTACTTCGCCGAGTCCAGCGCAATTGAAGCCAAGATCGCGGCGGAATAATCGGCACATGCGCATTGTATTTCTGGACCGGTCCACAATTGGACCGGCCGTAAACCTGACCAAACCCGATTTCCCGCACGAGTGGGTCAATCACGACCGTACCCACCCGGATCAAGTGATCGAGCGCCTTCAAGACGCAGACATCGCGGTGTCAAACAAAGTGCCGATCGGGCGCACCCAGATCGAGGCGCTGCCCGATCTCAAGATGATCGCGATCCCGGCCACGGGTTATGACCGTTTTGATCTGGAAGCCTGCGGCGAGCGGGGGATCGTGGTGTCCAACGTGCGTGGGTATGCCACGAATACGGTGCCCGAACACGCCTTTGCTCTTATTCTGGCATTGCGGCGCGGGATTGTCGGTTATCGGCAGGATGTGATCGACGGGAAGTGGCAGGAAGCGGATCAGTTTTGTTTCTTTACGCATCCGATCAACGATCTGGCGGGCTCGACCATTGGGATCATGGGAGAGGGTGCCCTTGGTCAAGGCGTCGCGACGTTGGCGCGGGCGTTTGGCATGAAGGTGCTGTTCGCCGCGCACAAAGGGGCCGAAGGTTTGGGGCCGCTTTATACACCATGGGACGATGTGCTGGAGCAATCCGACATCATCACCCTTCACGCGCCACTGATGCCTGCAACCCAAAACATGATCGCTTGGCCCGAGTTCGAAAAGATGGCGAAGAAGCCGCTTTTGATCAATTGCGCCCGGGGCGGTTTGGTGGACGAGGCCGATCTTGTGCGGGCTTTGGACGCAGGCAAAGTTGCGGGCGTCGGGTTCGATTGCCTGACCAGCGAGCCACCTTTGCCGGATAATCCTCTTTTGACTGTATTAGATAGACCGAATGTGATCGTGACGCCCCACACCGCTTGGGCCAGTGATGAAGCCATGCAAACGCTTTGGGATCAGGTCGTCTTTCATCTGAACAACTTCGCGGCGGGCACGCCTAGCAATCAGCTTTAATGTGAAGCGTTGGAGCTGGCTCGGTCCCAGTGAAGGGGCCGAGCCTTGCGTTTCAATACGATTGGAACGTCGATTATGCTTGGCGCACTAAGACCCGATAGCCTCAAGCATGGCTTTACCCAGTTGGGCCGGGCTGTCTGCAACGACGATGCCAGCGGACCGCATGGCGTCTATCTTGTCTTCGGCGCCGCCTTTACCACCCGAAATTACAGCACCGGCGTGACCCATGGTTCGGCCCGGTGGTGCGGTACGTCCTGCGATGAAGCCTGCCACAGGTTTGGATCGGCCCGCTTTTGCTTCATCTTTCAGGAATTGCGCTGCGTCTTCCTCGGCGCTGCCGCCGATCTCGCCAATCATGATGATCGATTTGGTTTCATCATCCGCGAGGAAAAGCTCAAGCACGTCAATGAACTCGGTTCCCTTGACCGGATCGCCACCAATGCCAACAGCCGTGGTCTGGCCTAGTCCGGCTTGGGTGGTTTGGAAAACGGCTTCGTAGGTCAAAGTGCCAGAGCGGCTAAGCACACCGACCGATCCTTTCTGAAAGATTGAACCGGGCATGATGCCAATTTTGCATTGCTCGGCTGTCATCAGACCTGGGCAATTCGGCCCGACAAGCCGGGAAGAGGAAGCGTCAAGCTTGGCCTTCACACGAACCATATCTTGCACGGGAACGCCTTCAGTGATGCAAGTGATCAGATCAATTTCCGCCTCGATGGCTTCTTCGATTGCAGCAGCCGCACCAGCCGGTGGAACATAGATCACCGAGGCGGTCGCTCCGGTCCGGTCCTTGGCTTCGGCCACACTGGCGTAGATCGGCAAAGTACCATTTTCGCCAGCCCAGTCCGTGCCGCCCTTTTTCGGGTGCGTCCCGGCGACCATTTGTGTGCCGTGATAGGCAAGCGCCTGCTCTGTATGAAAGCTTCCGGTTTTGCCGGTCAGGCCCTGAACGATGATCTTGGTATTTGCGTCGATTAGAATGCTCATTTCGCCACCGCCTTCACAATTTTCTGAGCTGCATCATCAAGATCGTCTGCCGAGATCACATTCAGACCGCTTTGATCCAGTATTGCTTTGCCTTCTTCCACCTTTGTGCCTTCGAGGCGCACCACCAATGGCACTTGCAGGCCGGTATCCTTGATCGCTTGTACAACACCTTCGGCGATGACGTCGCAGCGCATGATGCCGCCGAAGATGTTGACCAGAATGCCTTTCACCTTCGGATCGGACGTGATGATCTTGAACGCCGCCGTCACCTTTTCGGCCGTGGCGCCGCCGCCGACGTCAAGGAAGTTGGCTGGCTCGGCACCATACAGTTTGATGATGTCCATGGTGGCCATTGCAAGGCCAGCCCCGTTCACCATGCAGCCGATTTCGCCATCCAAAGCAATATAGGCAAGATCGTATTTAGAGGCTTCGATTTCTTTGGCGTCCTCTTCGGTTAGATCGCGCAGGTCTTGAAGATCGGGATGCCGAAACAGGGCGTTGCCTTCAAAGCTGACCTTGGCATCCAGAACCTGGATGTCGTTTGATTTGGTGACGATCAAAGGATTGATTTCCAGAAGGCTCATATCCGTTTCGGTGTAGGCCTTGTAAAGCGTCTTAAAGAGAGCCATCGCTTGGTCGCGCGCGCCACCGGAAATCGCTAATGCATCTGCCAGACTAGCGGCGTCTTCCTCGGTCATTCCAACAAGCGGGTTGATGGCTTGCGTATGGATTTTCTCGGGCGTCTCTTCCGCGACTGCTTCGATGTCCATGCCGCCCTCGGTCGAGACGACAAAGGCGTTTTGGCCGACCTCACGGTCGACAAGGATCGACAAGTACAACTCGCGTTCGATTTCTGCGCCCGCTTCGATATAAAGCCGGTTGACCTGTTTGCCCGCAGCTCCGGTTTGTTTGGTGACAAGCGTCTTGCCGAACATCTCGCGGATGTTGTTCAGTGCTTCTTCCGCAGAGAAGCTGACCCGAACCCCTCCCTTGGCGTCTTCGGGCAATTCCTTGAACTTTCCTTTTCCGCGCCCGCCTGCATGAATTTGCGACTTTACAACCCAAACCGGTCCCGGCAGGGCGCTCACCGCATTTTCTGCTTCTGCAAGCGACGTTACGATCTCACCGTCGGCTACGGGCGCCCCATAGCCTTTCAGGATCGCTTTGGCCTGATATTCATGGATGTTCACTTTGTTCTCCCAAAGAAAGGTAGATGTATGACTTTACTTGATAAGACCTATTGCCTTGTTGAACGCTAAAGTTCCAGCGCGACCAAGCCTTTCGAAAACGATCATGTCCCTTGTTAAAGTCCCTGCATTTCAGATTCTCATGCACTTTTAGTGAACTTTATCGAACGATTTCAGCTGTGGTATGCCACATACCGTTGTCTGCAAGCTTGATGAAAATGACAGAATTGCCAAGATATTTTTTGACCAGTTTCTGAGATGATTGGAAAGGTTGGAATAAATTGTTTTATTTCAATGACTAGAGATAATCATCCTTTGAGGCGAAGAAAAAGTTTTGCGGAACACCAAATTTGGGTCTACGGTGTACCACACCAGAAACGAGTCCAGTTGAACGGATTATGCAGCTCAAGCCGATAGTCTCTGATCTGACCTTGAAAGACCGCGTCTACACCCAGTTACGCGACTCGATTATCGATATGAATATCTATGATGAACACGCCAGCTTGAGGCTTGACGAACGCTCGATGGCCGAGCAGCTGAACGTGTCGCGGACACCCTTGAGAGAAGCTCTGTCCCGGTTGGAAACTGATGGTTTCATCGAAATCAAACCACGAAAAGGCGTTTTTGTTGTTCGCAAGACGATGGAAGAAGTCCTTGAAATGATCGTTGCATGGGCCGCGTTGGAGAGCATGGCGGCCCGGCTTGCGGCAGATAATGCCAGCGATGTGGATATCCGCGATTTGAGGAAGCACGCCCTTCGCCACTCGGAAAGTTCGTCACGCGCGGACCTCAGCGAATATTCTGAGGCGAATATCCAGTTCCATCAGATGATCCTTTCGATGTCGGGGTGTTCGCTGTTGGCTGAAATGGCTGACGGGCTTTTCGTTCATATGCATTCGGTACGACGCAGAGCGCTGGAAGAGAACGACCGTGCCGCGCGGTCGGTCGTAGACCACCTTGAAATTATCGAAGCTTTGGAAGCGCGAGATGCGGAATTGGCAGCACAGCTTGTCCGCGAACATACGATGCGGCTGCACAATCACGTGCGCCGCGTCTGGAGCAAATTGAACGACAATCGCGAGCGTGCTGCCGGATAGGCAGGGCTCTTTGAGGAGGAAGAAGGATGGCAGACGGGGCCGCGGAGGCAAAAACGAACCAACAACTAACCGACGGCTTTCACTTGCTGATTGATGCGTTGAAGTTGAACGGTGTCGAAACGATCTACAACGTTCCCGGTATCCCGATCACCGATCTTGGGCGGTATGCTCAGGCGCAGGGGCTTCGTGTTCTGTCGTTCCGGCACGAACAGCATGCAGGATACGCAGCAGCAGCAGCTGGTTTTCTGACAAAGAAGCCGGGCGTTTGTATGACAGTATCAGCCCCCGGTTTCCTGAATGGTCTGACAGCTTTGGCCCATGCGAACACCAATTGCTGGCCCATGATCTTGATTTCCGGTTCGTCTGAGCGGGAAGTCGTCGATTTGCAGCGCGGCGACTATGAAGAGATGGACCAACTGGCAATCGCGCGACCTCATGCCAAGGCTGCTTATCGGATTCTGCATGCCGAAGACATTGGGCTTGGCGTTGCCCGCGCGTTCCGGGCCGCGACAACGGGTCGACCGGGTGGTGTTTACCTTGATGTTCCGGGTGCTTTGCTTGGGCAGGTCATGGATGAAGTTGAAGGGAAGAATTCCCTGCGTAAGGTTGTGGATTTGAACGCCGCTTCCGTCCCCGCTCCTGCCGCTGTTGATCGGGCTTTAGAGGTTCTTCGTTCGGCAAAGAAGCCTTTGATGATTATCGGCAAGGGCGCCGCCTATGCGCAGTGCGATGATAAGATGCGCGAACTGGTTGAAACGCTGGGGTTTCCTTATCTGCCTATGTCGATGGCAAAAGGGCTGTTGCCTGATACGCATCCGCAATGCGCCTCGGCGGCGCGTTCGCTGGCTTTGAAGGAAAGTGATTGCGTTTTTCTAGTCGGCGCGCGTTTGAACTGGCTTCTGTCCCATGGTGAGGGCAAAAACTGGGGTGAACCTGGACAAAAGAGCTTTGTCCAAATCGACATCGAGCCGATGGAAATGGACTCGAACCAGACAATTTCAGCCCCGCTGATCGGTGACATCGAAAGCTGCGCTACAGCGCTGTTGGATGCCATCGGAGGAACGTGGGAAAAGCCAAGCGAGGACTGGACCGGCGCCATCAAGGAAAAAGTCGAGACCAACGTTGCCCGTATGGCGCCCAGGCTGCGCAACAACAATTCGCCCATGGATTATCAGGGCGCTCTTGGCGTCATCAAGGATGTCATGGCCGAGCATCAGGACACCATCCTGGTCAACGAAGGTGCGAATGCCTTGGATCAATGCCGCTCGATCGTTGACATTCATAAGCCGCGCAAACGTTTGGACGTCGGCACTTGGGGTATCATGGGGATCGGCATGGGCTCGGCGGTTGCCGCTGCGGTTGAAACCGGCAATCAGGTGTTATGCGTCGAGGGTGACAGCGCCTTCGGTTTCTCTGGCATGGAGGTGGAGACGATCTGCCGCTACAACCTGCCGGTCTGCATCGTGATCTTCAACAACAACGGCATCTATCGCGGCGATGGTGAGAACTGGAGTGGTGGCGAAGACCCATCCACAACAGTGTTTGTCGAAGATTCTAAATACGAGATGATGATGCAAGCCTTTGGCGGAGTCGGTGTCGTTGCAAACAACCCTGATGAGCTGCGGACGATGATTGCGGGAGCTTTCGCGGAGCGCAAGCCGACCTTGATCAATGCGATGATTGATCCTGCCGCGGGGCGCGAAAGCGGCAATATCGGTAACTTGAACCCAAGCTCTGTGGTGGCTGAACGGCTATACCCACAAGCAAAGAAATAACTCTAAATATCAGCGGTTTAGATAACTAAAAGTTGTGAGGAAGAATACATGAAAGCTCTTGAAGGTGTGAAGGTTTTGGATTTCACGCATGTCCAATCAGGCCCCACTTGCACCCAGCTTCTGGCATGGTTCGGGGCCGATGTGATCAAGGTGGAACGTCCCGGCGTGGGCGATGCAACGCGCAAGCAGTTGCAGGATGTGCCGGACGCAGACAGCCTCTATTTCACGATGCTGAACCACAACAAGCGGTCGATTGAGCTGAATTCAAAAAACGAGACGGGGAAAGAAGTTCTGACCCGATTGATCGAAGAATGCGACGTCATGGTCGAGAATTTTGCCCCTGGCGCGTTGGACCGGATGGGGTTCACTTGGGAGCGGATTCAAGAGATCAATCCCAAGATGATCCTAGCTTCGATCAAGGGTTTCGGCCCCGGTAAATACGAAGACTGCAAGGTTTACGAGAACGTGGCCCAATGTGCAGGTGGCGCCGCCTCGACAACCGGTTTCCGCGAAGGACCACCCTTGGTGACGGGCGCTCAGATCGGTGACAGCGGCACAGGATTGCACCTTTGCCTTGGCATCGTGACAGCATTGTTCCAACGCGAAAAATCTGGTCGCGGCCAAAAGGTCTCGGCTGCGATGCAAGACGGCGTCCTAAACTTGGCCCGCGTGAAACTGCGCGACCAGCAGCGTTTGGCGGTTGGTCCTTTGAAGGAGTATAGCCAGTTCGGTGAGGGCGTGCCGTTTGGCGAAGCCACCCCGCGGGCGGGTAATGACTCGGGTGGCGGGCAGCCGGGCCGCATCCTGAAATGCAAAGGCTGGGAAACCGATCCTGACGCCTACACCTATTTCATCACGCAAGCCGCTGTTTGGAAGAACGTCTGCGATGTGATCGGCAAACCCGAGTGGAAAGAAGCTGACGGCTATGCCACTCCGCCCGAGCGGTTGGACAAGCTGAACGAGATTTTTGACGCCGTCGAAGCCTGGACCATGACAAAGACCAAGTTCGAAGTGATGGAGATTTGTAATCCCCTGAACATCCCCGTCGGCCCTATCCTGTCGATGAAAGAATTGATGGAAGACGAAGGTCTGCGCGCCACAGGCACTATCGTCGACGTTGATCACCCCGAGCGCGGCAAATACGTCAGTGTCGGCTGCCCGATCAAATTGTCCGACAGCCCGGTCGAGGTCGAACGCTCACCGCTTTTGGGCGAACACACGGCCGAGGTTCTGCAAAACGTTCTTGGATTTACGGGCGAAGATCTTGCGCGCGTCATCGAAAGTGGTGCTGTGGGCGACGTTAAAATGGCGGGGGAGTAATCGGTATGCGCATCATCGTCATGGGTCAACAAGCCTTCGGCAAAGATGTTTTGGCCAAGCTACTGGACGCTGATACCGACGACATTGTCGCCGTCTATTGCGAACCAGATCGCGAGGGCAAGCCGGTTGATCCAATCAAAGAGTTCGCGCTGGAAAAGGGTCTGCCCGTTGAACAGCCTGCAAATTTTGACGATGCTGATGCGCTGACGACCCTTGGCAATTACAATGCTGACCTGATGATCATGGCCTTCGTGAATGTCTTTGTGCCG
Source organism: uncultured Rhodobacterales bacterium (assembly GCA_964632495.1). GTDB lineage: Bacteria > Pseudomonadota > Alphaproteobacteria > Rhodobacterales > Rhodobacteraceae > CALKXV01. Next base: position 45,331 of record CAZWDS010000017.1, read on the forward strand.
GAAGCAGCACGCGACACACCGACCATGGGGTCGATCTGTTTTCACCCGTCTCTTCTGCCCAAGTATCGCGGACCTTCTGCGGTGAATTGGCCGATCATCATGGGTGACACCACGTCAGGCTTTTCCTGGTTCTATCCAAGCGATGGTTTGGACGAGGGCGACAGCCTGATGCAATGGGAGTGCGACATCGGCCTCGATGACACGGTGATTGATCTCTACTTCAAGAAAATCTACCCGCCCGCCGTCGACAGTGTTTTGGACGTGGTCGAACTTTTCCGTTCGGGCAATCCGCCGCGCATTGTCGCAGACGAGGCGCAGGCTTCTTACGAACGCCGATGCACCGCTCGGCATGCCCGTATCAATTGGCACGCGCCGGTCGCGCATGTTTACAACTTGATCCGAGGCACCAATCCCGCGCCAGGTGCTTTCACGATGCACAACGGTGCGAAACTTGGGGTTTTTGACAGCGCCCGCGTGCCGGGCGACGGCATCTCAGGCCGCATCCGCAAAATCAGTGAAGACGGCATCGAAGTGCAGTCGATCGGCGGTCGCATTCTTGTAAAACGTGTCCGCCCGGATGGCGGCGGAAAAGTCCCGGCCTTTGAATGGGCCGCCGACGTCGGCCTGAAGGTCGGCGATGAATTCGACGCATAACCTTGGATCAATGAACCCATGTCAGACATAGAAATCGCCCGCGCCGCCAAGAAAAGACCGATCCAGGAG
>CAZWDS010000018.1:0-25377 GCA_964632495.1 uncultured Rhodobacterales bacterium
GAGCTATTCCGAGCGTCAACTCTATGAAGCCGCTTTGGAGCGTTTGACCCGCGAAGTGGCCGCGGTAAACGGTGAAGAAGAAACCGACGCTCAGCGTCAGGTGGGCGAAGTTCTGATCAGCCGCGCTGCTTGATCGGACACCACAGTTTTACGGATTTGAACGCTCGCCACTGGCGGGCGTTCTTTCTTTTCGCGGTGAACGCGTTAGGTTCCCTTCAAAGGAGAACGATCATGCGCCGCTTCACGTTGATGGCCTGCACGGCCCTTCTGGCCAATCCCGCGTTTGCAGTTGGATCGGAAGACGAAACACCACCCACGCCCACAGACACCACGCTGGCATGTGAGGACGGTCAGATCCTTGACGAAAAGACCGAGACCTGTGTCGACGCCGACCAACAATCCTTCAACGATGATGATCGATACCGTGCGGTGCGCGAACTGGCCTATGCCGGGGCCTATGATCGCGCGTTGAAAGTGATCAAAGCGGCAGACAATCCAACAGACGCGCGGTTTCTAAACTATCGCGGCTTTATCCTGCGCCAGACCGGCGACATGGGGGGTGCGATGGCGTTTTACACGGCTGCTTTACGCTCTGACCCGGATTACATTCTGGCCCGGTCCTACATGGGTATGGGCTTGGTCCAGATGGGCCATGTCTTCGCCGCCAAAGCACAACTTCAGTCCATCGCAGATCGTGGCGGCGAACAAACTTGGGCGTACCGTGCGCTAAGCGATGCGATCAATGGAAACACTCAAGCGTCTTACTGAGGGGCGCAGCCCTCAGTTCACGTTTTCCAGACCCTCCGGCTGACCGACCACGACAAAGCGGATATCCTCGGGTCGATAGAGGCGTTTCGCGACGCGGCGGATATCGTCCAGCGTGACGGCGTTCACACGGTCATTTCGGGTGACGATGTAGTCCGTTCCAAGGTCGTCCAACTGCATGCCCACAAGAATTCGCGCGATGCTGGCGTTGCTGTCGAACCTTAGCGGGTAAGCGCCGGTCAGATAGGTTTTGGCCTCTTCCAACTCGGTCTCGGTCACGCCCTCGGCGGCGATCTTCGCCCATTCCTGACGGGTGACTTCGATGGCTTCCGCCATCCGTTCGTTCGCCGAGGCCACCTGACCGATTAGCATATGCGCCAGATCATAGGATGCCAGATAGCTGCCGATGCCATAGGTCAGCCCGCGCTTTTCACGGACCTCAAGGCTGAGGCGGGATTGCCGCCCTGACCCGCCGAAAATCTCATTTGCCACGAAGGCCGGAAAGAAATCCGGGTCGTCACGGGCGATACCTGCGTGGCCGAACAGCGCCACGGATTGCGGTGTGTTCAGTTGGACGACCGAAACCCCTCCCGTCAGCAGAATATCGGCATCCTCGGGCAAAGGCGCACCTGTTTCCGGCAATTCGCCCAGCAAGCTGTCCAGCAAAGCGCCCAGTTCCTCGGCCGAGATATCGCCAGCGGCCCCGACGTAGACACGATCCAGCGCCACGGCATCCTTGAAGGCGGTGACGATGTCGTCCCGGGTCAGTTCGGCGACACTGGTCAACGTGCCGTCCAGCACCGAGCCATAGGGGTGGTCACCGTAGGCAAGGACGTTGAAGTTGCGGCTGGCGATGCTGTTGGGATCGCCTTCGTCGCTGCGCAAACCCGACAGCACCTGTTCGCGCACGCGGTCAATTGCGGATTGATCAAAGCGTGGCGATACAAGAGCCTGACGCAGAAGAGCGACAGCGTCATCGCGGTTTTCGGTCAGGAAACGGGTCGAGATGGTCAGGGAATCGCGGTGCACGTCGAAGCTGTAACTTGCGGCCAGCGCATCACGCGCATTGGCAAAACCTTGGGCATCAAGGTCACCTGCGCCCTCTTCGATCGTAGCTGTCATCAGGTTGATCGCGCCCCGTTTGCCGGGACGATCAAGTGACGCGCCGCCTTTGAAACGGATCTCAAGAGCTGTGAAGGGGATCGAGGTTTCCTGCACCAGCCAAGCCTTGATCCCACCCGGCGAGGTCACTTCTTGAATGTCGACCGCTGCACGCAAGGGCGAGGTCATAAGCAGGGTCAACACACATGCAAAGACAAAACGGATCATTGGGTCACCTCTTCAGATGTGCGGACAAAACCAGTGACCGAACTGCGGCGATCCAGATAGGTTCGAGCCGCTGACAGGATGTCTTCTTCGGTCACCGCATCCAGAATGTCAGGCCAGCTTTCCACGTCTTCCACGGTCAGACCAACGCTCATGGCGCGGCCGTACCGGTTTGCAATGTTCGACACGGAGTCGAGCGAATAGACGCGCTGTGCCCGGATGTTCATCTTGATCCGGTCCAGTTGTTCGGGGTCGATGCCTTCTTCCAGAAATTCGGCAACAGCGCCATCCAGCAAGCGTTCAGCCTCTTCCAGATCAACGCCGGGGGCGGGCACGATGGCCAGTCCGAAGGTGCCATCGTCCAGCGACTGGCCGCTGTACCAAGCCGCGGTATAGACCGCGACGGGGTTCTCGAATTGCAGCTTTTGGGCCAGCACCGACGTGGTGGACGAGCCGCCCAAGACGCGCGCCAGTAGATTTAACGCGGCAGCGGCTTCTTGATCACCGGGATCGCGTTCCGGCACAAGATAGCGGCGCGTCATGTAGTCGTTGCCGATCCGGGGGTCTGCATAGCTAAGACGGCGTTCGGCCAATTGCGGCGGTTCTGAGGGCCGGACGCGGGGGACAATTGCGGGGTTGGGTTCGATCACGCCATAGTGCTTTTCGGCCAAAGCTTTCACCTCGTCCGGGTCCACATCACCCGCCACGACCAAAATCGCATTGTTGGGGCCATAGTGCTGTTCGTAAAAGGCGTTGGCATCCTCAAGCGACAAAACATCGGCTTCGTGTTTCCAGCCGATGATGGGCACGTTGTAAGGGTGGTTCAGGTAAAGGGCCGCGTTCATCTGTTCGTTGAACAGGGCGCCCGGGTCGCTGTCGATCCGCTGGTTGCGTTCTTCGATAACCACGTCGCGTTCGGTGGCAATATCGCCTTCGACCAGCTTCAAGCCGTCCATCCGGCTGGCTTCCATGTCCATCACCAGATCAAGCCGGTCGGCGGCGATGCGTTGGAAGTAACCGGTGTAGTCGAAAGAGGTAAACGCGTTGTCGCTGCCACCGTTGCGGGCCACGGTGTCGCTTAACTCGCCAGACGTTAATTCATCCGTTGCCTTGAACATCAGGTGTTCCAGAAAGTGCGCGATGCCGGATTTGCCGTGGGGTTCGTCCGCGGACCCCACGCGGTACCAGACCATATGGACCACGACGGGGGCACGATGATCCTCGATCACCACGGCTTCCATGCCGTTGTCCAGCGTGAAGGTTGTAACGTTCTCCGCACGAAGTAGGGCTGGGACACATACCAAAGCCGTCACAAACGCAGTCAAGGCAAAGCGCATGAACACTCCTTCCAAGTTATTCAAAGTCACAGATGGCCTGAATCCCTAAGGAATCAACATGAATTTTACGTGAGTTATTCATTCGCCGGGTCTGGCGGGACAGCTGGTGTGCGGATACCGGCCCGCCTCAAACGCTCTAATTCAGCGTATTGGTCCAGTTCCATGAACTCGTAAGCGCGGAAGTACACGTTTACGTCAAACATCCGTTCCAGCACGCGACCTTGGTTTTCGCTGCGGAATTGAGCGTCTTCGGCGGACAGAGTGGCTCGAATGCCGGGGCTGACACCAAAGCGTGTGGCATGGGCCAAAAGGGCACCATCGTTCGAACCACGGGCCAAAACCTCGGCATTGCCGCCAAGCGCGTTTGCCACGTCGAAGACCGGCGTCGGATCAGTGCGGTTTGCGCCGCCCGGCGTGGGCGTCGGCAAAGCGGCCAGAGTTTCAGGCATTTCAAGCGGCTTGGTGGGCAGAACCGCGAATTCATCCGGGCCTTCGCCGGGTTCCTGCTTGATGTTCAACAACCCTTCGTCGCCGCTGCACGCAGCGAGGGGCAGAATGAAACCTGCGATCAATAACCGTTGCACTTTGACGCCTCCGAAAGCCTTTAACTGTTTGTAAGGCCATATGGAGTGGGAGGAAAGCCCGTGCTTAGCGAGGCTCGGGTTCGCCATTTGACAAAAAGACCAACCCAAGAGCGCCAAGGAAGATGGCGATATCGGCCACGTTGAAAGACCAGGGATTTTCCCAACCACAACATGACACGTTCAGGAAGTCCGCCACCGCGCCATAGACGATCCGGTCGATTACATTTCCCACGGCACCGCCCAGAACCAGCCCTGCCGACAGTTGCACCCAAAGATTTGGCCGGTCGCGGTGCATCCACCACACGATCCAGGCACAGATCAACAGGGCCAGCGATATCAGAACCCATCGGCTGCCAAGCGGAATACCAAAATTGATGCCTTCGTTCCAAGCCATGCGGAACAGAATGAAAGGCTGCCAGACTAAAATCACGCCTAGTTCTTTCAGATTCATAGCGTAGACCACGATCAACTTTGTGATCTGGTCAACAACGGCGATGAAAATCGCCATTCGGATCATGGGGGCCAAGCTACGCATCAGTGTCGGAAATGTCTCATGCCAGTGAAGACCATGGCAAGCCCTGCTTCGTCTGCGGCCTCGATTACTTTGTCGTCGCGCATCGAGCCTCCCGGCTGAATAACCGCCTTCGCCCCGGCTTCAGCCGCGGCCAGCAGGCCATCTGGAAAAGGAAAGAACGCATCCGAGGCCACAACTGACCCTTCCGCAAGCGAGGCAGGCAGGCCAAGGTCTTCGGCCATCCGTTTGGCTTTGAGGGCCGCAATGGTGGAACTATCGACCCGGCTCATTTGCCCGGCACCAATGCCGACGGTGGCGCCATCACGGGCATAGATGATCGCGTTGGACTTCACGTGCTTGGCGACGCGCCATGCAAACAGCATGTCGGTCAGCTGCGCGTCTGTCGGGGCCAATTTGGTCACAACCTTCAGATCTTTCAGGGAAATTCGCCCCACGTCATCATCTTGCATCAACCACCCGCCAGACACCTGACGCACCGCTGCACGCGTCGCCATCGGATCAGGCAATCCGCCTGTGGTCAGAAGGCGCAGGTTTTTCTTGGCGGCAAAGACCTCTTTCGCCTCGTCGGTCGCATCCGGAGCGATCACCACTTCTGTGAAAATCTCGGAAATGGCGCGCGCCGTATCGCCGTCCAGCGTGCCGTTCAGAGCGACAATGCCGCCAAAGGCGCTGGTCCTGTCGCAATCGAAAGCGCGACCGAAGGCTTGGGCAAAAGTCTCGCCTCGCGCCACACCGCAAGGATTGGCGTGTTTGATAATAGCAACGGCCGGACCATCTGCGGGGGCGAACTCGGACACCATGCGGAAGGCGGCATCGGTGTCGTTGATGTTGTTATAGGACAATTCCTTGCCCTGATGCTGTTTGGCCGAGGCAACTCCGGGCACGTTCGAACCATCGGTGTAGAACGACGCCGATTGGTGCGGGTTTTCGCCGTAGCGCAGGCCTTGCGCCAGTTCGCCGGCAAAGACCCGACGGCGCGGGGCTGTTTCGCCAATCGCACCCGCCATCCACGTAGAGACAGCCGCATCATAAGCGCCGGTCCGGGCATAAGCCGTTTGGGCCAGCTTTTGGCGGAACGCATAGGTCGTTTGCCCGTCATTGGCGGCCAATTCATCCAGCACCGCGTCATAATCCTGCACATCGACGACCACGCTAACAAAGCCGTGGTTTTTGGCGGCGGCCCGGATCATCGCCGGCCCGCCTATGTCGATATTCTCGATGGCGGTCTCATAGTCGGCCCCGGCGGCTACGGTTGCTTCGAACGGGTAAAGGTTGACCACCAACAGATCGATCGCTCCGATATTGTGGCTTTCCATCGACGCCACATGTCCCGGATCATCGCGCAGCGCCAAAAGTCCGCCATGCACGACTGGATGCAGAGTCTTTACGCGTCCGTCCATCATCTCGGGAAAGCCGGTCAGCTCGGAAACATCCGTTACGCTTAGCCCGGCGTCGCGCAAGGCGGCAGCCGTACCGCCCGTTGACACTAAATCCACACCTTGCGCGGATAGGGCCGTTGCGAATTCCACAAGCCCGGTCTTGTCAGACACGGAAAGAAGCGCGCGGCGCACCGGTTGCAGGTTAGTCATCTGGAGCGATTTCCCTTGTTCACCTAAACGCCAACTCGCCTTCCTGACCATAGTCCCGGATCGCCGTGGGCGTATCCTGAGCCTTGGCCAGCGACCAGCTGACGCGGGTGGAATACTCCATGGCATGGCCAGAGAGAACGATCTGTTTGGTCGCACGTGGTGATAAACGGACTTTTTCGAGGTAGACGCTTGATTCTAATGAAATATCAACATGCCCCCCAAAGCGGAGAATCCAAATCTCACCGCTTTTGAGCGCCATCGACACCGCCGTTCCGTTCATATCCAGTTCGGCATCGACGTCTGGGTGCAGGTGAAACCGGATCGAATAAGGAATGCCTTGCATCTTGGATTTGTCGAAGACCATGTCGAAGCGCTTTTTTTCGACCATATCCATGGCCATAAGAACATCTTCGCCTTTAAGCTCGCGCCCTTCAAAACCGATGTGCATCGTGCGCACATGGGTCAGTCCGTGGCTTTTTTGATACCCGTTATGGCCAACAACCAGCCGAGTGCCGCCTTCGACCTCGATCCGCTCAAAGCGCACATCTGTCGGCGCATCGACCAAAAGTTCCGCTTTGCGACCCGACACAACGCCCGCGACCCCAAGCCGCGACGATGAATACCCTTCGATCCCCAGCGTCGAGTGACTAGGCGTGGCCCGCCCGGCCCGCCGCCAGTTTTTGCCAAAGGTGCGACCGGAGCCGCAATTGACGATCAAGGGTCGCCGCCCGCTGGTCAGTTCGAACGCCAATGTCGAAGCATGGGCGTTGCCGGAGGCGTCCATGCGCGGTGGCGCTGCGGCATCCACGATGATCGTCGTGCGGCCATGCGCGATCCGCGCGAACCCCATGGAAAGCTGGTGGCGCGGCGCTCCTCGGACGCCTGCAGTGGCCAAAGCACGATCCAAACGCCCTTCCAGCCCGCGTCCACCGCCATGAAACCGCGCCAATCCACCATCGGCGTGGCGCAAGGCCCGCAAAACCGGCGCAGCGGTTTGGATGGCGTGCACATGGGCCTGACCCGGTTCTCTGCCCGCCTGTTGCAACGCCGCTGCCGCCCAGTTGAGCAGGGTAAAGACCTCAAGCAGTTCTTCGGGGTTCCGGGTAGACAAACTCCCTTCGGCATCAAACTCAGACTGGCATTCCTTGGCCAGAGCTTTGGTTGCAACAGACACATGCCGATCCATGCCGGACAGAGCAAGGCCTGCGTAAATCAGCCCAGTCAAAGCCTCAAACCGAGGCAAACCGGGGGATGCGGCTTTCCAGCGGCGCGACAGAAAGATCGTCTGACTGGCCAGCGAGCGGAAATAGGCCTCGCTCACCTGTTTTTCCTGACCGTTTAGCAGAAGGATCGCATGGTTGATCCAGCGGATCAGGCGGCGACCGGTCAGGTCAGGTGTCCAACCCACGCCGGACCCGCGCCCAAAACGTTCAACCCATTCGTGGGTCCATTCCTGCGCGCGCTGCGTTGCGTGGATATCCCCAACAGCGGCCAGATCATCAAGCCAGGTGCAGCCGTGCAACTCGGCCTCGAATGAGGCATCCGGCATCGGCAAATCCCAGATGCTGGTGGCAGGGGCCTGTACCAAATAGCCAGCAAACAGGAAATTACCGCCGGTGATCTGTCGTCCGCGTGCAAAGGCGCCGATGGTGCGGGGTTCGGGCGTGGTGGTGAAGGCGGTTGCAGGACGTGACAAGGACGCAGACCGGGCGTGAACCCGATTCAACCAGCGCGTTTTCCGCGCAGACCAGCTTTCGTTGTCAGACACCGGCTTCGCTCTGCCTCTCTGCCCGTTGTCCGGGCCATTTCGCTTGATGTTATCGAAAGCACTTTACCGTGTCATGGTTGTTTTTCGAAACCGGCAACAAAGAACCCATCAATGCCACCGATCTCGGCCCAATGATCGGGTCGCAGTCGTAAGGTTCCGGTCTCTGTGACCCATTTCGGATCGATCCACTCTCCGGCTGCGGGCATTAAAGTCAGTGATTTATGACGTTTTAAGGCTGCCTCGGCCTGTGCTTCGCCTTCTTCGGGGAACAGCGAACATGTGCAAAACACCAAACGCCCGCCCGGTTTCAGCCAAGACACGGCGCGGTCCAGTAGGACGGATTGTAAAGACTGTAACGCGTCAATCCCGCTTCCGTCGCGTGCAAAGGCCAAGTCTGGGTGCCGTCTTAGGGTGCCAGAGGCCGAACAGGGTGCATCTAATAGGATTGCGTCAAAAGGTGCGTCCGGTTCCCATTTCAAAGCGTCCGCCGTAACCACTTCGGCCTTCAGATTGGTGCGGTTCAGGTTCTCGGCCACCCGTTTCATGCGGTGTTTCGATACATCCAGCGCCGTGACATCGGCCCCCATGGACACCATTTGCATCAGCTTGCCACCCGGAGCCGTACAAAGGTCCAGCACCTTTTCCCCAGCCTTCGGGGCCAATATCCGCGCCGCAACCGTGGCGCCGGCGTCTTGGATCCACCAATCGCCTTCTTCAAAACCCGGCATGGCTGAAACCTGTCCCGGATCGCGAAGGCGCAGTCCACCATCGGGGCGCACCTCGGCCCCTAACCTTTTGGCCCATTCAGCGGTGTCTTTTGTGGCCTTTAGCGTCAGGTCCAACGGCGGGTCGGACGCAAAGACCTGTTCCATCGCCTGAAGGGCTTCTTTGCCCCATGCCGCGTTCAAACGTTTGCGCAACCACTTGGGCACACCCGGCAAAGGCGCGGCATCCCAATCCGGTTCGCGCCGCAAGAGACTGCGCATCACACCGTTCACAAGTCCGGCTTTCGACTTCACGGTCATCGCAACAGCGGCATCTACCGCGGCGTGTTCGGGGGCTTTTTCGACGTAAATTTCGAAAATCGCCAAACGAAGCGCATTCAACACGGGATCTTCTGGTTTCATCCGCAAATGCGGCCCCAACAGACGATCAGACCGCCCCAGCCAGCGCAACGCACCCGTCGCCAATCGCCCAACCCGCGCGCGATCCCCCGGCCCCATGTCCTTACATTCCGATGTCAGGGCGTCGCTTAAAAGCTGCCCTTCTTCGGTCACTAAGGTCATGGCGGCGACCGCTGCTTTCCGTGCGTCTAAGCCCGCTTTCACTGCTGCTCTCACTTGTCTGAAACCCGATTGCTCCTATAACAGACCAAGACCGGGCCACAAGGAACGCCAATGTCCGAAACACCAAAAGACGATCTGCCCCCCGAAGCGCAACGCGCCTTGGCCGAGGCAGAGGAGCGCCGGAAAAAGGCCAAGGCCGAGCAGGTTCCAACCGAGTTAGGCGGACGCGACGGGCCGGAACCCGTGCGCTATGGCGATTGGGAAAATAAGGGCCTTGCGATCGACTTTTGACGGCTAGAACGACGTCCCGGGCTTGCCCGGCCACCAATCTGTGCCCGATAAAGGCACTTGCGCCATAGCTGCGGCCTCCATCGTGAGGGCCACCAAGTCTTCCGGTTCCAGATTGTGCAGATGGCTTTTGCCGCAGGCCCGCGCCAAGGTCTGCGCCTCAAGCGTCATGACCTTCAGATAGTTGTTCAGCCGCCGCCCGCCTTCAATTGGGTCCAGCCGCGCCATCAGATTAGGGTCTTGGGTGGTGATCCCGGCGGGATCGTTGCCTTCGTGCCAATCGTCATATGCACCTGCGGTCGTGCCCATCTTTTGATAGTCATCTTCCCACTTCGGGTCGTTGTCACCAAGCGCGATCAGGGCCGCCGTGCCAATCGCAACCGCATCGGCGCCAAGCGCCATCGCCTTAGCCACATCAGCCCCGGTGCGAATGCCGCCCGAGACGACAAGCTGCACTTCGCGGTGCAGCCCCAGATCGTCCAGCGCTTTCACGGCTTGGCGAATGCAAGCGAGGATCGGTTGGCCGACGTGTTCGATAAAGACGTCCTGCGTTGCCGCAGTACCGCCCTGCATTCCGTCCAGTACCACAACATCCGCGCCCGCCTTCACGGCCAGCGTGGTGTCGTAGTAGGGCCGTGCGCCGCCGACCTTGATGTAGATCGGGACTTTCCAACCGGTGAGTTCGCGGAGTTCCAGGATTTTGATCTCCAGATCGTCCGGCCCCGTCCAATCGGGGTGACGACAGGCCGAGCGTTGGTCGATGCCTTTGGGCAGATCGCGCATTTCGGCCACGCGATCGGATATCTTTTGGCCCAGCAACATGCCTCCGCCACCCGGCTTCGCCCCTTGGCCCACGACCACCTCGATGGCATCGGCACGGCGCAGATCATCGGGGTTCATACCATAGCGAGACGGCAGGTATTGATAGACCAACTTGTCGGAATGACCGCGCTCTTCAGCCGTCATCCCGCCGTCGCCCGTGGTGGTTGACGTACCGGCGAGGGTTGCGCCACGGCCCAAAGCCTCTTTCGCAGGGCCGGAAAGCGCGCCAAAGCTCATGCCTGCGATGGTGACGGGGATGTCCAGCTTGATCGGGTTCTTTGCGAACCGCGTGCCAAGGGTCACGTCGGTGTCGCAGCGTTCGCGGTAGCCTTCCAGAGGGTAGCGCGACATCGAAGCGCCAAGGAACAACAGATCGTCAAAGTGAGGCACCCGGCGTTTCGCGCCTCCGCCCCGGATGTCGTAGATGCCCGTTGCCGCGGCACGGCGGATTTCAGCGTTGATTTCTTTCGAGAATGTCCAGGACTGGATCGGCTCGGTCTTTGGAGTGTCGTCGCTCATATCCGGGACCTAATATGCATTGTCGATTTTGAAGGTATAAAGCTCGCGGGCCGAGCCATAGCGGCGAAATTCTTCAGGTTTGGCGTCGCAATCCCCCCGCGCCAGAAGATCGGTCAAAATGGCGATATGTTCGGGCCGCATGTCTTTCTCAACGCAGTCAGCGCCCAGAGATTTGACGTCACCCCGCACAAACAACCGTGCTTCGTAAATGCTGTCGCCAAGGGCATCACCCGCATCGCCGCAGATGACCAGATTGCCGGATTGAGCCATAAACGCGCTCATGTGGCCGACGTTGCCATGCACCACGATGTCGATGCCCTTCATAGAAATACCGCAGCGCGAACTGGCATTGCCCTTGATCACCAGCGTGCCGCCATGGCCCGTGGCACCGGCGTATTGCGAGGCATCCCCGTCAATGACCACAGTTCCGGACATCATGTTTTCTGCCACGCCGGGACCAACGGACCCCGCCACATGGATGGTCGCCTGTTTGTTCATGCCGCCAGTGTAATACCCGGTCGAGCCCTTCACGGTCACATCCAGCGGGGCATCCAGACCAACAGCAACGGCATGCGCCCCTTTCGGGTTTTCGATGAGCCACTGGGTTTGGTTGGTGCTGTCGGTTTCGCCTTGAAGCGTCGCGTTCAGGTCGCGCAAAGGGGTTGTGGCCAAATCAATGGTCTGCATGTCAGTGGTTCCAGAAATAGACGGTGGCGGGCTCGGGTTCCCAGATACGGGCGGTGCCGATGCCGGGCAAGGACACAAGCGCACGGTATTCCGAGCCAAACGCCACATAGCCGTCGGTTTCGGCCAGAACGGCGGGTTTGCAGGCAATCGGGTCACGCAGCACGCCAAACCCGTCGCGGGTGCCGACAAGGAAAGTGTAAAAGCCGTCCAAATCTTCAATCCCGCTTTCCAGAGCCTCGCCCAACGTAGCACCTTGCTGCATCCGCCACGTCAGATAGGCCGCGCCCACTTCGGTGTCGTTTTCGCTTTCGATCCGGATGCCTTCGCGCGTTAGTTTGCGGCGCAGCGCGTTGTGGTTCGACAGGGATCCATTGTGGACAAGGCACTGGTCTGGCCCGGTGTTGAAAGGATGCGCGCCGTCGGTCGTGACTGCGCTTTCCGTGGCCATGCGAGTATGGCCGATGCCGTGGCTGCCCGCCATCTTGGGCACACCGAACCGGGCGGCAACCTCACCCGGCAGACCCACCTCTTTATAGATTTCGACGGCTTCGCCTGCGCTCATGACCCTAAGATCGGGAAAAGCTTGGGCCAGAAAATCGCGGGCGAACTCCAGGGACCCGGCAGGCATGTCCAGAACCGCGTGTGTGTCGTTCACCGACATACCAACATCCGCCTTGATCGCGTCGCTAACCGCATGGGTCAGAGATGGAAAGTCGCGCTCGGGCGTGTCGGATTGCACGGTCAGCTTGCCGTCCTTGCCATCCTTGTTCGCATAAATCGCGATGCCTGCGCTGTCGGGACCGCGATCCGACATGGTGACCAGCATGTCCGTCAGCATGGCGCCCAAGTCAGGCTCTAACGATTGATCCTTCAGGAATAATCCCACAATCCCGCACATGCCGATATCCCTTTCCTGCCATGGTCCAAGGGTCACCTTGGGTCAGAAGCACGATGCGGGCAAGACCCAGAATGTCAGGGCTTAGGTTGAAAGACGTCTGCCATCACGCGGACAGATTTTTCAGCAATCAGGTCAGCCACCTCCGCATCGAAGGATTTAAAATGTGCGGTTTCCATGTGCAGATCGACGGCGGCACGATCTTCGTAAACCTCATAGAGAAAGACCGAGAGGGGCGCGTCGGGATCGGTGCACACATCAAACTGCAAGCAGCCGTCTTCCAACCGTACGGAGTTCTCTGACTGTTTCAGCATCAACGGCATGAAATCGTCCATCGCGCCGTCCTTAATCTTGAAGTCCACCAATAGTGCGATCATTGCCCCGCTCCCAGTTTTGGCCAAATCCATCGATATCTCGATATCCATCGGCTTTCGCCGCAAAAAATGCCAGAAAAATCGCCTGCGCACTTTGATTTGCGGTGATAATCCGGCACTTTGCTTCCTAACAAAGACGAAAGAGGCACGTTCGCGGTGGAAGCATTAGGCCTGACATTCGAGATGGCGGTTGTTTTAGGCGTCATCGCCTTGACCATCGGCCTTTTCGTGTCCGAGATCGTGCGGGTGGATGTTGCGGCTTTTTCGGTCATGGTGCTTTTGGGTTTGCTGACCATGGTGCCGGGTCTTGAAGGGCTGGTCGATGTCACGCGATTGTTTGACGGCTTTGCCTCCAACGCAGTTATTTCGATTATCGCTGTCATGATCATTGGTGCAGGTTTGGATCGCACGGGCGCGATGACCTCGGTCGCCACATGGATCACGCGGGTGGGTGGCGCGACGGAATCACGGATCATTTTGCTGATTTCCTCGGCCGTTGGTGTGATTTCCAGCTTTATGCAGAACGTTGGTGCCGCAGCCTTATTCCTGCCTGTGGTCAGTCGCGTTTCGACACGGACCGGCCTGCCGATGTCACGTTTGCTGATGCCCATGGGGTTTTGCGCCATTCTGGGCGGCACGATGACGATGGTCGGTTCCTCTCCGCTGATCCTGCTGAACGACCTGTTGCTGTCGATTAACACAAGTCTGCCCGCCGATGCGCAGATGGAGACTTATTCCCTTTTCTCGGTCACCCCGATTGGCATCGCGCTGATTGCCACAGGTCTTTTGTACTTCATCGTCTTTGGACGTTGGGTTTTGCCAATCGCCGCCAGAGACGAGGCCGGGAATGCGCAATCGACGTTGGCATACTATAACACGACCTACGGACTGGACGGTGTGATCCACGAGATTGACGTGCCCCACGGCAGCCTTTTGGCTGGGCACACGATGGGAGACCTGCAAAGCGCGTTCAACGTGCAGGTTATCGCGACGGCGTTTCAGGGGCGGACCTACACCGCTCCGCCCCGCGATGTGATGATCGAGGCGCCGGCCAAGCTGGGCATCATCGCCGATGCAGAGGCGATCCGGGATTTCAAAGATGCCTTTGCGCTGCCCGAAGCCTCGGAACTTGAGACCTTCGCCGACAGCTTGCATCCTGGCAAAGCGGGTATTGCCGAGGTGGTGATTCCGCCCGGCTCCTCCATTATTGGCAAGAACATGCGCGATCTCTGGTTGCGCAAGGTGTATGGCTTGTCGCCGCTGATCGTCTATCGGGGCGGCGAGACTTTGACACAAGACAATTGCGATTTCGGTGGCATGCCATTTGAGGCCGGGGACACACTGGTCTGTCACACGGCTTGGGAGTCGCTTGTCCGTTTAGAAAATGATCGGGATTTCGTGGTGGTCACGACCGATTTTCCCCACGAAAACCTGCGCCCAAAGAAGATCTCTTGGGCGTTGATTTTCTTCTTCATTGCGATCTCGCTTGTGCTGTTCTCGGACCTTAGACTGTCATTGTGCCTGCTGGTTGGGGCCATTGGCATGATCCTGTCCAAGGTTCTTTCGATCGACGAAGCTTATGACGCGGTCAGCTGGCAAACGGTGTTTTTGCTGGCCAGTCTTATTCCTTTGGGCCAAGCGGTGCAGGCCACTGGCACGGCGGGCTGGATTGCCGATCAGGTGTTATACGTGATGGACGGTATGCCGCTTTGGGTGTTGCAGGCCGCAATCGCGGTTTTGGCGACCTTCTTTACACTGGTGATGTCGAACGTGGGCGCGACGGTTCTTTTGGTGCCTCTGGCCGCCAACATTGCGCTTGGCGCGGGCGCGGATCCGGCACTGTTTGCGTTGACCGTTGCGATTTCCACGTCAAACTCTTTCTTAATCCCGACCCATCAGGTGAACGCCTTGATTATGGGGCCCGGTGGCTATCGGGTGGTGGATTTCATGCGGGCGGGCGGCATTATGACGATCCTGTTCCTTGTGGTGTCGCTGACCATACTGAACCTGTTGTACTGAGCCTTCACGGTCCGTTTTTGCAACCGATTGCAGTCTTGAGTAGGCGCGGTATTCTTGCTGCGACAAAAGGCTGAGGCAAAAACGGTGGCAATTACGCTGAAAGATGTGGCCGAGCGCGCGGGCGTGTCCCGTTCGGCGGTGTCGCGTGCCTATACCGAAGGGGCCTCGGTTTCGTCGAAAACCCGCGAGAAAGTGCTGAAGGCTGCGACCGAATTGGGCTACAGCCCGAATGTTCTGGCCTCGTCCCTGACAACCGGACGGACAAAACTGATCGGGTTGATCAGTGATAACTTTCAAAACCCGATTTTCCTTCAGGTTTTCGACCGGTTTACCAAACGATTGCAAGATCGGGGATTGCGCCCCTTACTGGTCAATCTGTCCGGCGAGACCGATCCAGAACACTCGGTTCAGATGTTGCAGCAATATTCGGCGGACGCCGTGATTGTCGCGTCGTCCACCTTGCCTGCCAGTTTCGCCCAAAGCTTTCATGATGCAGGCATGCGCGTTGTTCATTCGTTCGGACGACACACCGATCAGCCCAAGGTGCATGTGCTGGGGATAGACAATATTACCGCGGGTCGCATGGCAGCCGAGACGTTGATTGACCGGGGGTACCGCAAGATTGGCATGATGGCGGGCCCGGCCAGTGCGACCTCGACCCAGGACCGGCTTGCGGGGTTTCTGGAGGTGATGCGCGCGCATCCCCAAATCGAAAGCACCTCGTCTTTCGCCAGCGCTTATTCTTTTGATGCCGGGTTGAAAGAGATGTCTCGGCTATTGGCGGGACCACGGGCAGAGGCGTATTTTTGTGGGGACGATGTCTTGTCAGTGGGCGCCTTGGCGGCGGCGCAACTCGCTGGACTGAGGGTCCCTGATGATCTGGGCATTCTGGGGCTGAATGACATGGCCATCTCAAGGTGGCAGAACATTGACCTGACGACCCTGCACAATCCGTTTGAAGAGATTGTCGACGCTTCGATAGATTTGGTTGAAGCCATGCTGGCCGATCCAAACATCGCCCCAACCGCGCGCCTGTTCGATTGTCATGTGGTTGAGCGTGGTACTTTGCGGCGTCTTTGATCCACGGTTCGCTGGCGTCGGGTCGGGCGATTTTGCGTATTTTTCAAGAGATGAAAGACCTCGGGCATGGTGAGCGCCCAAGGTCCAGTCTTTGGTCAAACGCTTAGAAGCCGATAGATTGCAGGTATTCGCGGTTGAACTGGGCATCGTCTTTCGGGGTGACATCCAGTGTCGGATCGCAATCCTGTTCAACGGTGCACCAGCCTTCAAAGCCGTTGTCCAACAGCATTTTGCGCACCGCCGGGAAATCGACGTCGCCAAGGCCCAGTTTGCAGAAGATACCTTGGCCACAGGCCGTGTAGAAATCGGTGCGGTTGGCAACGACGTCGGCTTTGACCTTTGGGTCGATGTCTTTGAAGTGCATGTAGCTGATGCGGGACATGTTGCGCGCCATGAAAGCGACGGGATCGAAACCAGCGTAAGAGTGATGGCCTGTGTCGAAGCAGATTTTGAGGATGCTTTCGTCGACCTCGTTCAGCAAGCGATCCAGCTCTGGCTCGAAGTCCATGAAGCCTGCCGCATGGGCGTGGATGCCGACCGTCAGGCCATATTCCTCGGCCCCTATCTTGGCGATGGTGGCGATGCGGTCGCGGTAGGCTTGCCACTCGGCCTTGTCCATGAGTTCGGCCTCGGACGCGCGGCCAGCTGTGGGGGCGCGGCGGGGCGAGATGCTGTCGATCAATACAAGGTGTTCAGCGCCGTGTGCCACAAGCGCTTTGCAGGTGCGGACCGAGCCATCCATGACATCGTCCCAAGCGTCCCGATCGTGGAACGGGCGGAACACAACGCCGCCGATCAGGGTTTGGCTGAACTCGTCCAGCGCTTCGGACAAGATGGCCGGATCTTCGGGCATAAAGCCGACCGGGCCCAGTTCGATGCCAGTGTAACCCGCCTCTTGGTTTTCGGCGAGCACAGTGCGCCACGCGGGGTTACGCGGATCGTCGGCAAATTCGACACCCCAACTGCAAGGAGCATTTCCGATCTGGATCATGGACCAGTTCCTTCTTCAGAAGTCTTTGATTTTACACCAGCCGCGTGACGCGCTGGAGGCGTGGGCGGCGGCGATGACGCGGTTAACAGCGAGGCCCTCTTCGAAGGTAGGCCAAATGTTCTTGCCGGTTTCGATGGCGCTCAGGAAATCCTTCGCCTCGATAATGATCTGGTCCTGATAGCCGGTGCCGTGGCCGGGGCCTTGGCAAAACGGCAGATAGTCTGGATGGTCGGGGCCGGTCAGGATTTTCTTGAAGCCGCGCTCTGCTTCGGGGGCATCAGTGGTGTAGAGCCAAAGCGCGTTCTGGTCTTCGCCGTCGAACCGGATGGCTCCGTCAGTGCCGTCAATCTGATAGGCGTAGCCCATCTTGCGGCCCGTCGCGACGCGGCTGGAGAAGATCGTGCCAAGAACGCCGTTTTCAAAACGCACCATCAGCGTGGCCTGATCATCATTCGTGACCGCAACGCCGCCCCGGTCCTTGTGGACGGTTTCGACCACGGCGCAGAGTTCTTCGATTGGCCCCATAAAAGCGTGGGCGCAGTTGATGATGTGGGGCGAGAGATCGCCCATGTTCCCGTTTGCGATGCCCTCGGTGCGCCATGTGGCGGGCAGGTCTGGATCGGCCAGGAAGTCTTCGGTCATTTCGGCGCGGAAACTGGTGACCTTGCCAATGCGGCCACCGGAGACCAGCTTGCGGGCGTATTGCGTGGCCGGTGTGCGGACGTAGTTGAACCCGATCATGTTGATTGCGCCTGCGGCTTTCGCGGCTTCGACCATGGCGATACCGTCTTCCAGCGAAGCACCTAAGGGTTTTTCACAAAGCACCGGTTTTTTCAGCTCAAAAGCCGCCAGCGCAATCTCGCGATGCATGTTTTGCGGGGTTGCGATGACGATGGCCTCGACCCGTGGGTCGGCGACCAGTTCGCGCCAGTCCGCCGTGGCGCGCGCAAATCCGAAGGTGTTTCGATAGCCTTCTGCACTTTCAGGCGTAGAGGCGCAGACCATTTCAAGCCGGGGGCGTAGTGCAGTTCCGAAAACCGCGCCTACCGAGGAAAACGCTACCGCATGAGCCTTGCCCATGTATCCGCCACCCACGATGCCGATGCCGATCTCTGCCATGTTGGTCCTCCCTGCCGGATTGATGTTGCAACCGGTTGCAAAAACCGTATCTTCCGTTTTGCTGGCTCGGTCAATATCAGATTCGTCGGGAGGATCGACAGATGACAGACAGAACGGTGACGCTGACGACGGCTCAGGCCGTTGTGCGCTATCTGGATAACCAGTTCATCGAGATTGACGGGACCGAGCATCGTCTGTGCGGCGGGGGCTTTGGCATCTTTGGGCATGGCAACGTGACCTGTCTGGGCGAAGCTCTGCAGGACGTGAAAGACACTTTGCCTTTGTACCGTGGTCAGAACGAACAGGGCATGGGGTTTGCGGCGGCGGGTTACGCCAAGGCGTGGATGCGCCGTCGGTTCATGTTTTGCACGGCCAGTGCGGGTCCCGGCACGGCGAACCTTTTGACCAGCGCGGCTTTGGCCCATGCCAACCGTTTGCCCGTGTTGATGCTGTGTGGTGACGCGTTTTTGACCCGCCTGCCCGATCCGGTGTTGCAGCAGTTAGAGCATTTCGGCGATCCGACCTTCGGTGTGAACGATGCTTTCAAGGCGGTGTCGCGGTATTGGGACCGGATCACGCATCCGGCGCAGATTATCCAGTCGTTGCCAAATGCGCTTGGCACGATGCTAGACCCTGCCGATTGCGGTCCGGCGTTTATTGCCCTGCCACAGGATGTACAGGGCTGGACCTATGACTATCCGGAAGCTTTCTTTGAAAAGCGCGTGCACCGCATTCGGTCTCAGGCGGCGGATGCGGGTGAGATTGCCGAGGCGATCAGTCTTCTGAATTCTGCGCAACGCCCAATGATCATCGCGGGTGGCGGGGTGCAATACGGCGACGCGGTGGCCGAGCTGACCGCCTTTGCTGAAGCGACCAATATTCCTGTTGTTGAGACCATCGCGGGTCGCGCGAACCTGCGCCATAACCATCCGCTGAACATCGGACCGATTGGGGTGACCGGATCGGACAGTGCCAACAAGATTGCTGAAGAAGCCGACGTTGTGCTTGCCGTGGGCACGCGATTGCAGGATTTCACAACCGGGTCGTGGACGGCTTTTGCCAAGGACGCCAAGTTCATCGGTCTGAACGTCGGACGGCACGATGCGTCAAAGCACATGTCGCTGGCGGTGATCGGAGATTGCAAACAGACGCTGCCTGCCTTGCGCGCCGCTGGCTATACCTGCCCGCCCGAGTGGACGATCAAAGCGCAAGGCGAACGCGGTAAGTGGGATGATTATGTCGCAGACAACACGCGGGTTGGAAACCGTCCGAATTCATATGCCCAAGCCATCGGCGTTGTGAACGATCTTTGTCACAAACGCGACCGCGTGGTTGCGGCTGCTGGCGGTTTGCCTGCCGAGGTGACCGCCAACTGGAAGACACTTGATATCGGCACGGTCGATGTTGAGTTCGGCTTTTCCTGCATGGGTTATGAGATCGCCGGGGCTTGGGGCGCACGGATCGCGCAGGCTCAGCGCGAGCCCGAGCGGGACACGATCACCTTTTGCGGGGATGGGTCGTATTTGTTGATGAACTCGGACATTTATTCGTCGGTTCTGACCCAGAAGAAGATGATTGTGATGGTTTTGGACAACGGTGGATTTGCCGTTATCAACAAGCTTCAGAACAATGTCGGACAAGAAAGCTTCAACAATCTGATCGCTGACACCCCGACCGCGACGCATCAAGTGGGCGTTGATTTCGAGGCCCATGCGCGGTCTTTGGGCGCCGTTGCAGAAACGGTGGAACACGCGTCGGAATTGGGCGAGGCTTTTAAACGTGCGCAGGCGTCGGACCAAACTTATGTGATTGTTATGAAGGTGGATCCTTACGAAGGCTGGACGACCGAAGGCCATACGTGGTGGGAAGTTGGCACGCCTCATATCACCGACAAAGACGGCGTACGGAAGGCTCATGAGGACTGGGAAGCCACGCGCGACAAGCAGCGGCGGGGCGTCTGATGAGCAAGCTGATCGACGGCATCAAAGAGAACACCTTCATCATTGTTGGCCGGGCGGGGATTGATTTCTTCACGGATGCCGGTGTGAAAGTCGAAGATGCCGAGCGGATGAGCGTTGATCTCGGCGGGTCGTCCGCCAACATCGGTGCGGGTATTTGCAAACTGGGCGGCAAGGCCGCTTTGGTGACCCGGGTGTCTGACGATTCAATTGGCAGCTACTGCATCAATCGCTTGCAGCACTACGGGGTTGAGACGACCCATGTGGGTCGCGTTGGTGGCGAGTATCGAAACTCGCTCGCCGTTTATGAAAGCGTGGTCGAAGATCATCGCAACGTTATCTACCGCAACCATGCCGCCGACTTTCAGATGGATATCAGCGATGTCGAGGCGGTGGATTACTCCCGCTTCGGGGCCCTGATCACGGCTGGCACGGTCTTTGCCGCTGAACCGTCGCGGGCCGCCACGTTCCGCGCGTTCAAGCTGGCCAAAGCCGCCGGATTGCCGATCATCTTCGACGTGGATTACCGCCCCTATTCCTGGCCTTCACCCGAGGTTGCCTCGGACGTCCTTAGCCGAGCGGCCGCCGAATGTGACATGATCGTTGGCAATGACGAAGAGTTTGGGTTCGTCGCAGGTGGTTATGACAAGGGTTTGACCAAAGCGCGCGAGCTGGCCCAGTCCGGCGACCGGATCATCGTTTACAAGATGGGCCACGAAGGCGCGGTGACCTTTGCAGATGGTGCCGAAATCCGCACCGGCATTTATCCCGTCGAGGCATTGAAGCCCGTTGGGGCCGGGGACAGTTTTATGGCGGGGCTTATGACATCACTGGCGGGCGGGCATGATTTGAAGACCGCGATCCTGCGCGGGTCGGCCTGTGCTTCGATCACCGTGTCACGCCCCGGTTGCGCCCCTGCCCTGCCGGATACAGAAACACTTAACACATTCCTGGCCGAACACCCCGGCCCCAGCGAAGGATAGACCATGCACATCGCGCCCTATGACAACCAGAACAAGCCGCTTGTCGACGTGGGCGATGCGACTGTTCCGCTCAATTATTTCAACATCGTCAAACTGACTGCCGGGCAAGCCTTTGAATATCAGGTGCCGGGATTCGAGACCTGCATCGTGCCTGCGACGGGTTCTGTGGACGTTGAGGTGGAAGGCTTCACCGCCAAGGCTTTGGGCGGACGCGGCGAGGATGTTTGGGATGGCGAGCCTGAGGGCGTTTACGTGCCGTCAGGGGCAAAGGCTTTGATGGTCTGTACGTCGGAGACGGCGGAAATCTTCGTGGCGGGCGCCAAATACGACGAAGTGCTGGAGCCGTTCGCCGTGCGTTCGGACGAGCTGGATCTTGTGCAATACGGCAGCGACGACACGAAAACACACCGTAAAATCAAACACATCCTTGGCCAGAAGCAACACGACAAGGTGGGGCGCTTGCTTGTGTCCGAATTGTTCACTGTGGGTGCCGGCGGTTGGTCGGGCTTTCCCAGCCACAAGCATGACACCGACCGCGTGCCAACCGAAACGCGCCACGATGAAACCTATAACTTCCGCTTCAAGCCCAACCACGGCTCGGGTGTGCAGATGTTGCAGCGCGAAGACGGCAAGCCGGGCGACGCCTATCACATCGTGGACGGTTCGACGATTTGTCTGGACAACGGCTACCACCCCTGCTGCGTTCTGCCGGGCTATGAGATGTATTACTTTACCATCCTTGGCGGGTTGTCTCAGCGCAGTCTTGTGCAGTTTTTCCAACCGTCCCATGCCTATCAGATCGAAACGATCCCGGGCATCAAGGACATGATCGCCAAGTTTAAATGACCCTCGCCACCCTATCCGACGTTCTGCAACCCGCCTTGCGTGACGGCTATGCCGTGGGCGGTTTGGTCACCCTTGGCTGGGAAGACATGCGGGCCTACGTGACCGCTGCTGAAGAGGTGGGTTGCCCCGTCATTCTTCAGGCAGGCCCCGGATGTCGGGCGCATACGCCCCTGCCCGTTCTGGGCGCGATGTTCCGCCATTTGGCCGAAGGTGCAAGCGTGCCAGTCGTGGCGCATCTGGATCATGGGTACACGTTTGAAGACTGCAAGATCGCGCTGGAAAGCGGCTTCACATCTTTGATGTTTGACGGCTCGCGCAAGCCTTTGGCCAAGAACATCGACGAAACCGCCGCCATTGCTGAGATGGCGCATAAGGCGGGCATCTCTTGCGAAGGCGAGATTGGTTTCGTGGGCTATGATCAAGGTGAGGCATCGGCGGGCACCGACCCGGATGAGGCCGCGAAATTTGCCAAGGACACCGGCGTCGATGCGATGGCGGTTTCGGTCGGGAACGTGCATCTGCAACAGGAAAGCTCGGACGGGTTGGACGAAGCGCGGATCAATGCAATTGCTGCGGTGACGGATGTGCCCTTGGTGATTCATGGCGGCTCGGGCGTGCCTCACAGCCAACGGGCGAAATTGGCGCGCGAAACAGCCATCTGCAAATTCAACATCGGAACGGAACTGCGCATGGCTTTTGGCACGGCCTTGCGCGATGCGGTGGCCCGCGATGCGGATCGGTTTGACCGGGTGCAAATCCTGTCCGAAACCGAAGCGCCCTTGATCGAGGTCACCAAAACTGTGCTCAGCAACCTCTACACCCGCTGATTTGACAGCCCTCTGAATTCCGCCAGACTGTCCCAACCTGTTTCAAGGGAGGGGAAGATGCTCAAAGGGTTGGATGCACGGCTGAATGCTGATGTGCTTTATGCGCTGCGTGCCATGGGACACGGCGACTATCTGATCATTTCAGACACGAATTTTCCCGCCGATTCCATCGCGCGATCCACCGTCTTGGGGGAGCTTTTGCGCATGGATAACCTGACCGCTGCCGAAGCGACCGAAGCGGTGTTGTCGGTCTATCCGCTGGACACTTTCGTGGACGACTTCGCAGGACGGATGGAGATTGTGGGTGCCCCGGAAGAGATCACGCCGGTACAGGCTGAGGTGCAGGCGGCAGTGGATGCAGCCGAAGGGGCGCACCGCCCCATGATCGGGATCGAACGCTTCGCCTTTTACGACATGGCCCGCGAGGCTTATGCCGTGATCCAAACTGGGGAACGTCGGTTCTATGGCTGCTTTATGTTCCGCAAGGGTGTGATCCCTCCGGAAGATTAAGGGGCTGACATGACTGGAAAAATCGTTGTTCTTGGGGTGTTTGTCGCCGACACGGCCTATCGCGCGGATCGCCCGCCACGCATGGGGGAAACGATCCTGGGCAACAGTTTTGCTTTGGGTCCGGGCGGCAAAGGATCGAACCAATCCGTGGCTGCCGCACGGGCTGGCGGCGATGTGCATTTCATCTCGCGCCTTGGGCGGGATGCTTTCGCGGATATGGCGATGTCGATCTGGTCTGATGCCGGTGTGACGCCCGCTGTCACCCAGCATGACGATGGATATACGGGTGCGGCCTACATCTTTATCGAAGAGGCTTCGGGCAACAATGCAATCATCATTTGCCCCGGCGTCGCG
Source organism: uncultured Rhodobacterales bacterium (assembly GCA_964632495.1). Taxonomy (GTDB): domain Bacteria; phylum Pseudomonadota; class Alphaproteobacteria; order Rhodobacterales; family Rhodobacteraceae; genus CALKXV01. The sequence continues at coordinate 23,463 of CAZWDS010000018.1, forward strand.
GGTGACATCTCGCCCCAAGACATCGAGGCGAACCGGGACCTGATCAAAAGTGCAGAGGTTTTCATCACGCAATTGGAACAACCGATGGAGGCCGCCCGTGCCGCTTTGGAAGTGGCACGTTCTGCTGGGACGCGCACCATCTTGAACCCTGCGCCCGCTGCCGACATCCCTGCCGAGATGCTGGCCCTTTGCGACTATGTCACACCGAACGAATCCGAGGCTGAGGGCATCACCGGCATCAAAGTTGTGACGGTCGAGGACGCAGAGAAAGCCGCGGATGCTTTGCTGGCCAAAGACGTGGGTGCTGCGCTGATCACGCTTGGCGAAAACGGCGTGTTCTACAAGGACGCCACCCAATCCTTCCACACGCGCGCCATGGCCGCTGGCCCCGTGGTCGAGACGACCGGCGCGGGCGATGCCTTCAATGGCGGCTTCGCAACGGCACTGGCGGAAGGCATGAGCGCTGAAGACGCCGTGCGGTTTGGCTGTGCTGCGGCGGGGATTTCCGTGACCCGTCCGGGTACCGCGCCGTCCATGCCGACACGTGCAGAAATCGACGCATTCTTGGCGCGCTAGGCGCGTAACTTTTCACCCTTTGGATCGAACGGCGGTTCGGCCAAGATGACGCCCTTATGCGGACGCCCCAGGATCATCACGTCCACCACGTCCCCCGCAGTTGCATTTTTTACATACCCAAGTGCGAGTGATTTGCCGACCGTATAGCCGTAAGTGCCCGATGTGACGCGACCAACCGGCGTGCCGTCAGGCAGCAAGATCGGCTCGCCACCCGACGCATCGGCGTTCATCGGCGTCTCGAACACCTCGATCACCTGCAAGGTTTCGCGCGGGGCATTGTCCTTCAGGGCAACATAGGCGTCCTTGTTCAGGAAGTCTTTTTCCAGCTTGATCAACCCGTCCATGCCACTTTCCTGCGGCCACCACTCGGGCGAATACTCGCGGCTCCACGAGCCATAGCCCTTTTCCACCCGCAAGCTCATCAAGGCGCGGCTGCCCACAGGGCCCACTCCGAATTCGCGACCTGCTTCCAGCAAGGCCGCATAAAGCTTTTCCTGATCCTCGGTCCGGCAGTGCAATTCCCAGCCCAGATCCCCGGTGAAGCTGACCCGCAAGGCCACCAGATCGACCCCTGCCAAGGTGATCTGTTGGGATCGCATAAACGCAAAATCCTCAGTTGCGAGCGAGATGTTGGTCATCCGCTGCAACATCTCGCGCGACTTTGGACCGGCCACGTTGAAGCCGCACATGGCCTCGGTCTGGCTTTCGAATGTCACGCCTTCGGGACGGGCAACCCCATTGAAGAACCTTTTGTGATACCGCTCGGCCATGCCGGAACCGATGATCAAGAAGTCCTCGTCGCCCAGTTTGGTCACGGTGAAGTCGCCTGCCAACCCGCCGCGCACGCCGATCAAAGGCGTCAGGCACGACCGACCCACAGCTTTGGGCATGTTGTTGGCAAAGATCGCGTTCAGCCACTCCGAAGCCCCTACCCCGGTCACGCGGTATTTCGCGAAGTTCGAGATGTCGATAATGCCGCCTGCCTCCCGCAGCATCCGGCATTCGTCGCCCACCACGTCCCACCACGGCTGACGGGTGAAGCCTGCGCTTTCCTCAACCGTGTCCGAGAAATACAACGGATGTTCCCAGCCGTAGTTCAGCCCGAACTTTGCGCCCATGTTTTTCTGCATCTGATGGACGGGGCGAACCCGCACGGGCCGCCCTGCTGCGCGTTCTTCGTTCGGGAAGTGGATCGAAAAGCGGTGCGCATATTGGTCGCCGACTTTCGCTTTTGTGAAGGCCGCATCGGCCCATTCGCCGAACCGTGCGACATCCCATGCGAACATGTCAAACTCGCTTTCGCCTTCGATCATCCATTGCGCTGCCATCAAGCCCATGC
>CAZWDS010000018.1:25387-45087 GCA_964632495.1 uncultured Rhodobacterales bacterium
ATTGCGAGAATCCGGGAATAATTCCGTTGCAACAGAAGTAGTTACGCAAATCAGGGTGCGGGCCATAAAGGACGTTGGAATCCGGCGACCAGATCATCGGGCCGTTGATGACGCGCTTGATCCCGGCCTCGCCCACGCAAGGAACCCGGTCAATGGCGCGCATCATGTTGTCTTCGATCCGCTCCAGATCATCCGGGAAAAGATCATGGGCAAAGTCCAATGGCGTGCCGTCTTCGGCCCAGTACTTCAGGTCGCGTTCATAAGCACCGATCAGCAGGCCCTGGCCTTCTTGCCGGAGGTAATACTCGCCATCCCGATCCGCGACGGATGGCAAACGGCGATCCATCGCGTCGATCTGGGCGATGGTTTCAGTAACGAAATACTGATGCTCGGTCGGTTGCAGTGGCAGGGTGATCCCGGCCATTGCCGCGACTTCACGCCCCCAAAGCCCGGCAGCGTTCACCACCCAATCGGCGTGGATCTCGCCCTTGGGTGTCCGCACGATCCAAGTGCCATCCGCCTGTTGTTCAGTGCCTGTGACCGGGGTGAAACGATGAATTTCGGCGCCGTTCTGACGGGCACCAGTGGCATAAGCGTTGGTGACGCCCGAGGGGTCGACGTTGCCGCCGGATTCTTCGAACATGATGCAGCGGATGCCGTCGAAGTTCACCAGGGGGTGCAGCGCTTCGGCTTCGGCCCGGCTGACTTCGTGAAACTTCAGACCATAATACCGCGCCTTGGCCTCTTGTAGCCGCAACTGATGTTCGCGCGCTTCGGTCTGGGCCAAATACAAAGAGCCCGGCTGGAACACACCGCAGCTCTGGCCCGTCTCGGCCTCTAGCCCGTTGTACAGATCCATCGTGTAGTTCTGGATGCGGGTGATGTTGGTGTGGTCGTGTAGCCCGTGAATGTTCGCCGCCGCATGCCATGTGGACCCCGAGGTCAACTCGTCCCGCTCCAAAAGCACCACGTCGGTCCAGCCCAGTTTGGTCAGGTGATAGAGGATCGAGCATCCGATCACCCCGCCTCCGATAACGACGGCTTGTGCGTGGGTTCTCATGGGGCAAATCTTCCTTGTCTTTTCTTCGACATTTGAGGACGGCGGAGCATGCGAAGATCGCCTGTTTACGACGTTAAATCTTCTTGCACGACCTCGCGACCATGGCTGGCCAAGCGCTGGTTCAGGCGAGCGGCCTCCGTCAAACCATTTTCCAGTGCAAAAACATAGGCTTGAGTTAAAAAGAAGCACGCCTCGTCCACATCGCCCAAGGCTTCGCTTTGGTCGGCAGCCGTCGTGTAGATTGACACCAAAGCTGCACCGTCCCCCTTTTCGTGGGCCTGAAGCAGCGCTTGGTTCAAAGCATCACGATCCAAGGCCATCCCTCAGACGGCACGCCCGCGTTCGATCTGAGTGGCGACCCAATGGTGAAAGTTATGCGTCGGACCATCCATCGCGGGCGAGAATTTTCCACCGTCGAAAAAGATGCCCTGACGTCCCTTTTGCATACCTTCAACGACGAAGACGTCTTCGATGAACACGTCTTTCCAAAGCTTGGAATTTCGCGCGACCAAGCCTTTTGGCAGTTCGTCCGCAGGTTTGGCGTAGTACAGTTCGATATGTTCCCTCGTTTCCTCCAAACCCTTTGGTTCCAATAAGATTGCGTAGGTGTGGTCGCGGTGAACACCAAAAAGGACATTGGGATAGACGGCGATGTATTCGGCGCCGGTGTCCCATTTGTCGCTTAAACCTTCGAAGTCTGGGAAGACCTGCCCGCCCTCGTCTTCAAGCTGCCGGTAGACCAACGTGCCCTGGCCCGAATAGGTTCCCCGTTGTTCGATGTTGTAGTGGTCTTCCAGACGGGAATAGCTGTTCAAGCCGGGATGCACCCAAGGCAGGTGATAGCTTTCGCAATAGTTTTCGACGGCCAGTTTCCAGTTGGTTTTCACGTCCAGCGCGAAAGAGGCTTCTGGTCCGCCGTGATGAAGGGGGCGGTTAAACTCTTGCCAGCGTTGCAAAAGATCTGCGTGTGCCTCCTCAAAGGCTGGGGCTTTGCCGTCGACGTTCACGAAGATCACGTCTTGCCAGACATGGGCGCGGATGCGGATCAATCCGAGGTCTTCACGTTTGATGTCTTCGTGAATGCTGCGCCCGGGGCCGCCCACATGAGGCGTGGTGCGTAGCGCGCCTTTCAAGGTGTAGCACCAGCTGTGATAGGGACAGCGGATGGCACCTTCAATCTTTTGTTTTTCCTCGACCAAAATCATGCCGCGATGGCGACAGGTGTTTTGATAAACGTTGATCCCGCCCTCTTCATCCCGCACCAGCAACAGCGGCATCCCAAGAAATTCGACCGGTTTCGCATCACCGGATTCCGGCACATCCTTGCCAAATCCAACGCCCGCCCAATTCGCAAACAGAACGCTTTTCCGTTCTTCTTCAAAGACTTGCGGGTCCGTATAATGCGCGTTTGGAAGGCCGTTGGCTTGGGTGACGTTTTGGAGGACTTGGCCAAGTTGGGTTGGGGCGTTCATGGGACGTCTCCTTTTAGCGGAAAACCTTTGATTTTCGCTATCTGCGCGGGGCGGTTGTCGCAATGGGGTTAATTCTCACGCTAGGATGAATGGAATTCACCTGTTAGTGATCGCCGTTCTTGCGTCGGGCGACCTCGACAATCCAATTTTGCAGCGCGTCCAGATCAGGGTTGGGCGCGGCGGTGTCGTTGCGAGAGACGAAAAAAGACGTGGGCGCTGGCAGCGAGAAGTCGTCGAAGGCCACCAATGCCCCGCTGTCGAGATAGCGCGAGACCAAGCGTCGCCAGCCCAGCACCATGCCCGCTTCGTCCTCGGCGGCTTGCAAGGCGATCATATAATTGTTCACCACGATGCCACGGCGCAATGGGCCGCTGTAGCCCAGTTCGTCAAACCAATGCGCCCACCTTGTCCAACGCCGGTCGGGGGCGTCCACATGGATCAGAGGCATAGCGGCCAAGTCTTCGACAGACTTCGGCTGAAACTGGTCCGCCAAGGTCGGCGAGCAGACAGGGACAAGTGTGTCACGGAACAAGGTCGTGTTGTCGTAGTGGGCTTCTTTATATGATCCATAGCTGATCACCAACTCGGGCGATGTACGGCCAAAATCCAAAAGGTCTGACACGATCTGATTGACGCGCAGGTCAGGATGCTTGCGCCAGAATTGCGACAGCGCGGGCGTCACCCAAAGCGCCGACATCGCGGTTGTGCCGCCCACGGTGACACTTTTCAATTCGGTTCGTTCCCGCAAAGCATCGGTTTGCGCCGAGATATCCAGAAACGCGCCCCGGACCACGCGGAAGAGCCGTTCGCCATCTTCGGTCAGCTCGACTCCTCGATGGACACGGCGGAACAGGGACAGGCCCAATTCGTCTTCCAGCGCGCGGATTTGATGGCTGATGGCGCCGGGGGTGACGCTTAGTTCGTCTGCGGCCCGCTTGAAGCTTTGGTGCCGGGCGGCGGCTTCGAGGGCCGCAAGGGCCGTGAGAGGCGGCAGGTTATAGAAGCGGCGGGACATTGGTGCAGTTAAATGAGTTCAATTCATGAAAGCAAGCGCATGTGGACGCAACGTTCGATGGGGGGAGGTCGGTGTTTGGCGCGCAAAGGGTCGGGAATCACCTTTAACGCCTGCGATTTATGGCGACAGAGGCTTTCGGTATCACGTCGGTATTACGTCGGTATTGCGTCGGTGCATGACAGACGAAATCCGTGGTTTAACTGGGCGAACGGTTGGTTTGTTACGAAAGGGTTAACGTGAGGGAGGGGCCGCTTGGGCGCGGTATGGGCGCATTCTTCGGCTCAAAAGGATTTTGCATAAATTGACGCCACCGGAAACTGCGAAACTCCCTATCGGACAAAGCCTAAAGTCTTTACAACTAGCGTCCGGCAGACCGATCCTCGGTGTCGTTTCTTTTGGACTTTGCAGGAGTGATTACCATGAGCAATCTTGCGCAACTCGTCTATGCGTCACAGCCTTTTGGATACGACAGTGCGATGCTAAGCGGCATCCTACTTGACGCAAGACGCTGCAATGAACGCGACGGCATCACCGGTGCTTTGGTCTGCCGGAACGATGTCTACCTTCAGATGCTGGAGGGACCAGACGCACAGGTGCACGCCGCCTATTCCCGCATTCGGCGCGATGACCGACACATCAATCCGAAACTGCTTGTAGACAGACCGGTCTCTGACCGCATTTTCGGGGATTGGGCCATGCTGCACGACCCGGTGAAATCATGGATTTGGCCATAGGCCGAGATCTCGGGTGGTGTTCTTGAACGGGCAACCGAAGCGGAGATTTTGGTGTTGTTCGAAAACCTTGCCGAGAAAGCCAAAAAAGAACCGCAGGAATAGCGCGCCAAATCAGCGGTTGCATCACGAACCCTCATTGGCAAAGTTGCTTTAACCCTAAGAACGTATGCCGACCGACAAACCGTTTGGAGCCTTTTATGATCCGTATTTCCTTGATCACTGCTGCCTTTTGTTTGAGTGGCCTTGCTGCCGTCGCAGCACCTTGTATCACGCAGAAAAACGCCTTTCCGGGCTATGTTCAGGCTTTGGGGGCCGAGGCGAAGCGAAACGGGATTGGCCAGCGGGGGCTTCAGGCCTTGGCGTCGACACGGTTGTCCGGGGTTACGTGGCGGTTTGAATCGAACCCGGCCAGTCAGACCGGCACCTTGCAGGGTGATCCGGCCAAGTTTCTGGCCAAGCGCAGCGGGGCGAGTGCGCAGGCGTTTATCAACAAGACCGGAAGCGTTGTGTCGCGGAATGCGAAGCTGTTTGCCAATATCGAGAAGCGGTATGGCGTGCCGGGATCAGTTTTGGCGACGATCTGGGGGTTAGAGACATCCTGGGGCGGCTATCTTGGCGGAACCTCGATTGTCTCGGGCGCTGTGACGTTGGCGTCTTATTGTCGCCGGCACCCTCGGTTTGAAAGCCACGCGTTGGCGGCGTTGGATTTGGTGGATCGGAGTGTGATCAGCGCAAACACCAAGGGCGGGCCGTCGGGCGAGTTGGGGCATATGCAGTTTCTGGCTGGCAACTGGCTGAAGTATGGTGTGGACGCCAATGGAGACGGCAAGGCCGATCCTTATAACTCGGTGGATGCGCTGGCTTCGGCGGCGAATATGCTGAAGGCGAACGGATGGAAGGCGGGGCAACCTTTCAACGAGGGCACCCGCAATTTCAAGGTGCTGTCGGTTTGGAATGACAGCGGCAATTATCAGCGCGCGATTGCCTATGCGGGAAGCCGCGTCGGGAAGTGACGACGCGGGCCTCGGATTATTCAGCGGCTTCTTGGTAATCCTCTAGTGGTGGGCAGGTGCAGACCAAGTGGCGGTCACCCCACGCGTTGTCGACGCGGTTGACGGGCGGCCAGTATTTGTCGACGCGGAACGCGCCCGCCGGATAGCAACCCTCTTCCCGGGAATAGGGGCGATCCCAGTCGCCGACCAAATCTTCAACGGTGTGAGGCGCGTTTTTCAGCGGGTTGTTTTCGGCGTCGGATGTGCCGTCTTCGATGGCTCGGATTTCGTCGCGGATCGAGATCATGGCGTCGCAAAAACGGTCTAGTTCGGCCTTGGTTTCGGATTCCGTGGGTTCGACCATCAGGGTGCCGGGCACCGGCCAGCTCATCGTTGGGGCGTGAAAGCCGTTGTCCATCAGGCGTTTAGCGATGTCGTCCACGGTGACATTTACACTGTCGGCGAAGTGACGTGTATCGATGATGCATTCGTGTGCAACCCGGCCTTTGCCACCTTTGAACAGGATGTCGTAGTGCCCTTCCAGTCGCTTGGCGATGTAGTTGGCGTTCAGGATCGCAGCGCGGGTGGCTTGGGTCAGGCCTTCGCCGCCCATCAGCAGAAGATAGGCGTAGGGGATCACAAGGATGCCGGGCGACCCAAAGGGCGCGGCAGACACGGGGCCTTCGCGACCGCCCGCTTCGGGGTGGCCCGGCAGGAAAGGTGCCAGATGCGCGCCGACGCCGATCGGGCCCATGCCCGGTCCGCCGCCGCCGTGGGGGATGCAGAAGGTTTTGTGGAGGTTGAGGTGCGACACGTCTCCGCCGATTTCGCCGGGTTTCGACAGGCCGACCATCGCGTTGAGGTTGGCACCGTCGATATAGACCTGACCGCCGTGGTCGTGGGTGATCTGGCTGACCTCGCGCACGGTTTCTTCAAACACGCCATGGGTCGAGGGATAGGTGATCATGCAGGCGGCCAGCTTGTCGCCCGCCGCTTCGGCTTTGGCGCGGAAATCATCCAGATCAATGTCGCCGTTTTCGGTGCATTTCGTCACCACCACGTCCATCCCGCACATCTGGGCGCTGGCCGGGTTGGTGCCGTGGGCGTTGATCGGGATCAGGCAGACGCGCCTTTCGGTGTCGCCGCGCGAGCGGTGGTAGGCCATGATTGTCAGAAGGCCCGCGTATTCGCCCTGCGCACCCGAGTTCGGCTGCATCGACATGGCGTCATAACCTGTGATCTGGCAGAGGCGCTTGTTCAGGTCTTCGATCATGTTCGTGTAGCCCGTCACCTGATCGGCGGGGGCGAAAGGATGGATGTTGGAGAACTCGGGCCATGTGACGGGCATCATTTCGACGGCCGCGTTCAACTTCATGGTGCAGGATCCAAGGGGGATCATGGCGCGGTCGAGAGCCAAGTCGCGGTCGGCGAGGCGACGCATATAGCGCATCATCTCGGTCTCGGCGCGGTTCATGTGGAAAACCGGGTGGGTCAGGAAATCCGAGGTGCGGTGGTATTCCTGCGGCAGGCGGGTGTAGCCCACCTCGAAATCGTCGCGGCTGAGGGCGAGACCAAAGGCGCGCCAGACCGCCTCCAGCGTGGCGGGGCGCATGGTTTCGTCGACGGCGATGCCGATCTTGGTGTCGCCGACTTTGCGGAAGTTGATCTTTTCGCGACGGCCTGCGTCCATGATCACGCCTTGCAGCGCGCCAACATCAACGGTGATCGTGTCGAAGAACAGTTTGGGCTCAACCGTGAAGCCGCCCGCTTCCAGCCCCATGACAAGACGTTCGGTTTTGCGGTGGATGCGTTGCGCGATGGCCTTCAGGCCTTCGGGGCCGTGGAAAACCGCATAGAACCCGGCCATGACGGCCAGCAAGGCTTGGGCGGTGCAGACGTTGGAGGTCGCCTTTTCGCGGCGGATATGTTGTTCGCGGGTTTGAAGGCTAAGGCGGTAGGCTTTGTTGCCGCGCGCGTCGATCGAGACGCCGACGATCCGACCGGGCATCGCGCGTTTCAGGGCGTCGCGGCAGGCCATATAGGCGGCGTGAGGGCCGCCAAATCCCATGGGCACGCCAAAACGTTGGGTGGAGCCGACGGCGATATCGGCGCCCATGGCTCCGGGCTCTTTCAGCAAGGTCAGGGCCAATGGGTCGGCGATCACGATGCCAAGCGCTTTGGCGTCGTGCAGTGCGGCCATTTGCTCGGTGAAGTCGCGGACATGGCCGTAGGTGCCGGGGTATTGGAAGATGGCGGCGAAGACTTGGGTGGCGTCCAAGTCCTCGGGTGCGCCGATGATGATCTTTATCCCCAAAGGCGCGGCGCGGGTTTGCATCACGGCGATGTTCTGCGGGTGGCAGTTCTCGTCGATGAAAAACGTCTTGGATTTCGACTTGGCCGTGCGTTCGGCCATGGTCATGGCTTCGGCGGCGGCGGTGGATTCGTCCAAAAGCGAGGCGTTGGCGATTTCAAGCCCCGTCAAATCGCTGACCATGGTTTGATAGTTCAAAAGCGCTTCCAGACGGCCTTGGCTGATCTCGGGCTGATAGGGCGTGTAGGCGGTGTACCAAGCCGGGTTCTCAAGGATATTGCGCTGGATCGCGGGCGGGGTGACCGTGCCGTGATAGCCTTGGCCGATCATTGTGGTGAAGACCTGATTCTGATCGGCGACGCGCCGCATTTGATAGATCAGCTCACGCTCGGACCGGGGTTTTTCAAAGTCCAACGGTTGAGCCTGCCGGATCGATGCGGGCACGGTCTGATCGATCAGTTCGTCCAGTGACCCCACGCCAAGGGTTGTCAGCATCTGGGACATTTCGTCGGGCGACGGTCCGATGTGGCGACGGTTGGCAAAATCGTAAGGCAGATAGTCTGTGGGCGTGAAGGTCATGATGTCAGTCCCGGTGTGTCAGGATGTTAAGAAGGCGTCCGGCAGGATCGCGGACGAAGAAACGACGAACGCCCCAAGGCTCGTCCGTCGGACCGTATTCAAGATCAAGGTCCAAGCGTTTGGCTGTGACAAGAACAGCGTCCAGATCGTCAACCTCGATAGACAGATGGGGCGTGGGCGTACCAGAGCCGCCCTCGCTCATGATCGACACTTGCGGCGGTTGGTTCCCGTCTTCCGCAAGAGTCACCACGAAGCCCATGTCCATTGCGATCTTCAAGCCCAGAAGGTCATGATAGAACTGCGCAATTTCTTGCGGGTTCTCGGCATGAAGATCGGCAACAATACGAAGGACCGCCATCTGCCTAGCCGATCATGTCGTTATAAGCGTCTTCGTCCATGTAGTCGTTCATGGCACTTTGATCATCTACCTTGATCTTGAAGAACCAGGCCGCACCCAGCGGATCTTCGTTCACAAGGCCGGGATTGTCGGTCAGGGCGTCGTTCACTTCGACGATTTCGCCATCCAGAGGGGCGGCGATGTCGGAGGCGGCTTTGACGCTTTCGATGACAACGATGTCGTCGCCTTTGGCCACTTGGGTTTCGGCTTCGGGGAGTTCGACAAACACCACATCGCCCAGTTGTTCTGCTGCATGCGCCGTGATGCCCACAACGATCAGGTCTTCGTCAACGCGGAGCCATTCGTGATCTTCGGTGTATTTCATGTCGTTCTTCCTTAGCGTTTGTAGGTGTTGGGACGGAATGGCATGTCGGCGACGGTGACGGGCAGTCGTTTGCCCCTGACCTCGGCTTCAAGCTTGGTTCCGGTGGTTGCGTATTGTGTCGTGACATAACCCATCGAGATGGGGTGTTCGAGCGAGGGGCCGAAACCGCCCGAGGTAACTGTGCCGATTTTGGTGTCACCGGCGTAAAGTTCGGTTCCGGCCCGCATGGGTGCCCGACCTTCGGGCAGAAGGCCGACGCGGCGGCGGGAGGCTCCGGTTTCCAACTCGTTCAGGATGCGGGTTGCGCCCGGGAAGCCGCCCGCACGGTCGCCACCGTTCCGGCGGGTTTTCTGGATGGCCCATTCAAGGGCCGCTTCGACCGGGGTGGTCGTGGTGTCGATGTCATTGCCGTAAAGGCAAAGCCCGGCCTCAAGGCGAAGCGAGTCGCGGGCACCGAGGCCGATGGGTTGGACTTGGTCGTTGGCCAGCAGAGCCTCGGCAAGGGCGGTGGCTTGGGTGTCGGGGACCGAGATTTCGTAACCGTCTTCGCCGGAGTAGCCCGAGCGTGAGACCCACAATTCGATGCCGTTCCAATCAAAGGTGCCCACATCCATAAAGCGCATGGCGGCAACACCGGGGGCAAGCGCGTCTAGCGCCGTTTCGGCGGCGGGGCCTTGCAAAGCCAGAAGGGCGCGGTCGGTGATTGGGGTGACGGTGCAATCGGTGAGGTTGGTCTGCATATGGGCGATGTCTTGCGCCTTCATCGCGGCGTTTACGACCAAAAACAGGTGGTCGCCGCGATTGGCAATCATCAGATCATCCAGAATGCCGCCGTCGTCATTTGTGAAGAGGCCATAGCGCTGACGGCCTTCCGTGAGGCTCAGGACCGAGACCGGCACGAGGGTTTCCAAAGCCAATGCGGCCTCGTCAACCTTGCCTGCATCGATCCGCACTTGGCCCATATGGCTGACATCGAACAGACCAGCGGCGGCGCGGGTGTGCAGATGTTCTTTCATCACACCGGGGGCATATTGCACGGGCATCTCATAGCCTGCGAAGGGCACCATTTTGGCCCCAAGCGATTGATGCAGATCGTAAAGCGCTGTGCGGTTCAAGTCCGACATCACGCGACCCTTCCTTCAAGCCCGCGAAACCGTCGGGCACCTTCCGGACAAAGCTTGTCCGGTCCGCACCCCCTCTGTCCTTTCGCCTGAGAGCACTATCCCTTCGGCGCCCCATGCCTGGGGTCTCTCCAGAGTTTGTCTGACACGCCGGTCCTTTGGCCTGAGAGTTTACCGGGGTGGTTGCTCCTTCGGCACTGGGGTGACCCAGATTCTCCCGTCGTGTCTTGACCTATCCATAATCCCTAATTCCCGGCTCTGGCAAGCCCTCGTATTCCATCGTACACCACGGGGATGACGGCACCTTACTTCTTCGGCTACGGGTCTTTGGTGAACAGGCAGACCCATGTCTACACCTCTGCGCATCCCGCTTCGATTACGGGATGGCGGCGCGTGTGGCGGCATATCGCGGCGTTGGATCACGCACTTTTGACGGCGACCCCCGTGCCGGATGCCCGCATCGAAGGTCTGGTGGCCGAGGTGCCCGGCGCCGATTGGGCCGCGCTGGATGAGCGTGAAATGTTCTACGCACGGGTTATGACACGCGACGTTGCGCATCCCGTGGCCGGTACCCCGGACGTTCAGATTTACCATGCGGCGGAAGAGACCAACGCCCCATCGGGCGCCAAGACGCCCATTCTTTTGTCCTATCTGGATGTGATCGTGCAGGGCTACCTGGCCGAGTTTGGCGAAGCGGGCGTTGCGCGATTTTTCGAGACCACCGATGGCTGGGACGCGCCGGTTCTGGCCGATCGCCAAGCCCCGCGCTATCCCCGCCATCAGGCTTTGAGCGATGCCGAACGCGGACTGACAGATGCGTGGCTGGACCGTTTGCAGGTGTCGCGACTTGGCTTGGAGGACTTTTGACGTGGTGCGTTTTTTCCTGTTGCTGTCGGTTTTGATCCTGACCGCCTGCACGCCCCGGCCCGTGCTGGCACCTTTGCCAGAAGGTGTGACGGCAGACAAAACTCTGGCTGTGTTCACCGCCACGAACCGCGCACCGGCCCCCGACAATCCCGGCGTCGACCGCAGCAAAACGCTTGGGTTCGAACGGCTGGACATCGCCATTCCGGCAGATCGTCCTCCCGGCAGCATCGAAACACCCCGCCGCCGCAACGCCAATCCAGGCACCGATTTCCTGTTGGCCGACCGCGCCGCCATGGCCGACAAACGCGCCTTTCGCCGGGCTTTGTCGGCCCATTTGCGCAAACTGCCACCCGAGGACCGCGACGTGCTGATCTACGTCCATGGCTTCAATCAAACCTTCGCCAATGGCGTTTTGCGCATGGCGCAATTGAATCATGATCTGAACCTCAGGGGCGCGGCTGTCCACTTCAGCTGGCCCAGTGCCGCCAACCCTTTCGCCTATGCCTATGATCGCGACAGTGCCTTGTTTTCCCGCGACGCGCTGGAAGAGGTTTTGAAGCTGGTCCGCGTTCCCGAAGCGCGCCGCGTCGGTGTGATCGCCCATTCCATGGGCAGTTTTCTGACGATGGAGGCGTTGCGCCAAATGGCCCTGCGCGACCCCGGAAGCGCGGCGCAGAACGTGGATGGTGTCATCCTGATATCGCCGGACATCGACGTAGAAGTGTTTCGCACGCAAGCCGAAAGCATTGGGGCCCTGCCCGAGGCTTTCGCGGTCTTCCTGTCGGATCGCGACCGCGCGCTTAGTCTGTCGGCCCGATTGACCGGTCAACGGGTCCGGCTGGGCAATCTGGACGATGCAAAACGCCTGGAAGACCTGCGGGTTGCCTTTGTTGATGTCTCGGCTTTTTCCGAAGGCTCGGGGCATTTCACGGCCGGCACGTCGCCTGCGCTTCTTAGCATTCTGGCCAGCGCAGCGGCCGTCGACAACGCCTTTGCCGGGGATGCCGCCGGGCGGTCCGGGTTGTTGCCGGGCACCGTTTTGTCGGTTCAGAACGTCACCGAATTCGTGCTGACCGCCGGAACCAACCGCTGAGGTCTTATCGCCGCAGATGGAACAAACGATGTAGGCGGGCTTCGCGGGCGAATGGGTCGCGTGGCTCGGGGACTTTGTCGGCTGTCTCGCTCATCACCTTCCGGGCCAGCCCCAATGTGATAACGGCGAAGATCGCGCCGCCCAAGGCCTGACCGATCAACACGCCGGGTGCTCCGAACAGGGCCGCGCCCAGCATGACGGGTGGAATGGTGCCAATCGTGTGCCGTCCCCAGTTGGTCAGGGTCGAATAAAACGGGTGGTTCAGGTTGTTGAAGGCCGCGTTGCCAACAAAGATCACGCCGTTGAAGAACCACAACAGGGACAGAGGGCCCGCAAACAGGAAGACCAGCGTGCGCGCCACGCCGTCTTCCAGTTGGAACAGCCATTCCAGACCGGGGCGCAGACTGAACAGGATCAGCGAGACCAGCACCGTGACGCCTGCCGTAAACAGCAAGGCATCGCGGAAGGTTGCCCGCACCCGATCCGCTTGTTGTGCGCCTGCGTTCTGGCCAATGATCGGGCCAACCGCCCCTGACAGGGCGAACAGAACAGCAAAGGCCACTGGTGTCAGACGGCCCACAATGGCCATACCCGCCACGGCTTCCTCGCCAAATTCGGCCATGGCGCGGGTGACATAGGCTTGGCCCAAGGGCGTGGCCAGTTGGGTCAGAATGGCAGGCAGGGCAATGGCGAAGACCGGTTTGAAGTCGCGCACCACCTCTATGACGCTCGGCCGTCCGAACCCGCCGTGGAACCGGTGGATCGCCAATAAAGCAAGACCCGCAATGGTGAACCGCGCCGCGATCGAGGCGATGGCCGCGCCGGTCAGCTCCAACCCCAGCCCGAAGATCAGGATCGGGTCCAGCACCGCATTGACGAGCCCGCCAAGGATCATCACGTTCATCGACCGGCGCGCATCGCCATGAGCGCGCAGAATCGCACCACCCACGACACCCAACAACAGGATCGGCAGGCTGGGCAGGATGATCTGCATGTAATGCACGGCTAAGTCACGGGTTTGCTCACTGGCCCCCAAAAGATCGACCAACGTGCCCAGATTGACCCAGACAAGGGCTGCGAAGGCCGCGCCAAAGACAAACCCAAAGATCAGGCTTGAGGTCGCCTGCCGCCGCGCCAAATCCTTGTCTCCCTGCCCCAAGGATCGCGCAACCAAAGCACCCGCGGCAATCGCCATGCCTATCCCGAATGACCCGGTGAAGAACAGGATCGCACCCGCATAGCCAACGGCAGCCGCCAGCTCGGCCTTGCCCAACATCGAAATGAAAACCATGTCGGCGAAATCGACCAGAAATACCGCCATCAACCCGATGGAAGACGTCAGAGACATGACAGCAATATGCCTGAAAAGGCTGCCGGTCAGAAATTTAGCTTGGGGTTCCACAAGGCAAAGGTGTCACTGCAGCACGCGCAGCACAATCCTTTCTTCTTGTTGAAAATATGCCAGGGGGATCCGGGGGGACAGCGTCCCCCCGGCGGGTCGTCCGCGAAAGCGGGCGAACCCTTACAGCATCAATTGATAGGTCGCCGGGACATAGTGAAAGCTGCCGGGGCCCGCGTCCGTGACATAGCCAACGCCCGGGAATGGCATGTGATAGCCGATCAGCGGGATGCGGTCGGCCGCCACCATGCCAAGGATTTTCTTGCGCGATGCAGCGGCGGCTGCGCCATCCATGTCAAAACGCACTTCCCAATCCGGATAAGCCAGCGACCAGACATAGTGGTTGGCTGTGTCCGCCATCAACAAGACCTGCTCGCCACCCGATTCCACCATATAGGCCATGTGCCCGGGCGTGTGGCCAAAGGCAGACACGGCGGTTATGCCCGACACCGGGCTGTCGCCGTCACCGATGAAAGAGAATTGCTCGGAAAAGGGCTGGATCTTGCCAACGAACCGCTCGTTGTCGGTTCCGGCCCAGTGATCGTATTCCATCTGGCCCGTGTAGTAGCGTGCGTTTGGATAGGTCAAAGCGCCTGCGTCGTCGGTCATTCCGCCGATGTGGTCGCCGTGCATGTGGGTGATCACAACCACGGTCACGTCCTCAGGCGCGATGCCCGCTTCGGCCAAGGCGGCCGTTGTTCCGGCGGCACTTAGGCCGGTGTCGAACAAGACAACCTCGCCGCCCGTGCGCACAACCGTTGGTGTGAAGAAGAACTGGGATTTGTCGGCGGGAATGAAGTTCTCGGCACTGACGGCGGCAAATTCTTCGGCCGAGACGTTCTTGCCAAAGATGTCCTGAATGCCTTCGTCCACGGTCCGGGTGCCGGCCAACAAGGTCGAAACCTGAAAATCGCCAAGGGCAAATGTATTCTGAATCGCGTTCTTCGGGGCGGCGGCATGGCCGTCCGCAAGGCTTGGAGCGGCGCTGACGGCAAGGGGCAGAGCAGCGGCGCCCAGCATGAGGCCGCGGCGTGAAAGGGCTGGTTCGGTCATGGGTAGTCTCCTTCGACGAATTGTTCCTCCACAACAATAGCGTTAATATCGATTTTTCCAGTAACATTTCGATGAATATCGGTAAAAGCAGCTTTTCGCTGGTGCCCGCTCCGTGCCGCTTGGTTTACGGCGCCGCATATGGACAATTCCGGGCGTCTGTGAGACAGCCTGCCCGATCAGGAGAGCCCCATGACCACCACCCGTTTCGCCCCTTCGCCAACCGGTTATCTGCATATCGGCAACCTGCGCGCCGCGCTGTTCAACTGGGTCATCGCCCGGAAGACCGGCGGCACCTTCATCTTGCGCATTGACGATACCGACCCCGAGCGGTCGAAGGAAGAATACGTTGATGCCATCAAGACCGATCTCGAATGGCTTGGCCTGACATGGGACCGGATTGAGCGTCAGTCGGACCGATTGGATCGGTATGCCGAGGCTGCCGACAAGCTGCGCGAAATGGGCCGGTTTTACGAGGCGTGGGAAACGCCGGTTGAGCTGGATTTGAAACGCAAGAAGCAGCTGAACATGGGTAAACCGCCGGTTTATGACCGGGCCGCTTTGGCGCTTGGTGATGACGAGAAAGCCGCCATGAAGGCCGAACGCGGCAATGGGGTCTGGCGGTTCAAGCTGGATCACGCGCGGATCAACTGGACCGATGGCATTCTGAGCGACATTTCCATTGACGCGGCCAGTGTGTCGGACCCTGTTCTGATCCGGCAGGACGGTCAAGTGCTATATACTTTGGCCAGCGTGGTGGACGACACCGAGATGGGCGTGACCCATGTGGTGCGCGGCTCGGACCATGTGACCAACACTGCGACGCAAATCCAGATGATTGAGGCTCTTGGCGCGACGCCGCCGGAGTTTGCGCATCACTCGCTTTTGACCGGCCCACAGGGCGAGGCCTTGTCGAAACGACTGGGCACTTTGGCGTTGCGCGATTTGCGTGCGAATGGGGTGGAACCTATGGCGCTGTTGTCGCTGATGGCGCGGCTTGGCTCATCTGATCCGGTTGAACTGCGCAAGACCCATGCCGAAATCATCGACGGGTTCGAGATGGGCCACTTTGGGTCCGCCCCCACCAAGCTGGACGCCGATGATCTGGGGCCTTTGACGGCTCGGGTAATCCACGGGCTGGAGGTCGCGGACGTGGCCGATCATTTGCAGGACGTGCCAGAAGACATGCGCGAGGCCTATTGGCAAACCGTGCGGGGCAACATTGAAACCCGCGCCGAGGCTGGCAAATGGTGGCCGGTGTTTACAGGGGCTGTGACGCCTGAAGTGGCCGAAGAGGACCGCGATTTCGTGGCCGAAGCCTTCGCGATGCTACCGGATGCCCCATATGCGGCGGATACATGGAGCACTTGGACCAGTGCCGTGAAAGACGCAACTGGACGCAAGGGCAAGGGCCTGTTCATGCCATTGCGTCTTGCCATTACTGGCCAAGCCCGCGGTCCGGAAATGGCGGATGTGATGCCGCTTTTGCAGAAAAAGCCAAGCCTCTGAAGATACGCTGCCCCAGGTCTGGCCCGGGGCCTTCGCTTCGAATTGGGGCTTGCCGTGGTGGCGCTAACAGTTCATGGTTTTCGGGCAATTTTCAAAAGCCGAAGCCATGAAGTCTCATATCCTGACCATCACGCTGAACCCAACCGTGGACTTTTCAACCACCGCACCCGAAGTGGTGCCGGGCTTGAAGTTGCGCTGTTCCGAACCGCAGATTGATCCGGGCGGCGGCGGCATTAACGTGGCGCGCGCGGTGAAGCTGTTGGGCGGTCAAGCCACGGCCCTTGTCGCCATTGGGGGCGCCACGGGTGCGCATCTGTTGCAGCTTTTGGCGCTGGAAGGCGTGCCGACCGTCGCGTTTCAGGGCCCCGGCGAAACCCGTCAATCCACCAGTGTCATCAACCGCGACAACGGCGAACAGTACCGCTTCGTCATGCCCGGCCCGGTCTGGCAGGACCATGATGTACCGCGTGCCCTTGCCTCGGTCGATCAGGCCACCAGCGAGGACACTTTGGTGGTTCTGTCCGGCAGTCAGCCGCCCGGTGTGGCCAAGGATTTCCCATCGATCCTGTCGAACCACGTCGCGGGACGCGGTGCACGGTTGATCGTCGACACATCCGGCCCCGCCTTGTTCCATTTGGCCGAAGCCCCACGCGAAGCGTTGTACGTGTTGCGCATGGATGGCGAGGAAGGCGAAGAACTGGCCGGTCGCCCGCTGCCCACGCGCGAAGACACCGCGGCCTTTGCCCGCGAGTTGGTCGACAAGGGCGTTGCCCGTATCGTCATCGTGGCCCGTGGTGCGGATGGGTCGGTTCTGGCCGATAAGGATGGCGCGTGGCACGCGGTTAATCCGCCGGGGCCGGTTGTGTCGAAGGTGGGTGCCGGTGACAGCTTTGTCGGTGCGTTCACCCTTGCGCTGGCAGGTGCGGAACCTGTGCAGGATTGCCTGCGCTTAGGCGTCGCTGCTGCCAGTGCGGCTGTGTCCACCGAGGCAACGCGGCTGTGCGATCCCGATACGACCGAGGCCAACCGGGCGGCGGCCACGGTCACGCCGCTTTAAGGCGGGGTTTTAGGATTTCAGCCGGTAACCGGTCCGGAACATCCACCAGACCACCGCCAGACAGATGCCTGCGAAAGCGAAAACTGCGATCAAGCTGATCTGAACCGGCACGTCGGCTATTCCAAAGAACGACCAGCGGAACCCGGACACCAGATAAAGCACCGGGTTGAACATCGACAATCCTTGCCAAAACGGCGGCAACATGGTGATCGAATAAAACGACCCGCCAAGAAAAACGAGCGGCGTCACCACCAGCAACGGCACAAGGTTCAACTGTTCGAAGGATTGCGCCCAGATCCCTAAGATAAATCCCAAAAGCGAGAAACTGACCGAGGTGAGAACCAGAAACATCAGCATGAAAAAGGGATGTTCGACGCGGATGTCCACGAACAAAAACGAGGTCGCCAGAATGATCAACCCGATGAAGATCGCCTTGGCCGCCGCGGCCCCCACATAGCCCAGCACGATTTCGAAGGCGCTTAGAGGGGCCGATAGAACCTCGAAAATCGTGCCGATGAATTTGGGGAAGTAGATGCCGAAGCCAGCGTTCTGGATCGACTGCTGCAACACCGTCAGAATGATAAGCCCCGGCACAATGAAGGCGCCATACGACACGCCTTCAATCTCGGGGATCCGGCTGCCAATCGCTGCGCCAAAGACGATGAAGTAAAGCGACGTCGACACGACAGGCGACACTATGGACTGCACGATAGACCGGAAGAACCGCGCCATTTCGAACTTCCAGATCGCCGCAACTCCGTACCAGTTCATGGCTGATCCTCCTTCACAAGTTGGACGAAGATGTCCTCCAACGTGCTTTCGTGGGTTTGCAAATCGGTCATCACCAAGCCTGCCTCTTGCAACGCTGCCAAAAGCCGGGTGATCCCGGTGCGCTGTCCGCCTGCCTCGTAAGTGTAGGTCAAGGACTGTCCGTTTTCGGAGAGGGTTAGATCAAACTCCGCCAAGCCCTCTGGCACCCCCGACACTGCCTCGGCCAAGTCGATCTGCAAGGCCTTCTTGCCCATCCGATCCATTAAGGCGACCTTGTCTTCGACCAGTAGCAATTCGCCTGCGTTGATCACACCGATCCGGTCGGCAATCGCCTCGGCCTCTTCGATGTAGTGCGTGGTCAGGATGATCGTCACACCATCCGCGCGCAGACGTTCAACCAAGGCCCACATGTCACGGCGCAATTCCACGTCCACACCGGCGGTCGGTTCATCCAGAAACAGAACGCGCGGTTCGTGAGACAGAGCTTTAGCGATCAGAACCCGGCGGCGCATGCCACCCGACAACGTCGAGGTGCGCGCGTCTTTCTTTTCCAGCAGCGACAAGTCCTGCAACACCTGATCTATCAGTGCTTCGTTGCCCGGCTTGCCAAACAATCCGCGAGAAAATCTGAGCGTATTCCCCACCTTTTCAAAGGGTTCAAGATTGATCTCTTGCGGCACCAACCCGATCAACTCGCGCGCACGACGCCAATCGGTCTGCACATCATGCCCCCCCACACTCACCTGCCCTGAGGTCGGGTTGGTGATCCCGCAGATGGTTGAAATCAACGTGGTCTTGCCCGCCCCGTTCGGCCCTAATAGCGCAAGGATTTCGCCCTCTTCGATCTGAAGATCGATGCCCTTCAACGCCTGAAATCCACCGTCATAGGTCTTGGTCAACTTTTGTACATCGACAATGACGGACATCGGCAGGCTCCTCTTTCATGGTCGCGTATAGCCTCTAATGCCAAAGCACGAAACACCAACAAAACGCATGAACCCCATGCAAAAACGAACACCACCCCACAGCCTTCTTCTCGTCAAAAGTACCTCGGGGACGACCTTGAAAAGGTCGGGGGCAGAGCCCCACAAATAATGTCGTGCGCCGAAGGCGCTCTGATGGATAACAAAAGGCCCGGGCGAAGCACCCGGGCCTTTTTCATACGATCCTAAGAAAGATCAGTTCTGTGCGTAATATTCGATGACGAGGTTTGGTTCCATCAGCACCGGATAAGGCACATCGGACAGACCCGGTGTGCGCACGAACGAACAGGTCATCTTGGAATGATCCACGTCCATGTAGTCCGGCACGTCACGCTCGGGCAGCCCTGCGGCTTCCAGAACCAAGGCCATCTGCTTGGACTTTTCGCGCACCTCGATCACATCGCCTTCTTTGACGCGATAGGACGGGATGTTGACCTTTTGGCCATTCACCGTGACGTGGCCGTGGTTCACAAACTGGCGGGCTGCAAAAACGGTCGGCACAAATTTGGCGCGGTAAACAACGGCGTCCAGACGACGCTCTAGCAAACCAATCAGGTTTTCACCGGTGTCGCCGCGCACACGCTCGGCCTCGGTAAAGATGCGGCGGAATTGCTTTTCGGTCAGATCGCCGTAATAGCCCTTCAGCTTCTGCTTGGCGCGCAGCTGCAGACCAAAGTCAGAAATTTTGCCTTTTCGGCGCTGACCGTGCTGGCCGGGGCCATATTCACGACGATTGACGGGGGATTTCGGACGACCCCAGATGTTTTCACCCATCCGGCGGTCAATTTTGTACTTGGCAGACGTGCGTTTGGTCACGGCTGATCTCCTTCTAAGAGCCCATGAATGGGCGTGAAGGGCGTTGTCCTTCTTCCCGGATTTGGCCGAGACGACAGGTTTCCCCTTGCGGGGTCCACCAACACCAATGAAGTGGCGGGGTATACAGGGGAAACAGGGCGTGTCAAGCC
>CAZWDS010000019.1:0-28755 GCA_964632495.1 uncultured Rhodobacterales bacterium
GCGAACGACAGTGTGAATTTTCGACCCACCAATCCGAACCTTTCCTCTGCTCTCCACACTTTCGAAACTTGAACTGCTCACTGGACGGCTAGTCGCTGCGTGAACCAACCTCCCGGCGCTCCGCGCGTTCATGCCTCAAAACGTCCACTGGACGTTTTGTCGGGCCTTTGGCCCAAACCGGCATTCACCCCCTCCATTAACCTTCCTTAACGTACGCATTCCCGCCTACCGCTCATTTCACCCCACCGATGCGTCCACCGACGCAATACCGACGTGATACCGACGTAATACCGACGTTGCCGTACCGCCCAAATCACCGCATTTTCGCGCATTAACGAGTGCCCTTTTGGCACGCAACACCCCGCCGAAATCTCACCCAGCGCGCTGCCCGATTTCCGTCCCCGCAGCCACGGCAGACGACCACGCCCATTGGAAATTATACCCCCCAAGCCAACCCGTCACATCCACCGCTTCGCCGATCACAAACAGCCCCGGAACGGCTTTGGATTCCATGGTTTTGGACGACAATTCATCCGTATCAATCCCGCCCGCCGTCACTTCGGCTTTGGCGTAACCCTCTGTCCCCGTTGGCATAAATTGCAAGTTGGTCAAACTCTCTGCCACCCGGTCAAGCGTAGCATCCGGCACATTGGCCAGCTCGGTCTCGATCCCCAATCTGTCATGCAAAACACCCGCCAGACGCTTCGGAAAATGCGCCATCAAAACCGCCTTCAAATGCGCTCGCGGCATGTCCCTTTTGGCCTGCCTCAAAATACCCTCTGCCCCCGGAAGCACATTCAGACTGATCCCCTGCCCCTCAGACCAATACGACGAAATCTGCAACACCGAAGGCCCCGAAATCCCCCGATGCGTAAACAAAGCCGCCTCCTCAAAAGACACGCTCCCCACCTTAGCAATCGCAGGAACTGCAACCCCAGAGATGTCCTTAAAGCATTGATCCTCTTGCCCTAAAGTGAAGGGCACCAGTGCGGGTCTTGGGGTGATCACGTTCAAGCCGAACTGCCGCGCAATGTCGTAAGCGATCCCCGTCGCCCCCATTTTCGGAATGGACGGCCCGCCGGTTGCAATCACCAAATTTCGCGCACGGGAACCGGCCACATCAAAGCAACCGTCGCGGTGCGCGATGTCTCCGAATGCAGTCGACGTCCGGACCTCAACACGGCCCTTGGCACATTCCTCCAGCAACATGGTCACCACTTGGCGCGCCGAGCCATCGCAAAACAACTGCCCCAGTGTTTTTTCGTGCCAAGCAATGCCATAGCGTTCGATCAACCCCAAGAAATCCCATTGCGTGTAACGGCTAAGTGCCGAGATGGCGAACTTCGGATTGGCCGAAATATAGCAATCCGGCTCAATACCCAT
Source organism: uncultured Rhodobacterales bacterium (assembly GCA_964632495.1). GTDB lineage: Bacteria > Pseudomonadota > Alphaproteobacteria > Rhodobacterales > Rhodobacteraceae > CALKXV01. The sequence goes on from CAZWDS010000019.1 coordinate 1,384, forward strand.
ATTGGTGAAATTGCATCGCCCACCCCCTGAAATCAGGATCTTCTTGCCCGGCTTTTCCGCGTGATCCAGCAACAGCACACGCGCGCCAGCCTGCCCCGCAGTGGCGGCAGCCAACAAACCGGCGCCGCCTGCGCCCAAAACAATCGCATCGAAGGTCATGACGTCGTTCTAAGCCGCTTTTTCTGGGGCACAAGCCGTCATCATCTGGCACAAGAAACAGGGCAGGCAAACCGCGCTTTTGGGTTAAGCCATCGTTGGCACGTTCGTCCAATTTGCCGCTTTCCCTGCTCTGCCATTTCGGCACAATGGCGCCCGAGTCGCTCATTATTCGGGCGCGAAATCCATGGGAGACCAAAGATGAAAACTGCAAAAGACTTTCTTGATGAAGCCCACGCTGTTGTTCCGAAAATCACGTCAGAAGAAGGTATTGCAAAGCATGCAGACGGCAGCACCGTTTTTATCGACGTCAGGGATGGCGCCTCAATCGCAGAAACCGGCACCATCGCGGGCGCACATCGTTTGCCCCGAGGCATGATCGAATTTCACGCTGATCCAGCCACCGACTTTCATGTCAGTGCTTTGCAGAAAGATGCCGAGATTGTGCTGATCTGCGGCGCAGGCGGACAGGCAGCCCTTGCGGGTAAGACGCTGAAGGATATGGGGTACCAGAACGTTTCGAATGTCGGAGGGTTTTCCGCCTGGAAAGACGCAGGCGGTCCGACGGAAGCCTAACGAAAACTGGCGTAAGGGATGTACCGGACCGGGTCGCCCGGCTGAATATCCCTTGCGCCATCATCAAGTTCGACCAACCCATCCGCCCAGGCCAAACCGGAAACCCGGCCCGAGCCTTCGGACTTGAAAACCTCTGCCGCGCCATCGCCATTCAGCCGCGCCCGCAGATACTCGCGCCGCCCCGGCTTCTTGTTTTTTGTGAAGGCCGCTGGCACGGTGAATGCTTGAGGTATGGTCCAGCTTTCGCCGCCAAGTACCGCAAAGGCTGGGCGCGCAAAGATCATTGTGCAGACCAAAGCGGCCACTGGATTGCCAGGCAAACCGAAAACCGGAACACCCTGCCACATCCCAAGCGCCAAGGGCCGCCCGGGTTTCAGCGCAATGCGCCAATCTGCCAGAGACCCAGTCTCTTTTAACAGCGCCGAGACATGGTCTTCGTCCCCCGCAGAGGCCCCTCCAGACGTCAGGATCGCATCCACCTTCCCAGACGCCTGATCCAACCGATCCCGCAAAGCATCCCTGTCATCCTGAACATGAACCAGATCCACAGCGTCGATACGCCAATCCTCTAACAGCGCCAATAGCATTGGCCGGTTGGCGTCATAGGTCCGCGCCGGGTCAGGGTCGAAGCCTGAAGGTACGATCTCGGTACCAGTAGACAAAACGCCGACCTGTAAACGCCGATAAACCGTCACCTGCGTCACACCCGTCGCCGCCAAAAGCGCCAGCTCGGGCGCACGCAATCGGCTCCCTTCCGGCAAGACGACAGCACCTGCCATGACATCTTCTCCGGCCTTTCGCGCGTTTGCGCCGGGTTTGACACCACCTGCAAAAGCCACGTGCTGTCCGTCGGTCGCTGTGTCCTCTTCCAACACCACCGTATCCACACCCTTGGGCAAAAGTGCTCCGGTCAGGATGCGCACGGCCTGACCCATTGGAACGGTGCCTTCAAACGGAGAGCCCGCCGCCGCGCGGCCTTCGATCAAAGGCAAATGCTGGTCGCCCTCGCGTAACGCCGCGTGGGCGAACCCATAACCATCTACAGCCGAATTTGCGCCGGGCGGGTTCGAACGCCTGGCAATTGCCGGCGCTGCCAATATGCGCCCCGATGCGTCAGCGGATGCTATCTCTTCTGTGCCCACGACGACTGACAAAGCCTCTTGCAGCCGTGCCAAAGCCTGATCCACCGGTGTCCAATCCACGCCGGGTGGCAGAGCAAAACAGTCATTGTCCAGTTTGGGCGGCTTCAACATAAGGCCTCGTTCAATGCATCTTCAAAGCCCAGTCCAAGGATCCAACCTTCTTCTGGCGCGTCAAAGTCCAACATGTCGTTAAGTGACGCGTCGGGCAAGCGGGCAAGGGCGCGCGCCAAAAGCCGCACCTGAGCACGATCTTTGATCCTGTCGCCTTCACCAGCCACACGGTCTGCAAGAAGCGATGGCCAGATTTCAACAAATCCCGCGGGTTGATCAGCCAGATCAAACGGCCAAACACCGATCTGACCCGGAAACCGCAGCCGCAAACGTTCCAGCATGGCGATCCCGGTCATCACCTGACCGCCCACAGCCCCTGCACCGCCCATCTGCCAACAGGTGAACGTGCCTTTGGCGGATTGTTCCACTAGGCGACGTTCAGGCATGCCGTGATCGTGCCGGTCGCGCCCTTTGCGCGGCAAATGGGGAATGTCTGTGCGCGTTCCGTTGAACCAAAAGGGACCAACGCCCGGGAACCGAGCATTCAGAGCCCCGGCAAGTTCGAAACGGTTGTTGGCCTTTGGCGTATCGACCAAGGCACCCTTGAAAAAGGACCAAAGCGCAAAGGGATCATCCGATCCAGTGACCGCCTGCGCAAAGCCTTTCGGATACCCAAACGGAAAGTCGAACCCGATCAAAACACGGCGCATGGCGTTTTGTTCCGTTTCGATCAGATTGACCAACCAATCGAAAGCAACGTCGCGGTTTCTGATATAGACAGGTTTTCGCTCGACCCCGCCCAACACTGCACCGGCCCAGATCGCGTCTTTGCGCGGAGTTGGCCCGGTGTCGTTGCCCCCGGACCAGTCGACCATGACAAAGCTATCCCAGACCGTCACAAGTCCAGTTCTTTGGTGATAAAATCCGCAATCGCGCCGGTGTCGTCCAGATCAAACGTCGGTCGCCCTTCGGCAGTCGCGCCGCTGTCCGATGCGATGGCGCGGATCGTCGGGTCGTCGGGCGCGATCAAGGCGTTGCCGGTGTCGGCCCGGTGCGCTTCGATCTTGGAGTGTTTGTCGCGTTTATAGCCCTCGATCAGAATCAGATCGACGGGCGACATACGTTTTAACAGATCTGACAGGCTTTCTTCGTCCTCGTCGCGCAACTCGTGCATCAAGGCCCATCTGTTCCGGCTCGCCAACAACACCTCGGTCGCGCCGGCAACGCGGTGGCGGTGGCTGTCCTTTCCGGCGTGATCGACATCGAAGGTGTGATGCGCGTGCTTTAGAGTCGAAACCCGTGCACCCCGGGCGACAAATTCGCTGACCAGCCGTTCCATCAGGCCAGTTTTACCCGAGTTTTTCCAACCGACGACGCCCCAGATTTTCATGCCCCCTCCAGATAGCTTTGTGCCAGCGCCAGATCCTCGGGCGTGTTGACGTTGAAGAAGGGGTCAAAGCGCCCGGTGGGAAAATCGGCCATCGCGGTGCCGTGTTTGTCGGTCCATTGGACGACTTTGCGCACGCCCTCTGTTAACGCAATACGAAGATCCTCCCGCAACACGACGGGCCACAATCCAAAGGTGGGGTGGCGACCATTGTCGGTGCGGGCAAGAGCAATGGGGTGGCCTTGATCCTCGGCAGCCATCAGCAGGCGCGGCACCAGATCGGCGGGGAAGAACGGGGTGTCAGCCGCCGCCGTGACAATGTGATCTGCGCCCCGCGCCGCCGCCCAGTCAAGGCCCGCAAGAACGCCAGCCAAAGGCCCCGCAAACCCGTCGATACTGTCCGACACAACCGGCAGACCAAAACTGGCGAAACGCTCCTGTTCCCCATTTGCATTCAGGGCAAGCCCGGCAACCTGCGGCGCCAAACGGTCGATCACATGGCCCAGAATGGTGGATGACCCAAGCGGCAAAAGCCCTTTGTCGCCCCCACCCATACGGCGGGCCTGTCCACCAGCCAGGATCACTCCGAAGGGTTGGTTCATGCTGCTGTCCAGACCGTTTGCCCCAAAAGTTCTGTGCCTCCAGCAGGCGTATTTGGAAAGAGATGAAAGGGACTAGGCATCATTTTGGTGACCTTTCCGGCGGTGTTTCTTGTCTTCGCGGGCCACATGGGCTGGGTCAACATCGCGGATCACGCGGTTTTCGCCTGACAGACACGTAAAGCGCTGACCCCGCATGCGTCCGATCAAGGTCAGGCCGACTTGCCGCGCGATATCGACACCCCAGGCCGTGAAGCCAGATCGCGATGCCAACGTGGGGATGCCCATAAGCGCGCATTTGATAACCATTTCCGAGGTCAGGCGGCCCGTCGTGTACAGCATCTTGTCTTCGCCCGTGACGCCTTCGCTTTGCATCCAGCCCGCGATTTTGTCGACCGCGTTGTGACGCCCGACGTCTTCCATGTAGACCAGAGGGCGGTCCTTTTCGCACAGCACCGTGCCATGGATCGCCCCCGCCTCTAGGTAGAGCGATGGTGTGCGATTGATACCCGCGGCCAGCGCATAAAGCCACGAGGTCCGCACGGGCGTGTCGGCAAGCGTTACACCCTCTAAGCCTTCCATCATGTCGCCAAACACGGTGCCAACCGCGCAACCGCTGGTGCGGGTCTTTTTCTTCAGCTTTTCTTCGTAGGTCGTCGATCCATCCGTGCGCACAACAACGGTTTCCAGATCATCGTCATAATCAACGCCCGTTACGGTTTCACCCGGCTGCAACATGCCTTGATTGCTAAGGAACCCTAACGCCAAATACTCCGGGTAATCTCCAATCGTCATCGCCGTCACGATTTCCTGCCCGTTCAGGAAAATCGTCAACGGGCGCTCTTCGACCACCGCGATGTTCGTCGCCTGGCCGCTTTCGTCTATGCCGACCACGCCGCGCGTCAAGCGCGCATTCCCCGGGTCAGGGGCGATCAGATATTGATGAGTATCATCATCACCCATCATTTGCGTCACCTTACCAGCTGATGTATTCGCGTTCGGCAGAGATTAGAGCGCAGGCATGTCCTCCACCACCATAAAATCAGCCTTTCTGATGGGCGCCTTCCAAAGTGCACCGTTCCTGTTGATCGGCGGACCCTTTGCGATGCTCTTCGGGATCGTCGCGACAGAGGCGGGTTTGCCACTGGTGGAAACCGTTGGCATGTCGATTGTGGTGATCGCGGGGGCAGCACAGTTCACCGCGATCCAGCTGATGACCGACAATGCGCCCGTGTGGTCCGTATTGGCCGCCGGACTGGCCGTTAACTTGCGGATGGCAATGTACGCCGCCAGCCTGCAACCCCATCTGGGCGCGGCTCCTTTGTGGCAACGCATGTTGATCGGCTACCTCAATGTCGATGCCAGTTATGCCCTTGGCATTGTCGAATACGAGAAGAACCCAGAGCGTCCCTTGCCGGAAAAAGTGGCATTTTTCTTTGGCACGATGATCTTGTTGACGCCTGTCTGGATCGGGGGCACCTATTTGGGGGCCATCGCGGGCGAGGCGTTGCCGGACAATCTGTCACTCGATTTCGCCATGCCGATCCTGTTTCTGGCGCTGGTCGGGCCGATGTTGAAAACCCTGGCGCATCTTGGAGCAGCCGTCACCTCGGTGATCGCGGCCATGGCTTTGTCTGGCTTGCCTTCCGGCACCGGTATCCTAATCGCCGGGCTATTGGCCATGGTCGTCGGTGCCGAGATCGAGCGGAGGCGCGGGCGATGACCTATAGCACGTTCGAGCTTTGGACCCTGATCGGTCTTTTGGGGATTGGCACCTACGCGATCCGGTTCTCGTTTTTGGGACTGATTGGAAGTCGTAAAATGCCGGAATGGGTGTTGCGGCACCTGCGCTATACCCCTGTGGCAGTCCTGCCCGGCTTGGTCGCCCCATTAGTGGTTTGGCCCGACGTGACGGGCGGCGATCCCGATCCGGCCCGGTTGCTGGCGGCTTTGGCCACATTGTTCGTGTCATGGTGGCGCGGCAATCTGCTATGGGGCGCCGCGGCAGGGGTTGCGACACTGATCGTGCTGGAACGAGTGCTTTGATCTCCGCGAGGCCTGTTCATCCGTCACCCGGCAGCACGGATCAAAACGTTGTTGTTCTTGTCCGCGTCATCGTCTGAAATCACCCGCGTTTCCGAACCCGGCAGTCCGCCAAACGCCTTGGACAGACGGTTCGGGAAATACCCCATTGGAATGCTTTCAAACCCCGGGACCTGGGACAATATGCGGGCGATGGACAAAGCGCATTGCGCTTTCGGAACAGCGCCGTATCCCTTGGCCAGCCGTGCGACCGCTTCGGCCTGTCCCAACGTCACCGGCAGACGCTGCTCAATGACATCATAGGTCTGACGCGCATGATAATCGACATAAACCGCAACAGCGCGGTCACTCATACCATAGTGTACGTCGTTGCGCTCGGGCGCGAAGGGAAGTTGGAAGGTTCCGGCGGGATCAAACAGGAGACGTTCGCGCCCGTTGATCAAAAGCCCGGAATGTGCGCCCGACCCGCTTTGCGTGCTGACGACGGTGTAAAGCGTCAGCGTGGGCGGGCCATCGTGGGCATATGAATACTGCCGAATCGCATCATTCGGGGCCCAAATCGGTTGAGCGGGGCCCCCGCAGCCTGAAAGCACCCCAAAACAAAGCGTCAGGATGCCTGCAAAGCGCAAGGTCTTAGGAATTGAAGATGGCGAGGAAGATCAACACACAGATGCTGAAAATAGCTACATTTTTGCTCCAGCGCATAAAGCCAGCAAAGGCCTCTTCTTGCGCGCTGACGTCCATTTCGCCGTGCTTGTGATCGGACATGTCCGTTCTCCATTCAGATTTTGCGCCTGAGTAGCGCAAAGCACCCCCGCTGTCACGCCCTAGCGGTGGTGCGAAAAGCCGCACCTTGTCGGGGCGCGCCTTGTGATCAGGCTGCTTTTACCGGTGTTGCAAAGCGGTCGTAGAACGATTGACCCGACGCAGCCATTTCAGCCAACAAGGCCGGGACAGCAAAGCGCGGGCCGTGCGAGGCAAGCTTTTCACACATCTCGACACCGCGGGCCGCACCTATCATATCCAGCCACGAGAACGGCCCGCCGGACCAAGGCGCAAAGCCCCATCCCAGGATCGCCCCCACGTCGCCTTCGCGAATGTCCTCCAAAACGCCTTCTTCCAAGGCGCGCACGGCTTCCAGAACTTGCGCCATCATCAAACGGTTTTGCACTTCGGACAGGTCGGGTTGATCTGCGGCTTCCGCGTATTTCTCACCCAGACCGGGCCATAACCCGTCCCGCTTGCCCTTCTCGTCATAGGCATAAAAGCCAGCACTGGCCTTGCGACCCAACCGGCCTTCATCCGCCATCCAGAACAAAACATCATCTACCGCGCCGTCCGGGTAATCCTCGCCCATAGCCGCGCGTGTGGCCTTGGCGATCTTCACACCCAGATCGACGCTGGTTTCATCGACCAACTGCAAAGGTCCGACCGGAAAACCCAAAAGCTGAGCCGCGTTTTCGACCAACGCAGGGGAAACCCCCTCGCCCACCATTCGGATGCCTTCGTTGATGTAAGGGATGATGCAGCGGTTGGCGTAGAAGAACCGCGCGTCATTCACGACAATCGGGGTCTTGCGAAGCTGCCGCACGAAGTCCAGCGATTTGGCCACCGCTCGATCCCCCGTTTCCGCACCTTTGATGATCTCGACCAACAGCATCTTGTCGACAGGCGAGAAGAAGTGGATGCCAATGAATTGCTCGGGCCGCACGCTGGCCTTAGCCAATTCGGAAATAGGCAGGGTCGAGGTGTTGGTGGCGAAGATAGCGTCTTCGCCCACAATGGCTTCGACCTTCTTGGTCATTTCGGCCTTAATGCCCGGGTCTTCGAAGACAGCTTCAACGATCAGATCACAGTCCTTCAGGGCCTCCAGATCAGCGGTGGCCGTGATCCGGTTAAGAATTTCAGCCTTCTTTTCTTCAGTAACCTTTTTCCTTGCGATGCCCTTATCCAGAATCCCCTCTGAATGGGCTTTGCCTTTGTCCGCTGCCTCTTGCGCCTGATCGATCAGCACCACCTCGATGCCCGCCTTCGCACTGACAAATGCAATCCCGGCACCCATCATCCCGGCACCCAGAACGCCGACTTTCTTGACGGTCTGGTCGTCAACAGACGGACGGTTCGCGCCTTTTTCCAAGGCTTCCTTGTTGATGAACAACGACCGGATCATCGCGCTTGACGTCGGATTCATCAAAATGCTGGTGAAATACCGCGCCTCGATCTTCAAAGCGGTATCGAAAGGCACCATGGCACCTTCGTAGATCGACGAAAGCAAAGCCTTAGCGGCAGGATAGACGCCTTTCGTTTTGCCGTTGATCATCGCCGAGGCGCCAACAAAGGTCATGAACCCCTGCGGATGGTACGGCGCACCGCCCGGCATCTTCCAGCCCTTCACATCCCAAGGCTTGACGATGTCGGCGTCGGTGGCGTTCAGAACCCAGTCCTTGGCTTTCGTCAACAACTCATCCGGCGCGGTCAACTCATCCACCAGTTGCGCGCTTTTGGCTTTGGCCGGGGCCAACATACGACCTTCAAGCAACACCGGAGCCGCTGCCATGGCACCCACCATGCGGGAATACCGCGTCGTACCGCCGGCGCCGGGGAACAGCCCAACCAGAATTTCCGGCAGCCCAATTTTGCCCTTCGGCGTGTCGGCCATAAAGCGGCGATGACAGGCCAAAGCGATTTCTGTTCCGATACCGGCGCAAAGCCCCGGCAACGCACAGGCAATCGGTTTGCCGCCTTTGTTGGTCTTAGGATCCATGCCTGCGCGTTCGATTTTGCGCAGGATACGATGGCCGTTCATGATGAAGTCAAACAAGGCAGGCGCCGGATTTTCGCCCGAGGCCTCTTTGATTGAAGCAAGCACGTTTAAATCCATCCCACCAGCAAAACTATCCTTGCCACTGGTGATCACGACGCCCTTTACCGCGTCATCAGCCAAAGCGTCATCAACAAAGCCTTCAACAAGGTCAAACGCCTCGCGCGTTAACACATTCATCGACTTGCCGGGAACATCCCAAGTGATGACGGCCACGCCGTCGTCGTGCAAAACATAGGTAAAGTCAGCCATCAAAAGGGCCTCCCTGCGGATGAGTTGATGTTTCTTCGCGTAGAGCGAAGCTTAATGTACGATTTTCTCGACGTCGGAAATCGGCAAGGGCGCTTCCAGATATTCCAGCATTTCGACCGAGTAGCCTTGCTGTCCTAGCACCAGAAAGTACCGAATTGTGCTGCTGGTTACGGGTTCCCCCGCTTCGTTCGAATCCACGGTGCGCACGGTCACACGTTGGCGATTGTTCACGACAGGGTCGCGCGACAAAATCGTTTGACGCGCCTGTGCAATCGACAAGGCTCCAAGCGCTGTCATGTAGTCCTGCGTCATCTTTTCGAATTCCGCCTTGTCGCGCAACACCGTGACACCCGCGGCGCTGTAGACGACAAGTGGTATCTGAAAATATCTCTGTAAACTGACCAGATTGCCCGCCATAAATGCTGACTGAAGGTCTGCCAAAAAGGCTTCCAATTTGTCTTGAATCAACGCGGTTCCCTTCCAGTGCAACACACACACCAGTCCCTGCCAGCCGCTCTTTAGGCAGATACCTGTATACAGGACTCAATGGCATAAGCAATCACTATCCGCCTTTAGACTCGCTCTATGATTGTCGCAGCACCCATGCCACTCGCGACGCAAAGCGTGGCCAGACCCAGCTCTCTATCCTGTCTTTCCAATTCATCCAAAAGCGTTCCGATGATGATCGCACCGGATGCTCCCAGCGGATGGCCCATAGCGATGGCTCCTCCGTTCACGTTCAACTTTCCGTGATCGACATCAAAAGCCTGCATGAACCGCAGCACAACGGACGAGAACGCCTCGTTCACCTCAAAGAGATCGATGTCGCCAATCGCAATGCCGCTGTCCGCCAGAATTTTCTGCGTGGCAGGCACCGGTCCCGTCAACATGATGGTGGGGTCTGTGCCAATCTTGGCCGTCGCACGAATGCGCGCACGCGGGGTCAACCCATGGGCTTCACCAAATTCTTTCGATCCAATCAAAAGCGCTGCCGCCCCATCAACAATCCCGCTGGAATTGCCCGCATGATGCACGTGATTGATCTTTTCAAGATGCGGGTATTTCATCAAGGCGACCGCATCGAACCCGGGCATAACTTCGCCCTGATCCTTGAACGCGGGCTTCAAGCTGCCAAGCGCCTGCATGTCGGTGCCAGGGCGCATATATTCGTCTTGTGTCAAGATCGGCAGACCGTTTTGATCGTGGATCGGCACAATCGACTTCGAGAACCGGCTGGCCTCCCAAGCCGCCGCTGCCCGTTTCTGACTTTCCACAGCGAAAGCATCCGTATCATCGCGGGAGAACCCAAACTCGGTGGCGATGATGTCAGCGGAAATACCCTGCGGCACAAAATAGGTGTCCATGGCAACACTCGGGTCCACGGCAATCGCCGCACCGTCGCTGCCCATGGGGACGCGGCTCATACACTCAACACCACCCGCAATATAGCCGTCGCCTGCACCGCCTTTCACTTGGTTGGCCGCCAAGTTCACGGCTTCCATGCCGCTGGCGCAGAACCGGTTGATCGATAATCCGGGAATAGCCTCATCCAAATCCGAGGCCAAAACCGAGGTCCGCGCCAGACAGCCGCCCTGCTCTTTCACCTGAGTGGCATTGCCCCAGATCACATCCTCGATCACATGCCCATCCAAACCGTTCCGGTCCTTCACTGCATTCAGCATATCCGCCGAAAGCTTGATCGGGGTGACTTCGTGCAAACTGCCATCTGCGCGGCCCTTGCCCCGGGGGGATCGAAGAGCGTCGAAGATATAAGCGTCACGCATCGGGCTTCCTTTCTCAGGCTTTGGCATTTGGGTAAGCACGCGGCATCAGATCATATGGGTGCTGCCACCCCTCCAATTGCTCAATCCGGCCAAGCCAAGCGTCGATCGCTGGCCAGTCGGATCGCGTGAACCCGTAAGGCTCGTCATAAAATAAGTAACCACAACAGGTTAGATCCGCATTTGTGACGCTGCGTCCCACGATCCAGTCACGTGACGTCAGATGCGCGTCCAGCACTTTCAACGCGCCCGCCAATCGTCCCTGAAGGAAGCCTATGACTTCTTTCGGTTGTTTCTCGGGCGGAAGGAAATGCAACAGGAATCGCGCGACCCCTGCTTGGCTGGACAGCTTATGATTGTCCCAAAGGATCCATCTCAGAATATCGCGGCGCTCTTCCGATGTGTTGCCCCCAAACCTGCCCGTCTTTTCGGACAGATAGTCCTGAATGACCCCGGATTGCGTCAGGTGCACGTCGCCATCAATCAAGACCGGTGCCTCGCCCATGGCGTTGACCTCGGCTTTGTATTCCTCACTTCGAACGGCTCCGTTGAAGAAATCGACATAGATTGGTTCCCAGTCCAGTGGACCAAGTTCCAAGGTAAGCGCCGCTTTATAGGAATGGCCACTTTCACCGAAGCAATGCAGTTTGATGGTCATCTCATTCTTCTCCTTGGGTCTGCCTCTGGTGATGCGGTGCCAGTGCGTATTTGGAAAGAGATGAAACCCCTTCCGGTTTTAACCGTACGTTAAGCTTGAATTGTTCTGATCGAGGATGCGGCACAGGCTGGCGAGCCGATGACCGTAAGAGGTGAAACCCTGCTGCCTGCGTCATGTTTGAACCAACGGGCAGTAGGGTGGACCCACCGGGCTTTCATCTCTTGATAAATACGCAATTCCCGTCATCACCTCTTCCGCGCCTCAAGTTCGGTATTAAAGAGCCGAAGCCTTGCTTCAAGGTTTTCGTGGTTCATCACGCTTGAGAAGTTCTCGAATAAGAATGAGAGTGCCTCGCCTTCGTCCAGACCCGCTTCGTTCGAGAACTTTTTCAGGCGTCGATAGGCATCTTCGGTCATTGCAACGGGAAAACGGCGGGTCAGGCGTAGACGTTTCGGCATGTTATTTCATCCCTTTCGCAAAGCGGGCGGCAAGGACATTCACCGCGCAAGCCACCAGAAAGACGCCCCCTGCGGTCCAAAGCGCGTCAGACGGGTCGCCGTCTCCGCCGAACTCTTTGGCTGAGGAAATGGCAACAAAGCCTGCCCAGCACACAGCGCCTAAGGCCGTGAGCATGGACAGAATTTTGATAAACTCGGCAAATGTCTTCATCTGCGCGCCTTCATTGCGATGTGCGTTGTCGCAGCATCACCTTAGAACTGCGCCGCGTCCAGTGCCATCACCGTGTCACCACCCGACTGAATACGCGCCAGATGCGTCGCCGTCATCGGCAATTGGCGTGCCATATAGTAGCGACCTGTGGCGATCTTGGTTTCATAGAAGTCCTTATCGTCCGCTCCAGCCTCAAGAGCTTCACCAGCCGCCTTGGCCATCCGCGCCCACATCAGGCCCAAGCAGACATGCCCGAAAAGATGCATAAAGTCGTACGACCCCGACAGAGCATTGTTCGGATTCTTCATGCCTTCTTGCATGAAATACATGCCCGCTGCCTGCAGGTCTTTTGAGGCTGCTTTCAAAGGCTCAAGATACCCGTTCGCCAGAACTTCATTGTCGGCATTCTCTTTCAGGAACCCCTTCACGATTTCAAAGAACGCCATGATCGCCTTGCCACCGTTTTGAGGCAGCTTGCGCCCAACCAAATCCAACGACTGGATCCCATTGGTGCCTTCATAAATCATGGCAATCCGCGCATCGCGCACGAACTGTTCAAGGCCCCATTCCTTGGTAAAGCCCGAACCACCCAAGGTCTGTTGCGCCAGAACGGTTGTTTCAAAGCCCTTGTCCGTCAAAAAGCCCTTCATGACGGGGATCAAGAGCGAGATCATCTCTTCCGCCGCTTCGTCGTCCAAAAGGTGCGAGCGGTCGATCATTTCGGCCCCCCAATAGACCAAGGCACGCCCCCCTTCGGTAATGGATTTCTGATCCATCAGGTTCCGGCGCACGTCGGGGTGTACGATGATCGGATCGGCGACACCGTCCGGGTTTTTCGCCCCCGTTACATCGCGGCCCTGCAAGCGGTCACGGGCAAAGCCAAGCGCGTTCTGATAGGCCACTTCGCCTTGACAATAGCCCTGCAAAGCGACCGAAAGGCGGGCTTCGTTCATCATCGTGAACATGGCACGCATGCCTTTGTGCATCTCGCCGACCAACCAGCCGGTCGCGCCGTCATAGTTCATGACGCATGTGGCGTTGCCGTGAATGCCCATTTTCTCTTCCAGACCACCGCAGGACAGGCTGTTGCGATCCCCAAGCGAGCCATCTTCGTTCGGGATGAACTTTGGCACGACAAACAAGGAAATCCCCTTGATGCCATCCGGGCCGTCCGGAATTTTCGCCAGAACCAAGTGCACGATGTTTTCGACCAGATCGTTCTCACCACCCGAGATCCAAATCTTTTGGCCGGTGATCTTGTACGACCCGTCGTCCTGGGGATCCGCCTTCGTGCGGATCAAGCCCAAGTCGGTGCCGCACTGCGGTTCGGTCAAGTTCATCGTACCTGACCATTCGCCCGAGTATATCTTTGGCAGATAGGTTTTTCTCTGGTCGTCCGAGCCGTGCACAGCCAAAGCCGAAGCGGCACCATGGGACAGGCCAACATACATCTGAAACGCCATGTTTGCTGTCGAAAACAGTTCGCCCGTGGCCGTGTTCATCAGATGTGACATGCCCTGGCCACCATAGTCAGGACTGGCATCCAGCCCCATCCAGCCGCCAGCGGCCATCTCGTCCCATGCCGCTTTAAACCCCTTCGGCGTGCGCACCACACCGTTTTCCAACACACAGCCCTCTTCGTCGCCGACAGTGTTCAAAGGTTGCAGCACATTGGCCGCGATCTTGCCCGCCTCTTCCAGAATGGCCGAGGTAAACTCACGGTCCAGTTCATTGTACCCAGGAACATCGCTTTCGCTGACTTTCAACACGTCATGCAAAAGGAACTGTTGGTCTTTCACGGGAGGCGAATAGATGGGCATATATGGCTTTCTCCTGTTTTTTACTCTGCGGCAGTCATCTGCGCAGCGGCGATCATTTGATTGCCGATGTTCAACTGGCCCTTAAGCTCGTCAATGACTTGATCAAGCTCGCGGCGGCGCTCTTCCAGATCGGCAAGACGCTCTTTCCCCATTTCATAGGCTCTTTGAACTTGGGGCAGGTTGTTCTGGTTTGGATCATAAAGGTCCAGGATCTGTCGAATGTCCTCCAGACTAAAGCCAAAGCGCTTGCCTTTTATGATCAATTTCAACCGCGCCCGGTCTTTCCGAGTAAAGAGACGGCGATTGCCCTCACGCTTTGGAAACAGCAGTTCCTTTGATTCATAAAATCGCAAAGTACGTGGTGTCACGTCGAACATGTCACACATTTTGCGGATCGTCATATAGTCTTCGGTCATTACAAACTCCCAATAGCATCTGGGTTTCGGATGACAGGGAGGTAGGCACTGCTTTCCGTTCACGTAAGCGTAACGTAGCGTCAAAAATGCCCCTAAGTCACTTTTAAAAACTATGACGCTACGTCCGCGAAACAATCTTTAACGGGCGTAAAGATTGGACCGTCATATGTGATGTTTTCTGAGAAAACGTGTCATTTTTGGAAATCGTCAATACGCGATGATTTCTCTTTGAAACAGAGCGATTCTGATCGACCCGCGCAGTTCAAGCAAGATCCCTGGAATGCCTTCAAACATCTATTGGCGGTCCTCAAGGTGGTCAAAAGGGAAACCTTCACCCCAACTCGCTCGCAACCTCATCGCGCATTTGCTGCAAACCTTCGATGGTGGTCTTCAATTCGGCCTGCTCTTTCGTCAAAGCCTCTAGCTGACGGTCCGCCAGTTCCAAAAACGCCTTGGATTGCTCTTCGGTGCCCGCATGTTCGTAAATCTGCAACCACTGTCGGATCTCTTCCAAAGAAAACCCCCAGCGACGGCCCCGCAAAATCAGGGTCATCCGCGCCACTTCACGCGGCAAGTAATACCGCGACCGACCCTCTTTCTCGGGCGAAAGAAGCTCGATGTACTCGTAATAGCGAAGCGTGCGCGGGGTCACATCGAACTTGGCGCACATTTCCTTGAAGGTCAGACGATCGGCGTCCATGCGTTTCTCCCTGAACGAAGCCTAAACCTACGCCGGTCAGGGATCAATCGGCTTGCCCTTCACAAAACAATGCGCCGATATAGCGCCATAGGAGCACCGATGCAAATGTCGCACCCCTCAGATCCCCGCCGCGATCAGGCCCGCCAGTTCATTCTGGCCCTGCCCCATTGCACCGCACTTGGCATGACCGTTGATAGCGTAAGCGATGGCGAAGCCACCATGTCGATGCCTTGGGACGACAAACTGGTCGGCGACCCTTCAACTGGTGTGATCCATGGCGGCGCAGTTTCGACCCTGATGGACACCTGCGGGGGCACAGCCGTTATGGCCCATCCCCGCGGGCCAGCGACAACTGCCACACTGGATTTACGCATCGACTACATGCGCCCCGCCACGCCCGGTCAGGCAATCACGGCAACGGCCACCTGCTATCACGTGACCCGCACTGTCGCTTTTGTGCGCGCCGTGGCCACAGACGACGACACCGACAACCCCGTGGCCGCCGCCACCGGAGCCTTCACGGTGCGCCGATGAACCGCCCGCGTCCCGAACCCGTCCAGATCGTCAAACAGCGTCGCGACACAGCCCTAAAGGCGCTGGTCGAGGGCATCCCTTACGTTCAGTTCTTGGGCATCACCTTCGAACGCCATGGCGACGAACTGACCAGCATCCTGAACTTCCAAGATATGCTGATCGGCAATCCGGCGCTGCCCGCCATTCACGGCGGCGTCACCTCGGCTTTTCTGGAGACCACAGCCCTGATCGAACTGGGCTGGCAGAACCTCTGGACAGAAATCGAAAGCGGACGGCTGGACGCTGAAACCCTTAGCCCCAAGACGCTGCCCCGCATGCCCAAAACCATCGACCTAACCGTGGATTACCTGCGTACAGGCCTGCCGCGCGACGCCTATGCCCGCGCCAAGGTCAACCGCTCGGGTCGTCGGTATGCAAGCGTCCAGATCGAAGCCTGGCAAGACAATCGCGCGCGTCCCTTCGCACAAGCCACCGGTCACTTCCTGATGCCGCCAGCCCCCGACGCATGACACCCAAACCCCGGCAGATCACGCACAATCGTGTCCTCGGCATCGCCCTACCAATCCTTCTGGCCAATGCCACCGTCCCGATCCTGGGCGTGGTCGACACCGGCGTCGTGGGCCAGTTGGGCGATCCCGTCCCCATCGGAGCCGTCGGCATCGGCGCCATCATTCTGACGGCGATCTACTGGATCTTCGGGTTTCTCCGAATGGGCACCACGGGCATGACCTCCCAAGCCCTTGGCGCTGATGACCAAGGCGAAGCTGACGCGCTTTTATCGCGTGCACTGATCGTCGGCCTTGGCGCGGGTGTTCTTTTAATCCTTATCCAAATCCCGATCTTCGCCGCAGGTTTCTGGGTCTCGCCCGCCTCCCCCGAGGTTGAAGCGGGCGCTCGCACCTACATGGCCATCCGCATCTGGTCAGCGCCTGCCGCCATCGCGCTGTTCGGCATCACCGGCTGGCTGATCGCCGCCGAACGCACCCGCGCCGTCCTGATCCTGCAAGTCTGGATGAACGGGTTGAACATCATCCTCGACCTTGTCTTCGTCCTTGGCTTCGGCTGGGGCGTGGGTGGTGTCGCCATCGCCACCTTCTTCGCGGAATGGACAGGCCTCGCCCTCGGACTTTGGTTCTGCCGCGACATCTTCCTTCGACCCTTCTGGAACGCCTGGCCCCGCATATTCGACCGCGCCCGCCTTTGGACCATGGCGCTCGTGAACCGTGACATCCTCTTGCGCTCCCTCTGCCTGGAAGCCATCTTCGTATCATTCCTGTTCTTCGGAGCAGGCTTCGGAGACGTCCCGCTGGCGGCCAACCAAATCCTGCTCCAGTTCCTCCACGTCACCGCCTACGCCCTCGACGGCTTCGCCTTTTCCGCCGAAACCCTTGTCGGGAACGCGTTCGGAGCCAAAAACCCGACACGCCTCAGACGCGCCGCGAAACTGACCAGCCTTTGGGGCCTGATCGTGGTGATCCTCTTCGCACTGGGTGTCTGGGCCTTCGGACCCGCCGTGATCAATCTGATGACAACCTCTGAACCCGTGCGCGAAGCCGCCAAAGCGCTACTCCCATGGATGGTCGCCGCCCCGCTCCTTGGCATCGCCGCCTGGATGCTCGACGGCATCTTCATCGGCGCAACCAGAACGGCAGATATGCGCAACATGGCCTTCGTCTCAACCCTGGTCTACTTCGCCGCGGTCTGGGCCTTCCAAGACTACGGCAACGACGGCCTTTGGATGGCACTCCTCGTCTCGTTCACCGCCCGTGGTCTTACGCTCGGCCTGCGCTACCCCGCCCTTGAACGCGCCGCACGGCCCTGACTTTCCTCTTGCCAAAAATACTTCGGGGGAGCGCAAAGCGCGGGGGCAGCGCCCCCAATATCGGACGTCAAAGTATAGACAACACCGCTTCCGGGGGGCGCCCGACAGCGGCTTGCCCATTCGCAAAAACAACCGGTCGCTCGATCAGCTTCGGCACCCGCACCATGGCGGCCAATATCTCTGCATCGCTCGATCCCTTCGACAAACCTTCGTCCTTGAACGCCGCTTCGCCACGCCGCACCAAATCGCCGGCAGAGACACCCAGAACGTCCAACGCGGCGCGCAACTCCACCTCAGACGGCGCATCTTCCAGATACAACCGAATCTCAGGCGAAACACCGCGCTCTTCCAAAAGCGCCAAGGTTGCCCGCGACTTCGAGCATCTCGGATTGTGCCAGATCACCACGCTCACAGCCAATCCTCCACACCAGTACCCCGCGCTTCGGCAACCGAATTGAACCCGTCGTGCGCCAACATCTCGTCCAAACCCCGTGCAATTCGATGTGCCAAAGACAAGCCACGGAAAACCATCGCCGTATAAAGCTGCACCGCGCTGGCACCCGCCTTGATCTTCACATAAGCCTGCGCCGCCGAGCCAACACCGCCCACCCCGATCAAAGGCATCTCATTGCCCATCTCGCGATAGAGCCGTGCCAAAACCCGTGTTGAAGGCGCAAAAAGAGGGCGTCCCGACAATCCACCCGCCTCTCCGCTGTCAGCATCCTGCAAACCCTCGCGCGACAATGTCGTATTCGTCGCAATCACCGCCGACACGCCGGCTTCCATCGCCACACCGGCAATCTCGGCGATCTCAGCATCGCTCAAATCCGGCGCAATCTTCAGGAAAACCGGGACCAAGCCCCGCTCGGCCATGACACCATCCAACAAAGCGCGTAACGCCTCGGCCCCCTGCAAATCCCGCAGCTTCTCGGTGTTGGGCGACGAGACATTGACCGTCGCAAAATCCACCAGCGTCCGCGTCACCCGTATCACCTCGGCAAAGTCCGATGCGCGATCCGCGCTGTCTTTGTTTGCCCCAATGTTCAATCCCACCGGAATACCATCGGGTCGTGCGGCCAAACGTTCGGCAATCGCCTCAACCCCGTCGTTGTTGAACCCAAACCGGTTGATGGCGGCCTTGTCCGTTTTCAGTCTGAACAACCTTGGACGGGGATTACCAGGCTGCGGCCGCGGCGTCGCGGCACCCACTTCAAGAAACCCGAACCCGGCCTGCATCAAGGGCACAACCGCCGTTGCGTTCTTGTCAAACCCCGCCGCCAACCCAATCGGATTCGGCAAAGACAAACCCGCAAAGGTCGTTTCCAAACGCGGCGACCGCACCGGCCCCGGCAAGGGCGCAAATGGCGTCTGCAACCCCTTTAAAGCCAAACCATGGGCCCGCTCGGGATCCAATCGGTTCAGAACGGAAAGAGCCGCGCGTTCGATCACACAAGTAGCCCTTCAAACTGGTGCACCCCATCTTCTGTGAACAGATCGTGGACAAAACGCACATCGGCCTCGGTCAGCTCGCGGTAAAGATGCGGGAACAAGGCGCCACCCCGCGACGGCTCCCATTTCAGGTCATCGCCCAGCTCATCGGCATTAACCCCCAAAAGACGAAGCGGGCTTTCGCCCGCAAAATGCTTGGCCGCCGTCTCGGCCACCTGATCCGCGGTCGAGAAGTGGATATAGCCGTCTGCCACATCGATTGGCGCACCCTCGGTCTGCCTGTTTTCCAGGAATTCTGCGTATTCAGACAGCCTGAATATCTTGTAGATCACGTTCATTCGAAGTCTCCTGATCACATCCTTTTGACACCCTGCCGCGTTAACGGCAATCTCATGTCAGAAACCTAATAGGGGGAATTTCATAATGATCCGGAAACTGCTCGCCGGCGGGGCCATATTGGCCCTTTCAAGCGGGGCGGCTCTGGCTGAATTCAGCCTGACCATCCTGCACACCAACGATTTCCATGCCCGCTTCGAACCCATCAGCCGCTTTGATTCGGGCTGTGGCGAAGAAGACAATCAGGCCGGAAAATGTTTTGGCGGCTCAGCCCGCCTGCAAACCGCGATCGCTACGGCGAAAGCCCGCGCAAACAACGCGATCCTTGTGGATGGTGGGGATCAGTTTCAGGGCACCTTGTTCTATACCCATTACAAAGGCGCACTGACCGCCGAGATGATGAACCAGATGGGCTATGACGCGATGACCGTGGGCAACCACGAATTCGACGACGGCCCCGAAGTTTTAAAGGGCTTTATGGACGCGCTCAACTTCCCGATCCTGATGTCCAACGCCGATGTTAGCCAAGAGCCCCTTTTGTCCAACACGCTGCAAAAATCGACCGTGATCGAAAAAGGCGGCGAGCGGATCGGTCTGATCGGTCTTACACCCGAAGATACCGATGAACTGGCATCGCCTGGCCCAAATGTGACGTTCTCTGACCCAGTTGCTGCCGTTCAAGGCGAAGTCGACAGGCTGACGGCTGACGGCGTCAACAAGATCATCGTCCTTAGCCACTCTGGATATGCGGTGGATCAGCGCGTCGCCGAAGGCACCACAGGTGTGGACGTGATCGTGGGCGGTCACTCGAACACTTATCTGTCCAACGTCTCTGATCGCGCCGCAGGGCCTTACCCCACCGTGGTCAACGACGTGCAGATCGTGCAGGCCTATGCCTATGGTAAATTCCTGGGCGAGTTGAACGTGGTCTTTGACGACGATGGCGTTGTCACCTCGGCCACTGGCGAGCCACTTCTGATTGACCGTTTCGTGGCCGAAGATGCCGCCACCAAGGCGCGTATCGCCGAAGCCGCAGCCCCTTTGGAAGAAATTCGCCAAAAGGTCGTAGCCGAAGCAGCTGAACCCATCGGCGGTGACCGCGAAGTGTGCCGGGCCATGGAATGCTCGATGGGATCGCTGATCGCGGACGCCATGCTGGACCGGGTGAAGGACCAAGGCATCGAAATCGCCATCCAGAACGGCGGTGGCATCCGTGCCAGCATCGACGCCGGCCCCGTGACCATGGGCGAAGTCCTGACGGTTCTGCCGTTCCAGAACACGCTGTCGACCTTTCAGGTCACCGGTGCAACCTTCGTCGAAGCCCTTGAAAATGGCGTAAGCCAAGTCGAAGAAGGCGCCGGCCGCTTCCCGCAGGTCGCGGGTGTCACCTATGCCTTTGATCCCAAAGCCGAAGCAGGTGCCCGCGTCTCAGACGTGATGGTGGGTGGTGCTCCGATTGAAGCTGACAAGATGTACGGGGTTGTGTCCAACAACTACGTGCGCAATGGCGGCGACGGCTATGCGATGTTTAAGGATGCCCAGAACGCCTATGACTTCGGCCCAGATCTGGCAGATGTGACGGCGGAGTTTCTGGCCGCACAAGGACCGTTCACACCCTATACGGACGGTCGGATCACAGTGAAAGAGTAGCTCTCTTCATAAAACTTTGCGCCGGCTTCGCCGTCGCGACAGGGCCGCTGCTGACGCAGCGGCCCTTTTTGCGTATTTGGAAAGAGATGAAGCCCATCTTTGTAGAACCCATTCATCTCTTGAAAAATACGCTGGGGGTGAATTGGCCCAAAGGGTCA
This sequence comes from uncultured Rhodobacterales bacterium, assembly GCA_964632495.1. Lineage (GTDB taxonomy): Bacteria > Pseudomonadota > Alphaproteobacteria > Rhodobacterales > Rhodobacteraceae > CALKXV01. The sequence continues at coordinate 22,404 of CAZWDS010000019.1, forward strand.
AGAGGGGGTGAAACCCCCTTCCACTGCGACTGCGAAGCCGGCGCAATCATCCCGCCCAAGGCAAAAGCACCAAAGGATGGGTCAGCCAGAGATGCCAGTCGTGGTTCAGAAACTGGCCCACAAATACTTGTGCGGCCAAACCGAACCATATGACCAAAAGCATCGAAGTCCGCACCCAATGGGTCAGCTTCCACGACCGCACACCGGCGCGGCGTCCATCAGAAAGCACGCTTCTATCCCAAAGGGCAGCGTCGGGTCCCTCTAAGGCGCGAGCCACTGCACTTGCGTAAAGACGCGCCGCCCAATCACGCAGAAACAGAAGCGACACGAAGACATAAGCAGACAGCGCCAGCGCGATGCCACTTCGCAACGCCTCGATCTGGTCCGGGGTCATGTCCTCAAAACCAGGGACAATCTCGCCTGCAAACACCACAAGTGCACGTCCGGCAAAAAGGGGCAAAGCCGCGATCACGGTGACCAAAGCCAATAGCACATACCCCCAGCCCGAGTGTCGAACCGCACTGCGGATGGAGCGGAACTCAAACAGAGCAAAGGCCCTGTTCTCGACCGCCTGATGGGCCAGTGCTATGGGCAACCAAATCATCAAACCACAAAACACCGCCACGCCGAACAATCCCAAAGCAGGGCCGACAAAGGCTTGTTCATAGCCTTTCGAAAAGCTGTTTTCCCAGCCCGCCCACCAGGACAGCAACCAAATGACCGAGAACGGCGCAGTGGCCAGCGCCAAAGCCGCCGCCGCCATCACCCCTTCGCGCACATTTGCGGCCAATCCGCCGAGCCAGCGCGCTAACCCCCTAGAGCCCGCAGCCCCCATGATCCAGCCCGGGCGCTCTACCCCGACCCCGGCGGATCGCAAAGCCACCATCCGCATCCGCCGCATCAGCCACCCCAAGACCAGAAGCGAGGTCGCGGCGGACAAGCATAACAACGTTCCCATGACGAAGCTGAATACCACGCCAAACAAACGACCCAGCAAACTCCGGTCACGCGGTGCATCAGCGGCCACACTCATGTGAACAGCTCTGACAAAACATCGCCTTCCGAACGTTCCGCGCGCAGCCCCATGACCTCGGCCAATGTCGCCGCAACCGCGGTTTGATCGACCGTGCGATCATAGACGCGATCCTTCACCACCCCGGCCCCAAGAACCAACGCCCAAACGTCGTGGGCTTCGCCGCTGTCGAAATGATGTTGGAAGGGCACCGACATCAAAGGGTTCGCGTCGCGCCCGCAGTCGGGCGTGATCACGACCACCGTGTTGCCCCGATAGTGATCATCCCGGTCCAATGCCTCGACCACCTGACGGATCCCGTCATCAATCACCGATATCGCACGCGTATAATGCGAGGCATTGCCCCAGTGCACATAATCCGGGTCCTGATAGTTCACCATCATCAGACGAGGCTTCAAATCGCGGATCGCCCAAAGCGCCAGTTCCGTCAGCAATCGGTCCCCACGCGGGTTCTTAAACCCATCGTCTCCATAGTGCGCCCGCCACTCCGACCAAAACTTCTGGATCGGTGCGGATTGATCCGGAACAAATGAACGGTCATCAGCCGCTTGCAACTCAACCAGGGCTTTCTCGGCGGCCAGACGTTCATCCTCGCCCAATCCGCCTTCCTCCAGAATGCGCGCGGTCTTATAAAGCTTGAAGCGATGCAGCGAGAGCATCTCGGAGCGGAAATCAATCCCATAGTGCCCGTGCAGCCCGTAGGTAAAAAATTCCTCCTGCGGACGGTCTTCGCCATTGATCAACAGCGCTTCGTGGCTTGGGATGTCATAGGATCGGCGCAAGTACTCAAAAAGCGTCGGCTCGGTCGGTTCCAAACGGTCTTGTAGAAACTTCGACCCGGCATCGCGATAAGCATTGTAACGCCCCGTCAGCAGGTTGAGTGTGCCCTCGGCGTGACTTGTGTTGCCGCCTTCCAGCCGATCGATCTGCATATTGGGGATCAAGACGCCGCGTTTCGCCAGCACATTGCGCATGTAAGGCGCGTAAGTGCCGCTTTCGTCGATCGTCTCGTACCGTCGGACCCCGCCTCCAAACCGGATCAGAACAACATTCGGTCCGCGATAGGATTGTGCAGTAACACACTGCGGCATAGCCGAAGCAACCACCCCCGCCCCCAAACCGGCACTAAACGCGCGACGTGTGATCATGTTAATCTCCTTTACATGGTCACTATAAACGCGATATCCGGAAAAAAGCAAAAGGCGCGTCTAGAATTCGGCTTTCACCCTGAAATTCATACCTTTTCCGCCGTCTGGATGACGAAACCGCAGGCTTTCTGAATGCAGCATCAAGCGCGAAAAATCCCGCGCGGGACCCGTCGCATAGAAAGGATCCCCCAGAATCGGATGCCCAATGGCAAGGCAATGCACCCGCAATTGATGCGACCGCCCCGTCTTTGGGAAAAGCCGCAGTCGGGTTTCGTCATCCTGCGCTTTCAACGCGCGCCAATCGGTTTGCGCGGGCTTGCCGTTTTCATGGTCTACCATCTGAAGCGGACGGTTTGGCCAATCGACAATGAGCGGTAAGTCAATGGTACCCGTCTTCTCGGCAACCTTCCCCCAGACACGCGCAACATAGGTCTTTTTCACCTGACGCTTTTCGAATTGCAGCCCAAGATGCCGCTGCGCATGTCGGGTCAGTGCAAAGACCATGACACCCGAGGTGTCGCGATCCAACCGATGCACCAACAGGGCGTCAGGATAAACGGCCTGCACGCGGGCGATCAGACAATCGGCCAGATGTTCGGCTTTGCCCGGCACCGATAAAAGCCCATGGGGTTTGGAGACAATCAACACTTCATGGTCGGCATGGACGATCTCTAAGGGGTCATCCGGCGGGTTATAGGTATCAGTCATCGTCGTGATTGATCTGGAAGGGTCATGCGTCACAACCCGAAAAGACAGATTTCAGGATAGGCGTCAGACCGTCGATATCCGATTGCCGAAAGGCATCGGGTTGGTCGCTGTCCAGATCGAACACACCAATCAATTGCCCGGTGCCGTTCCAAACCGGCAGAACCAGTTCGGACCGGGTTGAACTTGCACAGGCGATATGACCCGGAAAAGCATCCACATCTGCCACAAGCTGAGGTTCACCGCTCCGCGCCGCAGCCCCGCAAACCCCCTTCGAGAACGGGATTTCGAGACAGCCATGACCACCCTGATAAGGACCAATTTTCATCAAATCCGGCATAACAACCCGGTAGAACCCGGTCCAATCGAACCGGCTGTCGGAATGATGCACCTCGCAGACAACCGTTGCCATCAAGGCAATAACGTCCGTTTCACCGGCGCTGACGGCCTCCAGCCTCTGGCTCAGTTCTGAATAATCGATGGTCATCTTTGTTCCCGGTGGTTCGGTTCTGCTTACTGAATGGTAACCCCTGCCGTCTAGTGTCGCCGTGAACGAAAGAAGCAAGGATCGTCTCACATGCATATGACAGCTTCCGAAGTGGATGGCGCAATGATTGTCACCGTCCAGGATCGCAGAATAGATGCCGCCGTCGCCGTGCGCTTCAAAGACAAGATGCAGGAACTTGCGGGCCCAACAGGCACGCGCGTCATTCTTGATCTCGGCGAAGTCGAGTTTCTCGATTCCAGCGGGCTTGGCGCCGTTGTCGGGGCAATGAAACATCTGGGCCGGGAAAGACGACTGGACCTTGCGAACCTGACACCCACGGTTGAAAAAGTGTTTCGAATTACACGAATGGACCGCGTGTTCCGCATCTTCCCAACGACCGAAGCCGCGCTAGAGGTGGTTGCGAATGCCTGATGACGGCATGAAACCGGAAGGCGCAGATGTCGCGTCCGAAAACCGATGGGACATTGGCCCGCGCCTTGTGTTGGACAAGACCTATCCAGCCGATTTTCGGTGGGTTCGTCGCGCAATCCAAAATGCCGCCGATGAACTGCGTGACAACGGTCTGGATGATGAAACTCTCGGGTCTGTCGAAATCGTGCTGGCCGAAGCATTGAACAATGTGGCTGAACACGCCTATCCACCGGATGAAAAGGGCGAAATTCGCTTAATCATCCGGCGCAGGGCGAATGCACTGATGTTCGAAATCCGGGACAAAGGTCGCCCAATGCCGAAAGGCCGTGCGCCCGTCGGCAACCACCCAATGACAGAGTTTCACCAACAGGACTCAATGCCCGAAGGCGGGTACGGATGGTTCCTGATCCGCGAAATCGTGAGCGACTTGGTTTACGACCGCCATGATGACGAGAATTTTCTAGTGATCCGAATGGCCATCAAGGGCTGAAACCACCTGCAGACAGACTTTTGCGTCAATCGGCCATTGCAATACGTCAAGCTTCGGAAACAGTTGGCGCGAAATGAAGGCACCGTTTCTATCTCAGAAACTCAGCCGCAAAATCGCCAAAGTTCCGCCAAAGTCCGGCCTGCTGGCACGTGCATCAGTTTCGCGCAGCTGTGAAGTTGCCCTCGGCGTCGCGCATGTATTCAGCCCCCACCCAGCACGTGATGCCGAGGTTCACAGCCTTTTACGCAATTACTGAAATATCAAAGCGGCTTTCGGGACCGCGCGCATCGCGCCGAACGTGCCCTTTCAGGCACCGCCAATCCGAACCAGCCCCAATGGGGCTAGTTCATCTGCACATGAAGCGGATACTGGCCATCATCAAAATCACCAAAAAACTCTGGTAAATCAGGATGCTCAATCGGCTCGCCGGAATAGTCGGCGACCAAATTCTGCTCGGACACATAAGCCACGTAGTAGCTTTGGTCATTCTCCGCCAAAAGGTGATAAAATGGCTGATCCTTCTTGGGACGACTGTCCTCTGGGATCGCTTGATACCACTCTTCCGTATTCGAAAACATCGCGTCAACGTCGAACACGACGCCGCGGAAAGGATGTTTTCTGTGCCGGACCACCTGGCCCAATGCGTATTTCGCACGCGTCTTAAACATAACAATAGCCCCCTACCAACGTACCTAAAGTGCCACTCCATCCGTGTCGACGGTTTTCCGAAGCCGGTCAAGAAACAGTCTGTGGAAGGACCTTTTGCAACCACAATAGTCCTCAAAACCAATGCGTCTTTTCCAATGGCTACAAAATTGTTATGCTGACTGAAACAATAAGATCAAAAAAGCGAGTTGAGGCATGAGCAAATCACTACGCGCCCTGATTCTGTTCGGATTCATGGCCGCCTGCGGCAGCAGCAACCATTCTGCACCCAAAAACTTAGACAACGCCTGTTCGATAATCGATCAACGCCCGGCCTATCTGAACGCCATGAAGCGAACCCAAAACCGTTGGGGCGTGCCAGTGTCGGTGCAAATGGCGACGATTTATCAGGAAAGCAAATTCATCGGCAACGCCCGCACTCCGCATCAGTTTGCACTGGGCGTGATCCCCATGGGACGGCAAAGTTCAGCCTATGGCTATGGCCAGGCGCTGGACGGCACTTGGGATGAATATAAACGCGAGCAAGGCGGATTTAGTCGCAGGCGTGATGACATCGCCGATGCAACCGATTTCATGGGCTGGTATTTCAACAAGTCCCAACAGTCTTTGGGGATCCCCTTGGCAGATGCCCGCAACCAATACCTTGCCTATCACGAAGGCCGCACGGGCTATGCCCGGGGCAGTTTTCGCAACAAGTCGTGGTTGATGCGTGTCTCCAGCGAAGTGGCGAACCGGGCGGTGATGTATGACACACAGCTCAAAAGCTGCGGCCTGATCTGATCTATTCGCCGTTCCGCTTACGCTCTTCGGTTTCGATACTGAACAGCGCAGGCGCAAGGCTGCCGGTGTCTTGCAATTGACCCAGAACAACCGTGGTCTTCGAGCCTTGCCCGTCCGTCACGACCCATTGCCGCAGTTCGACCGGGCCTTCGGTGAACTTCAACTGCAAACGACCATATTCGGGATGCTCGGGATCCTGCGCCGTCACAACCGTGGCCGTGCCATCAAAATCATGCCCGACAACCATATTGCGTCGCGCCAGATTGACGTTCTGTTCAAGGATCAGGTTCAATGGCGTGCGCCGCAAAGGATAGCGTTCGGCGCTTTTCAGGTTCGACTTGCCGTCAAAAATCCCAACTTGCTGCCCCCCTGCCATCACCAGCAAATCCATCGGCGGATTGTATTCAAACCGCATTCTCCCGGGTCGATGGATAAACAACGTGCCGGTCGACAGCGTCCCATCATCGTTGATCTGGGTGAAATCCGTCTTGGCGGTGGTGATCCCGTTAATATAGCGCGAAATCGTATCCAGCGGCAGTTTGCCCGCCGCAAGGGCCGGAGCCGCCGCGAATGCGCCACCAAGGGCAAGAAAGGTTCTGCGTTGCATGTTG
>CAZWDS010000019.1:28855-44171 GCA_964632495.1 uncultured Rhodobacterales bacterium
CCAGATCGCCAGTGATAGGCCATATCATCGGCATGCCAATGCTTATCCGGTCAAGCGCAGGCCAACATCCAGCAAAAACCCGATCAAGACAATCGGAAGTCCGATGTACAGTGCCGCCAGACGCACGGCGCGATGCGTGATGCGGGCGGGCGCTGCATGATGACCCATAACGATGTTTTGGCGTTTCGACATGCCCTGAATTAACCCGATTTTAGGTAAACCCGTGGTTAACGGCAGCGTGGACGTACTTTGGAACGAAACTTCAGAAGACCACTGGCAGGCCCAGATGACTTTGGCTGGTGCGCCCTTCCAACAGTCTTGGACCTATGGCGAGGTGGCCGGCGCATGTGGCGCGCTCGTCCATCGCTTTGAATTTCGGATACACGGCAAAACCATCGCCTTGGCCCAAGGAATCGAGCGTTGGTTCCTGCGTCCCGTCGTTCTCTTTTCCATGGGCCCTGTTTGGATCGGCAAGGTTTCGAATGACCAACGCGCCAGGATCATCCGGCACTTGAAGAAAACGCTTGGTGGTTTCCTTGTGTCTACGCCTCCTGATGCGACCAGTCGTGAAGCTTTCGAACATGCGCGACTGAAAGACGTGATGACGCCTTCGACATTGGCCTATCTGACACTTGGTCCGGGCTTGCGCAAACGCATGCATGTCAAATGGCGCAACCGCCTGACCACCGCCGAAGGCAATGGCATCACCATCCGTCCGTCCCAAAGTCTTACCAGACAAGAATGGCTTTTAAACGCCGACCGACAACAGCAAAAACAGCGCCGCTACCGCGCCCTGCCCCCTGCCTTTACCCGTGCTTGGTCCGAACTTGATCCCAAAAGCGTGACCCTCTTGACGGCCCAAACCAAGGCCGAGCCGATCGCAGCTATGCTGTTCCTACGCCACGGCGCAACCGTCAGCTATCACATCGGCTGGACTGGCCCCGAAGGCCGCGCCGCTTCAGCTCACAATCTGATCCTTGCTCATGCGGCGGAACATTTCGCGACCAAAGGCGTGTCGTGCATGAACCTTGGCCTTTTGGATACAGAAACCGCGCCAGGATTGGCGCGGTTCAAACTTGGGTCGGGGGCACAGCCTGTCGAAACGGGCGGCACCTGGTTGGGGTGGTAAAACCTAGGCCTGCTCGGGCACCAAAATCTCGCGCTTGCCCACATGGTTGGCCGCGCTAACCAGATTGTTGTCTTCCATCTGTTCAACCAGACGCGCAGCCTTGTTATACCCGATCGCCAGTTTTCGCTGGATATAGGATGTCGAGCACTTCCGGTCCTTGATAACAATCGCCACCGCCTGGTCATAAAGCGCGTCTTCGCCGTCGGTGTTGCCACCCAGCCCCAGCACCATGTCGATGTCCGAGTTCGCGCCGTCTTCGGGCCCATCCTGCACACCAGACACATACTCGGGCGCGCCATAGCTTTTCAGGTGATTGACCACCTCTTCCACTTCCTCGTCCGAACAGAACGGCCCATGGACACGGGTGATTTTACCGCCACCGGCCATATACAACATGTCACCTTGGCCCAGCAATTGCTCGGCGCCCATTTCGCCAAGGATCGTGCGGCTATCGACTTTCGAGGTCACCTGAAACGAAATCCGGGTCGGGAAGTTCGCCTTGATCGTACCGGTGATCACATCAACCGAAGGTCGCTGCGTTGCCATGATCAGGTGAATACCCGACGCCCGCGCCATTTGCGCAAGACGCTGGATGCAAGCCTCGATCTCTTTGCCTGCCACCATCATCAGATCAGCCATCTCGTCGACGATCACCACGATGTAAGGCAGCTTTTCGGGTGCGAATTCTTCGGTCTCGAACACCGGTTCGCCCGTCTCGTCGTCGAAACCGGTCTGCACCGTGCGGCTGAACATCTCGTTCTTGTCCAGCGCATCCTGCACCCGACTGTTGTGACCTTCGATGTTCCGCACGCCCATCTTCGACATCTTGCGATAGCGTTCTTCCATCTCGCCCACCACCCACTTCAGGGCAACGACCGCTTTTTTCGGATCGGTCACAACGGGGGACAGAAGGTGCGGAATGCCATCATAAACGGACAGTTCCAGCATCTTGGGATCAATCATGATCAACCGGCATTCTTCCGGCGTCAGCTTGTAAAGCAGCGACAGGATCATTGTGTTGATGGCCACCGACTTACCCGACCCCGTCGTACCCGCGATCAAAAGGTGAGGCATCTTGGCCAAGTTCGCCACCACCGGATCACCGCCGATGTTCTTACCCAAGGCCAAAGGCAAACGCTGATTGCCGTCGCCATAATCCCGCGCGGCCAGCATTTCGCGCAACACCACCATCTCGCGGTTCTCATTGGGCAATTCGATCCCGATAACCGAGCGTCCGGGCACCGTCGACACACGCGCCGACAACGCCGACATCGACCGGGCGATATCATCCGCCAAGCCAATCACGCGGCTGGCCTTCAAACCCGGCGCGGGTTCCAGTTCGTACATCGTCACAACAGGGCCGGGGCGCACGCTGACGATCTCGCCTTTGACGCCGTAGTCATCCAGCACGCTTTCCAGCATCCGCGCGTTTTCTTCCAGCGCCTCGTCCGACAGATGGTGCCGTTGGATGGTCGACGGATCGGTCAAAAGGTTCAAGGGTGGGATTTCGAAATCCACATCCCGATCACCAAAGGGCAAAGACGGCTGAGCTTCGGCTTTGGCACGACGCGATGGCGCGGCTTTCTTGGCCGCGTGCTGCACCTTCGCCTTGGCCTCCGGCGTAACCACACGGTTGGTCGCAAAACCTGTGGCGGCTTCGGCCTGCGCTGTGTTCAACAACTCCGGCTCGGCCTGTTCAAACTGAGCATCCAGAGCATTCAACTCGGCAATCTCGCCATCCTCGCCTACATTCGACATCGACGCAGATGCGCCGCTTTCAACTGGCGGCTCTGTCCGTCCGATCAGTTGTGGGCGACGCACGCGATCTTTTACCGCATCAGCAATCCGCGCCGAGATCCGATCATTTTGTGGCTCAACCGGCGTATACACCAGTGGCTCAGGCTCGGACCTTTTCAGGATCGATGGCACCAGATCCCTAAGCTTGGTCTTCGCAGGTTCGTCGCGATAGGGCCGTGTGGCACGCAAAACGGCCTCGCTCACGTCCTCGTCCGCCGGTGTTGCAAGGGCTGCTTCGGCACGCGCCAATTTGATGCGGGATGCAGCCTGAAGACCACCAGCAGCCCCACGGCCCAGAAGTTTCAACACCGTATGATACAGCAGGATCAAACCACCCAGCAGGTATCGCGTGTAAACCCACAGCTCGTCCCGGTCGAACCCAAGCGCATAAGCCATCAGCGCCAAAGACCCAAAGAACAAGGCAAAGGCCATCACCTTAAGCCCCACACCCGGCGCAACGGGCAGAACACCCAAGACGGACCCGGCAATCGTGTCACCGAACAAGCCACCCAACCCGAAAGAATGCGTCCACTCGGGCCCCGGCACATGGGTCGAGAAATAAACCGAAACCAAAGCCACAGCGATCGGTGCAAAGATCATCCGGTGCAGGACGTTGTCTTCGCCATAGTGAAAGACAAAACGCAGCCCCCAAGCCAAGAAAACCAACGCCATGGCCCAGCCCCCATAGCCGACAATCACGTAGATCGGCGACGCAAAAGCGGCCCCGAAAGCGCCCAAAATGTTCTGAGCCGGCGCGTCCGTGGCAGACAACCAGTTCGGATCATCTGGTGAATAAGACCCAAGCGCCAAGGCAATCAGGATGGCCGCGGCGACCAAGGCCATGCCGATCAACTCTTTCCCACGGCGTTCGATAATCGCTTGGGTGTCGCTGTCGAAAAGGGGGTCACGCCCACGTGTCTGATACGCCATGCCTCAGGTCCTCACATCAAAAATACAGGCGCGAAGATCACTCAATCCGCGCTCAAGTTCGGGTTCATCGGCAACCATCGCGACACGGACATAAGCCGCACCGGGATTTTCACCGTCCACATCTCGCGCCAGATAGGCGCCCGGCAGCACACGCACGCCGGTCTTTTGCCAAAGGGTGCGGGCCGCATTCTCACCGTTGCCCACGTCCAGCCACAGGAAAAATCCCGCAGCGGGCGAGGCATAGCCATCAACACCGTCAAACACGCGATCCGCCAATTCAAACTTGCCGCGATACCGGTCGCGGCTGGCCGTTACGTGATCTTCGTCCGCCCAAACCCGCGCCGACGCGTGCTGGATCGGCCCCGGCAAAGGCGCACCGGCATAGGCCCGCAGACGTTTGATTTCTGTCATGCCCTGCGGCCCGCCCGCCACAAAACCTGACCGCAAGCCCGGCAAGTTCGACCGTTTAGACAGCGAATGAAACACAAAGACACGCTCGGGGTCTGCACCGGTTTCCGCCACCATCTGCAATCCACCCACGGGCGGTTCATCGCGCCAAACCTCGGAATAACACTCATCGGCAAAAATACGGAAATCATGCTGCTCGGCCAACGCCAAAAGCTGCTGCCAATAGGCGCGCGACGCCACAGCACCCTGAGGATTCGAAGGCGAACACAGATAGAACGCGACGGTCCGGTCCAAAACCTCGATCGACAAAGCGTCCAAATCCGGCAGATACCCACTGTCCCGCGTGCACGGCAGATAGACCGGCTCGGCCCCCGCCGACAAAGCGGCAATCATATAGACCTGGTAAAACGGGTTCGGCATCAAAATGGTTGGCTGTGCCCCGTTCTTGCGTTCCGGACACAAAGCAACGGCGGCCGCATAAAGCCCCTCGCGCGTTCCATTCAGCGCCATCACCTGGTCGGTCTCCAAAGCCACGCCATAGCGCTGCTTGATCCAAGCGGTGATCGCCTGAAGCAATTCATCCGACCCATTGTTCGCCGGATAGCGCCCGAAATCCGCAACCGCTTCAGTAAGCGCATCCCCCAAGAACGACGGAAACGCGTGGCGCGGCTCGCCAATCGTCAGATTGACAACCTCGCCGCCCGCATCATGGACGTCCAAAAGAGACCGCAGACGCGGCCACGTGTATTCCGGAAGGTTCGAAAACCGCTCGGGAAAAACCATCTTTGCCTCAATGTCGGGGTCATTTCGCCCCGTTTAAAGCAAGCATAGCCAGAGACCCGGCCCCGGTCCATGCCTGAATGCAAGGTTTTCGGGTGGGAGACGGCTATTTGTGGCTTTTAAACCGCGTCAGCCCAACATCGCTTCGGCCGCCAGCGCCAACGGCAGGACGGTCTCTTCCGAGGTGGTCTGCAACATAAACCCAGCCGAAGGCACGCCCGTGGGCAAAGTCACAGCCGACAATCCCATCAAACTGCCGATCCGAGTATTCTGCAAAGCCATCAGGTTCATCGCGGTGAACAGATCATCATCCGCCATCAAATCCGCGATCTTTGGCGGCAGGATCGGCGCAGACGGCAACACAACAGCGTCAAACGCATCGGTTTTCTTGCGGTAAATCTCGCGCAAGACGTCCAACCGCTGCCAGGCCGCCACAAATTCCGACGCCAGAATGGTCTTACCCTGCAAAAACCTTTGCCGAACCGGCGGATACATCTTGTCCTCGCCCGCATCGATCTCGGCCTTCCACGTCCCATAGGCCTCGGCTGGGAAAACGATCGGCCCCAAAGCCGTCGCCTCTGCCACTTCAGGCACTTCAACGTCTTCAAACGTTGCCCCCGCCGCTTTCAGCTTTTCAACCGCGCTCCAGAACGCCGCTTCAGGCACATCCTCGATCCCGTCAAACGCCGTGGTCCGCAAAATGCCAAACCGCGCACCCCTGAGCGATCCACCGGTGATGTCCAAAGGTGCCCGCCCTTCCAGGGCCGACAACATCAGCGCCGCATCCTCAACCGACCGACACAAAGGCCCAACCGTGTCAAACCGCGCACACAGCGGCAAAACCCCTTTCAAAGTCACACGGCCCGAAACCGTCTTCAGCCCAACCAAATCGTTCCAAACCGAAGGAATACGCACCGATCCCCCGGTGTCCGATCCAATACCAATCGCCGCCAACCCATACGCAACCGAAGTGCCCGCGCCCGAAGATGACCCCCCCGAGGCACCGTCAGGATCATTCACACAAGGCGGCGACTGCGTCACCGGGTTCACGCCCAGACCCGAAAAGGCGAACTCGGTTTGATGCGTCTTGCCCAAACAGACCAATCCCGCCGCACTCGCATTCTGCACCACTTCGGCGTCCACATCCGGCACACGCCCTTTCAGCATCAAGGTGCCCGATTCCGTCGGAACACCGCCGGTGTCGTAAAGGTCTTTCCACGAAATCGGCACGCCATCCAAGGCCGACAACCGCGTCCCCGCCCGCGCCCGTTCGGCAGCGGCACGCGCCTCGGTGCGCGCCCGGTCTGCGGTGACATGGGCATAAATCCGATCCGACAAAGGATGCGCCGCGATGGCGTCCAAAAAGGCCTCGGTCAAAGCAACCGGGTCAATTTCGCCAGCTTCGATCCCACGGCCCAAATCCGCCGCCCGCATGGTCAACCAGTCTTGCATATCTCATCCTCCGTTCGGACCCGGACGGTAGCGTCGGAAAGGCGCATGGACAATGCCACATCCGCCCCCATATTCGCCTTATGAACTTCGACGACGATATCTTGATTGCGGGCGGCGGCCTGAATGGCGTGACCATGGCACTGGCCCTTGCCTCGGCAGGCTTTGCAGTCACGCTGGTCGAACCAAAACCCGCCAAAACACGCAAAGCGCCGGACTTTGACGGGCGCAGTTATGCGCTCGCCATTTCGTCAATGCGCGTGCTGAAAACGCTGGGTGTCTGGGATCAACTGCCCGCCACGCAACCCATCTTGAACATCAAAGTCACCGATGGTCGGGCAGGCGAAGGCCCCTCGCCTTTGATGCTGGCCTTCGATCACGCCGAAATCGAGGAAGGCCCTATGGGCCACATGGTCGAAGACCGCCACCTGCGTCCCGCCCTTCTGAATTCTGCCGACAAAGCCGAACTCACCCAAATGGACGACAGCGTCTCACATCACGAAACGGATGGCCCTGGCGTGACGATCACACTCGCCTCAGGCAAAATCCGCCGCGCCCGTCTTCTCATCGCCTGCGACGGACGCGACAGTGCTATTGCCGCGCGCGCAGGCATCAAGCGCACAGGTTGGGATTATGATCAAACCGCACTGGTCGCCGCCGTCGCCCACGAAAAACCGCACCACGGCACCGCCCATCAGTTTTTCATGCCCGAAGGCCCGCTGGCGATCCTGCCCCTGACAAACAACCGCGCTTCCATCGTCTGGACCGAAAAAACCGCCCGCGCCCACACCATCCAAGCCATGGATGATCAAGCTTACCTGAACGAACTGCGCCCCCGCTTCGGATCCTTCTTGGGCGACATCGCTTTGTCCGGCGCCCGCTTCACCTATCCCCTGCGCCTGTCCGTCGCCGACAGCTTTGTCGCCCCACGCACGGCTCTCGTCGGCGACGCGGCCCATGTGGTTCACCCCATCGCGGGCCAAGGCCTGAACGCCGGCCTGAAAGACGTAGCCGCCCTCGCCCAAGTCCTGACCGATGCCCGTCGCCGCGGCGAAGATATTGGCCAAAGCGACGTGCTGAACCGTTACGAACACTGGCGACGGTTCGACACCACCACGCTAGCTCTCGCGACAGACACATTTAACAAGCTATTTTCTAACGATAATCCGCTTCTGCGCGGCATCCGGGACATCGGCCTAGGCCTCACCAACGCAATGCCCGGTCTGCGCCGCACATTAATCCGCGAAGCTGCCGGCCTAACCGGAGACCTCCCCCGACTGGCCCAAGGAAAACCCCTGTAATTAATGTAAAACCGGGGCTTTCATCTCTTTCAAAATACGCAAAATCCCGAAACAAAAACCCGCACTTCAGTCGAGTTTCCGCGCCTCATCCACCAACATGATCGGAATGCCATCGCGGATCGGATAGGCCAGATGCGCCGCTTTCGAAACCAATTCCTGCGCCTCAACATCATAGCTTAAAGGGGCACGCGTCTCGGGGCACACAAGCGCCTCCAACATACGGCGATCAAATTCAGCGCTCATTGCAGTATGTCCTCATCCCCACTTCGCATCGCAAATTCAATCAAGGTCACCAAAGTTTCGCGCCGGGTCTCCAAGGAAGGCGCTTCCAAAAGCGCCTGCTTGTCCTCGGGCTCAAACGGGCACAGCATCGACAACGAGTTGATCAATAACTCATCCTCGGCATCCTCCAAAGACTCCCAATCCGTGCGAAGCTCTTCCGCATCAAAAAACGACTGCAAGAGCGGAAAGAACTTTTCGCGATCAAATCCCGCATCCTTTTCCGTTTGGCCCAGATCACGTTCAAACCCGGCCCAGGACACAGAACACTTTCGATACGGCGAAAACCCGTCAATTTCGCGCTTCACCCGAAACCGCGACATTCCCGACAAGGTGATCATGTAACGCCCATCTTCCGTCTCGGAAAACCCGGTCAAACGACCAGCGCAGCCGATGGCGTGCAGGGATGGGCCACCTTCTACCTTGACGTCCCTTGGCTGAATCATCCCGATCAACCGATCCGACGTCTTCAACGTCTCGTCAATCATCGCCAGATAGCGCGGCTCAAAGATGTGCAGCGGCAGGCGAGAGCGCGGCAAAAGCAATGCGCCGGGCAAAGGGAACACCGGAATGGTGTCAGGCAGGTCGGATGCTGAAATCATAAGGGGCACTTAGCCCGCCCTTCGACTTAGGCAAAAATTATTGATGACAACCGGCGGCGTCCGTCCAGCGCAATCGGGTCGTTTGGCTTCAAAGCATCGAAAATCGTAAACAACTGATCCTTCGCTGCACCGTCGTTCCAACCCTGATTCTTCTGAAAAAGGTCCAAAAGCGCATCCACCGCCTCTTCCACCTCTCCGTTCGCATGCAAGGCCTGCGCCAAGTCAAACCGAGCCTGAAGATCGTCCGGGTTGGATTCGACCGCGGCCCGCAACTCGCCCACGGGGCCCGCGTCAGCCGCCTGTTTGGCCAATTCCATCTGGGCGCGCACCGCTTCGATCTCGGGCGCAGCCGACAGCGCCTCGGGGACATTGTTCAAAAGCTGCTCGGCCTGTTCGATCTGATCCAGCGCCAGATAGCTTTGCATCAAACCGGCATAAGCCCCGGCATGGTTCGCATCTTCCTGCAAAATTGCCGCAAAAACCTGTGCCGCATCCGCCGCCGCGCCTTCCGCCAACATCTGTTCCGCACTGACAACCGCCTCATCCAGACCACCGCCCGCAACCTCACCACCCGACGCCTCGACAACCTTGTCGATAAAGGCTTTCACCTCGGACTCGGGCAAAGCCCCTTGAAACCCATCTATCGGCTGGCCTTGCCAAAACGCATAAACCGTCGGAAGCGATTGAACCCGCAACTGCCCGGCAATCGCCTGATTTTCATCGACGTTCACCTTGACCAACTTCACCGCCCCGCCAGCGGCGGTCACCGCGCTTTCGATAGCAGGCGTCAGTTGCTTGCATGGCCCGCACCACGGTGCCCAAAAGTCGACGATGATCGGCACCGTCTGACTGGCCTCGATCACATCGGCCATAAAAGTGGCTTCAGACGCGTCCTTGATCAGATCTGCTGGCGCTTCTGCGCCGCCGCCGTTGAGTTCAAGCATAGTGATCCCCAAATATGTGTCCCGCCGTGTTATATGCGACCTAATACCGGATAACCAAGGGGCGCAAAATTCATTGCCACGAATTGTCGCCCGGAAAGAGCAATATGGACCTGTTCAAAGGGGCCGAACGCAGTATGGGCATGGATGACGCCACTTGGGCGCGCCATGCCAACCCACTTAGCGTCTGGACTCGCTTCACCTGCCTGCCCCTCCTGATTCTCGCCATTTGGAGCCGGATTTGGCTGGGTTGGGGTGCGCTTTTGCTGGTTGCACTCGCCATTCTGTGGACATGGTGGAACCCCCGGGCCTTCCCGGCACCAAAACGGACAGACGGATGGGCGTCAAAAGGCACCTTCGGTGAACGGGTGTTTTTGAACCGCAAAACCATCCCGATCCCCGAACATCATCGCAAATGGGCGCTGTTTCTGGGTTTTCTGTCGGCGACCGGGCTACCACCCCTTATCTGGGGCCTGTGGTCACTGGATGTCGCGCTGACAATTCTGGGTGTCGTCCTTTTGGTCCTGCCCAAAGTCTGGTTCGTGGACCGGATGGTTTGGCTTTACGAGGACATGAAAGGCAAACACCCGGACTACGCGGCGTGGGAACGGTCTGGGTAAGCCATTCTCTGAGGCAGAGAATGGATCGAAAAATGACGCATGTTCCACCATCCAAACCTTAAGCCAAGCGATGTCCGCCGCGGAAATCGTCACGGAGTTTGCATCAAACTCCGTCGCCCTTCAATTTTGCCAACTGCTTTCGGGTCAAGGGCAAGCACCCCGTCAAACCCGCAGGCAGCACCAGCCAGGCTCCTGCGTCGTAAAGATCGCGCGTCAGTCCGGCACGGTTCGCCAGGGTCAAGGCTTGGGGCGTCACCTCCAAAATGGCCGCATCCTTGGGCAAACTCGACAACATCTGTAGTCCGTGAAACGGGATCACAGCCGCCGGGGCCGCATCGCTGAACCGCATCACCACGGCCATCAAAGCAATCCACGCCAACACCACCAAAGGCAGCGCCCATGCAAGCCGTTTAATAATCGTGGACATGTTCCAACCCGCCCCCGACGCTGCGCAGCCGGTCTGCAAGATCACGCACCGGCACCACGACAAGATGCCGCCAATCTCCATACCCCTGACGTGGGAAGGAATGGACTGCACCGTCTGCCGTACGGCTGTCGCTAATCACCGTGAACAGGATTTCGTCATTGCCCGCAATCTCGATCATATCAGCACCCGCCTCGGCAAGGCTCGCAAGAATGCCCGTGAACGCCCGGTACCGGGGGGTTTCGATCACGATGCCAGCCGCGTTTTCTTCGATCACCGCAACATCCGGAATACCCGTCAGCGCGTCCGCCGAAAGGCCCGCAACAACCGACCGGATACGCAATTGATCCGCACCTACCCCTGCCACCGCCTGCTCGATCACACCCGCATAAGCAGCCTTTGCACCATATTCCAAGCCAAGCGCCAAAGCGCGTTCGCGATCCCGCACGCTTTCGCCAGCCGCCGCGTACAAAGCAGCCCGGTCTGATTTGAAGTCCCATTTGTACCACGGGGTCTGTTGCAAAAATCCGGCGTAATCCGCCGCCTGCTGCGCACTTAGGTCATCAAGACCGGCCCGCGCCTCACCTCGAAAAACCGTCACAACACGCCCAATCGTTTCCTCATAAAGCGCTTTCGCCATCAACTCGGCCGTAAAGCTGACCCCAATGGTATAGGTCGTCATCTTGGTCTCGGACGTAATCCCACCCATGGCGGATGACGCCTTCGACAGCGGACACAGCGCGGTCCAGAACCCGGTCACAGCCCGCAGATACCCGAAATCATGAGGATCCCCCGTGGCAACAACCTTCGCATAATCGTCATAGGCATGGACGATATGCCATTCGGGATAGGTCATCAGCGTGCGGCTTTCGGCCCGCTGCCAGGCCGCATCCCGGATGATCGGATCGTAAGGCTTGCCCGTCGCATCACCGCGGCACGCCACCTCGGTATAGCCAACCGGCAGCAGCAACAGCACGACAATCCCAACCACGACCAAAACCAAACGCTTCAGCCAGCGCCACAGAAATCTCACGCGCGCTTTTCCCAGTTCAAAGAGGCAACCAGTGCACCCGCACCCAAGGCGATATGCGGCAGGTTGGCCATGATCTTGAAGGTGAATGGCAGGTTCAGGACGCCATTGGTGAAGATGCCGAAATCCAGATACCCCGATCCAACCGCCAGCCCCATCAACCCGTCAGCCAGATACAAAGCCCCAAAGATCAGCAAAAACAACCGGGCCGCCCGCGCCGAAATCAACGCAGCTGCCAAAGCCCATAACGCCGATGCCAAGTGCAACGAGTCATCAAAGATATCCAACGCAAAGACGCCGAAAGCCACGCCGTCTTCATCGGTTACGCCAGGAATATAGTTCAGCGACGCAGCCCCCAGCAGCGCGACGAAATAAAACAGCGCAACCTTCTGGTGTAACGTCATCCCAGACCCTCCAGATAGGTATCCCAGAATATGTTACGGAAAAGTCGGTCCGGGTCGAGAGCCAACTTTGCCTGAACAAATTCTTCAGCCCTAGGATAGCCACGGCGCAATTGATCCACCGTCGCGTGCGGGCGGTAAGGCAGATAGTAAGTCCCGCCAAGATCCAGCGTCCGTTCGATCAGCTCTTCGGTCATACGACGATGATCCGCTTCGGCCCGCGCGGTCATTTCCTGTGAAAACAGCATCACGCAAGCAATCCGTGGCCCCGGCGCATAAGCCAAAACGCTTTCGCGGTCGGCCGCCACGTAGCGCAGGGTGATGTTCAGCATTTCCTGATAGCTGGCCGGGATCACCTCTTGGCAGGCGGTGACAAAATCGGCAAAGCGTGCGGGCGGCACGAAATACTCGTGCAGAATGTCCGTGCGCGTCGGATCGCCATCGTCCAGTGTCACAACGGGTTCGTTGATCAGCGTGTTCCGCGACACCTCGCCTGCGCCAATGCGTGGGCCCAGACCCGCTTCGAACCACCAGCGTAGGTCCTTGGCCGTTTCGTTCATCAATTGCGCGCGGAACACTCTCCCCGCTGCCTCGCTCATGAACCCCGATGTGCCCAAAGGCGGCAAGTCCAACTGATCGCCCTCTTCCCGGTAGGTGATCATCAGCGCGTCTTCAAAAAACGTCTCGCGGTCCACGTTCAGCCGACCGTAAGCCATGTTCACATCGCCCGCCTCGATTGCGCCGATAAAGAACGGCGCGAAATCCCGGGCTGGCATCTGCTGAAACGTCGGCACCAAACGCTTGTTCGGCACCATCTCGACCTCCATGTCGACAATCGCGCCGGTCAGCCCATAGCCCCCCATCGTCAGGTTGAACAAGTCCGGGAATTCATCGCGCGACACGCGCAGCAACTCGCCATCGGGACGCAACAGAAAGATCGACTTCACCGTCGCGCCCATAGGGCCAAAAGGCACCGGCCAGCCGTGCGCATTCACCGAAAACGTCGCGGCGACGCCAAAGTCATTGTTCGACTGCATCACCTTAGGGCTCATGCCTTGCGCGTTCAAAGCCGCAATCACCTGGCTCCAACGCGCACCCGGATGAACGCGGTAGGTCAGATTGCCAATATCCGTTTCCACCAAACCATTGTCGAAGGTCACCGCATGACCACCCGGCGGGATCGCGTGCCCGCCCATCGAATGCCGCGCCGCACCAATGTTAAACGGACGCCCCTCGGCGCGGGCCTCGGCCATCTCGGCGCGAAGACGTTCGATCAAAACATCACCGGGGTTTTCCTGAACCACGATATGACGAAAGATCGGCGTTTCGTTCAAAAGGCTGGCGTCGTTCAAGGTGCCCTCAGCCCCGGTCGGCTGCACCAAACGCGCGCCATCCACAGGCGGAACTTTCGAGCCAAACCGATGCGTCAGATAGCCACCAATCGCAGCCCCGCCTCCTAACAAAGCGGTGCGTCGGGTCAGTTGCCCCCTGACCGAACCATAAGCCATTGTATCCTCAATTTTTTCGTACTGCCTGTTCGAACAGCATAGGCCAGAGTACCGGTCGAGTGAAATTTTTCGTCACCCAAACCTCTGAACTTTACCGGCGAGTGCGGCGGATCCGCCGCAAGGACGGCGACGGGAAAACGGCGCAATCCCAGCCAAAATACATGGAAACTCAGGCGGATTAACGCGTGATGGCTGCCGCTTCGGCGAAAGACAACAGCCGTTTTGTGTCTTCATCCCAAAGATGCAGACGCACGGTGTGAAAGCTTTCTTCGATGGTCATCCGGTTTTTCTCGGCCAGCTCGGAATGATCGCGCAGGACCTCGGGCAACCGGTAAAACGGGATGCGACTGTATAGATGATGCACGTGATGGATGCCGATATTGGCGCTAAACCACTGCAAAACCGACGGCATGACATAATGCGAACTGCCGTTCAGCGCCGCTTCATGCATATCCCAGTCTGCTTCCGTTTCCCAATGGGTCGTCTCGAACTGATGCTGGACATAGAACAGCCAGACACCCGCCGTTGCCGCCAACAAGGTGGTCGGAATAAAGATCAAAAGAACCGGTCCCAATCCACCGAAATAGATCACCAGCGCAATTGCAGCACCAATCGCCGCGTTGGTCCCCATGGCGCTTAACCAGTATTTCGAGAAATTCATAAGCCCCAGTGGCAGGCGATTTTGCAGGTAGAACAGGTATCCAGGGCCAAGAACAAACAAAGTCACTGGATGGCGATACAGCCTGTACTTGAACCGTTCCAGCGCCGTTGCATCGTTGTACTCTGCCACCGTCATCGTGAAAATTTCGCCGATGCCGCGCCGCGTCAGATTTCCAGATGCACTGTGATGTTCCGAATGCGTACGCCGCCAAACGTCATAAGGCGTCAGCGTCAAAACACCCAGCACGCGACCAACCCAGTCACTGACAACCCGGTTCTCGAAAAAGGCGCCGTGCCCACAATCATGCTGGATGGCAAACAACCGCAACAGGAAAGCCGCGTTCAAAACCGAAAGTCCAAGGGCGATCCAGGGGCTGATCGAAATCGACCACCAGGCCACAGCCCAAAGCAAAAAGAAGGGAACCAATGTAACGGCCAGCTCGAACACACTTCGTGCGTCGCTTGGTTGACGATACGCTGCAAGTACCTTGACCCACTCGCGAACAGAGCGCGTTTCCGCCACGCGCTCAGATGAATTGGATATGTCGAACATTCGCCTGCATTTTTATTGTTGTAAGAGCCTCTTAACCGATAACGCCAGCCTCGCATAGTAAACTTGAAGATGGTGTGTACGAATTATCGATATTTGCGGGAATTCAGCACAGGTGCCTTTCCGACCAGTGCCAGCCCCGACCGCTCTTTACAACTTTTAACCAAGCTTAACAGACACCGCCGCGCATTTGCCGATTATCCGCGAAACCGATCCATTCCACCGACGCAATACCGACGTAATACCGACGCGATACCGACGTTGCGATTTTCGCGTTTTTCTCAGGTTTCTTCGCATTAACGCATGGATTTCAAGCAACCGTCCGGCACGCAACGCACGCTTGTCTTAACCAATGATCCACGCGTCATGGCGTCACAAATCAAACGTCGCAAAAACCGGCGCGTGATCGCTTGGCTGCTCCCATCCGCGCACGTCCCGCAAGATACGGCTGCCATGGCCTGCTGCGGCAATATCACCCGTCGCCCAAACGTGATCCAGACGCCGCCC
>CAZWDS010000020.1:0-37098 GCA_964632495.1 uncultured Rhodobacterales bacterium
CCGATGGCGTTGTCGGGGATGAATTCGAACAGCGTGGGGGGCGGTTCGCCCGGGGCGCGGCCAGTGAGGTAGCGTGAGTAATTTTCGATGCCGTTGCAGTGGCCTGTCGCTTCCAACATTTCCAGATCGAAGTTGGTGCGTTGTTCCAGACGTTGGGCTTCCAGCAGTTTGCCTTCGCCGACCAGTTGGTCCAGCCGGTTTTTCAGTTCGACTTTGATGGCGCCGATGGCTTGTTTCAGGGTTGGTTTGGGTGTGACGTAGTGGGAGTTGGCGTAGATGCGGATTTTCTCCATCGTGCCGGTTTTTTCGCCGGTCAGGCTGTCGAATTCGCCGATGCTTTCCAGTTCTTCGCCGAAGAACGACAGGCGCCAGGCGCGGTCTTCGAGGTGGGCGGGCCAGACTTCGAGGGAATCGCCGCGGACGCGGAAGGTGCCGCGCTGGAAGGCCTGGTCGTTGCGTTTGTATTGCTGGGCGATCAGGTCGGCCATGACGGCACGTTGGTCGTAGTTTTTGCCGACTTCCAGGTCCAGCGTCATTGCGCCGTAGGTTTCGACCGAGCCGATGCCGTAAATGCAGGAGACTGAAGCGACGATGATGACGTCGTCGCGTTCCAGAAGCGCGCGGGTGGCCGAGTGGCGCATACGGTCGATCTGGTCGTTGATCTGGCTTTCTTTCTCGATGTAGGTGTCCGAGCGCGCGACGTAAGCTTCGGGTTGGTAGTAGTCGTAGAAGCTGACGAAGTATTCGACGGCGTTGTCGGGGAAGAAGCCTTTGAATTCGCCATAAAGCTGAGCGGCGAGGGTTTTGTTGGGGGCGAGGATGATGGCGGGGCGTTGCGTTGCCTCGATGACTTTGGCCATCGTATAGGTTTTGCCTGTGCCGGTCGCGCCCAGAAGGACCTGGTTTTGTTCGCCTTCGGTGACGCCTTCTACCAGTTCAGCGATTGCGGTCGGCTGGTCGCCCGCGGGCTGAAACTCGGAATGCATCACAAGTTCACGCCCGCCTTCAAGTTTCGCGCGGGTGTGCACATCGGGGGCGGGTGAATTGAGGATGGGTTCAGACATGTATGATTCCCTTTCGGTACGTCACACTTGATCCCTCTTTGTTCCGCTTCAAGAGGAAATGCGCGAATGACACCGCCGGGGATGGTTAATTTTTCATTAACCGCTAATACAACCTAAGATAGAAAAAGATGTTGCAGACTGCCGTATGTGGTGCAATGGTGCTTAAACAAGCAGCAGAACGGGGCGCCGACCGAACATTGCGACCCACCCACCCCTCGCTCCTTGATGTTCGGTCGGCCCCTACTCTTCCCCTCTTGATCCGATCTTAATTTTTGTCGATAGAGTAGGGCTATGACTGCACGTATTTTTCGCCCTGCCAAATCCGCCATGTCCTCTGGGACAGCCAAGACCCGTGACTGGGTGCTTGAATATGTGAATTCGTCTGCTCGGGACGTTGACCCGTTGATGGGTTGGACGTCGTCTTCGGACACGCAGGCTCAGGTTCGGATGCGGTTTCCGACGAAGGAAGCAGCGCTGGAGTATGCGGAAGAAAACGGCATCGAGGTTGCGGTAACCGAGCCGAAGACGCGCAAGCAAAACGTGCGAGCCGGTGGGTATGGCGAGAATTTCGCGACCAACCGCCGTGGCGCATGGACTCACTGACGTCGGACATTCGCGCAGTTCGCCCGGATGATCCGGTGCTTGCGCCTTTGATCACCAGACATTTGACCTTGATGCATGCCTCGTCGCCGGCCTGTTCGATCCATGCCATGGAAGCGACGGATATGGTGGAAGCCAATGTACAGTTTTTTGCGGCCTTTCACGAGAATGAGCCGATTGCCATGGGGGCCTTAAAGCGGATGTCCGACGACCATGGCGAGTTGAAGTCGATGCATGTGGTGGAAGAACGCCGAGGCAAGGGTTTGGCGGATGCAATTCTTTTGCGGTTGCTGGACGAGGCACGAAAGGGCGGTATGACCCGTGTGTCGTTAGAGACTGGATCGCAGCCCGTGTTTCACGCCGCGCATGGATTTTACCGGCGCCATGGTTTTGCCGAGTGTCCGCCGTTTGAAGGCTACGTTGAAGACCCGCATTCCGTCTTTATGACCCGCGCGCTTTGACGTGGGCTTAGATCGCGAATTGGAAGATGCCTTAGTCGCCTTGGTGCGACGTGTGGCCAAGGCCGAGATCATGCCGCGATTTCGGGCCTTGCCGGACGAAGAGATCACATCAAAGTCCGCCCCTGACGATCTGGTGACCGAAGCTGATATCCGCGCCGAAGCGGCGATCACTTTGGCGGTGTCCGACATGATGCCGGATGCGCTGGTGATCGGGGAAGAAGCGGTGTCGGCAGATCCCTCGATCTTGAGCGGATTGGCCGACGCGGATCTGTCGGTGATTATCGACCCGGTGGATGGCACTTGGAATTTTGCCAAAGGCTTGGCGACTTTCGGTGTTATTCTTGCCGTGGCGGAACGGGGCGAGACGGTGTTCGGATTGCTGTACGATCCGGTGATGGATGATTGGGTGCTGGCGCGGCGCGGTGGCGGGTCTTGGTTTTGTCGACCGGATGCGGAACCCCGCCGATTGGAAATTGGCGGCGACGCGCCACGCGAACAGACTGTCGGCTTTGTGCCGCTGTTTCTTTTTCCTTACGAGACGCGGATGAAGTTGGCGGGGGCCATTCCCGGGTTCCGGCGGATTTGGTCGGTGCGCTGTTCGTGTCATGAGTACCGTTTGCTGGCGCAGGGCCATGCTGATTTTTGTCTGACCGGCACGTTGAACCCTTGGGATCATGCCGCCGGAGCCTTGGCTGTGGAAGAAGCGGGCGGGGCTGTCGGGCTTTTGGACGGGCGGCGGTACAGTGCCGGTTTGACGACGGGCGGTCAGTTGGTGACGGCGCGATCAAAAGCGTCGCTGGCCCGAATCCGCGATACCTTCGGACCGCTTGTCGATGTCGATGTCGATGGGGCGTCGGCGAAATAATTCCACTGTGGCAAAACCGTAACCTACCGAATCATCCCGGCGGCGTTTCCCAAAAACCGGTCGCCTTATGCGTGTCGCGGGCTATACCTGCGACAGTCCAATAAAGCAGAGAGTAGGCAAAATGGCGGGCAAATTTGAAATCTTTAAAGACAAGAAAGGCGAAACGCGGTTTCGTCTGAAAGCTGGCAACGGGCAAATTATTCTGGCCAGTGAAGGTTACAAGCGACGCGCAAGCTGCACGAATGGCATCGAGTCTGTTCGTAAAAACAGCCAGTCCGATGCTCGGTTCGAGCGTAAGACAACGCGCGCCGGCAAATGGCGGTTTAACCTGCGGGCCACGAATGGTCAGGTTATTGGCGTTTCGGAATCCTATGAGAGTGAAAAGGCCCGCGAGAACGGGATCGCATCGGTTGCAAAGAATGCTCCGGGTGCGAAGGTTGTCGACGAAACGTCGTAAGCCACTTTCATTCAACATTGGCGGCTCCGGTTTCGGGGCCGTTTTTTTGTGCGGTGAAGGCGGTGCTATTGGGTGGCGTCAAAGCGGCTGAGCAGGAACGCGATCATGTCTTCGATCCGTTCGACGGGGACACCTGATATCCGGCGCTCAAGCCCCAAAAGCACGATGCCATGCACAGACGAAAACAAGGTGCGGGTCATCAGATCAAGGTCTTCTGGCGTTGCATCAGGGTGCATGTCGCCTAAGGGGCCGGCGATAATGCCAAAGAGATGGCGCAGGTCGTTCAGGTACCATTCGGGAACACCGCTGTCCGCCGTCATTTCGATATCGAAGAGGGCACGCCAAAGCTTGGGATTGTCATGGGCGAAGCGCAAGTATGCGCGCCCCATGATCACCAGTTTGTCGACCGCTGCACCGTCAGATGCCGCGACTTCTGACGTCACGGCTTCGCCCAGTCGTGCAAAGGTGCGTCCGTTGACCGCAAGGATCAGGCCCGACAGATCGTCGAAGACATTGTAGATGGCCCCAACCGCGCAGCCTGCCTTATCGGCCAGAGCCCGGGCTCGCAGAGATTGCACGCCGTTGGCGCGAATTTCGGCTTCGGCGATATCCACAAGCTTTTCCCGCAATTCCGCGCGACGTTTTTCGGTGTCTTTTGCCATCTTTAACCATACTTGAACGATGTTCAGTGACTATCGTCTCGCAACACGCTTGCCAAGGGCGGATGGGTCGGCCCATAACGGCGCCAGCGGTCCCGTAGCTCAACTGGATAGAGCAGCTGACTTCTAATCAGCAGGTTCGGGGTTCGAGTCCTCGCGGGATCGCCAGCGATTTTGGAGCACACTTGAAAGTTCTCTTTGTCCATCAGAATTGTCCCGGTCAGTTTAAGCACCTGGCCCCGACGCTGGCTGCCGAAGGCCACGAGGTTGTGTTTATCGGCCAGAAGGACAAATTCACGCCGCGCGGGGTGAAACGTCTGGAATACGAACCCCATCGGAAAGTAACACCGAAGATTCACCCTTATCTTGCGGCGTCCGAGGCGGCGGTCTTGAACGGTCAGGCTGTTGCGCGGCTTGGCTTCAAGCTGAAATCGCAAGGCTTTGTGCCCGACGTCATGATCGGCAACCCTGGCTGGGGCGAGACGTTGTTTCTGAAAGACGTCTGGCCAGACAGTCCGTTGATTTCGATGTCCGAGTTTTATTACCGCGGACACGGATCAGATGTGAATTTCGACCCCGAGTTTTCCACGGGCCCTGACAGTTTGCTGCGATCCCGTGCGCGGTCTGGTCCGCACCTACTGGCGCTGGAGGCCGCAGATTACGCCTATAGTCCGACAGAATGGCAAAAGGCGCAGTTTCCGCAAGCGTATCATGACAAGATCCGGGTGATACATGATGGCATTGATGTGGATCGGATCCGCCCTGATCCTGCCGCGCGGTTCACGGCGCCGTCCGGGCAGGTGCTGACACGGTCGGATGAGGTTTTGACGTTTGTGTCGCGCAACCTTGAACCGTATCGCGGGTTTCATTCCTTCATGCGCGCTTTGCCTGCCGTTCTAAAGGCGCGGCCCGAGGCGCAGGTGGTGATCGTGGGCGGTGATGAGGTGAGTTATGGCAGCCGCCCGAAGGCAGGCG
This sequence comes from uncultured Rhodobacterales bacterium, assembly GCA_964632495.1. Classification (GTDB taxonomy): domain Bacteria; phylum Pseudomonadota; class Alphaproteobacteria; order Rhodobacterales; family Rhodobacteraceae; genus CALKXV01. The sequence continues at coordinate 5,082 of CAZWDS010000020.1, forward strand.
GAACTTGGCGTGACGTGCTTTTGGACGAGATCGGCCCCTTGCCAGACCGTGTGATCTTTACTGGACGCGTGCCTTATGCCGATTTCCTATCGCTTTTGCAGGTCAGTTCTGTCCATGTTTATTTGACTTATCCTTTTGTCCTGAGTTGGTCGATGCTTGAGGCGATGGCCGCAGGTGCCTTTGTTGTTGGGTCAAGGACGCCACCTGTTGAAGAGGTCATTTCCCACGGCAAGAACGGCTGGTTGGTTGATTTCTTTGACAAAGAAGCGATGGCCGATACTCTAAGCGACGCTTTGGCGAAACGTGCAGAGGTGCATGCGCTTCGAACGTCGGCGCGGGCAACAATTCAGGAAAGATACGCTCTTAAAGATTGCCTTCGGCAACAACGTGCCTTGATCGAAGACGCGGTAACGGCAACTTAAGGAAGATCGGCAAAACATACCTGTGGGCGGCCAAAACGCTGGAACGGGTATGAGCAACGATACGATCAATGGTGGCAGCGGGAACGACACGATCTTTGCCGGTATCGGCAACGACCTGATCTCTGGCGGCTTGGGCGATGACATCATCTTCGATGGTGCAGGGAATGACACGGTTTCGGGCGACGCGGATGACGACAGCTTTTGGCTGGCCAGCGGATCGAACGACGGTAGCGATGACATAGACGGTGGCGCGGGCAGCGACACGCTGATCGAAGACCTGACTGCTGAAACCGCGCAGTCCATTTCCATTTATGTGAACTTTGGCACGGGCACGCATTATACAAATGAAACGCCTGGTGTGGGCGTCGATACACTATCGGGGATCGAGAATTTTCGTCTGATCGGTGACTTTGACCTGGTTGGTATCGGAAGCAGCGACGCCAATGTCTTTCAATCTGACATGGGCGACGATTCACTTTCTGGCTTGCAGGGTAACGACACGCTGGAAAGCGGCGACGGCAACGACACATTGATCGGTGGCAGTGGCGCTGACAGTTTGATCGCGGGTGGGGGTGACGATCTGATCTATGTCGACAATGTCTTCGACTATGTGGATGGCGGCGATGGTTATGATCGCGTGGTTTTCAATGTTTCATCCGCACTTGATGTCACGTTGAGTTCTTGGGTTGATGTCGAGCGTGTCGACGGGAATGCTGGCGCGGATACCATCGATGGGTCCGGCTATAACATCGCACTTAGCCTGAATGGTGGCGCGGGGCACGACAGTCTGGTCGGCGGCAATCAGGAAGATCTGATTCAAGGTGGTGCTGGTGCTGATACTTTGATCGGCGGCGCAAAGCGGGATTATTTGTTCGGCGGCGGCGGCGCGGATTATTTCGAGGGCGGTCAGGGCAACGATTTTATCTATGTCGACAATTCCGGGGACGAAGTTCATGGCGGCATCGATTTTGATCGTGTGACGCTAAGTGACGTTGGTGTCGATGTCGATCTGGCAAGTTGGTCGGGCGTCGAACGTGTAAACGGGGGCAGCGGTGATGATCGTGTTGATGCCTCGACAACCGTGTCTGGTATGGGGCTGCAAGGCGATGACGGCGCGGACACGTTGATCGGTGGATCTGGCAACGATGTGGTTTTCGGGAACGCAGGAAACGACAGTCTGGTCGGGAACGACGGCGTCGATATTTTAGTCGGTGACGCCGGGGCGGATACCATGTTTGGTGGCGCGGGTGATGACACATTCTTTATCTCGGAAGACGGCGATGTCGCGCATGGTGGCAGTGGGATCGACCGGGCCCGTATGGATGCGTCGGTCTCGTCCATCGATCTGACAATGACGGGCTGGACCAGTGTCGAGCGGTTCAACGGATCATCCGGAAACGATACGATTGATGCCTCACCTGTCAGCAGCGGCATGTCGATCAATGGCAATCTGGGCGATGACCTGGTGATTGGTGGATCGGGTTCTGATCTTTTGTTCGGCAATGCCGGTGCGGATACTTTGCAGGGCGGCGATGACGCCGACTTCATGTGGGGCGACGCTGGAAATGATGTCTATGACGGTGGCGCAGGGGATGATTTTTTCTACCTTGTGGACGACGGTGACCGTGTGTCTGACGGCGGCAGCGGATATGATCGCGTCGTTCTGATCAAGGCCGGGCTTTCCATCTCGATTGACGGAACATGGGCGGGTATTGAACGCGTTGACGGCGCTGGCGGAAGCGAAGTTGTCGATGCGAGTGGCTATTCCGATGGTTTGTTCATGGTGTCGGGTGCCGGCAACGATACGTTCACTGGTGGCACAGGCGTCGATTATATTTTTGGAAATGATGGGAACGATGTCCTCGACGGCGGTTCGGGCGGGGATGACGTGTTGCTGGGAGGTGCCGGTGCGGACCGTTTTGTGTTTGCAGATGGCGCTGGAACGGACCGAATAAACGACTGGGAAGACGGAATCGATCTGCTTGATGTAAGCGCGATTTCGGGTGTGTCCGGCTTTGGTGATCTTGGCATCACGACAACGGGTTCGACCACCATTTCGGCGGGGGCCGAGACGATCATTCTAACTGGATTTGTTGGTACCCTGGATGCAAGTGACTTTGATTTCGGGATCTAAATATGCTCTCAAAGCTGATCGAAGGCGGCCGTCGTGTTTTGGACCAGGAGCGGTTGATCCGCGATTCTGACCTATTCGATGACAGTTGGTATGCAGAGACCTATCAAGAGGTCAGCGGCAAAGACGCGGCTTTGGCCCATTATCTGAAAACCGGTGCGGCGAAGGGATATGATCCGGGTCCAAGGTTTTCAACGCAGGCTTATCTGTCCGATTATCCGGACGTTCGACAGGCCGGTGCAAATGCGTTGCTGCATTACTTGCGTTTCGGTCAAGCCGAGGGTCGTCGGGTTAGAGATGTTGCGGGGCTGCCGTCGGGCGCGGCGGCGCACAAAATCGGAGACGCCGCAATTGCACGGCTGAGGGATGCATTTGATCCTGAATTCTATCTAAAGACCAACCCAGATCTGCCGGGCGAGACGGATGCGTTCCAACATTTCATGTCTGTTGGCTGGCGGCAAAGGCGGGACCCGGTTTCTTGGTTCTCGGTCGAGCAATATCTGCGCACGCAAGGCGACGTTGCGGCAACAGATCAGAACCCTTTCGAACATTTCCTTTTGACAGGTTGCCAAGAAGGTCGCGCCGTCTCGCGATCAGCGAAGCTCTCGTTCACCCAAGTGATGGCACCGAAAACAAGACCGCGCACCACAGTCGTTGCCATGGTAAAGAACGAAGCGGACATCATTCGCACCTTTACTCGGCACGTCTTGGGGCTGTTCGATGACGTTGTCATTGTCGACCACGGTTCAGATGACGGAACAGCCGAGTATCTGGATACCTTGGCAACAGTCAACCGTCGGGTCGAAGTGCTTACTCTGACGGAACCCTCATATATTCAATCGGTTACGATGACGCATATCCTGCAAGACAGACCGCAGGTGCGCGATGCGGATTGGGTGTTCTTTCTGGACGCGGATGAGTTCTTGCCCTTCCGCAACCGCGATGAATTTCACGACGCGTTGGCACGGTTTTCGCGCTGCCCCGTTCTGTCGATGGCTTGGCAGAATTTGATCCCCGAAACCTATTGGGACGGGGACGCGGCATTCACCAAGGAAGACCGTTTCTTCGTTGCACCGGTGCCCAGCCCGTATTGTAAGATTGCGTTGCAACCCGCGCGCGTCAGCCTTGACTGCGTTGTGGTTGCGCAGGGCAATCACTCTTTGCTGCACACCCAAAATGGGTTGCCGATTCAGGCGTTTGAGGCCGATTTTCCACTTCTTCACTTGCCAGTCCGCTCGGTCGATCAACTGTTGTTGAAATTGAATCAAGGTGTCTTGGCGTACCAAAAGATTGGGTCCAATCGGGATAAAGGTCAGGGAACGCACTGGTACCAGATGAAGAAAGCGACGGAAGACGAGGCTTTGACGCCGGATCATCTGAATGCGGTCGCTGCTCGGTATAGCGAGGACAAGCCTGATTTGCGTCCGGTGTCGTTGTCCACGCTTTCAGATTGGGGGTACAAGCCTGTTTCTTATGACCTTGCCGTCTCTGCCGACGAGGTTTCGAACGACGTCGCAAAACGAAGTTTGGGCGAAGTTCTGATGCGGCTTTACGCGCAAGATTTTACCGATGCTGTCGACGAGGATTGCACCAGCGCAGTTCAGCTTGTGACCGAAGATGGACGCCTGCGTCGTACGTCGAAAGCCGCTGAATATGACGCTTTGCCAAGGATCAAGAAGAAGGGCGTGAACCACGAGATGACTGAGATTCTCAGCGCCTTGTTTCGCCCGGGATACAAGCCGATCGAGGATTTGGTGCCCTCGGACTGGGCCGGCCACATTCCCTTCATGTTCGGGCTGGTGGACCTGTTGCAACCGCGCCGCTACGTCGAATTGGGCACCTTGCGCGGGGCCAGCTTTTTCGCCTACGCCCAAGCCGCGCGCGACATAGGTTTTAAGACCGAGGCGATTGCTGTTTCACCTTGGGCTGTCGAGGATGAACGCGCGTCTGAATACCAAGGTGTCTTTGACGACTTCGCCTTCATCGCCCGCAAATACAGCGATTTCACCGGATACCTGCGCCTTGCACCGGATGACGCGCGACATCGTTTCGCGGACAATTCTATCGATCTTTTGAAGTTGGATGGTTTCTATGGGTACGAAGAACTTGCCAAGACTCTGCGAGACTGGGTGCCGAAGCTGAGCAACAGAGGTGTCATTTTGTTACATGACATTCATGCCCATGACGGGGGGTTCGGCGTTTGGCGTGTTTGGGATGAGCTTAAAGCACAATATCCAAGTTTCGCCTTTCGACATGCGCAAGGGTTGGGGGTTGCATGTGTTGGCACCCAAGTTGCACCGGATTTGGTGAAGCTGGCCGAAACGATGACGCGGGATCCAGCGCTTCAAACTCTGTTGCAAGAGCATTTCGAAAGTCAGGGCGCGTTGTCCGCCGAACTATTTTCAAGACGATTTGACATGGCGCGGATGGAATGGCGCGGGGCTGCGGAAGCGGCTGGGGTTGAAGAGCTTTCGAAGGTGAAGCAAGAGCTTGCGACCGCACAGGCCGAAGCGACTGATCTTCGTTTGTTAATCGAAGAGGGGGCTGAACGTGCCGCAGTGTAACAGTGAATTGACCCTTCACATTGGCGGTGCGAAGTGCGGCAGTTCGGCCATTCAGGCGTATTTGCGCCAGAACGTCGATGCCCTGGCAGACCGCAATATATTGTTGCCGGGCCACCGTCTGGACTTTGTGTCTGAGGTGACCGGCGAGCAGATCTGGGCCTTTGAAAACGCGGCCACGGGTGGGCCGGGTATGGATGGCCTGCCGGACAGGCTGTCGTCACTTATGACGGCGGCTGATGAAAGGGGCGCGCGTCAGATTATTCTGAGCGCCGAGAACATCTGTAACCATCCGGGCTTGGCCGACGTTGTCGCGCGTGCGCGTGGCAATCGGGCCTTGAAAGTGGTGTTCTATGTGCGGCGTCAGGACGATTTTTTGATCAGCAGTTGGCAGCAATGGCATCTAAAGGTGTTCGGAAGTCTTGAGGCTTATTTGTCAGATCGGGTTGGGCGCGTCGGGAATTGGTACAGTATGATCACGCCCTGGGCTGACGCCTTTGGGGATGACAATGTCATTGTGCGGCCCTTCGTACGGGATCAGTTGAAAGACGGGGATGTCGTTGCTGATTTTTGTGATGCGGCTGGATTGGTGCCGGATGGTCTGACCGGCTTGAACCGTGCTGCGAACCCGTCTTTTGACGACGCATTGGCACGGTTGGCGCATGGGGTTCGCGATGTTTTTGATGGCCCGCACGACAATACTTTTTACGAGGTGATGGTGCGGTTGTTGGGCAAAGACGCGCTAAAGAAAGGGTCTGCGTCTTCTCTTTTGCCTCTTGAAACACGCCGCCGCATTCTGGCGCGGTATCGTGATGAAAACGATGCATTAAGGGATCGGTTTTTGCCTGAATTGAACGACCGACCACTGTTTCGCCCGCCGACGGAACAGAACGTTCTTGTGCAGTCAGATGCCGACAAAACCTCGGATGACATTGCGATGTTGACCCGTTGTGTCTACGCGCTGGCCCAAAAACTTGATAAAGCGTCATGACGGCTTTGGCGGCGTATCGACCTGCACTGCCGCCGGATGCGATTGATGTTGCGCATCTTTTGGCACAGGCGCCTGATTTGGCTGACCGGCCTGATGACGGGTATTTGACCGAAGGGTTGGCGCGTCGGCTGAATCCCACACCTTGGTTCGACACCGATTGGTATGCGTGGCAGAATCCGGATTGGTCAGAGTACGCGTCGCCCTATCTTCACTATCTTGAAAAAGGGTGCGCGCAGGGCCGTGATCCTTCGCCATTTGTGGATATTCCGCGCTATTGTGACATGACCAAAGTGCCGGCGCACAAGGCTTACGGGCTGATTTGTGCGGGGTTTCACGCGCCTGCATTAGGTATCTATGAAAATCGGGACGATCTGGCGCGGTGTCAGGATGCGTTTCGTGCGGGACTCCAACTTTTGGGGCATCGCGTCACGAAACCGCGTGCGCGCCGGGCTGGTTTGGTTGTGCTGCAAGCCGGACGGGGGTTGCCCGTCGAGTTGTGGTCCGATGCGCCTGACCGCGCGTGGGATTTAATGGTGAACTATTATGATGCCGCCGGATTTCAGGCAGGTTTGGGGGATTATGCGGTTTTTCAAAAAGGCACGAAGTTCACCGCGATGTGGATGTTGTGGCAGCGGTTTCGTTCGGTGCTGTTGGAATATGACCATGTGCTGTTTTTGGATGACGATGTTGAAACGACATGCGCGGATTTGAACAAAATGTTTGAGATGTGCCGCAAGCATCAGCTTGATCTGGCTCAGATGAGTTTGTCGAAGGCGTCGTTTACGAGTTGGAGCGCCTTGTTCTCGCGCCCCGGCATCACAGGTCCGCGATCAATTTCCGCGGTCGAAATTATGATGCCTGTTTTCTCGCGTAAGGCTTTGAACCTCGTGTCCCCAAGCTTTGGTCAATCGATTAGTGGCTTTGGTCTTGATTTGGTTTGGGGCAAACTGGTTTCGCAAGCAGGTGGGCGCATCGCAATATTGGATGAGGTTCAGGCCACTCATGCCCGACCTGTCGATCAGGCCGGTGGCGCGTATTATTCCTATCTTAGACGCCATATGATCAATGCTAAGGCCGAGCTATGGCAGTTGCTGAAAGACTATGACGCCGACCGTAACTTGATGTCGTCCTGATCGAAAAAGATGCCTTCGATCCTGTCCAAAATTGCAGATACGTCGTCCGGGCTATAGGGCATTACGTGCCCATTGGCCGTGTCACGCAGTATGTCGGCCTGGGCGCCAAGGTCGAATCCCAAGACGGGCAGACCGGTGGCCAGTGCTTCGCGGGTGGTGAACGAAAACGTCTCGGGGCAAATCGACGGCATCAACCAAAGACCAATGTCATGGACGCGGGTCAATTCTGTGATGTCACTTTGCCGATAGGGACCGTGGACCTTGTGCGGGGTATCAAGGTGAAACGCTCCATCCAGCTCGCCAATCACAACCAGGGTTCTTTGACGAAGGACACCGCCTAACCCCACCAGCACCGCGCCACCTTTGGCATGGTTTACGCTGCCGAGGACTCCGACATTTTGCCCCCCCGTCGTGGCGATTGCCGGGACGTGTTCCAATTGATGTGGGGCAAGCGTGATCCGCGACCGCGCTTCCGGATAGGCGGTTGCGAAAAGATCTGTGCTGGATTGCGAAAAGGCAGTGATCACTTTCGCCCGCTGAATAACGGCGCGCCACAACAGACGCCAGTCTTGATGGACAAGGGGCGTGTTCCCGTCAACACCATGGGCCGCTTCGCGGGTGTCGTGGTCTGGCACGCCGTGGAACAGTCCATCAGATCCAAGAAGATTCCAAGATGGGCTGATGGAAAAGAAATCGTGAAGGCGCATTTCGAATGGGACGCCAGGCTGAACTAAATTTAATAGAAACCGAGGAACAGCCGCTGGATCAGCTGCGCCGACGCCACAGGAATAGATGATCTTGCGGTTTTTGAGAGGGCGCAAAAGGTGCAAAACCTGTGCTTGATTTGAGATTTCCCCGATCAAGGTTTGGTCTTTGGTTTGAACGTCGATCCGCCACGCCAGTGGGCCGCCGACCCGGATGATAACCACACCTGGAAGACCGCTGTTCAATGCGGCTGAAATCTCGGACTGCAAAGCCGCTTCTGCCCCGCCGCCCAAAGTATGCCCGAAGTAAATGGGAATGGCCCTGTCCGTTGCCGTGCCCAACCATGCGATGGACAGCACAAGGCGCGCGGCTGACAGCGGGTCTCTCTGACACCAGTTTTGAACGTCGCCGTCATACGTCGGGTATCGCTTAGCAATGGTTCGACTGGCATCTTGAATGCGGGCTTGTTTTTCATCTGATCCAAAGCTTGATCCACCCCGGTGGCCCACAAACAGTGTTCCTATCCCGATGTGCTTGCCGCCAATGGCCTTGGCCCGTTGGCACCAGTCGACCTCTTCTCCGTACCCGCGCCCGAAGATCGGATCGAATGCTGGGATGCGGGTTAAAAACCGTCGGTTCAGGGCCATGCAAAACCCAATGCCCGTTGGAATGTCGGCCGTGGCATGCTTTGGCGCCAGTGTTTGTGCCACGGCGTCAATGGCTGCAATGTCTGCGTTCAATGGCAAATCCGTTTGGCCCGGTTTGGGGATCGACAGGATTTCTGCGGCGTTCGACATTGGCGTCACGCTTGCAATCGTTGGGGTGTTGTCGAAGGGGGCCAGGATGCGAGAAACCCAATTGTCTGGCGGTACCGCGTCCGAGTTCAACAAGATCACATGGCCAGATGTCAATCGCCGTGCTGCGTCAAGTCCGGCATTGGCGGATGCAACAAAGCCCAGATTTTCGGTGTGTTTTATAAGGGTGCAAGTTTCGGCATGCGCGTTTGTAAACTCGGCAAGTCGTGAAGAAACACGGGCGTCCGTGGAGCAATCATCGACCAAGATCAAATGGTGCGCGCATCCGGGACCTGTTGGAAACGTCGATAACAGCCGGTCCACGTCTTCAAGTGCATTGAACACCGGCACCACGATGGCAGGCGGGTGCTTGGGCGGTGCGACTTTGGTGTCTGAGAACAATCCGGCGGGAATGTAAGTGCCTTCGACGCGGTCCGTCAGCCCCAGTCGCTGGCGAAGTGCAAGCGAGACGTTGGGGTCCGCTGTCCAGATAAGTTTTAGGATGCTTCGATATTCAGACGCGATCTGAAGAAGAACCTTTGGAATCGCGGCGTGACGGGCCGTTGCGGTTTGCGTGTGATCGGGCGGGGCAAGGTACAGCGTTTCGTTTGAGACGGTCGAGGTGCATGAAATTTGAACGCGTGCCTTTGCGCCAAGACGCGGAAGCGTGGAGTGAAACGGTGAGTTTGAAAAGTCGCGCTTGGGGCCGCCGTCGATCACAATGGTCAGGCCTTCGCTTGAAAAGCGGCCTTCGATCTGAACCCGGTCTTTGAACCACGCCACCTTGTCGACCCAGCCTGCCGGAGTTTCGGGGTGGCCAATCGGGTGAGCATCCGTTCTGACGGCGGCGTGTTTGTCCAACAGACGCGTGATTAAAGCCCGGGCCGCACGCGGCAGTTTTCCAAAACGTGAGTGCTGCATGCCTTGCAGGTAACCTCGGCTGGTTAAGACTTTGTTCACAAGAAAAACGAGACTGCAGTAAGTTTTTCATCATAGGTCTCTGCGATAGTGGGACTAAGCAGTGAAAAACAATAATTGCGATATTGAGGTTTCGGATGGCTCGGCAGTTTTCGTGGGATCAAGTGTTTGCGCTTGTCTTGTGCCCTTTCGTTTTCGTCCTTTTGGGCTTGCTTTACATCATTGTGGTACCTTTGCAGGGCCGTCCGTTTATTTTCTCGTCTGAACGTATGCGCAGCGCGGACCAAAGGTTCTTACTTTTGAAGATTCGAACCATGAATCCGCCGTGTGAGGGGGAGCTTCAATCTGCACTTGGTGGCGATCAAAAGGCGCGCATCACTCGGATTGGGATGATCTTGCGCCGCACGCGGTTGGATGAACTTCCGCAAATCTTAAATGTTCTGCGTGGTGATATTCGGTTCATCGGGCCACGTCCTCCGCTTGCACGATACGTCGCACTTTATCCGGACCTTTACCGCCAGGTGTTGGCGGATACGCCGCCGGGGATCACCGGACTTGCCACTGTCTTTCTTCATGCGCGCGAAGAACGTCTTTTGGCGGCTTGCCGAACCAGCGAGGAAACGGACAGGGTTTATCGACAGCTTTGTATTCCGATCAAGGCGCGGCTTGATCTGATGTATCGTGATCGCCGCAGTTGGATGTTGAACGCAAGAATTCTGTGGATGACCGTATCACGACTGTTCCGTAAAAAGATCGTTTCAAAGCGCAAGCCTATGTTGCAAGGGGAGGTTCCTGAGGTTGTTGTCCGTTACACGGACCGTGCGACATCTCCATTGGCGCAGGGGATCAAGTTGCAGGATGCAGCCTAGGGCGCTGTCTCGTCGTCTTAGCCGACGCGCATTCTTTGAAACGGCGCATTCCAACTATTGCTGATGACTAAAGGTCTAGAGGCGGCGAAGGCTACAATCGGTTGAGAACAGTTGCCAGCAGTAGCGCCAAGGTGCCACGGTGCCTTTGGCGTTTTACGCCCGAGCGATAGAGCGCGGCAAGTCGCGCGAACAATCCTCCTGATCGGGCGATTTGAAATTGATCCAGCGTCGCCAAAGCATCCTTAGTCAACCACGGACGAACCCGGTTCAGCGCGGTCATGTTGGCGGTGTTCCAAGTCTGGAACTGACCTTCAAGCAAGCGCCTCACCCGTAAAAATTGTGCACGCCAAGTATCGTTCGCGCCGATCATGTTGCTGTCGTGTTGGCGGTAAAGCACCGTCGGTGTTTTGTCATAAATCACCCGGCCCCCGGCCCCCGAGATCAACTGATACACCCACCAATCATGCGCAACTATTCCTGCCGCACGGGGGGCTGTATCCTGTAAAATGTCCAATGCGGCACGGTTTAACACCATTGTGTTGCCGCCCCCGATGCTTTGGACCAACGCGTTCTCGAAAGAGGGTGGTTTGTGAAAAAGCAGCGAGGGGCGCGTGTTTTCAAGGTTCTGATTACAGATTATTGTGCGGCTGACATAAACAGCGGGCACCGTGCTTGGAACCATGTGCAGATGCGACAGGGCACGCGCGATTTTGTGCGGCAGCCAAACGTCATCCTGATCGCAAAAGGCTGCGAAAGGCACCATTGGGCCAGCGAGGCAGGCAAGGTTTAGAAAGTTCGCAGCGAACCCTTTCCCAGGGCCCCGGGCCATCCAGGTTCTGCCCGTCGCGTGTTCGGCGGCGAAGGCGCCCACGATGTTGACCGAGTTGTCCTGACTGCCGTCGTCTGAAACGATCAGCGACCAATTTTTATGACTTTGCGCGGAAAGGCTGTCCAACTGTGCGCCAAGCATGTCAGCGCCGTTAAATAACCCCAGCAAGATGCAAACGTGATCTTCGCCCATGTCGCCGGGAAATCCGTTGGTGCGCATGGATCGGGCTTGGTTAACGAATTCCTTAATATTGCGCGTCATTTGTGGACCAACCCATCTGCATGTCGCGTCAACAAAAGAAGCCCGAAGCATCCCAAGCCTAACCCAAGACCCGCGACGAACACCGCCGATATGTAGTCACCGGCATAGGTCGGATAGAAACCCCGGCGCATTTCGCCGGTGATGTGAAACAACGGATTGAACCAAAGAAAGTCACTGATCTCGTGCGGCAAATCCTCGAACACAAAGAACACGCCCGACATGATGAACAAGGGTCGCGATGCGACCTGCCACAGCCGTTCCCAAGCCGGGAAGGCCAAGAACAAGTACGCGTTCATCAACCCGACACCCGCGGCCATCACTGCCGCCAGACCGAAGGCCCCTGCGACGATTGGAAACGACAGGCTGGCGCGGGTTTCGAACAGAAGAAACAGACCGGTGAACACCAAAATTGCGACGAAAAGATGGGTCAACAGGTTCAGCAAGAAACGCGCAGCGATGACGTCGATCAACGTCAGCGCCCCGAAATTCAAAAGTGGGCGCGAAAACCGGATCGCCGTGGCCGTCTTCAAGGACACGTCCTGAAACAGCATGAAGGGCAAATATCCGGTGGCGTAAAACAAAGGGAAACTGATGCCCAAAGTTGGCGACCGGAAGGCCAGCGAAAAGGCAAAGGACAAAAGCGCAATGGCGGCCACGGGTTCCAGAACGGCCCAAAGATAGCCACCCGGAGAGCGGCCATAGGTCGTCACCATCTCGCGCAACATCAAGGCAAACACCGACCGGACAGAGCCGAAACGGCGCGGTGTGGTCGAAACCGTGGCGCGATGCGCCTGTGTCAATCCCTCGGAAACCTGCATGGCGTAATGGGTACGACCAAGGTCTTGCAAAATCCTCAACGTGGAGAATGCCATGGCGCTGCCTAACGAAATCGAGCCACCTGTTCGCCTGACGATCCTGCGCCCTCCGGCGGGCCCCGCACGACCTCGCGGACGTCATGTTGGGATTCTGGGCAGCTTCACGCTTGGGGTCATGCTGCCGTTTTGCTTTACGCTTTGGTATCTTTTGGCCGTGGCGGTGGATCAGTTTTCATCCACCGTCGGTTTTTCGGTGCGCAAGGAGGAGGTTGCCTCTCCGATTGAACTGTTTGGTGGCATTGCCGATGTGGCCGGTACCGGATCATCGGACAGCGACATCCTTTACGAATACATCCAAAGTCAGGAAATGGTGGCTGCGCTGGAAGACCAGCTGGGGATTTCGCAAATGTTCTCAAAGCCAACGCGTGATCCAGTCTTTGCCTATGATCCTGGCGGCACGATTGAGGATTTGGTGGATTACTGGGCGCGTGCTGTTCGGATTTCCTATGACACGTCAACGGAATTGATCGAAGTGCGGGTTCTGGCCTTTGCGCCAGAGGATGCCCAAGCCATCGCGACTGCTATTTTCGAGGAAAGCGCACGTCTGATTGACGATCTTTCCGCGATTGCCCAGTCCGACACGATCGCGTTTGCCAAGGCCGAGGTTGAGTTGGCCGTGGAACGACTGAAAGCCGCACGCGAAGCGATGACAGCCTTTCGCTCGCGGACCCAAATCGTGGACCCAACTGCGGATTTGCAGGGGCAGATGGGGCTTTTGTCTACGTTGGAGCAGCAATTGGCAGAAGCCTTGATCAGCGCCGATTTGCTGCGGGAAAGTACGCGGGCCAGTGATCCCCGGATCACACAAGCGAACCGGCGTATTGAAGTGATCGAAGTGCGCATTGCCGAGGAACGGCGCAAGTTGGGCGTCGGGGGGGGCAGTGATACTGGCGAAGATTATGCGACGCTTTTGGCCGAATTCGAACGTCTTGCCGTCGACCGGCAATTTGCCGAGCAAGCTTATACTGCGGCGCTTGCGACCTATGATCAGGCGCTGGCCGAAGCGCGGCGCAAAAGCCGATATCTGGCGGCCTATATCCGTCCGACACTGGCCGAGGCGTCGAAGTTCCCCAAGACCTATGAGCTGTTAGCGATCACCGCGTTCGTCTTGATGGCGGTCTGGGGCATTGGCGTTTTGATTTACTACTCGGCGCGGGATCGGCGATGATCCGGCTGATCAACGTCACCAAGTCTTTTTACAACGCTGGCGTGGAAACGCGGGTCGCTGACGATCTGACTTTGTCCTTTCCGACCGGAAAAGTGGTGGCTTTGCTGGGGCGCAACGGGGCTGGAAAATCCAGTTTGTTGCATATGATGGCCGGGACGATGCGTCCGTCATCTGGTGAAGTTTTGATCGAAGGTCAGGTCTCGTGGCCTGTTGGCTTTGCCGGTGGGTTTCACGGCGATCTGACGGGTTTGCAAAATACGCGTTTCGTGGCGCGTATTTATGGGGTGGACAGTGATCAACTGGCGGGTTTTGTCGAAAGCTATGCCGAGCTTGGGTCGCATTTTCGTGCGCCGGTTCGAAGTTACAGCCAAGGTATGCGCGCCCGACTGGCGTTTGCTTTGTCCATGGGGATATCCTTTGACACATACTTGATCGACGAGGTGACAGCCGTTGGGGATGCGGCCTTCCGCGAGAAATGCGAGGCGGCTTTGAGTGAGCGGTTAACGGGGCGCAGTGCCGTTGTCGTGTCTCATTCTTTGGGGTTTTTGAAACGGGTTTGTGATGCGGCCGTTGTGATGGAAGACGGACAAGCGGCTTGGTTTGATGATGTGGACGCGGCCATCGGTATGCACCGCCACAACATGGGCGTGTAGCGGTCGAGGGGGTTAGTCCTTGCCGGGCGCGCCGCCTTCGAACAGTTGAGCCTGATCGTAGCGCGGCGGATCGTCTTGCATTTGCAGGTGCAATCCATCCTCCATGTATGGGTTTGCCCGGGCAAGGTCTTCATCCACATCAATGCCCAGTCCGGCCTGTGTTGGGGCGGGGATGAAACCGTTTTCGATACGAATGCTGCCCTTGATCAAGGCGTCGTGAAAGGGGGTTTCGATGGTTTCGGCGATCAGCAGGTTCGGGATCGAGACCGCAAGATGAATGTTCGCGGCCCATTCAATCGGACCGGCATAAAGATGCGGCGCCATCTGCGCGCCCTTTGCTTCGGCCAGAACCGAGATCTTCTTGCCTTCCCATATGCCGCCCGCGCGGCCAAGGGCTGGTTGCAAAATCGCGGCGCCTGCGTCTAAGGCGGCGGCGAACTCGACGCGTGTTGTCAGGCGCTCTCCGGTCGCGACGGGAATGGAAGTTGCGGCTGCAACCTTGCCAAGCGCTTCGGGTGCATCTGGGGGAACGGGTTCTTCGAACCAAAGCGGATCAAATGGCTCAATCGCGCGGGCCATGCGAATGGCCCCGGCGGGTGTGAACTGACCATGGGTGCCGAACAAGAGATCGGCGCGGGGACCGACGGCGTCGCGAATGCGGGCGCAGAATTTGGCCGAAGTTTCGATGTCGTAAAGCGACGGGTGATGCCCGCCGCGCATGGTATAAGGCCCTGCGGGGTCAAATTTGACCGCTGTGTATCCCTGATCCACCAATGAAACAGCGGTTTCGGCGGCCATATCCGCATCGCCCCAGAAGGCGGGCAGGGCGTGATGTTCCATCGGGTAAAGATAGGTATAGGCGCGAACCCGGTCGTTCATTCGACCGCCGATCAGTTCCCAAACCGGGCAATCGCGATCCTTGCCCAAAATATCCCAACAGGCGATTTCAAGACCGGAAAATGCGCCCATCACCGTCAAGTCGGGCCGCTGCGTGAAGCCGCTGGAATAGACCCGCCGGAACAGGCGTTCGATGTCCGATGGCGCCTCGCCTAGAAAGTAGCGTTCGAAGACATCGCGGATCACGTGTTCCATCGCTTTGGGGCCGATGGTCGAGGCATAACACTCGCCCCAGCCCGTAATTCCGGTGTCCGTGGTCACCTTGACAAGTATCCAATATCGCCCACCCCATCCCGGGGCCGGAGGGGACGTGACAATCACGTCAAGATCAGCGAGTTTCACCTTGAAACGTCTCCTATGACTAAGGGTGGGTTATGCTGGGGCAGCCAATCACTATTCGCAACCTTGGTCCAGAGGATGCGCATATTCTGGATCGTGTGGCCAAGGGTGTCTTTGACAACCCGGTTGATCCCACATGGGCTTATGCGTTCCTTGCAACGCGGGTCAACGAGTTGGTCGTGGCATTGTCTGCGGGCGAAGTTGTCGGATTTGCCAGCGGAACGGTTGTGATGCATCCGGACAAACCTGTTGGTTTTTTTGTGAACGAAGTCGGGGTCAGTGACGCATTCCGCCGACAGGGGATCGCAACGCGACTCATTGAACGGATCATTGATCTTGCGCGTGACAGGGGATGCGAGAACATCTGGTTGGCTGCCGACGGGGACAACACACCGGCGCGAAATCTTTATCGCAAACTGAAGGCGGATGAGACGGAAGGTCTTGTCATGTATGAGTTCAAAGACGGCTGACATGCTCACGGCAAGGTCGTATCTAGTCGAACATAATCACGTTGCGCCGCGCTGCCCCGGTTTTGGTGTCGGCAATCGCTTCGTTGATTTGATCCAGGCTCCAGCGCGCCGAGATCAATTCGTCCAGTTTCAGGCGCCCCTGCAGATATAATTCGGTTAGCCATGGGATGTCGCGCGACAGCACGGTGTTGCCCATTTTGGTGCCGATCAGGGATTGTCCTGCGCTGGACACGACGTCGGGCGCATAGGTGGCCAAGTCGCCAGAGGGTGGGATGCCAACCAGAACAACGCGACCCCCGGCGGCCAAATAGTCCGGGGCGGAATTGAAGACGCGGGTGGCCCCAACGGTGACAAACACAGCATCCGCGCCCTTACCCAACAGGGCTTTCACTGCTGCGGTTGGGTCGCCATCACCCACTAAAACGCCGTTGGTCGCACCGAAGGTTTTGGCGTCTTCCAGCTTTTCTGCCACCAGATCGACAGCAACGATCCGGCCTGCGCCCGCCAAGCGTGCGCCCTGAATGGCATTCAAACCAACGCCGCCCGCGCCGATGATCACAACGTCTTCGCCCGGTTGCAACTTGGCCGCGTTCACCACGGCACCCACGCCAGTGATCACGCCGCAGGACAACAACGAAGCAACATCGTAAGGTATCTCATCGGGGATGGCGGCGATCTGGCTGGCGTCGACGGTCGTCTTTTCGGCAAAGGCGCCGCAGTACATGGCGCGGTGCACCTCTTCGCCGTCAGGTGTGGCCAAGGGGGCGGCGGCTGTTGCCGTCCCACAGATGGCAGGCAGACCCTTCCCGCAACTGGGGCAGGACCCGCAGGATTTGATCAGCGTCACAATCACCCGGTCGCCCAAGGCAACGCCCGTAACGCCTGCGCCCAATGCTGTGATTTCCCCGGCCGCTTCATGTCCATAAACCGCAGGCAAGTGACCGCCCCATGCTCCGTTCGCAAAGGCAATGTCGGAATGGCAAATCGCACAGGCCTTCAGGGTCACCTCAACTTCACCGGGGGCTGGTGGGGCCATGTCCAGCGTTTCGATCTGAAGGGGTTCGTTGAATGTACGACAGACAGCGGCGCGAATGCGGGTCATTGGAGGCTCCGGGTTTTTTGTCAGGCTGCGGTGTTCAAGGCCGCAGAGCAAGCCGGAAAACGACAGAGATCGGTGTGTTTACGCCTGCTTTCGGCGCAGCGTAGGCACGAAGACCGCCATGCAAACCAGCATCAGCAGGGCTGAGACCAGAAATGGCGCACCGGGAAGGAAAATGGCTGCGTCTTCTGCCGCGAACCACGCAAAGACTGTGGTCATCAGCAACGGTGACAAAATCATGCCAAGGGCCGAGATCGACGAAAGAACGCCTTGTAGCTCGCCTTGGCTGTCATCGGCGGTCATTTTCGACAAAATGCCCTGTAAGGCGGGAATGACCACGGCCCCTAAGGCTGTGATGGGTGTGAACAACAGGGCCATCCAGCCTTCGGTCACCAAGGCCAGCACAACGAAGGCGAAGGTGTTGAAGATCAGGCCGTAGAGAACCGTGCCACGATCTCCGAACCATCTGAGGATGAAACGGATCAACCCGCCTTGCACGATGGCCATCGACAGACCGAAGGCGGCCAAGGACAGTCCGATTGTGCTTTCGCTCCAACCGAAACGGGCGGTGGTGAAGTAGGACCAGATGACCGGATAGACGAAGAATGCGATCTGGTAGAGGAAGAACATCAACAGAAACGGGCGAACCTGCGGGTTCAGGCTGACGTGGGCGAAAGCGCCAAGCGGGTTGGCGCGTTTCCATGTGAACGCCCGGCGGGTGCGATCTGTGACGGTTTCGGGCATCACGAAATAGCCGAAGGTCATGTTGGCGGCGGCTAGGGCGGCTGCGGCGTAAAACGGTGCGCGGGTGCCGTATTCGGCCAAAATGCCGCCGATCATTGGCCCAAGCACAAAGCCCAGACCGAAAGCTGCGCCGACCAAACCAAAGCGGGCAGCCTTTTCTTCGGGCTTTGAGATGTCGGCGATCACAGCTGTGGCGGTTGATTGCGTGGCAGCCGTGACGCCTCCGATCACGCGACCGAGGAACAACAGCCAGAACGTCTGGGCCAGCGCCATGATGATATAGTCCACCGCCATCACAAACAGCGACCCCAGCAAAACGGGCCGTCGTCCGAACCGATCTGAGATCGAGCCGATCAGGGGGCCGCAGAGAAACTGCATGACGGCAAAAACCGTAGATAAGACGCCGCCAACAAGCGCCGCATCGGACAAGGGGATGTCGCCGATTTCACGCAAGAGCGCAGGCATAACCGGCATGATCAGGCCAAAGCCCATGGCATCCAGCACCAAGGTGATCAATATGAAGACAATCGTCCGGTCCATCGGGTCTTCCTAGGCTTGGAACCGTCTTAAGGGAAGCAAATACTGAACTGATTGGTTCAGTTTTCGGGCGCGGCGGCCGTTGCAAAACTGCGCGCTTCGGCTGGGGCGGTGCCAAGTTGTTCAATCGGTTGGAAAATTTTCGCGTGGTCGAGGTTAGGGTGGGCGTCCTTCGCCACGTCGTGCAAGGTCTGACCCGCCGCTTTTGCCTGCGTGATCAGCCTTTTGGTTTCCGCCTGCGCATCTGGACGGGGCATCGTTGCTGTTAAGGCGAAACTCAAAGCCTCGGCAAAGATCATGCCGCCTGTGGCGTCGATGTGGCGCTCCATTTGGTCAGTTTTGGGCGACAGACCTTCGCCGATCTTATGTGCCAATGCGACGGCGCGCGCGGTCAGGATCACGATTTGCGCAAGGCTGAGCCATTCTGACAACCACGCGGCGCCATCGCGTTCCTGTCTGTGGGGCAGCGCGGATTGCAGCACGCTGTTTAAACCGACGGTCTGGCGTGCGATGGCCACAAGCGCCGATGGCAGAACGGGGTTCGACTTTTGCGGCATGGTTGACGACCCGCCACCGCTGGCCAATGTCACTTCGTCGATGCCAGATTGGGTCAGGATCAAAATGTCTTCGCCCATCTTGCCAAGGCTTCCGGCCACGCCGGTTAGCCAAGACGACAAGGCAGCAATACCGTCGCGGGTGCTGTGCCAACTGGCACCGGGGTCGCTTAGCCCCAAGGCCTCGGCCAAGGCCATGCGCACTTTGGGGCCTTCGTTGCCCATGGCCGACAGAGTGCCCGCCGCGCCCGACAGGCTGACGCATTCGACATCTGATCGCACAGCATTCAAACGATTCCGTTGCCGCAAAAGCGGGGCTCCCCAACTGGCGACGACCGCACCGAACGAGGTGACGACCGCCGCCTGACCATAGGTGCGGGCGACCATAGGTTGTGTTGCATGTTGGTCTGCCAAGCCGCCCAGACATGCGACTGCCTGTTCAAGGCGACCATCGATGATTGTCAGAGCTTGACGCAGCCGTAGCGCCTGACCGGTATCCATAATGTCTTGACTGGTCGCACCCCAATGCACCCAGCTGGCGTGCTCTGGCGCCTGCATGCCTTCGCGAAATGCGGCGACCAACCCCGGAACCGGGACCGCATTGGACGCAACGCTTGTCCCCAGCCCACCCGGGTCGATCTGCAACTCCATCGACGCGCGGTGAATGGCCGCTGCCGAGACTTCGGGGATCAGGCCCAAGGCCCCTTGTACCTTGGCCAAAGCGCCTTCGACCAACATCATTGCCCGCACTTCGGCGCTGTCGGTGAACAAAGCCCCCACTTCAGCATCACCAAAGAGTTTGCCGTAAATCGTGCTGTCAGTCGGAGACGCGGGCATGGTTGGGCCTTTCTAAGTCACTGTTCTGCAATAGCATCCAATGCGGCAACAAGGCCATCCGGGTCCGAGAAAAACGGTGAATGGTCGGTTTCAAGTCGATGAATCGTATCATCCGGCCAACCGGTGGAGACGCGGGTTTGATAAGCGGGCAGGACGACCCGGTCGCGCGTGCACATGACATAATGTCGGGGCGTTGTTGGAGGTGTGAACTCCAAGCGCTCGGTCATAACGGATATCGGCTGAGGCGTCAGGTGGTCGAGGGCGAAGGCGCGATCTTCAGGGCCGCAGTCATTGTAAAAAACCTCGGCTGCCGTGTCTTTGTGGACATGGGACAGACCACCTTCGCGATAAGACACACGGTCCACGTCGGGGCTGACGGCTTCTTTTCTGAAGTCGATAAACCGCATGCCCGGGTCCGGCACGAAAGCTGCGACATAGACAAGTGCGCGCAGTTGATCCGATTGATGCGCTGCCGCCAGCGTGATGGTCAGCCCGCCTAGCGAGTGCCCGACCAAGATCGTATCGGGCGTGACCGCAGACAATGCTGCGTCGCGATACTGGGCCAAGGTCACGTCATCGCGCGGCACCTCGTTTGGCCCATGACCCGGCAGATCAATGGCCTGACCGGTATGTCCAAGTGCTGCAAGCCTTGGCAAGACATTCCGCCAGCACCATGCCCCGTGGGATGCGCCATGGACAAAAACGAAGTGCGCCATCGTTTTAGGTCAGATCACACATGGGCGATGTCTTTCAGGAAGCCCGACAAGAGATCAGCGAACTCTTGCGGTTTCTCGACCATCGGCAAATGCCCGGCCCCTCGGATCAATTCGAACCGGCTGCCTTTGATCAGACCGGCGGTTTCGCGGACCAGATCAGGCGGTGTTGCACCGTCTTCGCTGCCAGCGATGGCCAGCGTTGGCAAGGTCAGGCCCGATGTCGGGGTGATGAAATCCGTGCCCGAAATCGCCGCAGACACGCCCGCATAGCCCGCGTCCGGCGTGCTGATCAGCATGTTGCGCCAGCCGATCATCTCGGGATCGGCGCGGAAGTCTTTGGAAAACCACCGCTCCATCACGGCATCGGCCAAGGATTCAACGCCGCCTTTTTCCACACCGGCAATCCGGTCGTCCCAAATCTCTTTCGTGCCGATTTTTGCGCCTGTGTTTGACAGGACGATGGCCCGGACCTGATCCATCCGTTTCACGGCCAGGCCTTGGGCGATCAAGCCACCAACAGAGCAGCCAACGACGACGGCATCGCGCACATTCAAATGATCCAGCAGACCTTCGATGTCACTGATGATGGCACCCATTGCGTAAGGCGGGCGCGGCGTGCTTGTCAGCCCGTGGCCGCGCTTGTCGTACCGGATCAACCGCAGCCCTGCAGGAAGCAAAGGCAGCACTTTGTCCCAAAGCCGCAGGTCCGTTCCAAGCGAATTGGCAAAGACCACGGGCGCACCTTTCGGGTCGCCGTCTTCGCGGTAGTGCAGGGCGATGTTGTTGTTTTGATATATATTCATGCCGAGGTCTCCTGACGTGACGTATGCGGCGCTTTCGTTCCTTCGCTTCAATCAGACGTCGCGAACCGAGACAAGGCGGTTTCAAAAACTGCGCTGTCCACATTGCCGCCCGAGGCCACCGCGATGATATCGCCGTCGCCTTCCGTGTGAAACAGAGCAGCGGCCAGTGCAACTGCGCCGCCGGGCTCCAGCACCAGTTTCAAACGACTGAAAGCCAAGGCCATGGCGCGCAGGGCCTCGTCGTCGGTTACGACAAGCCCGGGGCCGCAGAGGCGCTTGATGATCGGATAGGTCAGATCGCCGGGTGAGGGCGTCAGGATGGCGTCGCAGATCGAGCCGGACATTTGCGCGTTCACTTGTTTTTCGCCGGTTGCAATGGAACGCGCCACATCGTCGAACCCTTCCGGTTCCACGGGTCGCGGGCGCAAACCGGGGGCTTTGCTCTCTAAAGCCAGGGAGATACCCGAGGTCAAACCCCCGCCGCCGCAACAGATCAGGACATCTGCGTTCGACACTCCGACCTCGGCAGCTTGCGCGGCAATCTCCAGCCCGCAGGTGCCTTGCCCGGCGATGACGTCTTCGTTGTCGAAGGGCTTGATCAGGGTCAGGCCGCGTTCTTTTGCAAGCTTCGCCCCAATGGCATCCCGGTCTTCATTCGCACGGTCATACAGCACGACTTCGGCCCCGTATGCGCGGGTGTTGTTGATCTTCTGGGCGGGTGCATCGCCCGGCATGATGATCACGGCGGGCAGGGACATTTCCCGGGCAGACAGTGCAACGCCTTGGGCGTGGTTGCCTGACGAAAAAGCGATCACACCCTGTTTGCGTTGCGGGGGCGGCAGGGCCGAGATGGCTGACCGAGCACCACGATATTTGAACGATCCGGTCTTTTGAAGACATTCGGGTTTGACAAAAATGCGCCGTCCGGCAAATTCGTCCAGAAGCGGGGCGTTCAACAAAGGCGTGCGCACGGCATGCCCTTGCAACCGTTCTGCCGCCGCCATGATCCGCTCAAAGTTCATGTCAATTGCCCGATCCAGCGGTGGATAATGTCCAATGCCTCGGGTTCATCCAGAAACGGCACATGCCCCCGCCCGGGCACATCAACGCGCAGCATGTCTGGACGGCGACGGGCCATTTCGTCGGCGGTGGTTTTGGCCAGAAGTTCGGAATTTGCACCGCGCACCAAGGCCAAGGGCAAGTCGGATAACGCATCGAACATGGGCCACAGATCGGGCAGGTCAGCCTCGGCCGTTGCCAGCACCGCATCGCGCAAGGCCGGGTCATAGTTGATCTGCAAGCCATCGGGCGTTTCGATGTAGTGCAGGCGCACTTCTTCATCCCAGCGGCTGCCCGGCACATCGTCAAACCCGGCAATCAGCGAGGCGCGCATGGCCGAGGCTTCGGCATAGGTTTTTTGAGGTGGGTTCTTTCCGATGTAGTCGCGAATGGTCTCCATGCCTGCGGGTGCCAGTTCGGGCCCGATGTCGACAAGGCACGCGCCGTTCAGACGATCCTTTGCAAAGGTCGCCATTCCCATAGCGATCAACCCGCCGCGCGAGGTGCCCAGAATAGCGGCTTTCGCCAACCCTAGATGATCCAGCAAAGCCAGAACATCGCCCGCCTCGGTTGGGATGGTGTAGGTGTCGGCCCCGGTCCAATCTGATTGGCCGCGACCGCGATAATCCATCCGAATGAACCGTACACCGCTGGGCAGATGCGGGGCCAGATAGTTAAAGTCAGAGCCGTTTCGAGACAGGCCCGATAGGGCAAGGACGGAGATGCCCGAGCCTTCGTCGGTGAAATGTAGTTGAGCGCCGTCAGGGGCGGTAAACTTGGGCATCAGAGCGATCCTGCGAGTTCGGGAATGGAGGTCAGATCGGACAAGACATGTGTCGGCGGGACCGGCAGTCGATCCAACGGTTCGCCCGCGCGATTGACCCAAACCGTGGTGAACCCGTATTGCGCGGCTCCGGCGGCGTCCCAGCCATTGGAAGACACGAACAACACCTCTTCGGGCGCAGTGCCGAAGTGAGCGCCGACCATGTCGTAAACGGCGCGCGCCGGTTTGAAGATACCGACGTCCTCGACCGACAGAACGGCGTCCAGAACATCGCCGACGTCCGCAAATTGGACTGCGCCTTCCAACATGTCGGGGGAACCGTTCGACAGTATGCCCGTCTTGTATTCGCTTGCCTTCAAGGCCCCAAGCATCTTGGGCACTTCTGGATAGGCCGGAAGCTCCCAATAGAGCGCCAACAGCGTTTCGCGCAGGACCGGATCGGTCAGTCCGCTGGCCTCCATCGCCCAGTCCAGCCCGTCTTCGGTGACTTGCCAGAACGAGATGTGATCCCCGGTGATCGCCCTTAGCCATGTGTACTGCAACTGTTTGGCCCGCCAGTCGGTCGCAAGCCGGGGCCAGACACCCGCCAGTTCTTCTTGCCCCGGTTGCTCTGCTGCAAGTCGCGCCGCAGCGGCGACGTCAAACAATGTGCCATAGGCATCGAAAATGCAGGTGGTGATGGGCATTGGCAGGCTCCTTTGGTGTTGGCAGCAATCTGGCACGGGCTTGAAGCAGGGGAAAGCGCGTTTGGTGGGATGTAAGGCTTTGTGTTAGCCAAGAGGTTCAGCAAGGAGAGCCGAGATGTCTGATTTTCATGGAAGAGTGATTTGGAACGAGTTGAACACCCGCGACGTGGTCGGGGCAAAAGCCTATTACGCTGCGGTCTGTGGATGGAGCTTTGAGACCTCGCCAATCCCGGGGGGTGAGGGCGATTATACCTCGGCCAAACTGGGCGATGACATGGTCGCTGGCATTTTTGACATCACGGGCATGCCCGGATTGGAAGAGGTTCCGGCGCATTGGATGACCTACTTTGGCGTAGATGACATCGACGAAAGCGTTGCGACCAGCACAGCCTCGGGCGGCAAGATCATTCGCCCGGCTTTCGATGTACCCGGTGTTGGGAAATTCGCCATCATCATCGACGCGACAGGCGCCGGTATCGGTTTCATGCAGCCCTCGATGGGGTAAGCAGACCAGAGCGATCCAATTGAGCGTCCGTTCCGGACGCACATGATGTTTTGTCTGCCCTTGGGGCCGCGATTGGGTCAAACTGGGCTGGACGCTGTTTTGCATTCGGGCGAGGATGGTCGCGATGAAACGCGATGTTCCAAGGGCTTGGTCGATAGTGGCGGATGGGGTCGATTGGCACTGGGAATGTCATAGCGAATTTTGGGGCGGATGACGGGCGACCTTACACTGATTTTCGGGCCACAAAGCGCCGGGGCTTTGCACTTGAACACCTTTATCCGGCACGCGGGCAAAGGACTTGCGAAGATTGGCGTGCGAGCTTTGCCAACACGTGCGGCATCCCCATTGTTGCGACGTCTGATGACCAGCGAGCGGCCTTTTCGCGAACGCCGCGCAGACTTTGACCGCGAAACCATTCCGCGCCCTGCGGTTCTTTCTGCGCTCAACATCTTTGGTCCGCCCGAAGCGGCCTATGCCAAGCGCGCTTTCTTTCCGGGCGTTGAAGAGTCCTTGGGGCCGATCCGAAAAATCACCGGACCTTGCCAAGTTGTACTTGTGGTTGAACCTTTGCATCATCTGTTCTTATCGTCCGGTTCCGAGCGTCTGGAAGCCCGTGTGCGCGCTGCTGGCTGGGAAGACCTGTTTGACTTGGGCTGGACGGATCTGGCGCGTCATGTGTCGGATAAAATGGATGGTTGTGACATATTGGTGTTGACGCCACGCGGAATGGCGCTGCGCTCGGGCGAGGTCTTAGAGCGGCTGTTCGGCGATCGGGTCTCGACTATTTCCGATCCTTTTTGGTTACTTCGGCAGTTCGTTTCGGAAACAGGCGGCGCGGTTTTGGACCGGATGGTGGCGTCGGGGGCACCAGAGGATGCGGTGTTGGAGGATTTGTACACCTCCTTCGCCCGCTCACCATCGCCCGAAGACATCGAGCAGCGTTTGGGGATCGAAAAAATCACCGTGACGCTGATGGAGCAACGCTTCGCCGAAGACTTAGATGCCATCGCCGGCTTGCCACGTACCGAGATCATTTGATGCCCGTTGAAACCCGCATGATCCGCCGTCGCAGGGTCAATGGCGTGGAGTGTGTCGGGGCTGTGCAGGCCGGGGCGCGCACCTTTGTCGGAGTGCCTTCAGGCACTGGTCTGGACCGTTTAAAGACGGCTTGGGAAGGCCGGGTCGTTGGGTTGCGGCCTGTGGGTCAAAGTCTATTGGCGATTTTCCCTGCATCCGAGGAAATCGCGGCCGACACGGACGAGACGTCCTTTTTCGCGGGCATGAACACACTGGTTGCCTTTCGAAATGGCGAGCGGGCAGGCGCGGTGCGGGATTGGTTGGTCTATCACAGCGCCCATCACGAAGCTGACGCGGCTTTGATTTTTGACCGGGCGCCGCCCGTGTCTGACTTTGCGGATGAGCTTGCGCAACATAACCTCAAGTTGCCGGTCGTCGTCGTGAATGCCGACACGCCTTTGGGTATGGCTGGCGGCCCGGATGCCCGCCACCCCGGCCTTGCGCCTGCCGCGCCGAAACGCGAGATGCCGCCCGTGGACCCTTGGCATGCGCCGCTGGGACAACTGGTGCTTTACGAGCTGTTGCGTCGCCGGTTTCTGTCCCAAGCCCGCGCCGTGATCTTTCTGGATATTCCCGATGTGCTGCAACCTGACAGCGCAAGCTCTGCCTTTGCGCGGGTGCAAAAGGCGGCCGGGCATGTGGTTTTGGGTCATGGGTTGGAGTGCTATCCATGGCGGCTTCGTCAGGACCGGCCTGCGCCGCACAGCGATCACATCGCGTTGCGGCGGCAGGAAAGACGTTGGCTTTCCACATGGGGAACCGTTCCGGCGGCCTTGCCAGATGCCAGTGTTTGGAAGCCTGTGCGTGTCGGTGGCGCGCCTCTTCTGGATGCGGCTCCTTTTCCGTTTCGCCGCGCGGTCGGCGTGGCGTTTCCGGGCGTGCCGGTCAATCGGTTGGTCCGGAAGGCGGACTTGGTGGAAGAGCCTGCCTTGCTCGAAGAGATGTCCCGCGCTTTCGCGGCAAATCCGATCCGCCTGCCTCAGCCCAAACCGATTGCGCCGCGTCCGGAAAATGGCCGGGTGACAGTTGTGACGGCGATGAAGAATGAAGGGCCGTTCATCTTGGACTGGATCGCCCACAACCGCGCCATCGGGGTCGATCAGCATCTGGTTTACACCAACGATTGCGAAGACGGGACGGAAGCGCTTCTTGATCTGTTAAGCGAAGCGGGCGTGACGCGGCGCGACAATGCCTACCGTGACATGGGAAAAGTGCCGCAATATGCGGCCTTCCGGGCTGCCGAAGACGAACCGGTGGTGCAAGACGCCGACTGGCTTTTGACGCTGGATGTGGACGAATACATCAACATCCATGTGGGCGAGGGTCGCATTCCCGATTTGTTGGAAGCCGCCCCCCACGCCCATGTATTCTCAATGCCGTGGCGCTTGTTCGGAAACGCGGACCGAACGGTATTCGAAGATCAACCTGTAACCGAACAGTTTACTCAAGCTGCTCCGGCATATGCCTCGCGTCCCTTACAGGCTTGGGCGTTCAAATCGCTTTACCGCAATGCCGGGCTGTTTCGTCGTTTGGGTGTGCATCGGCCCAAGGGGCTTCAAACCGCGACCCAAAGTCATATCCGTTGGGTCGATGGGCGCGGCAAGGACATTCCGCCCAACACTTGGCGGGCGTGCTGGCGGGTTTCAAAGGCGAATTGGGGGTATGATCTGGTGACGCTGAACCATTATGCGGTGCGTTCGGCGGAAAGCTTTTTGGTCAAGCGGGACAGGGGACGTGTGAACCATGTCGACCGGGATCAAGGTGCGGCCTACTGGTTTCGGATGAACCACAATGCCGAAGACGAAACCTCGATCCTGCGCCACGCCACAAAGGTCGCTGCCGAAAAGGCCCGCCTCTTGGCGTTGCCCGGTGTGGCTGCGGCCCATGCGAGCAGTGTTGCATGGCACAGGTCCAGGATAGCGCAGTTGAAATTCGATCCTGACCATACCGAGCTCTTTGCCAAAATCACCTCACGCAAGCTGCAAAAACTATCGCGCATGGCCACGTTCTTTGGGGCAAACGTGCATTACTTCGGTCCAGATACGATCCCTGACGAAATTGCCGACCGAGACCCGTCGGTCCCGTTCTTTTTTACTGTCGATGCAAAGACGCGTCTGCCGCAATCCTAAAGCAAGACCTGATGTTCGGCCTGTCCGCGCCCGGTTTCGGGGAAGGCGAAGGTCATCCCGTGTTGGTCAGATTTGGCCGCGTCTTCATCGCTTAGGTTTTCGCGCGCCGAGGTGCAGAATAACGTTGTCAGGCCCGGACCCCCGAAGGCAGGACAAGACGTATGGGCAGCATTGAAGGACACTTTGCCAATCGCCTCGCCCTTTGGTGAATAGCAGGCCACCCGCCACGCGCCCCATTGAGCATTCCAGAAGTTGCCCGCCTTATCGACAACGGCCCCATCGGGGTGCAGCCCTTCGTCGGTCAGGTCCAGAAAGACTTCTGCTTCGCCTTCGGGCCAGCCGTCCGCCCCTTCCAAAGGTTGGCGCATGACCTTGCCGGTGACCGTATCGGCGTAAAAGGCGCAGGACCGGTCCGGCGCGAAACAGATGGCGTTCGGGATCGTCAGGTCTTGGATCAAGGGCGTCAGCTTGCCTTGGTAGTAGCGGTGAATGCGCGCCGCGCCCGTATCTTTGTCTTTCGACATGGTGCTGATCCAGAACCCGCCCCAAGGGTCTGCTCGTCCATCGTTAGGCCGGGTCGTTTTGTCGTCAGCTTCCAACCCTTCCACATCCTCGCTGCGGTCCCGATCCACATCATAAAGGATCAACCGGCGCTCGGAAGCGATCAACAGTTCATGATCGCTGACCCATCCTGCAGCCGAGACGATTTCGTCAAACTGCACTGCCCGAGTCTTGCCGCCTTCGCGGGTCAACAGACGCGAGTTCAGAATGTCGAACCAGAACAATTGTTCGCGCAACGGGTGCCAAAGTGGCCCTTCGCCCAATTCGCACGAGGTCGTATCATAGACCTCGCTCACCGCTGAAAGGCTTCCCATGCCGCGACCGAGGCTTTGGCGGTTTCCGCAATCTCGCTTAAGGCCATGCCGGGTTTGTAAAGCGAAGACCCCAGCCCAAACCCATTAGCCCCGGCACGCAGCCAATCGCCAAAGTTTTCGGGACCAACGCCGCCGACCATGTAAACTTGGGTTTCGGCAGGCAGAACGGCGCGTAAGGCTTTCAAGCCCTCGGTGCCCATCTGGAACGCGGGAAAAACCTTCAAACCGTCCGCGCCGTACTTCATTGCCGCGAAACACTCAGATGGGGTCAAAACACCCGGAAAGCTTTGCATGTCAGCCGCTTTGGTGGCGCGGACCACGTCTTCATCGCAGTTGGGCGAAACGACCAACGCGCCGCCGGCGTCTTTGACGCGTCCCACATCATCCGCCGTCAAGACTGTGCCGGCGCCAATCAATGCACTGTCGCCCACGGCGTTCACCATGGCTTCGATGGACGAAAACGGCGAGGGCGAGTTCAAGGGCACCTCGATCCGGTCAATCCCGGCGTCCAGCAGGGTTTCAGCGACCGAAACGGCTTCGTCAGGGTCGATCCCGCGGAGGATGGCGATCAGGGGGCGGCTCATGGCATGTCCTTCAGTCGGGCGTAAGCGGCGGTCAGGCCCGCCAGTGTTGTTTTTGTCGCGTCGGCAGTGTCTGTCACCGCCCCTTGCAAGGCAAGAGCGGTGGCGTAATGGGCGGCAAGTTTGGGCGCGCCAATCAAGATGATGCTCTGGCCCAGCCAATAGGGACGGGCGGCGGCCAGTTCAGCCCCGATCAACAGACCGGACAGGCGGGCGGTGGCGGCTTCGGGTCCAAGGTCGTTCAAAAGCCCTTCAGCGCGCAGCGTGAACAACCGGTTGGCCATCGCTTCTGGGCGCGACATCGCATCAGTCACAGCGGTTTCAAAGGCGTCCGCATCCCAGCCCTGCCCAACCGAATGGCGCAGGACGGATTGCTTTGAAATCAGCGCAAACAATTCACCGGTCATGAAGGTGCGGAAACTGACGACTTCGCCCGCCGAGATTTGCACCCACTTGGTATGCGTACCGGGCAGACACAAAACACCGTCGAACTCGGGGTCTTTCGCCAGATATCCGGCGATCTGGGTTTCTTCGCCCCGCATTACGTCGGCTGGTTCATCTTGCGACAACCCGGGCAGAATGGCCACGTCAATGCGGGGGTCTTTCACCTCAGGCCGCACAGCGCCCAATCCGACAGGCGGGCAGGGCACTTTGGCATAGGCCGCCTCGCACCACCCTTGCTTCGCCCCGACCATGCCGCAAGCGACCAAAGGCACGCGGTGTTGTCCCAGCCACGGCTCGATCACTTCCAAAAGCGCGACCTCGAAAGCGTCCGGTGTCAAAGACCCCATGCCCTTGTCCGAACGCCCCTCGGCCAAAACCGCGCCATCCCGGATCGCCCAAGCCCGCATGTTGGAGGTGCCCCAATCAACGGCAATCCAATCGGCATATCTGCTTTCACCACTCATGAGATTGGCAATGACGTTAAATGACTGGGAAAATCAAGCCAGACGTTCAGGCAGTGCGGCCTGCGCCTTCTTGGTAAGACCACTGCGCACGATGTCATAGGATGTTAGAACGCGGTGGCGCATCTCGTCTCTATCCACGTCCTCGGGCAACAACACCCAGGATTTATGGAAGTAGGGCGCTTTGATGCCGACTCCTGCGTCAATCAACATGGTCGCGGTTTCGATATCGGGCGTTTTTAGCGCGACACCGGGCACTGCCGCGCCAATACAGGCAAACATCTTGCCGCCCACTTTCCACGCATCATGTCCGCCGCCCCATGGATCTGACACCTCGGCGCCGGGCAGCGTTTGGCAAATCGCGTCCAGCGCGTCGCGAAAATCTTTGGATGATCCAGACATATCCTATCCTAGCCTCTTTCCATCCATCCGTGTAGAGCCATGCGCCATGAGCGTAGACGTGATCCTTGAAGATGACCGGTGGACGAAACTGGGCCTGACAGCACTGGCGGACCGGGCCGTTCAGGCCACGTTGGATCATATCGGTTTAAAATCAGAGGTTTGGGAGGTCTCGCTTCTGGCCTGCGATGATGCGCGCATCACAATTCTGAACGGCGAGTTTCGCACCAAACCCCAAGCCACGAATGTGTTGTCCTGGCCGTCGGAAGATCGCGCAAACCCCGGAAAAACGCCAGAATTGCCCACAGGTGACCCCGAATTGGGCGATATCGCCATTGCCTATGAAACCTGCATGGCCGAGGCGAAAACGGGCGGCAAATCGCCGGAAGATCACGTGACGCACCTTATCATTCATGGCCTCTTGCATCTTTTGGGCTACGATCACCTTAGCGATGACGATGCTCACTTGATGGAATCGTTAGAAATCGCGATACTTTGGAAGTTGGGCCTTCCCAACCCATATGAAGGGTAGGAGCGGCATTTGATGGTATGGAAAGGATAAATGGGAGAGAACGGCGAGGCATCTTCTAACGCGGCGCATGGCGCGCAATCGGAAGATGACAGTAAACAGGGCCTGCTGACCCGTTGGTTGGGGGCTCTTGGCGGACAATCGGACCGGGAAGAGGCGGACGTGCCGTCTGCCATGGTTCCGGTCGGCGAGCGTCCTACAGGCGGATTGGCCAACTTAACCCGACTTCGGGTCGAAGACGTGATGATTCCGAAGGTGGAAGTCGTCGCAGTCCAATCTGACACAACCAAACCCCAACTTGTCGAAGTGTTCCGCGAAAGCGGGCTGACCCGGCTGCCGGTTTTTAAGGACACATTGGACACACCCGTTGGCATGATCCACCTGAAGGATTTTGCCCTTAAGCATGGATTTAACGGCTCCGGCGAAAGGTTCTCGCTCAATGCGATGATGCGGCCCCTTCTTTATGCGCCGCCTTCGATGCCGATTGGGGTTCTGTTGCAGAAGATGCAGTCAGACCGGATGCACATGGCTTTGGTGATCGACGAATACGGCGGTGTGGATGGTCTTGTCACCATCGAAGATCTAATCGAACAGGTAATCGGCGAGATCGAAGACGAACATGACGTCGGTGACGACGATCACTTCGTGCAGGAAGCGCCCGGGTGTTTCCTGGCTCAGGCCCGCACGCCGATTGATGACTTTGAAGAAGAGATCGGGCAAAAATTGTTGTTCGAAGAAGATCAGGAAGAGATCGACACTTTGGGCGGTCTGGTCGCCATGCTGGCCGGTCGCGTGCCTGCGCGGGGCGAGGTGGTGAAACACCCCCATGGTCTGGATTTCGAAGTGGTGGATGCTGATCCCCGCCGCATCAAGCGTCTGCGGGTCAGACTAGGGGCCTCGCGACCTGCCGCTGCGGAGTAAGATGGCCGACAATCAATTTCGCCCGCCAAAGATGTCCTATGCCCCCGGCATTTTTGAAACGTGGGAGTATATTTTCTCGTTCACCGTGGTTGATGCTCCGTTCGAAACTGTGCGACCGATTGCTGAAGGCGTGATCCGGGCGAGACAAGGCCCCTCCGGTGAGATTGTGGGCGAATGTCGCCCCCCGCTTATGGCGCAAAGTCAGATGCAAGCCGACGCGGATGCTAACCAAGCCACGCCGGGGGCATCGCTGGTCTTTGA
>CAZWDS010000020.1:37198-43981 GCA_964632495.1 uncultured Rhodobacterales bacterium
CTTTGACAGCGAACTGGAATCCAAGGCCCGTCAATTGCATGGGATTAGCGTCCGCCTTGGAAATACTATCGAGCGGCTTGTTCACCTTGCACGCGGACACGAAAAAGCCTGATGGTATTGGGAAGAACACGGCCCGCCGCAATCCTTTGAAGACACGACGCGATTGGCGAAAACCCGCATCTGGGAGCGTTTGGATCGCCCGCTTGTGTTTGAGTATGCCAGCCGTCTTGGTTTGGATTCCAAGCTATCGTTGTTCGGGCGTCAGTTCGCTGCATCTATTTACATTTACCCATTGGCTCACGACATGCCTGAAGCGGCGGCCTTCGACGCCAAATTTTCACCGGACGCCGCGTTCGATGCTGGTGTGAAGCCCACCATTAGCCTTGACACGAAGGATGAGGATTTTCGTGAAACAGCAGGGTTGATGGGCGCTATGATGCATTGGGACCGTCAAATTGACCAAGCCCGCGTGAAGGCATGGCGTTCGGACCAGTCTGCCAAAACGCCCGCAGGACGTGAACGGGCGCAATGGCGCGTTGTCGAAACGGTGCAAGACGTTGTCCACGACATGCAAAAGTTCGGGATTTCAGAGAATAAAATTGCGCTTTACATCGGCCAGCTTCGAGCCCCCATGCGTGCACTTGGGCGAGATACCGAGGCGTACGCCGCATTTAAAACCCTCAGTCGAAACCCTATTTGGGCCTTCTGGCGACGATGAGGGTTACGCTTGGTGCTGAATTTTCCTAAACCTGCGGCTGTCGTTCGCATGAAAAGGCCAGCACTATCGTGCACGGATTACGATTTCCCAAATTGATTGCCTTGCTTGCGGGAGGGGCCGCCGCCTTAGGGCACGCGCCCTTTGGGCTTTGGCCCGCCTCGGTTTTGGGGTTCGCCGGTTTGATGTGGCTTGTGGCTCATACAGAGAAACCGGGCAGGATCGCATGGTGCGCAGGGGCAGCGTACTTCGGCGTAACGATGCACTGGATCGTCGAGCCGTTTCTGGTTGATGCCGAAACCCACGGTTGGATGGCCCCATTCGCGCTGATCCTTCTGGCAGGTGGGTTGGCGATTTTCTGGGCACTGGCCGGGTGGTTGTCGAAACGTTTGGGCCTCTCAAAACCCAGCCGGGCGTTTGCATTTGCCGTCTTGCTGACAGTTGCGGAATTGACCCGTGGCCATATCTTCACCGGCTTCCCTTGGGCGCTGCCCGCTTATGTCTGGGCCGACACCCATCTTCTTGCCGTCACAGTCTACACCGGTTCCTACGGGCTTAGCTTCGTGATGCTGGTCGCCTTGGCTTTGCCAACTGTATTTCCCAGCCGTAAGTCTGGCTTCTTATTGTCTGCATTGGTGTTCGGGGGGCTCTATGGGCTTGGTGCGCACCATATGGACTATGACCAGACGGGCGTGCGGGATCTGGGAACGGTACGGCTGGTGCAACCGAATGTGCCGCAATCCGAAAAGTGGGTCCGCGAAAAGGTGCCTGATCATTTGGATCGTCTTATCGGGTTGACCGGTGAAACAGCGCCCGTTGGCCAGCCCGTGGATTTGGTCGTCTGGCCTGAAGCTTCGGTTGTCTATCCGCTAAGCCAAGCTGGCCCCATCCTTGAAGACGCTGCCCGCGCAGCGCAGGACGGTGCTGGCGCGGGGGCCGAGGTTGTCATGGGCATCAATCGACAGTCCGAAGACGGTGGCTGGCATAACTCAATGGCGCTGGTCGGGGCTGGTGGCATTGTCAAAGACACCTATGACAAGGTGCATCTGGTGCCGTTTGGCGAATACATACCGTTCAAACTTGAGTTCCTGCGCGCGATGGCCGCGACTTCTGGCTTTGGGCTTTCCCCCGGCACAGACGTTCGGCTTTTGGACACGAAACTTGGCAAGGCGATGCCGTTGATCTGTTACGAAGGCATTTTCCCGGGACAGATTTTCAAGGCCGATGCGCGGGCAGATTACCTGTTGGTCATCACAAATGATGCTTGGTTCGGCACCTTTTCCGGCCCCTACCAACACCTGGATCAGGCTCGGTTTCGGGCGGCCGAACACGGGCTTCCCTTGGTCCGCGTTGCCAACACCGGCGTTTCAACTGTGATTGACCGGTTTGGTCAGATCGATCCGGTCCACAGCATCCCACTTGGTGAGGGCGGTCATCGGGATGTACGCGTCTGGACCGACGGAACGCCGACGCTCTATTCCCGTTTTGGCGACACGCCATTATTTGTTATTCTTTTCCTAACCCTGACCGGTCTAACTCTGGCCCAAAGACGCAACGCCATTGCAAATGGGCGCACAACATCGTAACCGCGTCTGACTGTCACAACGGCTTCCTGACGTGGCAGACGAACATGTAACGGAGCACCACCCATGAATCGTAAAAATTACACCTTCACGTCCGAGAGCGTTTCCGAAGGACATCCCGACAAGGTCTGTGATCAGATCTCGGATGCCGTGCTGGATGCCTTTCTAGCGGAGGAACCCGAGGCACGTGTCGCCGCCGAGACCTTAGCCA
Organism: uncultured Rhodobacterales bacterium; assembly: GCA_964632495.1. Taxonomy (GTDB): domain Bacteria; phylum Pseudomonadota; class Alphaproteobacteria; order Rhodobacterales; family Rhodobacteraceae; genus CALKXV01. Next base: position 39,708 of record CAZWDS010000020.1, read on the forward strand.
CCACGGACCGTGTCGTCATTGGCGGCGAAGTGCGTGGACCCGGCGAAGTGGTTCAGCGGGTCGAGGAGATCGCGCGTGACTGCGTGAAGAGGATTGGGTACGAACAAAAGGGCTTTCACTGGGCCAACATGAGGGTCGACAACCTTTTGCATTCGCAATCGGCGCATATCGCGCAAGGTGTCGATGCGGATGGCGGCAAAGAAGAAGGCGCTGGTGATCAAGGGATAATGTTCGGTTACGCGGTGGACGAAACACCCGAGTTGATGCCCGCTCCGATCCACTATGCCCATGCCATTCTAAAGCGATTGGCCGATGTGCGGAAATCCGGCGAAGAGCCGACGCTGCGCCCGGACGCCAAGTCGCAAATCTCGCTTCGGTATGAAGACGGACATCCCGTCGAGGTGACCTCGGTTGTGCTTTCGACCCAGCATGCCAGTGAGGATCAAACGTCCGACGACATCCGCACGATCGTCGAACCTTATATCCGCGAAGTTCTGCCCGCCGACTGGCTTACGCCTAACACCGAATGGTGGGTGAACCCGACCGGCACGTTCGTGATCGGCGGCCCGGATGGTGACGCAGGTCTCACGGGGCGCAAGATTATCGTCGACACCTACGGCGGTGCCGCACCCCATGGGGGTGGTGCGTTCTCGGGTAAGGATCCGACCAAGGTAGACCGCTCGGCCGCTTACGCCGCGCGTTATCTTGCCAAGAACGTGGTTGCAGCGGGTATGGCGAAGCGGTGCCTGATCCAATTGTCCTACGCGATTGGCGTCTCGAAACCCTTGTCGATCTATGCTGATACCTTTGGAACCGGCGAAATCTCGGATGCCGAAATCGAAGCGGCGGTTGCCCGAGTGATGGATCTTAGCCCTCGTGGTATTCGCGAGAAGCTGTCGATGAACCGGCCGATTTTCCAACGCACGGCAGCTTACGGCCACTTTGGTCGTGCTTCGGAAGCTGACGGCGGGTTCTCGTGGGAGAGGACGGACCTAGCGGACGCTTTGAAGTCCGAGGTATAAAGCCGGAACAGGCGTGCGCCGCACAGGTGCGTGTCCCGGTCCCGGGGGCATTGCCTCCCAATTCTGACCTTGAAGGAGGCAGGTGCTTTGAATTCAGTTCCGCAAAAGTTCACTGTCGCCATTGATGGGCCCGCAGCCTCGGGCAAGGGGACGATTGCGCGGGCGATTGCGGGTTCTTTCAAGATGGCGCATCTGGACACGGGACTTTTGTACCGCGCCGTCGGGCGCCGTGTTTTGGATGGCACGCCCGCAGTCATCGCTGCCTCAACCTTGCGCCACCGTGACATTGCACGAACCGATCTTCGAACGCCCGAAGTGGCCAGTGCCGCTAGTGAAGTCGCCGCCATTCCCGATGTGCGCGACGCTTTGACCACGTTCCAAAGGGACTTTGCGCGGCGTGATGGCGGTGCAGTGCTGGATGGTCGGGACATCGGCACGGTCATCTGCCCAGACGCCGAAGTGAAGCTGTTCGTTGTCGCCAACGATGCCGCGCGCGCGCACCGTCGGTGGTTGGAACTGACGGGCAGCGGGCACGACATAGCCGAAGACGAGGTGCTATCCAACATCCGCGAACGCGATGCCCGCGATGCCTCGCGCGATACAGCCCCGATGAAGGCGGCCGAAGATGCGATTGCGTTGGATACTTCGAACCTAAGTATCGACGAAGCTGTGGCGGCGGCTGTGGGTTTGGTGCAATCGGTGCTTGATGCTGCGACTTAAGTGAAGATGGGTGACGTGCCCGCAATCTTGCAGCCTGAAATCCCCGCTGACTTGCGTATGGCGGCGGCTCGAAACCTTCCCGGCATTCAACCCTTGAACCAAAAGGACTGGCTGACTGTTGATACGGCCTACGCCGCGCAAATGGCCGAACGCGCCCGATTGATGGCCCATCGGCGTGACGCGGTTTTGGCGTGTCGTCCTGAAGCAGAAACTCCGGCGCGTGAGCTTTTGGACGAGGTTTTGGTGCTTTTAAAGGCCCGCAGCGATTTCGACGTGCATGGGACATATGTGATCAGACCCGATGGGGTGGACGTGCCGCTCGACAGGCCGGACCCCTTAGAGACCTTGGCTCATCTCATCACAGAAGATCTGTGCCTTTTACAAAAGAAGAACGGCGCCCATGAACTGACCGCCGCGGTCTTGTGCTTTCCGGCAAGCTGGACGCTGGCAGAAAAGATCGGCAAGCCGTTGATCGGTGTCCATGATCCGGTTCCCGACTATGACACTGGCTTGGCCCAACGGGTGCAACGATTGTTCGACGGCGTCAAACCGGGTCAACCCATCTGGCGCGCGAACTTGCTGAGGTATGAAGATCCCGCCTTGTTTCAGCCCCGCCCAGAAAGCGATCTGCGCAATATGGCCAGTAAGCAAGCCCGATTTGAACGGTCAGAACGTCAGGTTCTGTGGCGTCTGCCCAACAGTCGTGCGGTGGTGTTCACCATTCACACTACTTTGGCGTGCGCTACGGAAAAGGGCACGAGGGATCAGCCCGAGACGTAGACGCGCTCTTTCGGGCGATAGAATACTTTTTGATTGTGCAAACGACCCAGAAGCGCATTCACTTCCTTCGGGCACAGATCGTCATTATCAGCCTGCCGCTGCAAAAGCGCCGTTTCGATCAGTTCCATGTCTTTCAGGCTCAGCTCGAATGTGGTGTTATACTTCGGCACGTTCGTCTCCTCACTACGTATCATAGGCTGTGCAAATTGCTCGATAATGAAGGGATATAGCGCGGTTTTTCGCAAGTTGCAAGAAAATATATCCAATAAAAACAATGTGTTCAATGGTATACCGTATACGCTGGTATGCGGAGTGTCGGAAGGATTTCGACGATTGGACGCGAATAAAAGGACAATTTACCCGTGAAAATGACCACCTTGGGCAAGAATGGCCCAGCCTGTTCACAGTTCGGCATCGGGGCGATGTCGTTTGCCGGGATTTACGGCAATGCCAGCGAAAGCGACAGTCATGCGGTCTTGGATGCCTGCTTGGCTGGCGGTGTCACTCATATCGACACGGCCAATGTCTATGGCATGGGGCGATCGGAAGAGATCATCGGAAGCTGGCTGGCGGCCCGGGACGGTGCCCGTGAGAGGGTGACCATTGCCACCAAAGCCTCGATCACCAGCCGGGACGGTGTGCGTGCCTTTGACAACTCGATGGAGCACTTGGAAAGCGAGTTGGACGGCAGCCTGAAACGCTTGGGCACGGATCATGTCGATCTGTTCTACATCCACAGACGCGAAGCCGACCGCCCGATAGAAGACGTCGTAGGCTCGCTGGCGCGTCTGGTCGAAAAGGGCAAAATCAAGTCCATCGGGTTTTCCGAGATCGCGCCATCCTCGCTGCGCCGCGCCGTGGCCGAACATCCCGTGGCCGCTGTGCAATCCGAGTATTCCCTGTCCACGCGCGCACCCGAATTGGGCCTTGTACAAGCCTGTGCCGACACCGGCACGGCTCTGGTCGCTTTCTCACCTGTGGGACGCGCATTTCTGACAGATGCCCCTTTCGACGCCGCGCGCATCGAAAACACGGCCTTCCTCAAAAACAACCCGCGTTTTATGGAGCCGAACTATAGCGCCAACATAGCCCTGACAGACGGTTTCCGCACTTTGGCGCGAGACATGGGCATTTCAGCGGCTGGACTTTCGATTGCCTGGCTGATCGCGCAAGGCGATCACGTCATCCCGATCCCCGGCACGTCGTCCACAGCGCATCTGGCCGAACTTCTGGAAGGCACGGATCGTACACTCAATTCAGACGAACTGGCGCGCATCGAACAGGTTCTGCCTGTCGGATGGGCGCACGGAGATCGCTATACCGTCGATCAATGGGACGGGCCCGAGCGGTTCTGCTGACCGGCAAAGCGAAGCCCTTGCCTTAGAGGACGGGCTTCGCTATATCCGCCACGTCGAAGCGGCGGTTACAGTCGCGAGCGCAGAGACTTGAGCAGGGTCGGTTCTTCACCGACCCTTCTTATTTGCGTTTCGAATGTGCCGTCAGGACCAACCTTTTAAAGACCGGTGGAGACAACCATTCGGCCAGTGAAACCAAACAAGGATATGAACCGCCACATGGCAAATGCAACCATGGAGGAGTTCGAGGCCCTCCTGAACGAAAGCCTCGATATGGACACGCCCGACGAAGGGTCTGTTGTCAAAGGCAAGGTCATCGCAATCGAAGCCGGACAAGCCATCATCGACGTCGGTTACAAGAAGGAAGGCCGCGTCGAACTCAAAGAATATGCAAACC
>CAZWDS010000021.1:0-1710 GCA_964632495.1 uncultured Rhodobacterales bacterium
TGCATCTTTACGATGGCGGCTTCCAGATCGCCGACCACCTCGGGCGGGATGACCAGTGCGCCGTGGCGGTCGGCGTGGATGAGGTCTCCGTTTGCGACTTTCATGCCGAAAATGGTGACGGGGGTGCCGATTTCTTTCACATGCACAAAGCCGTGGCTGGGGCCGATGGAGCCTGCGATGACGGGGAAGCCTGTGGGCAAATCACCGAGGTCGCGCATGACGCCATTGGTCAACGCGCCGGACAGGCCGAAGCCTTTGTGGACGTTCGTGTTGATCTCGCCCCAGTAAGCGCCGATGGCGTTTGGCACGTCCATATCTTCAACGACGGCGACGCCGGGGCGGGGGCCGGAGGCCATGTGACGGTAGTAGTCCATGCGGCGTTTCTTGATCACATCGGGCGCTTCTTCGGGGGGCGCGAGGGCCGAGATTTTGGCGGTTGCGGCGTAACCGACGATGGCGCCGCCGTCCGGGTCGCTGGCCAGCATGGTGCCGCGGGTGAACGCGTTGAATCCGCGTTTGCCTTCGGCCACTTCGATAGCGTTGCAGACGGTTGGTGTATCGACGGCGCGCAGCAGGGTGAGGAGGGTGTCGTTCATGAGGCGATCTTTGCTCCGTCTGAAAGGGATTTCAGTTTGGCGTAGGCGATGTCGGGATCAACTGCGCCGAACCCGGCGAAGGTTCCAAAGCCGCAGTCCGAGCCTGCGATGACGCGGTCTGATCCAACGATGTCTTTGAAACGCTCGATCCTTTGCGCCACCAGTTCGGGGTGTTCGACGAAATTGGTGGTGGTGTCGACAACGCCCGGCACCAGCACTTTATCGTCGGGGATGTCGGCTTTGCGGTCGCGGAAGGTGGCCCATTCGTGGCCGTGTCTTGGGTTCGAGGTTTCGAACAGCACATAGCGGGATTTGGTGGACATCAGCGTGTTGAACATTTTCGACATGGGGATGTCGCAGGTGTGTGGGCCTTCGTAGTTGCCCCAGCAGATGTGGACGCGGACTTTCTCGGCAGGCACATCGGACAGCGCGTGGTTCAGGGCCTCGACGTGAGAGTTGGCGATCTTTAGAAATTCGTCGTCAGACAGATCGTTGAACAGCATGTGCCGGGACAAGGCGAGGTCGGGGCAGTCGAGTTGCAGATCCAGACCGGCGGCGACGATGGTTTCGTATTCCGTCTTCATCGCATCGGCGAGGGCGGCGAGGTATTCGTCGCGGGTGTTATAGAAATCGTTTTGCAGGAACAGAGAGATCACGCCGGGTGAGGCCGCGTTCATAAAGCCGCGGGTCGCGCCGTGCGTGGCCATAGCGGCCTTAAGGTTGGTGATGTCTTTTTCCAGCTCGCCCTGACCTTTGGATTTCACTTCGCCCACACACATGGGGCGCGCGTATTGAGGGGTGCCGCCGTCGTCTGCCAAGCGTTTGAGAAAGCTGGGGAATTCCTTCAGATCGGCAGGCGCGTTCCTTGGGCTGTCGCCGTCGAAGCCGGTGTAGCGGTCTTTGACATAGGTGGCGTAGCTGATCTTTGAAGTCTCGCCGTCTGACACGATGTCGATGCCAGCGGCGACCTGTTTGGCAACGGTGTCTGAGACGGCCTCGGTCATGGCGGCATCGAAATCAGCTTGGGCGTAGTCCGTGTTGTTTTCGCGCGCGAAGATGAAATCGACAACGTTTTGGGTGCGTGGCAGCGAGCCGACGTGAGTGGTTTTGATGG
>CAZWDS010000021.1:1810-14087 GCA_964632495.1 uncultured Rhodobacterales bacterium
ATCTTTTCAGCGCCTCAGCCAAGGCGTGGAACGAGGCTTTGGGCGTGCGGGTTTGGGTCGTATAATCGACGTGGACAAGGCCGAAGCGTTTGTCATAGCCGAACGCCCATTCGTAGTTGTCGAGCAAGGACCAGTAAAAGAACCCCCGCAGATCGACGCCTGCATCAACGGCGGTGCGTGCGGCATTCAGGTGCCCGTCGATGAAACTCATGCGCACCGGATCATTGACCGCACCGTTTTCCAGATGGTCGTCTTCTGCCATGCCGTTCTCAGTGACATAAAGGGGCAGGCCCTTCGCCGGGCCTTCCGACAACCAGATCAGGAATTCTGACAACCCCTCGGGGCGGATTTCCCAGTTCATGTCGGTTTTGGGCAGGGGGCCTTCGACCATCTGATAAGACGGCCAAGGGGTGTCCGCCGCGTGCTGATAGTGGCTGCGCGTGTAGTAATTGACGCCCAACCAATCCAGCGGTTGAGAGATCGCGTCCATGTCCGCTTCCCAGTCTTTGGGCATGTGGGGCGCAAGGCCAAAAAGCGCTTCGGCGGGGTAGGTGCCGGTGGCGATGGCTTCTATGAACCATCGGTTGTAGATGGCGTCGCCCAAGGCGGCGGCGGCGATATCAGCGGGTGTGTCGCTGGCGGGTGTCGCCGTTTCGAAGTTCAAGACGATGCCAACGTCTTTGGCCCCTTTCGCCTTCAGCGCCTGCATGGTCGTGGCGTGGGCCAGAAGAACATGGTGCATGGCGTGGGCTGCTGCGCGAATGTCGCGCAGGCCGGGGGCGTGGGCTCCGATGAAATGAGAAAGCCACGCGACGCACCAAGGTTCGTTGATCGTGGCAAACATGTCGACGCGGTCGCCAAGACGGTCAAAGACCACTTCAGCGTAGTCGGCCAGCCAGCCCGCCACGTCTCTGTTCGTCCAGCCGCCTTGAACGGCAAGCGCCGAGGGCATGTCCCAGTGATAAAGTGTCAGGCTGGGTGTCATGCCCCGCGCAAGAATACCATCTACCAGCCGGTCATAGAAATCGAGACCTTCGGCATTCACCGCGCCCTGACCTTCAGGCAGGATGCGGGGCCATGAAGTGGAAAACCGATAGGCGTCAAAACCTGCGGCTGCCATCAGATCAAGATCGTCTTCCCACAGGTGATAGTGGTCGCAGGCGATGGCACCGGTTTCGGCGTTGGCGGTGTTGCCGGGGGTTGCGCCAAATGTGTCCCAGTGGTTGGGCCCCGCATTGCCGAAGCTGGATCCTTCGATTTGATAGGCTGCGGTCGCCGCGCCAAACAGAAACCCTTCGAGGAAGTCAGACCGTTTGATGAGAAGTGCGTCGCTCACGATCCGAGCACCCATGTTGCGCCTGCCGGATCATCGGTTCCGACAATGTGGTAAAGCGCGGCGTCGCCTGTCATAGACGGTTGCGCGGCGTGGTTCAGATGTTCGGGAATGCTGATCGTGTCGCCGGGGGCAAGCGTGGTTTCACCGCCATCCCACGTGACTTTCCAGTGGCCGGTGACGGGCATCAGGACGGACGGGCGGTCGTGGCTGTGCATTGTGTCTGTCGCCGATTTACGGGTGATCAGATCAACTTCGAAGCCGGGTTTGTCTCGGATGATGCCGGTTTCGCCAATGACTTTGCAGGGTTTTTTGTCGGCCAGCGCGACCATATCCCAATAGCGGCGCACATAGCCGCCGACGACCTCGGCGGTGGTGGGTTCGGGCAGGGCGTTGGCCTGATCTTCGGTCAGTTTGGTCATGGGGGCGATACCGTCGGGCAGGGCCTCGCCCTTTTTGGTGTCGTACAGTTTGCCGGTTTCGGCAAGGACCAACCCGTGGTCGGCGGCGTCTTCGATCACTTGCGGGGCCCAGATCACACCGCCGCCTGCGTCGTCCCCGCCAAGGATTGCCATGATCATCCCATAGTCGTTGCCGATATTTTCAAAGCCGCGGAAGATGCCTGTGGGGATGTTGAAAATATCGCCCTTTTCCAGCGTGACTTCGCCCGCATCCCCGTAGCGGCCCCAGAAAAAGCGCCAACGGCCTGAGAGGACAAAGAAAACTTCCGCCGTGCGATGCGAATGCAGCGAGTTGCGGCACTTCGGCGGTTGACCCGCTGCACCGATGTTGAAGCCGTGGGGGATACCGATGTGGACGTGCTGATCCGGGCTTTCCGACACGCCGCCGCCGATGATGGTGAAGTTCTCCTTTTGGTCGCTGCCCGGAGTATGGGCGTCGATGAAGGCGGTTTTGCACGGGCGGAGTTCGCCGTAGCGGACGGTTCGGGAAGCCATATCAGTCGTCATTTTGATTATCCTTCCAAACGTCTTTTTCAGACGGTCGCATAAAGACCTTCATATGGTGAACCTGTTGTTGTTGGGTGTTTTCTAGGGTTTCAGGATCGAGAGTATCAAGATCGCCTGGCCCCCATTCCTGTGAAAAGAGACGGAAGTGCTCGTGTGATTTTTCGCTCGGGTATTCGAGGGACTGAAGCTCGCAGACCAAGAAATCTCGACCCTCCTGATCGAGATATAGGTAGACTTGCCCGTTGGCGTCGAAACTGGCGGAGACTTTCATGGGTCAGCCCTGGGTCATCAGGATTTGCTTCCAGATCGCCACTTCGTCTATCAGCGCGAATTCACGGCGCAAGCCCCAAGGGCCGAACTCGGCGTGGCAGGCACCCATGACGTGGATGGCGGCGCCGGTCGGGCGGCCAAAGCTGCCCCAGCCAGAATGCGTGCCGTCCAGTGACCAGCGGATGGCGGCGCGTGGCGACAGCATGTCGGCGTCCATGCCGATCTGGTGGTGGATGGTGAAGGTGGCATCGGGGAAGGACGAGCGAAGACCGACCCAGAATGCGGTGACTTTCTCGCGCCCAATGGCGGTTTCAGCGCCCGCGTATTCGCCGATGACAGCCCGGTCATAGTCGCGCTGGATAAGGTTGAAGTCGTGATCCATGAGGGCGGTCAGATAACCTGCGTATTTCTGGCCCCATTCGTTGTCGTTGCCGCGCCCTTTGTAATCGCCTTCGATATCCATTGCGGGCGTGAAAACGGGTTTGGCATGTTCAGCGCCGCCTTCGGCCTCGATCATTGCCCGGGTGAAGTCCTGGGGGTCATGACCCAGTTGACGCACCAGACCACCGTAATCGCGGATCAGCCATTCGTCGTAGATGGTGTTTTCGCGGGCCGCGCAATCTGCGATGACACGGATGACCCAGGGTTTGCCGGTCGCCTTGCCGAACTGACCATCGCGGGTGTGGGTGGCTTTGGTCAAAAGACGGTGTGACGACAAAAGCCCGTGGTCGGGGTCGTCAGAGTAGATAACGTCTTCGCCCAACAATTCGCGGTCTGGAAATTCGTTGATCGTCGCCATGGTCGAGGCGATGACCTGCTGGTTGCCGCGCTGGATGCCCATAGGCGAGCGGACGGGGATGTCGTCTGAATAGTATTCGTTCAGCGTGCCGACGCCACGGTCTTCCCAAATCTCTTTGGTGATGCCGATGATATAGTCGGGGAAATCCGTGAAACGGTTCGAGAAGCCTTTCATGAGGTCCATCCTTCGGGAATGCGGGCCGAACTGCGTAGGATCAGTTGGCCAAGGAGTTCGTGTTTCTGCGCCGTCGCCGCGCCGGTTTCGATCTGACTGGTCAGGATGTCGACGGTGGCCTTGACCATGCGGTTCAAAGGTTGGCGGATTGTGGTAAGGTCGTAGGCCTCCCACGCAGACAGGGGCACGTCGTCGTAGCCGACGATGGAAATGTCGCGGCCCGGCGTGATGCCAAGGGCACGCAGCGCGTCGATGACGCCGAAGGCCATGTGGTCGTTGCCAACGAAGATGGCGGTAGGGGCTGTTCTGCCGCTGACCAACTGGCGGGCGCTGTCCATGGCGACAGTGCGATTGTACATACCGTCGATCACGGCAAACGGGGGCAGACCTGCGGCGTCCATCGCATTGAGGAACCCGGTCTGACGGTCGCGGCCCGTCGAACTGCCCTGCCAGCCTGCGATATGAGCGATGCGATTGTGGCCACCGTCGATCAGAAATTGCGTGGCGATTTCAGCGCCTTCGGTGTTGGCAGAAGTGACGTTGTGAAGGCCGTTACCGTCCTGGCCTCGGTTAAAGAGAACGACGGGGATGCCGGCAGAGCGGGCGCGCCCAGCAAGGTCCGAGCTCATCGAAACAGAGGCGGCGATGATGCCGTCCACTTGGTATCCCATCAGGTCTTCGATCACAGCATCCACGCCTTCGGACGAGTTGGGCGCGGTAAAGACGAGAAGGTGATAGCCTTTGGCCTGAAGCGCGTTCGAGAGTTTTTCCAGCGCCATCGGGTAGAATTGGTTTTCGAGATAGGCGACCACAAGGCCGATGATGCGGCTTTTGCCCGAGACCATCGCGCGGGCCAGCGAGTTTGGCTGATACCCCAATTCCTTGGCCGCCTGTTTCACCTTTTCCACGGTTTTGGCCGAGGCCGAGGCCCCCGGTGTGAAAACGCGGGAGACGGCGGATTGGCTGACACCGGCGCGGGCGGCGACTTCGGCAGAGGTGATCTTGTTCATTTGCGCCGCCTGACGGCGTCGCGGGGGAAGGGGGCTCTGCCCCCCTTGTCCCTTCGGGCCAATTCACCCCGGCATATTTTTACCAAGAAGAAGATCATATCGACATGCCATCGGAGAGTGTGATGGGCCCTATGTTGCGGGCTTTGTTGAAGTCTTTCATGCGGGCGAGGACATCGACGCCCACTTGGGCGTAGAGGTCGAGGAGATCGACGAGGACCCAGTTTTCGCGGATGAGATCGCCTTCGACGCGCCAGAAATCGAGGGAGCGGAGGAGGACGTTCTGATTGGCGGGCGTAATGCCCATCCAGCCGTCGCCGGTGATAGTAAGCCGCATGTTGGGCCAGCCGGTTTCGGCAACATAGGCGCCTTCGGCGATCCAATGGCTCATCAGGTCGCCCATGGCGTCGAGTTTCCGGTCGGGCATGGCTTTGAGGAACGGGATTTGGTGCCAGTGGCGGAACCCGGGCATTCCCCGCGCGGTGCCAATGCCAGCGGGTCCGTACCAGTTGACCCGAGGGTGCCAGTATTTGTCGAGGTTCATCACCTCGGGGCCGCCGTCGCCCGGGTGGCGGCAAAGATCGGTCAGCATATCGATGACGATCTGCATTGCTTTGCTGCCGTCGCCCGTGGCGGTCAGGCCGTCTTGTGTCATGGGGCCGGGTGTGTTGAGGAATTTGCCCAATTGCGGGGCCATGGGCCAGGCATTGGCTTGCATCATCAGTTCGGGGATGTCCCAGATCATCTGGAGTTCGGTGACTTTGCCGTTTTCCAGTTTGAAGTACTCGTGAAACCGCATGTGGGCGAGGTGGCCCGTGGGCGGGATGCCAAGGAAGGGGGCAAGAAAGGTGCCCATGTAGCTGCCCATGGAGGCCGCCCAGTCTTGGCCCTGTTCGGTGGTGCCTGCGATCAGGATCATCTCGCGGCTTTCCAGATCGGGCATGGCAGCGTGCAGAGGGGCGAGGCATGTCGCGTAGAACGCCTCCGGTCCTGTGGCATCGCCGAAAGGGTGGCAAAGATGCAAGGTGGCGTCATCTACCATGACCTCGGCAAGCGCGGCTTTGACGGGCGCTGGCTCAAACGCGGCCGTCGCCGCGCGATAGGCGGCAAGGGCAGTCTTTATGTCTGCGGGGCTTGCCATCTATTCGGCTGCTTCTCCGTAAGGCACATTCTTGCCGCCGTAGCGGCGCACTCGGATGTTGCATTGTTCGGCGTGACCGACAAAGCCTTCGAGCATGCAGAGGCGCGAGCCGTACTCTCCGATCATCGTGGCGGCTTCGTCGGTGGTGACGCGCTGATAGCTGTGGGTTTTCAGGAACTTGCCGACCCAAAGCCCGCCGGTATAGCGACCCGCTTTCTTGGTGGGGAGCGTGTGGTTGGTGCCGATGACCTTGTCGCCGTTGGCCACATTTGTGCGGGCACCTAGGAACAATGCGCCGTAAGAGTGCATCTGTTCGAGGAACCAATCATCGCGGTCTGTCATGACCTGGACGTGCTCGTAGGCCATGTCGTTGGCGACGTCCAACATCTCGTCATAGGTGTCGCAAAGCACGACGTCGCCATAATCGTTCCAGCTTGTGCGGGCAGTTTCGGCTGTGGGCAGGATTTCCAGAATACGATCGATTTCGGCGAGCGTCTCGCGCGCCAGTTTCTCGGAATTGGTGATCAGGCAGGCGGGCGAGTTGTAGCCGTGTTCGGCCTGACCCAAAAGATCGGTGGCGCAAAGTTCGGCATCGACTGTGGTGTCGGCGATGACCATGGTTTCGGTGGGGCCTGCAAACAAGTCGATGCCAACGCGGCCATAAAGCTGGCGTTTGGCTTCGGCGACAAAGGCGTTGCCGGGGCCGACCAGCATGTGCACGGGTTCAATGCTTTCGGTGCCGATGGCCATGGCGCCGACGGCCTGAATGCCGCCGAGACACAGGATTTCATGAGCGCCACCCATGTGCATCGCGGCGACAATTGCGGGGTGCGGTTCGCCGTTCATGGGCGGGGCTGACGCGATGATACGGGGCACGCCTGCGACATTCGCGGTCAGCACCGACATATGGGCGCTGGCGACCATGGGGAATTTGCCGCCCGGCACATAGCAGCCAACGGATTGAACTGGGATGTTCTTGTGCCCCAAGATGACGCCGGGCAGGGTTTCAACCTCAATATCCGTCATCGAAGCGCGTTGCGCTTCGGCAAAGGTGCGGATTTGGGTTTGTGCGAATGTGATGTCGTCCATGTCCCGGGTCGAGACCTTTTGCATTGCGGCTTCGATTTCTGAGGACGTCAGGCGGAATGCGTCGGGTGTGTAATTGTCGAACTTGGCCGACAGATCGCGGACGGCAGCGTCGCCGCGGGCCTCGATGTCGGCCAACGTGCTTTCGACCACCGCGCGGGTCTTGGCGTCGTCCTCGGCTTTCTCGGCCTCGGGTTTAGAGCGTTTCAGGTGAATGATGGCCATTGCGTATACCTTTTAAGTTCTCAAGTGGCGCGTTCGAGATCGCCAAAGATGTCCACGCCCAGTTGTAAAAGGACATGGGGAATGTCGACGAAGACCCAGTTTTCGACCAACAGGTCATCTTCGCGCCGCCACCAGTCACAGACGCGCATGAACAGGCGCTCGCCTTGGGGGTCTTGGCCGAGGAAGGGATGGATCTGGACGCAGTTCAAAGAGGGCCAGCCGCCCGAGGCGACATAGTCGCCATCGCCGAAGCGGGTGAAGTGTTTGGTGACGCTGCCGGGGGTCGCGCCGCCGATCCATTCGGAAAACGCGCCTTCGAAGGGGACTTGGAAACCGGCGAAGTTTTCGATCCCGATGAACGAGCCGAAGGCGGCGGGGCCGTACCATAGCATGTCTTCGTGCCAGTAGGGACGCCAAGCTTCATCTTTTGTGGCAAGGCTGCCCAGCATGTCGGTGACCATCTGGTAGGACGAAGCGCTGCGAGCGGGATCGTTGTCGTGCCACTGAAGCCCATCTTGGGTGATCGGTCCTGCAAGATACCCGGTGAAGCCGCGATCTTTTCCGGGGCTGTCCGCAATAGGCCACTGACCGGCAGCAATCATCAGTTCGGGAAGATCAAGGTAGATATAGCTTTCGACCGCTCGGTCGTTTTCGATCCGGTGGAATTCGCCGAACCTGAGGTGGGCAAGGGCGCCGGTGGGTTGTATGCCAAGGAAGGGGGTCGCGAAATGGCCAGTGTAGTAGCCGGTGGAGGTGACCCAGGTGTTACCTTCGAAATCGCCGCTGAAGGCGATGTAGTCGGTGCGGGTCAGATGCTGGAATGACGCGCACAACTGGCCGAGGAAGGTTTCCGCATAGCCAGTAGGCGTCATCTCGTTGAAGGGATGGACGACGTTGATCTGGGCGTCCTCTGCGAAAAAGCCAGATGGCATCGCGCCGTGTCGGGCAGCCTCGACGAAATCGCGAAAAGCGGATTTCGCGCGGCCTATGGACGATGTGTCACTCATCCTTTGACAGCACCAGCAGTCAATCCACTAACAATCTGGCGCTGGAAGAACATCACAAGGATGAACAATGGCACAACAGCCGAGACAACGGCGGCGACGGCGAACATGACGTTGCCTTCGGTTTGCGTTGTGCCAAGGAAAGCGGCGATGGCGGGGACCATGGTGCGATTGGATTCCGACAACAATAGCGTGGTGATCGCAAAATCGTTGTAGGCCAGAAGGAAGCTGAACAACCCCGTGGTGATCACGCCCGGCCACATGACCGGCACGATCACATGGCGAAACGCCTGGAACTGGGTGCAGCCGTCGACCTTGGCACTTTCGTCGAGTTCTTTGGGGATGTTCTGGAAGAACGAATGCAGCATCCAAAGTGTGAAGGGCTGGTTGATGGCGACAAGCACGATGATGGTCGTTGGCAGCTTGCCCCAGAGGTTCCATTCGAAGAACGGCAACAGATACCCCGAGACCAGCGTGACGGGCGGCATGGCGCGGAAGATCAGGGCGGCGATCAACAGCCAAAAGGTATAGCGGAACCCCGACCGCGACAGAGCATAGCCGCCAAGCGTACCGATGGTCAGCGAGGTGAGGACCACAAAGAAACAGACGATCAACGTGTTGATGACGTTGCGCCAGAACTCCTCTTGCACCCAAGCGCCGTCATAGCCGGCACCTGTGAAGGGGCGGCCATAGGTGGCTTCGGTCCGCGGGCCAGTCAGCGCATTGGTCCAGTTATTGATCGAGAAGAAATCAAGCTCGACCTTGAAGCTGCCCCAAAGCGTCCAGAAGAACGGGAAGGACGCCACGACGAACCAGATGGCGATAAAGCTTAGGGTCGCGATCCTTAGCCCCGTGGGCATGCGTTGTGCCTTGGACGCCATCAGGTCGCTCCTTTGAAGTCGCGCCATGTGCGCACAAGAACCGGTGACAAAAGGATCGCCACGCCGATGATCGTCAGAACGCTGGTGGCTGAAGCAGCGGACAATTGCTGGGTTTCGCCCGAGAGGTCATTCAGGATGATCCAGCTTAAAGATTGCGCATGGGCCGAGGCGTTGAAGCCGACGATGGGTTCCAGCACACGGAAGTTGTCCATCAGTTGGATCAGCGCGACGAAGGTCACCAGCGGCATCAGGTGCGGGATGATAACAAAGCGGACCTGCTGCCAGCGGGTCGCCCCGTCGATCTTGGCGGCCTCTAACTGGTCCTGCGGCAGGGTTTGGAGGCCCGCGTAGAAGACCACGAAAGCGAAAGGGGCCGAGTGCCAGACGCCGTAAACAATCAATGAGATCCACATCAGCGGGGTCGAGGCTTTGAGTGACAACCCGGGATCGTTGGCGAGGTATTGAATCAGCGATCCAAGGACGCCGCGACTGTCGATCATCCAGAACAAGATCAGCGAACCAAGCAGCGGATTCACGATCATTGGCAGAAGCGAAAAGAAGATCAAAGGCCCTTTGAAATGGCGGTGAAGTGTGTTCACCGCCAGCGCGATGGTCAGCCCAAGGGCGATCAGCAAGGGTGTCACGGTGAAGGTGAATGTCAGCGTGAAAGCCATGGCTCGATAGAAGGGCAGG
The DNA here is from genome assembly GCA_964632495.1 of uncultured Rhodobacterales bacterium. GTDB lineage: Bacteria > Pseudomonadota > Alphaproteobacteria > Rhodobacterales > Rhodobacteraceae > CALKXV01. The sequence goes on from CAZWDS010000021.1 coordinate 11,392, forward strand.
TTGCCGAGGGACGAGAAAAAGTCGCCCCAAGTCTCCGATGTCGTCCAGGCTTCGCTGGCTTCGGTGATGGCAAGATGGCCGCGGTCCATATAGACGTCAAGACCCACGAAACGTCCCATAGGGGCGCCGTCGCGCAGTTCACGTGTGGCGTCCTGATCAATAGATGTTTCGGTGGTGCAGCCTGACAAAGGCGTACAGCTTTCCACCTCGATCAGCACCGCTTCGTGTGGGGCGAAGACCGACTGGATCACAACCGACACAATGGGCGCTGCGATGAACAAAAGCATCGCAAGGCCGGTCGGCAGGAAGAACCAAAAGAACGTGCGGTGTTTCATGGGACCATCGGTTTGAAGGACGCGGGCGGTTTGAGGTCGGCGGGGGCAAAATCTGCGCAGATTTTGAAGTCAGAAAATGCGCATTTTCTGCCCCCGCCAAGATGAGAGGCTATCCCTTAGAGGAAGCCCTTTTCTTTTGCAGCAGCAATATAGGCCGCTTCGACGTCCTTCAGCGCTTGCTCGGCAGATTCCTTGCCTTGCATGAAGTCCGCCAATTCCGCGCCAAGGGCTGTGTGCAACAGACCCATGTATGGCAACATCGGATAAGGCGCTGTGCCTGAATTGGCGGCTTCAAAAACGCCAACGGCGGCTTCGGTCGGCTCGTAACCGTCGATCAGCCAAACCGCCTGTTCCGGTACGTCGGGCTTGGACAGGATCGCAGGATCAATGCCGTTTTTCATGGCAAGGAATGTGGCCTCGGCTTCTTCATCCGAAATGTTCTTGGCCACGGTCCAGCCGTCCCACCACAGGGTCGACGCAGGCGTGTCGCCACCACCCACAGTCAACGGACCAGCGATGGCTGTGTTCTCGGCCACTTCCGGCAAAGCGCCGTCAGATGTGTCCTTCAGGCGGCCAACGCGGCTGCCCCACATGTGCATCAAGGCAACGTTGCCCGCTTTCCATTCTGCCGAGGTGGCGTTGGAGTCGTGGGTCAGGAAGTCGGGGTTCATGTATTCCGACAGCGCCTTCATCATCTCAAGCGTTTTCACACCAGCTTCGGTGTTGACGCTTGGCTCGGCTGTGCCGGCTTTGAAGAACTCGCCTCCATAGCCAAGGAACATGTTGTTGAATTCCTGAGCAAGGTTCCAACCAGCGGCATAAGGGCCACCAACCGGGTTTTCCAGAACACCGGCGGCGCGAATGGCTTCGGCTGCGGCCAGCATGTCTTCGTAGGTTTTGGGTGGCTCGATGCTGAGATCAGAAAGAATGTCCTGACGATAAGTCAGGTGCTGCGCGTTCGCCATAAACGCGACCGCCATGACTTGACCGTTGATGGTGATCAACTGGTTTTGCGCCAGGCCGTCGCCGTGCTTTGCGACCAGATCGTCAAGAGGGCGGATGACGTCTTCGTTCATCAGCGCCACGATGGACGAGTTGGCAATGATCGCGGTGGTGTATTCCGCAGGGTTGCCCTGCATGCCAGCCAAGTTGATTTTCTGGTGATCGGCGGTGAGGTTCGATGCGACCTCGGCGCCGGTGCATTCCTGCGCGGTGGCTCCGACGGTCTGGATCGCCGGGAATTCGTTGCCCACGATCGAAACGCGCGCCCCGATTTCGCAGGCTTGCGCGGCGCCGCCTGCAAGGATGGCCAGTGTGCTGGCTGTTGCGAGATGTCTTAGAAACATGTTGTTCTCCCTGTTTCGTCTTTGTCTGGATGCGTCTTGCAATCACGCACCCTGTCTTATCCTTCAGGTGCCCCTGAAGGTTTGGGGTTAATCCCCGATACGAGCCCCTGTCGTTGCGTCGAACAGGTGGCAATGCGTATTTGGAATGCGGATCGAGATGTTTTCGCCAATCTCGGCCCGGAAACTTTTGTCAGTGCGTGCGGACACCAAAGCGCCGCCGATGCGCAGGGACACCATGGTGGCGTCGCCCAGAAGTTCCAGTGTGTAGATTGGTCCGCTGATCTGGCCTGCGTCGCTGGACACCTCGGCGTCTTCGGCCCGGAACCCCAGTGTGACCTTACCATCCTGGGCGTTCAGCCCGGCGATTTCGGTGTTCGCGGTCCGGAAGGTGCCGCCTGTGATTTCGCCGTCCAGAAGGTTCATTGCGGGGTTGCCGATGAAGCCGGCCACAAAGGTGTTGGCGGGTTTGTCGTAGATGTCGGTCGGGCTGCCGACCTGCTGGACGATGCCTTTTTCCATGACAACGACGCGGTCGGCCAAGGTCATCGCTTCGATCTGGTCGTGGGTGACATAGATCGTGGTGACGGCCAATTCGTGGGACAAGTTCTTGATCTGTGCGCGGGGCGACACGCGCAGCTTGGCGTCAAGGTTCGACAGCGGTTCGTCCATCAAAAACACATTTGGTTCGCGCACGATGGCGCGGGCCAAGGCCACGCGCTGACGCTGACCGCCCGACAATTCGGCGGGGCGGCGGTGCAGGAACTCGTCCAGTTCCACCATGGCGCTGGCCCGCATCACTTTTTCCTTATGGCTGGCCGCATCGATACCGCGGACGCGCAAAGGAAAGCGGATGTTTTCATAGACGTTCATGTTCGGGTAAAGCGCATAACTTTGGAACACCATCGCCACGTCGCGGTCTTTCGGTTCCAGATCGTTGACGCGCTTGCCGTCGATCATAATCTCGCCAGCGGTCGGGTCTTCCAACCCCGCGATCATGCGCATCGTCGTCGTCTTG
>CAZWDS010000021.1:14097-43854 GCA_964632495.1 uncultured Rhodobacterales bacterium
CAGCGGGTTGAAAGCCCTGTGGGCCATCTCGTTCAACGTCGAGGACAACCGCGCCCAAATTCGCGAAGCGGACGGCGTCCGCGCGATCCTGGACGCGATGGGCGCGTACCCGGAACATGAGGGGGTCGTCCAGTACGCTACGGTTCTGCTGTACAACCTCACGCTGACGCACAGCACCGTCACGCCGGACTGGGCGAGCGAGGGCATCGACGCCGTCTTCCGCGGCGCGACTCGGTTCTCGGAGTCGGAGGTGAACCAGAAATTCGCGGTCGGGGATCGTTAGGTCAAACCCCTCGACCCCAACGAAAGACCCCCAGCGTTTTGACACGCCCTTCAGCTGAATTTCGGCCAAGGCATCCTCCCCAGGATCGGCATTTTGCATACGCTTGCAATAACTGTAGACTTGAGGCTGGTTTCAGAGCAAGTTCTTTTTGAATTTTCGAACGGGTGGCGCAAACCATGAGTGAATTTCAATCGCAAAAACAAATGGTCCGGACGTTTCATTCAAGCATGGATGAGGCGTCGGTCGAGGCCATCCCGCAGGTGATGCGCAGCTTTTCAGATGATGATTTAATCTGGCGCGGGTTTCATCCTTTCGGTTTGATGACGGGCTGCGACGCTGTTGCGGCGACGTTCTGGCAACCGTTGCGCCGCGCGCTAAGCCGGATGCAGCGGCGCGAGGATATCTTCTTTGCGGGTGCCTCTCAGATCGGTGACGCTGGTGCGGTTTGGGTGGTCTCGATGGGTCATCTGATGGGATTGTTCGATGCGCCTTGGCTGGGCATTCAACCCACCGGCAAAATGGTGATGCTGCGCTATTGCACGTTTCACCGGGTGGTGGGCGACAAGATCACCGAAACGTCGATGTACTTCGATATCCCTCATCTGATGCGGCAGGCGGGGCAGGGTCCGTTCGGGGACCAGACGGCGCAATTCATGGTGCAGCCCGGCCCGCAGACCCATGACGGATTGCTCTATGACGCACAGCCGGCTCAAGACGGTGTCGAAACCCTTCGTGCGATTGAGGCGATGATCACCGATCTGGGGCAATGGGACCTGGGACTGCCGCTGGAAGAAGAACTGGCCCGGACATGGCATGACGACATGATCTGGTGGGGTCCCGAAGGCATCGGTGCGGCCTACACGATTGAACGCTATGCCAAACAACACTCGGCCCCATTTCGCGCCGCCTTTTCCGACCGGTCAGCCGTAGGCCATCTGGCCCGTGTCGCGGAAGGGCACTATGGCGGCTTCTTTGGCTGGCCGAATTTTACCGCGCGGCTGACGGGCGAGTTCATGGGGCGACCTGCGACCGGCAAACCTTGCGAGTTTCGCGTGATCGACATCTATCGCCGTGACGGCGACAAGCTGGCCGAAAACTGGATATTCATCGACATGCTGCATTTCTGGAAAACCCAAGGCATCGACGTTTTGGCGGGGGAATGGTGATGCAGATCGACGCCCACCATCACCTTTGGGACTTGGGCGCGGTCCATTATCCATGGCTGATGGCCGAAGGGGTGCCGCGGTTCTTCGGTGATCCGGCACCCATCCAGCGCGACTATCTGATTGATGAATTTCGCAGCGATGCCAAAGGGTTTCGCGCCTCTGTTCATATCCAGGTGGGGGCCGAAGATGGCTTGGCCGAGGCCGCTTGGGTGCAATCGGTGGCGGATGCGAACCCGGATTGGCCCATGGCTCAGGTCGTGTTTTGTGATCTGACGTCCGACACTTTGGCGGATGATCTGGATCGTTTGCAGGCGTTCAGCACCGTGAAGGGCGTGCGGCAAATCGTTGGCCGTGCGCCCGGCGAAGATGCCGTCACGGGCACCAATGATCTGCTGGACAACCCGCGATTTGTCGAAGGCCTGCGCGAAGCGGGGCGGCGTGGCTTGTCGTTCGATCTGCAACTGATCCCCGAGCTTTACAGCGCCATAAGCGATATCCTGTCCGACGTGCCCGGCACGCGGGTCGCGCTTTGTCACGCCGGATCACCCCATGATCGCAGCCGGGCCGGATTGGCGACATGGGCGCGAAGCTTGCGCAAGCTGAGCGCGTTGAACCATGTGACTTGCAAGCTGTCGGGGTTGGGGATGTTCGATCATGCATGGAGCGTCGAAACAATCCGCCCCATCGTCGACACTTGCCTTCAGCAATTCGGTGCGGGCCGCGCGATGTTCGGGTCGAACTTCCCTGTCGACTCGCTTTATTCCGATTATGCGCGCATCGTTGCAGCCTACGAGGTGCTGTTGCCCGAAGACACGCAGGACGCGATTTTCGGCGGAACGGCGGCAACCTTCTACGATATAAAACCATAGAGACCGTGCCATGAGCGAACCGCAAACCGACGTTTTGGGCTTCATCGGCTACGGCGAAGCGGCGCGGGCGTTTGTGACAGGGTGGCGGAAAAACGGCGGGCCGGGCATCCACGCCTTTGACATCAAATCCACCCATGCTGAAACCGCTCCTGCGCAACATGCGCTTTGTGACACGGACGGAACGGCCTGCTGTAACACGGCCGCTCAGATGGTTGCGGCCAGCCCGGTCATCTTTTCGCTGGTGACAGCAGCCGAGGCGCATGATGCGGCGCGCACCATCGCGCAATCCGATCTTGGCGGGCGGTTATTCTTCGACTGCAATTCCTGTTCGCCTGCCACCAAAACCAAATCGCAACAGGTGATCGAAGCGGCAGGCGGGCGCTATGTGGACGTGGCGATCATGTCGCCGGTTCATCCGAAGTTGCACCGCTCTGCGATCCTGCTGTCTGGCGACCACGCCCCCGCCGCATTGGGGGTGATGCAAAGCTTGGACATGGACGCGACGATTGCCGAAGGCCCCGTCGGCGCGGCTTCGGGGATCAAACTTTGCCGGTCGATCATCGTGAAAGGACTTGAAGCGATCAGCGCCGAAATGATCCTGACCGCGCGCGCCTTGGGCGTGGAAGACCCGGTCATCGCCTCACTTGATGCAACATATCCGGGCTTTGATTGGAAGACCCGCGCGGCCTACGCGTTGGACCGGATGATGACCCATGGGGTGCGCCGCGCGGATGAAATGGACGAGGCGGTGAAGATGGTGCAGGCCCTTGGTCTGGCGGGCGGGATGAGCGAAGCCTCGGCGGATTTGCAAAGACGCGTCGGCGGTTTGGCCTTGGATTCGGGTGCAACCGACCTGACACAACGCGCCGATCTGCTGGCCCGCGCGCTTGGGGTCGATCGCCCTAAAAACTAAGCTGCACTTTGATCGCTTTGGTTCGGTCCGAAGCCAGTTCAAAGGCCTCAACCGCTTGATCCAAATTAACTTCTTGCGTGACCAAGGGGGCGACATTCAAGCGCCCGGCCTGCATCATTTCGACCGCCAATGGGAATTCGGAATGGAACCGGAACGAGCCTTTCAAAGACAGTTCCTTCGCCGTCATTGCCTGCAGTGGCAAGGTCATGTCGCCACCCAGGCCCAGTTGCACGATGGTGCCTTTGGGGCGCAATGCGGGCACCGCTGCCGTCAGGGCCGCCGCCACACCGCTGCATTCGAAGTGGACGTCGAAGTGACCTTTGTTGGCCGTGAACGGCGCCAAAGCGTCGGGTGTTTCGGCCATGTTGAAGGTGTGGTCGGCGCCCAGTTCACGCGCCTTATCCAATGTGAAGGCCGTCACATCCGTCGCCGCGATTTCCACAGCACCGGCTTCACGCGCCACCAGAACCGCCAGCAATCCGATGGGGCCACAGCCTGTGACCAGCACGCGCTTGCCGAACAGATCTCCGGCTTGCCGCGCGGCGTGCAGCACAACGGATAGGGGTTCAGCCATGGCGGCTTCGGCTTTGGTCAGCCCGTCGGCAGGCACGCATTGGGCCGCGTCCGCCACCAGCAATTCGCGAAATGCGCCCTGGATGTGGGGAAACGGCATGGCGGAACCGTAGAACCGCATGTTGAGGCAATGCTGTTGGGTGCCGTCTTGGCAATAGCCGCAGGTCCCGCAGGGGCGAGACGGTGACACGGCGACCAATTGGCCCTCGCTCAGACCCTCAACACCTGCGCCCAGCCCGATCACGCGGCCCGAAACTTCGTGCCCAAGGATCATCGGCTCTTTCAGACGTACCGTGCCGAAGCCGCCGTGCTGATAATAGTGCAGGTCCGAGCCACAGATGCCGCCGGCTTCCATCTTGATCAACACCGAGCCTGCGCCGGGAGTGGGATCGGGGTGGTTTTCGAGGCGTAGATCGCGCGGGGCGTGGACTGTGATGGTTTTCATGGATGCCTCAGACGTCATCAGCGGAGCGGCCGCGACGTGCTGCGTCAGGTCCCCCGGTTGACAAAAATTGTTATCGGTAACAATTTTGCCGTAACAAGACCGCCTCGTCAATGGGACACCGCGGCGAAAGGGAAATGCCATGAACTTATTCTCACTGAACTCGAAACGCGCATTGGTGACGGGATCGTCGCAAGGCATCGGATTTGCGCTGGCCAAAGGGCTGGCAGTAGCGGGCGCCGAGATTGTGTTGAACGGGCGCGATGCAGGCAAGCTGACGGCGGCGGCTGAGGTGTTGAAAGCCGAAGGGGCCAGTGTTGAAACCTTACGCTTTGATGCGACGGACCATGACGGCGTGCGGGCGGCGGTGGATGGGTTCGAGGCTGAAACCGGCAGCATCGACATTCTGATCAACAACGCTGGTATGCAGCACAGAACCGAACTTGAGGACTTCCCGGCTGAGGCGTTTGAGAAGCTCTTGCAAACCAACATCGCCAGCGTTTTTCATGTGGGGCAAGCCGTGGCGCGTCACATGATCGGACGTGGGGCGGGCAAGATCATCAACATCGCAAGCGTGCAAACGTTGTTGGCGCGCCCCGGCATTGCGCCTTACACGGCGACCAAGGGGGCGGTTGGCAATTTGACCAAGGGCATGGCGACGGACTGGGCGAAACACGGGCTTCAGTGCAACGCGATTGCGCCGGGGTATTTCGATACGCCGTTGAACGCCGCTTTGGTGGCTGATCCAGAATTCAGCGCATGGCTGGAAAAGCGCACGCCTGCCGGTCGTTGGGGACAGGTCGATGAACTGGTCGGCGCGGCGGTGTTTTTGTCGTCCGATGCTTCAAGCTTTGTGAACGGCCACACGTTGTATGTGGATGGCGGCATTACGGCGTCCTTGTGATGGGCGAGCGTGTTGCCCTGATCGGAGCCGGTGCCATGGGGGGCGCCATCGGGACGCGGTTGGTCGAAACGGGGAATGCCCTGACCGTTTTCGATCTGGATGCCGACAAAGTTGGCGCATTGGTTGCAAAAGGGGCTGTGGCCGCGACGACGGCGGCAGATGCGGCGGCGCAATCGGACTTCGTGATCACCAGCCTCAATTCCTCAAAGATCGTCGGGACTGCGGCGTTTGGGGAAGGCGGTATTGCTGAAGGTGCGGCGCAGGGAACGGTGATTATCGACATGTCCTCGATCGAGCCGGGGGCCACGCGCGACTATGCCGCCAAAGCCGCCGAGATGGGCTTGGCTTGGGTCGATAGTCCTTTGTCAGGCGGCGCTCCCAAGGCGCTGGTTGGCGAGTTGACCTTGATGGCAGGTGGTCGGACCGAGGACGTCGAAAAGGCGCATCGGGTGCTGAAACATGTGGCCACGAACTACACTCACATGGGGCCTTCTGGGGCCGGGCAAACGACGAAGCTGATCAATCAGGTGCTGTGCGGATTGGGCTTTCTGGCGGTGGCCGAGGCGACGCAACTGGCGCTGGATGCCGGTGTGGATGCCGAAAAAATCCCAGAAGCGCTGAAAGGCGGGCGCGCGGATTCTGCGTTGCTGCAAGAGTACCTTCCGCGGTTCGCCACCAAAGACTATCGCCGGACAGGGCGGATCGACAATATGGTGAAAGACCTGAACGCGGTGAATGATCTGGCGCGGCAAACCGGCACCTCGATGCCGATGACGGCGCTTTGTGGTGAAATCCACCGGATGCTGACAGCGGCCGGATTGGGCGGTGAAGATCAGGCGGCGGTCATGGAATTTTTTAGCGGGGCGGCATCGTTGGGTGCGTCATCGGACGCCACATGAGCACGCGCGTCACTATGCGCGACGTGGCGCGGGCTTTGGACATTTCGCCCATGACCGTGTCACGGGCTTTGCGCGATGACGATCTGGTCAGCGCCAAGACGCGCGCGCAGGTGCGGCGCGTGGCCGATGAACTGGGCTATGTCTATGACACCACGGCGCAGGCCTTTCGCACGCAGAAAAGCGGCTTCGTCGCCGTCACTTTGCCGTCGATCAACAATGCCAATTTCGCCGATACTTACCGTGCGCTTACGAATGGCTTGGCGGACACCGGCATTCAATTGCTGCTTGGGGCCACCAATTACCGGATCGAGCGGGAAGAGCAGTTGGTGCGCCAACTCTTGACGCGCAACCCCGAAGCCCTGGTGCTGACGGGGGGATATCACACCGATACGACCCGCGATCTGATCAAAACGCGTGGTTTGCCGGTGATCGAGATGTGGGATTTGCCTAGCGCGCCTTTGGGCCATGTGGTGGGGTTCTCCAACGCAAAAGCGATGGATGTGATCGTGGAACATTTGGCGGCGCACGGGAAGAAGAAGCTGGCGTTCGCAGGCGCGACAGCGGGCGGCGATTTGCGTGGTGCGGATCGCCGTGCGGGCACGATCGAGGCGGCCAAGCGGCTGGGCCTGCCCGGCGTGACGCAGTTGAATGCTGGCGAGGCTCCGGTTTCCATGCGGCAGGGGGCGGCTTTGGTGGCGCGGATGGGCAAACGGCTGTTGAACTATGACGCGATTGTCTGCGTGTCCGATCCGGTGGCGTTCGGTGTGATGAGTGAATGCAAAAGATTGGGCATCGATGTGCCGGGGCAATTGGCGGTGACCGGGTTCGGACACTTTGACGTGGCGGCAACTTCGGACCCCAGGATCACGACGGTGGATGTGGATGCGCGCCGGATCGGGGCGATCACGGCAAACATCTTGGCGCAGATTTTCGACGGCAGCGCCGAAACTTACCGTGAAGAGGTGCAAGTGAAGCTGGTGCCGGGCGGCACAGGTTAGGTCAGGGAGTGTGACATCAAGCTGCGCGGGCAGACGTGGCGTTGATGGTGCCTGTTTTTGAACTTTGAGCTTTGGGATATCGAGTTCTGTTTGGACAAAGGCAGGCTGATCAGCGGTTTCATCTGCGATACCATTGGCCGTCGATGCGCCGACCCGGATGAGACCCCGTGCTGATCCTTGCCTTCCGCACCACGCAAAGACGCGGTATGGCATTAGACACCTATCAGGCGATCTGGGGCGATGATCCAAAACACCCCGGCAACCGCCTGCCGCATCCCGGCCGGGGCGTCCGTCGCCCCAGTGAAGTACCACAAGGAGACACCCATGTTCGGCATGATCGAAGGGACCAGCTTTGAAGCCATTGATCCCAGTTTCAACGATTGTCTGATCGGTCACGCGCGGGTCGAACGCCTGTGGACAGGCGCGCGCTGGTCAGAAGGCCCGGCTTGGTTCGCCGCTGGCCGTTATCTGATCTGGTCCGATATTCCGAACAACCGGATGCTGCGGTTTGATGAAACCGACGGCAATGTCTCGACCTTCCGGCAGCCGTCATACAATTCCAACGGCAACACGGTGGACCGGGAGGGTCGTTTGGTGACCTGCGAACATCAGGCGCGGCGTGTGACGCGGACCGAGCATGATGGCAAGGTCACCGTGATCGCCGACCGTTTTGAGGGCAAACGGTTCAATTCGCCCAATGATGTAGTGGTGAAGTCCGATGGTTCGATCTGGTTCACCGATCCGACCTACGGGATCATGATGGATTACGAAGGCGACCGGGCTGAGAGTGAGATCGGGGCCTGTCATGTGTACCGCGTTGATCCGTCAGGGGATGTACGAAAGGTCGCCGACGACTACATGAAGCCGAACGGCTTGGCGTTTTCACCCGATGAAGGCCAGTTGTTTATCGCAGACACTGGCGCATCCCATGATCCAGACGGTCCGGCACATATCCGGGTGCACAATGTGTTGGATGGTGGGACACTTGATAAGGGCCGGGTTTTTGCCGGTTCGACGGCCGGGTTGTTTGATGGGTTCCGCTTGGATCGCGAGGGGCGGATTTGGACCTCGGCTGCGGATGGCGTGCATTGTCTGGCCCCGGATGGAAACCTGATCGGTAAGATCCACATCCCCGAGTTCGTCGGCAACGTCTGTTTCGGCGGGCCCAAACTGAACCGGTTGTTTATCTGCGGAACGACCTCGCTTTACTCGGCCTATCTAAACGTCAACGGCATCTCGCCCATCTGAGCGCTTTAGCTCATGTTCACCGCACCCTCTTGGACCATAAGACATCGCCCCGTGTCACCCTCGAAACGGTTGGGTGCGCGGCATCGGCGTGGGATCAGATGCGCCCGATCAGGATGTTGCGGCGGTCGAAGCGGCGCGGTCGAACGCTTAAGTCAGGTGCCTGTCTAGGAGCGCGACGATATCCACCTTTGCGCCCAGTTTCGCCGCCAACAGGAACATGCCGGCGAATTTGCGTTGCAGCAAAAGGACATCCATCGGCAAGGGCGGAGGTAGAAATCCGTCATCGCCCAAAGACATGCCCATGGTGTGCATATCGCGGGCCAGATCGTTGTCGGCGAAATCGAACGCGGGGGCACTGCGGATCGCGTCGAAGACCTTTTGGTTCATGGCGATCAGAATGTCGCGATGCTGGGGTTTTGTGGTGGCATCGAAGAAACCAATGTCTTTTGCGGCTGCCGCAATCGCGTCCCGATCCCCGGCCAATCCGGCGTGCAACAAGCGTCGGTACTGCTGGGTGATGGCAGGGTTGATCTGGTGGGTTGCTCCGAAATCCAAAAGGACGATGCGCGCGGTGACTGGATCATAGCGATAGTTGGCAAAATTCGGATCAGTCTGCATCAGTCCAAACTCGAACATCTCGCGCAGCATCAGGGACAGAAGATCGCAGGCGATGCGATTGCGCAGGTCCTGAGGATGGTGCGCGATGTCTTCAATCGGCCCGCCTTCGATAAAACGCATGGCAAGGATGTTGGATGTGCTCCAATCGGGGTAAAGTTCGGGGACGATGAATTGCGCGTCGTTTCTAAGCAGTGTGCGGAACCGCTCCATCTGGGTGCCTTCGCGGGCATAATCCGTTTCTTCGTGAAGCTGCGCTTTGGCTTCGTCCAGATAGGGCGCCAGCTCAAATCCCTTGGGCACCAGCCCGGACATCTGCATCAGGACGCCGACGTTGGCCACATCGCTGTCGATGCTGCGGGCCACGCCCGGGTATTGCACCTTGATCGCCAGATCGCGTCCGTCCTTCAATCGCGCGCGGTGCACTTGTCCGATCGAGGCGGCGGCAATCGGATGCACATCGAAGGATTTGAAGTCGCGCAGCCAATGGGCCGGCCAATTGGCGTTCAACACTTTCTTCAATTGGGCGGGCGGCATGAAGTGCGCATCGTCGCGCAGCCGCGCCATGATCCTTGCCAATTCTGGGGGCAGCACGTCACCTGTGTCCATCGACATCAACTGGCCGATTTTCATGGCCGCCCCGCGCATATTGGCCAGTTGGTCGGCGACGCGCTGAATATTGCCCGGTGTCAGAAACAGATCGCGCGCCTTCGGACGCTTGCCTTTCGCCAGTTGTGCGGCCCCTTGCAACGCCATGTTGCCCGCGACACCCGCCGTCATACTGCCCAAGCGACCTAACCGGCTTAGCCGACCGGATGGCACGGGCAGGGCGCGCGATTGGCTTTGTTTTTGCGTCATGGTCGAAATCTAGCGCGAGTTGGCCGAAGGGACAGGGTTTCCTTGACAAGACGCAACGCCACATGGAACGATTTTGTAACCAAGCGGTTACATCGGGGAAGGGGCGGATGATGCAGAACGCATATGACTATCTGATCATCGGCGGCGGTTCGTCGGGCTGCGTTTTGGCCGCGCGGCTTAGCGAAGACCCGGACGTCAAGGTGTTGCTGATCGAAGCTGGCGGTCGCGACAAATCCATGCTGTTCCATATGCCTGCGGGCTTTGCCAAGATGACGAAAGGGATCGCGTCCTGGGGCTGGAGCACGGTGCCGCAAAAAGGCCTGAACGGGCGTTCGTTGTGGTACACCCAAGCCAAGGTGATCGGCGGCGGCTCGACGATCAATGCGCAGGTCTATACGCGCGGGAATGCGCGGGACTACGACCGCTGGGCGAACGACTATGGCTGCGACGGGTGGAGCTATCGCGAAGTGCTTCCGTATTTCAAACGCGCCGAGGGCAACCAGCGGTTTCATGATGATTATCACGGCACCGACGGCGAGTTGGGCGTTTCGATGCCGCGCGGGGCGTTGCCGATTTGTGATGCTTTCATCAAGGCGGCCCAGCAATGGGGGATGCCGTACAATCCTGATTTCAATGGACGGCAACAGGCCGGGATTGGATTTTACCAACTTACTCAAAAGGATGCGCGGCGATCCTCGACCTCTCAGGCCTTCTTGAAACCGGCTGAAGGGCGTAAAAATCTGACCGTTGTTCTGAATGCTCAGGTTCAGAAACTGAACGTCGAGGCGGGGCATGTCACCGGCGTGACATTGGCGGTTGAGGGCGAGGTGCAAACCCTGCGCGCCACGCGCGAAGTGCTGTTGACCTCGGGCAGTATCGGCTCGCCCCGGCTGATGATGTTGTCCGGCATTGGACCTGCGGATCATCTGAAAGGGCTTGGCATCGACGTGGTGCATGATCTGCCCGGTGTGGGTGAAAACCTGCAGGATCATGTCGATATCTGCACGATTGCGGAATGCACCGGGCGGCACACCTATGACGGGATGGAACGCTGGGATCGGGCTTTGTGGGCTGGCTTGCAGTACAAGCTGATGGGCACGGGGCCGGTGACGTCATCGTTGTTTGAAACCGGTGGGTTTTGGTACGCGGATGAAGAGGCCGAGTGGCCTGACATTCAGTTTCACATGGGCCAGGGCTCGGGCATCGAAAAGGGGATCGCCAAGATAGATGGGGCCGGAGTGACTTTAAACAGCACCTTCGCGCGGCCCCGGTCGCGGGGGACCGTGCGGTTGGCCTCGTCTGATCCGAATGACGCGCCTTTGATTGATCCGAACTTCTGGGGCGATCCCTATGACCGCGAGATGAACCTGCGCGGCGTAAAGATGGCGCGCGAAATTTTGCGGCAACCGGCGTTGAAACCGTTTGTGCGACGAGAGGTGTTGCCCGGCGAAAACGCCACCGACGCCGAAATTTTGGAGCACGCGATTGGCATGGCAAAAACCGATCACCACCCGGTGGGCACCTGTAAGATGGGCAAGGACGAAATGGCGGTGGTGGACCCGGAATTGCGCGTGCATGGGCTGACGGGGCTGCGTGTCTGCGATGCCTCTGTCATGCCGTCGATCAATTCGTCCAACACCAACGCGCCGACCATTGCGATTGGCGAAAAGGCCGCAGACATGGTGCGCGGTGCTGATCCTTTGCCCGCGGTGATCTTCCGGGATGAAAAGAACGAGGGGCGGCGCGAGCTGGCTTGAAGGTCAGTAAAGCGATTGGATGCATTCGATCATGACCACCACAACTTCGCACAGCAATTCTTGCATGTTCATGGCGTCATCCAATATGTAACTTTTTTCGTGAACACCCGCGCGTCATTTTCTGGGAAGACTGCGTGGACATATACTTCGGAACGATTGCCAGGGCTGCGCAGGTCAGCGAAGGCGGCAGTCTGTTCAAGCTGAACTGGGACAGCAAATCCATTGTCCGTGAGGTGCCAATCGTCCCCACAGACCCGAAACTGGATCACGACCCAAATGCCCGTGGCAATGTGCGCGGCTGTCGCGGTATCCGCGTGGTCGGGAATGAGGTTATTGCCGCAGATTATCACACGCTGAATATTTTTGACCGCGACTTAAATCGGACAAGAACGATATCCGATGGCCCGATGGTGGGTTTGCATGAGATCGATATTGCAGGCACGTCTGTATGGGTGACATCAACAACGGTTGACGCAGCGCTGAAATATCATCTTGAAAGCGGTGAGAAAGAAGCAGAGTTCTGGCCCCGCGAAATAGAGGCTTTTCAGCAAGCCTTGGATATCGAGCCGCTGCCCATCGACAAAAGCGCCGAGAACCGCGCAAAATTTCTTGAAAATGCGTCATTCCGCGGGGCGTCGCACCTGCATCTGAATGCGGTCTGTGAATTTCAAGGCGAAGTCTATGCCCTATTTCACTCCAAGTGCGTGGTCGTCAACCTGAACCGAGGCACCGTTGTTATCCGCGATCCAAATCTCAAACATGCTCACAACCTGATCATCGAGGAACCCGGGGTTGCATACATCAACGATATGCACCGCACCGTGGTGCGCGAGTATAATCTGGAAACTGGCAAACAAATTCGTGCCATCGAAATCCGGAAAATGCCCGGGATCAGAGCTTTGGTCCTGAAAAGTGCGGCTCGTGCCTTGCGGGAAATGGGTGTTTCGTTTTTCGGGGCCAGCCGCAAGGCGACGGCCAGACCCTTGTACTTACGCGGCCTGGCGATCACCGAACATGACATCTTCGCGGGTTTTTCTCCGGCCACCATCGTGCGCATTGATAAGAAAAGCGGCACGTTGCGGGATTGCTATTTTCACAGTACCGACGCCCGCGTCTGTATTCATGGGCTTACCGTCGCATAAGTTTTCTTGGCGTTGGTGGAATTGGCGTCGGGATCAGCAGTGTGATTGAAAGCGCTTGATCATCACATCCAGAACCTCGCCCGGATCGCGTTGCCACCAATTTTGGGACGAGAAGATTTCCACCTCGCATGACCCGGAATACCCTGCAGATTGAACAGCTTGGCGGATAGATTTGAGGTCAGCCACCCCGTCGCCCATCATGCCGCGATCCAAAAGCATGTCGGTCGTATCTTCCAGCCAGTCACACAGGTGAAGGCCCAAAATGTGCCCTTCAGCCGCCTTGCAACTGGCAGCCAGATCGCTGTCCCACCAGACGTGGTAGGCGTCGACCGCGATGCCCAGGTTTGAGGCTTGGACCGCGTTGCAGATCGCCAGTGCGTCGCGGATTGTAAAGAGGCACGTTCGGTTCCCGCCAAACATGGGGTTCAGGGGTTCCAAGGCCAGACAGACGTCGCGGTCTGCGGCGTAAGGGGCCAGCTTTGCGACGCGATCTGCCACGAGTTTCTGGCTTTCGATCACCCCCTTGGTGTTGGGTTCCGTGCCACCGGTCACGACGGTCAGAACCTTGGTTCCCAAAGCCGCCGCCATATCGACTGTCGCCTTCGCGTCATCCAGATCGTCGGGCGCATCGCGGCCCACCAGATATGGCGTGCGACAAAGACCCGTCACCTCCATGCCCGCAGCGCGGACTTTGTCACCGATCTCAATCGCTCGGGTTCCGATCTCGCGCCGCCAGAATGTGATGCCGCCCAGCCCGCGCGCGGCACAGGCGTCGATCACACGTTCCACCGGCCAGCCCGCGCCATAGCCCTCAAGATTGTGGCCAAGAGTGGCTGTGTTCAGCGCAAGTGCGGACGGGGCGTTCGACATCAAAGACCGTAGAGTTTCAGGAAGCTGTGCATCCGGGCCACGGCCAAATCCGGATCGCGCAGAAGGCCGTTTTGTTCGGCCAGTTTGAAGCAGTCGACGTAATACGGCAGCGGCCGCATGGATTGCGCGCCGTTCAGCATGATGAAGTGATCCTGAAACCCGTTCAGCCAAGCCAAAAACACCACGCCGGATTTGTAGTGCTGCGTCGGGGCCCGGAAGATCAGGCGGGCGAGGGGGACGGTTGGGTCCAGTGCCGCGCGAAAGCCATCCATGTCGCCCGCGTCCAGATGCTGCATTGCGGGGCCGACGGCTGCGGCCAAGGGATCGAAGATGCCCAGCAAGGCGTGGCTGAAGCCTTGGTCATCGCCCGCGATCAACTCGGGATAGTTAAAGTCGTCGCCGGTGTACATTTTGACGCCTTGGGGCAGACGGCGGCGCATTGTGATCTCGGCGGATTTGTCCAGAAGCGAGACTTTGATGCCGTCGACCTTGCCCGCGTTCGCCTCGATCACAGCAAGGGCCGTTTCCATGGCGGGCGGTATGTCAGCGCTGCCCCAATAACCCGCCAAGGCCGGATCGAACATGTCACCCAGCCAGTGCAGGATCACGGGCGCGTCGCAGGATGTCAGCACTTGGGAATAGACGTGGACATAGTCGTCAGGCGAAGTGGCGACCTTCGCCAATGCGCGGGATGCCATCAGGACGATCTTGCCACCGACGGTCTGGATCGCTTCGAGCTGTTCCAGATAGGCGGCCACCACATCGTCCAGCGTTTTGGCGTCCTCGGCCAGCAATTGATCTGTCCCGCAGCCGTTGAACACCAATGCGTCCGGCACTTCGGCTTTGGTCCGTGTGATCAAGTCCAAGGCGCCGGGCCAGTCCAGACCCATGCCGCGTTGCGCGGTGTCCATCGCTTCGGCAATGCCAAGGCCAAGGTCTGCCAGATAGCGACGGAACACCATGGTTTTGTCCCAATCTACGGCTGTCGCCGGGTCCCCCTCGGCAAAAGGGTCAGCCACCACATGGGTGGCGGCGAAGACGATCCGCGACGGGGTCGCGCTGATAGGGGTCGGCATCAAAGGCGTGCCGGTCAGGGTGTAGTCTTGTAAGTGGCCATTGATGTCGGGCAGGGCGATTTTCATGGGGGCCCCTCAGAACCGCGGAACCAGCATCCCGGCATCGGCCGAGATCACCTGTCCCGTCGTATAAGGCAGTTTGCCTGAGGCGAGCGTGGCGATGATGGTGCCCACTTCGTCGGAGGTGCCGATGCGGGGGTGCAGGGTCAGCCCGTCTTTGGCGCGGGTTTCATAGTCGTCCAGCACCGGTGCTGTCATGTCGGTTTCGATCAGGCCGGGGCGTACGTCATAGACGGCGATGTTTTCAGGCCCCAAGCGCACGGCCCACGCCTTTGATACCATCGCAGCCGCGGCTTTTGATGCGCAGTATTCTGCACGCGGCACGGCCACGGCATCGGCGTTGGCCGAGGTGACGTTGACGATGGCATGGAACAGATTGTCGTCACGGTCGCGGGCCAGAAGACGGCGCGCGAAGGCTTGGGTCAGGAAGAACATCGCTTTGGCGTTCACCTCGGCACAGCGGTCCCAGCTTTCGGCGGTAACGTCCAGGGGATCGCCGCGCGAGATCACGCCGACGCCTGCGTTGTTGACCAGTGTGGTCAGGGGGCCAAGCGCGTGTTCGACCGCGTCCAGCGCCGCGTCATGGGCGGTGTGGTCAGATACATCGAAAGGCACCGCCACCGCTTTGGCTCCATCGGATTGCAGGGTCGCTAAGGCATCTGCCAACTCGCTGTCGGCTTTCGGGGCGTTCAATGCCACGGCAAAACCAACGCGTGCCAAAGCAAGGGCCGCACCAAGGCCGATCCCCCGGCTGGAGCCGGTGACAAGGGCGACGGGCGCGTTCACGCGTTGGCCCCGTTTTTCAATAGTTCGCGTGCAATGATCATACGTTGTATCTGGTTGGTGCCTTCGTAAATCTGCGTGATCTTGGCGTCGCGGTAAAGCCGTTCCACCTCGACCCCCCGGATATAACCCGAACCGCCAAACACCTGCACCGCATCCGCCGTCCGCGCCACGGCCATATCGGCGGCGAAACATTTGGCCATGGAACAGGCCTTGGTGGCGTTCTCGCCCGCGTCGATCTTGGTGGCGGCGGAATAGGTCAAAAGGCGTGCCGCTTCGATGTCCTTCGCCATATCGGCCAACAACCATTGTACGCCCTGAAATTCGGCAATCGGCTGGTTGAACTGCTTGCGCGTCTGCGCATACTCCACCGCCGCGTCCAGACCGGCCTGAGCGATACCAACAGCCAAAGCTGCAATCCCGACCCGACCTTTATCCAGCACAGACATCATAATGTGAAAGCCCCGGTTTTCTGCGCCCAACATGGACCCGGCGGGCAGGCGCACATCCGTGAAGGTCAGCGCCCCCACGGGGCTGGCCCGTTGACCCATTTTGTGCTCTTTCGGCCCTCGCGCGACGCCATCGCTGTGCAGATCGACCACGAAAATCGACATGCCACGATGCCCTGCCGCTTTGTCCGTGCGGGCTAATACGAAACCGACGTCGGCCACGGGGGCGTTGTGGATCCAGAGTTTTGAGCCGTTCAAAACCCAACCATCCCCATCCCGCACGACTTCGGTCTTGATGCCCGAGACATCCGTGCCCGCCTCGGCCTCGGTGATGCAATAAGCGACTTTCGTTTTGGCCGTCATGACATTTGCCAGATAGCGATCCCGCTGTGCCTTGGTCCCATGCTGGACCAGCAGCGTGGTGATCAGTTCAACCAGACCGCATTGATCGGCCACGCTGGAATAGCCCCGGCTGAGTTCTTCCATCACCACCGCATAAGCCAAAGCGTCAAAGCCGGGGCCGCCCAAATCTTCGGGTACCGAGATGCCGAACAGGCCAAGCTTGCCCATCTGCGCGTAAATCTCGGTCGGGAAACGTTCGTCGCGGTCCAGGTCTGCGGCAAGGGGGCGAATGACGGTGTTGGCAAAATCGCGCGCCATATCGCGCACCTGCAGATGGGTTTTGGTCAGATACATCTTGGGCCTGAGGGATGCGGAATCATGTGTCGGTCTTTCCGAAATTGGGGGGGCGCTTTTCCCGGAACGCGGCCAACCCCTCGGTCAATTCATCTGACCCGGCGGCCAACGCACCTGCCAAGGCTTCGATCACGCGCGCGCGCTCTTCCCCTTCGGCGGCGTTGATCATCATCTTGGTCAGCATGGTGGCTTTGGGGCCGCGGGTCATGACGCGCTTGGCCGTGGTTTCGGCGGCGGCCATGGCTGCTCCGGTGTCGACAACCTGATCGACGAGGCCCAAAGTCAGCGCATCCTCAGCAGTAAACACCTCGCCAAAAACGGCCATGCGACGCACGGTTTGCGCACCGAACCTGCGGACCGCGCGTTGCGTGCCGGACCAGCCGGGGATTATGCCAAGGCCCGTTTCGGGTTGGCCGATCTTGATCTGACGTTCCGCAATCCGCAGGTCGGCGCAAGCGGCCAGTTCTAATCCACCGCCCAAGGCGTGACCGTCCAGAACCGCAATGACGGGCTGAACCAAACGGGCAAAGGCGTCAAATGCGGCATGACCGTCGCGCACCCAATGACGGGCGAACGCATCGGGCGTTTCATCGGCCCAGGCTTCGATATCGCCGCCTGCGCAAAAGGCTTTGCCTGCACCGGACAGGATAACAACACGGGCGTCCGAGCGTTCAATCTCGCGGCACCTCTGTGCCAGCAGATCGACCATTTCGGCGTCCAAAGCGTTCAGCTTGTCGGGCCTGTTCAGCACCAGTCGCGCCACCCCGTCCTGAACGTCCAAAGTGATGCGGTCGTCATGGCTCATAGGGTCAATCCTATTGGGTCTGGATGGAACAGAGCAGGTTCCATTTCGCGCAGATCGTCCGCGACCCCCAGCGGTGCGTTGGCTTGCGCCAGAATATCGCGGTCCAAATCAACGCCCGGTGCGATTTCGGTGACGACCAAGCCCGCCGCCGTCAAGCGCATCACGCAGCGTTCGGTGATATAGGTCGCCTTCTGGCCCTGCCTGACCGCGCGTTTGCCCGAGAATGAAACCTGATCCACGTCCGGCACGATCTTGGCGATTTTGCCTTCCTGCGCGATCACAAGTTTTCCATTTTCGATCAACAGCTTGGCGCCCGCATTGAAGGTTCCCGAGAAGACGATTTTCTTAGCCCGCGCCGTGATGTCAACAAAGCCACCGGCCCCCGCCGTCCGGTGCGGTGTGGCGGCCAGACGCGAGACGTTGACCGAGCCATCCGCGCCGATCTCCAGAAAGGACAGCATCGAACAATCAAAGCCACCGGCCTGAAAGTAAGCGAATTGGTGCGGCGAGGCGACAAAAGCCTCGGCGTTGGCGGCGCATCCGAACTTGAAGTCCAGCAAAGGCACACCCCCCACGGCCCCTTGTTCGATCACCCATGTGACGGCACCGTGCTGGCCTTCTTCGATGAAGATGCGCGGCACATTGGCCGAAACGCCAAAGCCCACGTTCACCGCCCATCCTTTCTGCAATTCCTGCGCCACGCGCCGCGCGATTACCTTTTGCACGCCGAACTCCATCATGTCGAAGCTGTCCATGGGCCGGGTCAACTCGCCCGAGATTGCCGGGTCATAGGGGGTTGAGGTGGTTTGCAGCGCATCGGGTGCCACCACAACGTGGTCGATCAGCACTCCGGGCACGGCGACGTCATGGGCGCGGATCGCGCCGTTGGCCACCACGCGGCGAACCTGCGCGATGACGATGCCGCCTGCGTTGTGCGCCGCCAAAGCCATTTCCATCGCGCCAAGCGTTGCCCCTTCGGATTCGAACGACAGGTTACCGCGATGATCCGCCGTTGTGGCGCGGATGATGGCGACGTCGGGTTTCAGGGCCTCAAAAAACAGCCAGTCTTCATCCGCGAAACGTTCGCGTCGTACAATCGGATTGGCCCGGGCCAGATCATTCATGGCACAGCCCTCCAGATCGGGATCCACGAAGGTTTCCATGCCGACTTTGGTCAAAACCCCGGGGCGATGCCCGGCCCCTTCGCGCAGCATGTCAAAGACGATGCCGGAGGGGACGTTATAGGCCTCGATCTGATTGCCGGTGATCCTTTGCCAGATCAGGGGCGGATCGGCCTTGGTGGGCCCGGACGGGAAAGAGCCTGCGATGATCCGTGTAAGGCAGCCCGGCTTGGCAATGTGATCCACGCCTTTGATGCCAAAGAAGTCCCCCGCCGCAATTGGGTGAATCGTGGTCAGGTTTCGCGGTGCACCACTCTTGTCAAACCGTGCGCCCAATGCGGCCAAAACGGCGTCGGGGCAGCACAAGCCGCTGGAAGAGTTGACCGCGACCATCGCATTGTCGTGGATCAAGCCAACGGCATCTGCGGCAGAGGTTTCTTTGCTCAAAGGGCCTCCCACGGGGCGGGTTGTGTCTGAAGTAACTGTTTGGTTATTTAATCTATGGCGCTGACCTCTATCTGAATCAAGAGGGTTTGCGCGATTGGGGTGCCAAACGAAGAACCGGCTTTTCAACGGGGGGCCAAAAGGGTGTAATCAGGGGGACGACCAGAGAGGGCGGTACATGACGATTTACTTTCAGAAATCAAATCAGCGCGGGTTCGGAACTTTCCCGTTGAAGGGCGACGATGCGCGGGCTGCGATAGAAACCGCGGCCAAGGTGGGCTATCGCGCGTTTGACACGGCGCAGATGTATCAGAACGAGGCAGAGACCGGCGAGGCGTTGAAGGCGACTGGTTTGCCGCGCGAGGATCTTTGCATCACGACGAAAGTCTCGAATGACAACTTTGGCGCTGACCGCTTTGTCGCCTCGGTTGAAAACAGCCTTAAGCAACTAGGTGTCGATCAAGTTGATGTGCTGTTGCTGCACTGGCCGCCCGCAGATGGCGACATCGCGCCGTCGCTGCGTCTGTTGGAAGATTGTTTGAAGCGGGGGCTGACGCGCAACATTGGTATCTCCAATTACACGGTTGCCATGATGCGCGAGGCGGTGAACATTCTGGATGCACCGATCGTCACCAATCAGGTCGAATTCCATCCTCTTTTGAACCAAGACAAATTGCTGGATGCGGCAAGCGAGCTTGGAATACCTTTGGCGTCTTATTGTTCGGTCGCGCGGGGCGAGGTGTTCAAACATCCCATATTAAGCGAAATCGGGGAAACCCATGGCAAATCTGCGGCGCAGGTCACGCTGCGTTGGATCCTTCAAAACGGCGTCAGCCTCAACACGATGTCCACCAATCCCAAGAACATCCGCGCCAATTTCGAGATCATGGATTTTGACCTGAGCGATGAGGAACTGGACCAGATTGATGAACTGACAACCACGGGATACCGCATCGTCGACAAGCACCTGGTGCCTTGGGCGCCTGACTGGGATTAGGCTTGTCTGACACCAAACCAAGGGCGCGAGATGCCGTGGCGACCAAGGCGCGCATCTTGGACGCGGCGAAACACGAGTTTGCCAGTCTTGGTTTGGGAGGGGCACGCGTAGACGTCATTGCCACCAAAGCCAACGCCAATAAGCGCATGATTTATCACTACTTTGGCAGCAAGGAAAAGCTGTTCAAAGTGGTGTTGGAAGACGCCTATTTACACATTCGCACCGCCGAGCAGGACCTTGAACTGGATCAACTTCCGCCGCGCGATGCGTTGATCAAACTGGTGCGGTTCACGTGGCAGTACTATCTGGACAACCCGGAATTCATCCGTCTGGTAAACAGCGAAAACATGCATGCGGGGCGGCACATTGCAATGTCAGACCGCTTGCAAGATATCAGTCGCCGGTTCACAGGCATGGTGGGCAATATCTTGAAACGCGGTGAAGAGACAGGCGTTTTCCGATCAGGCCTGGACCCGGTTCAGTTGAATATCACCATCGCGGCGATTGGATACTACTATCTGACCAACCGCTTCACAGGTGCCATTTTGTTCGAGCGTGACTTCATGACAAAGGACGCATTGGACGCGCGTCTGGCTTTCAACATTGATACCATCATGCGTCTGGTCGAGCAGGGCTAAAAGCAGCGGTCGCGCACAGTGCGGGTCCATCTAGCCCATATTTTGCGCAGGTTTTTGCCGATAATACTATGACAATCCACAGCCCCAATTCCGACAAAGTTTCCGCACAATTCGGTGTTGTATAAGCCAAACTAATTATGGAACCGGGTCCTTAGGCGTCGATCTTCGCATGCCTTTCTCCAGTGTCTTTTTGTGTACGTCTGACGATCCAAACGAAAAGAATGCTAGGAGAAAACTCTGATGAAAAAGTTTCTGACAGGCCAAGTGATCGCGACGGCTGCAATGATCGCAATCGCAACGGGGCTTATGTTCAATGCGGCGTCCGCCGAACAAAGCAAATCAAAACCTGCCAGCGACGCCAACGGTCTGGTTGGTTATTACGCCGACTTTTAAGTCGACACCAAACTCAAAAAATTTCTCTCGGCGACCTGAGTAGCTGGCGAAGCTATGCGCCGGGACGGTAAATCATGTCGATGGACTTACGGTCGTATTGGGCATGTAAAAGCCATACCCTCGTTGTAAGCCGCCTTTCGCCTTACAGCGAGGTTATGCCTTAGCCCGAAAAAACGTGCGCCAAGACATACGCCGTTCGGCCCAAGGCAGACCGCTGCCCGAATACTGGTCCGGACAGCGCATTTTGCTGCGTGATTACGCGAAGATGTCTAGATCAAAGTCCGAGAATCCTCTCAGATTAACCGTGTCGCCATCGCCATCCAGCCGGATCGAGAGGTTGCCGTTGCGGACCACATAAGAGGCCACACTTGCGCCGCCCAGGTTGATCAGATCGCCCTCGGCCGCATCGAAATCAAGGATCACCTTCTTCTCGGTGATGCCATTGGTTGTTGAAGACGCCAAGTCGAAGAAATCGGCGCCGTCGAAGCCTTCCAGCTCGTCGCGCAAGCCGCCCAAGGGGTCCAGCGTGTCGTTGCCTTCGGTGCCGTCCAAGCGGTCGTTCTGTTCGGTACCGACGATGTAAAGGCCGGAGGGCGCGACCGTGACGCTGACCGTCGCCGTGTCCGTGCCGCCATTGCCGTCCGAGACGTCATAGGTGAAGCTGTCGGCGCCTTCGAACCCGGCGTTCGGGGCGTAGTTCACCGTGCCGTCGCCGTTGATCGTGACCGCGCCGTTTGCGCCCTGGGTCACGGCTGTGACCGTCCGGGCATCGCCCTCGACATCCGTGTCATTGGCCAGAACGTCGATATCGACGGCAGCGTCAACATCGGTCGCGACCTCGTCGTCGCCAGCCACCGGCGCGTCGTTCACGGCGTTCACCGTGATCGAAACCGTGGCTGTGTCCTCGCCCCCGAACCCGTCCGAGACGGTGTAGGTGAAGGCATCGGCCCCGTTGAAATTGGCGCCCGGCGTATAGTCGAACGAGCCGTCCGCATTCAGCGCCAGCGTGCCGTTCGAGACGTCGCTTAACAGCGAAACGCTCAGCACATCGCCGTCGTCGTCGCTGTCGTTGGCCAGAACGCCCGCCGCTGCCGCGACGGTCAGGGTTGTGTCTTCGTCCACCGCATAATCATCCGCGCCCGCCACGGGCACATCGTTGCTGCCGACGCTGACCGTGACCGTTTCGGTGGCCGTGCCGCCATTGCCGTCCGAGACGTCATAAGTGAAGCTGTCGATGCCATCAAAGCCCGCGTTCGGTGCATAGTTCACCGTACCGTCGGCGTTGATCGTGACCGCACCGTTCGCGCCCTGGGTCACCGACGTCACGGTTAGGGTGTCTCCATCAATATCGCCGTCGTTGGTCAGAACGTCGATGTCGACGGCCACGTCGGTGTCGGTCAAAGCGCCATCTTCCACGGCCACGGGCGCGTCGTTCACGGCACCGATGGTGACGTTGACGGTGCCTGTATCGGTGCCGCCATTGCCGTCCGAGACGTCATAGGTAAAGCTATCGACGCCGTTGAAATCCGCATCCGGCGTGTATTGAACCGTGCCGTCGCCATTGATCGAGACCGAGCCATTGGCCCCCTGGCTGACACTTGCAACCGACAGAACATCCCCATCCAGATCAGTGTCATTGCCCAAAACATCAATCGCAACCGCAACATCCTCAGACGTCACACCAACATCGGCGGTTGCGACGGGAAGTTCGTTGGGTGTTCCGCTAAAGAAATACGCTTCGCTGAATTCTGAGACGCCACGCAAGTTGATGTCATCGCCATCGCCATCCAGCCGGATCGAGAGGTTGCCGTTGCGGACCACATAAGAGGCCACACTTGCGCCGCCCAGGTTGATCAGATCGCCCTCGGCCGCATCGAAATCAAGGATCACCTTCTTCTCGGTGATGCCATTGGTTGTTGAAGACGCCAAGTCGAAGAAATCGGCGCCGTCGAAGCCTTCCAGCTCGTCGCGCAAGCCGCCCAAGGGGTCCAGCGTGTCGTTGCCTTCGGTGCCGTCCAAGCGGTCGTTCTGTTCGGTACCGACGATGTAAAGGCCGGAGGGCGCGACCGTGACGCTGACCGTCGCCGTGTCCGTGCCGCCATTGCCGTCCGAGACGTCATAGGTGAAGCTGTCGGCGCCTTCGAACCCGGCGTTCGGGGCGTAGTTCACCGTGCCGTCGCCGTTGATCGTGACCGCGCCGTTTGCGCCCTGGGTCACGGCTGTGACCGTCCGGGCATCGCCCTCGACATCCGTGTCATTGGCCAGAACGTCGATATCGACGGCAGCGTCAACATCGGTCGCGACCTCGTCGTCGCCAGCCACCGGCGCGTCGTTCACGGCGTTCACCGTGATCGAAACCGTGGCTGTGTCCTCGCCCCCGAACCCGTCCGAGACGGTGTAGGTGAAGGCATCGGCCCCGTTGAAATTGGCGCCCGGCGTATAGTCGAACGAGCCGTCCGCATTCAGCGCCAGCGTGCCGTTCGAGACGTCGCTTAACAGCGAAACGCTCAGCACATCGCCGTCGTCGTCGCTGTCGTTGGCCAGAACGCCCGCCGCTGCCGCGACGGTCAGGGTTGTGTCTTCGTCCACCGCATAATCATCCGCGCCCGCCACGGGCACATCGTTGCTGCCGACGCTGACCGTGACCGTTTCGGTGGCCGTGCCGCCATTGCCGTCCGAGACGTCATAAGTGAAGCTGTCGATGCCATCAAAGCCCGCGTTCGGTGCATAGTTCACCGTACCGTCGGCGTTGATCGTGACCGCACCGTTCGCGCCCTGGGTCACCGACGTCACGGTTAGGGTGTCTCCATCAATATCGCCGTCGTTGGTCAGAACGTCGATGTCGACGGCCACGTCGGTGTCGGTCAAAGCGCCATCTTCCACGGCCACGGGCGCGTCGTTCACGGCACCGATGGTGACGTTGACGGTGCCTGTATCGGTGCCGCCATTGCCGTCCGAGACGTCATAGGTAAAGCTATCGACGCCGTTGAAATCCGCATCCGGCGTGTATTGAACCGTGCCGTCGCCATTGATCGAGACCGAGCCATTGGCCCCCTGGCTGACACTTGCAACCGACAGAACATCCCCATCCAGATCAGTGTCATTGCCCAAAACATCAATCGCAACCGCAACATCCTCAGACGTCACACCAACATCGGCGGTTGCGACGGGAAGTTCGTTGGGCACCAGCGGCACAAGGTCGCCAGGCACCGCGATATTGTCCATGTCGGCGCGGAATTCCGTGTTGCCGATAAAACCACCGCCATCAAGACCCGTGTAGTCGATGAACATGGTGGTAAAGATATCATCGCCGCGCTCCAGCCCTTGCCGGATCACGCCGTTCGAGAAAGTAACATTGATGGTGCCGGTCAGAGGGTCTCCGCCGATCTCTTCATAGGGAAAGCCGATCCTTGTCCCAAGCGTGTCGCCCCGGGTGCCATCGTTGATGCCTTTGAGGGTGTCAAAGACGGCGTTGCCGTAAAGCGCTTCCATCTTGATCGAAGCGATCGCTTCCGTCGCTGTCAGATCAAAGCGGCTGCCCGAGACCGACGTCATGGTCATGTCGGTGCCTGTCACGCCGCCCAGTCGGCTGGTTCCTAGGGTTTCCCACGTAAGGACTTCGGTCAGACCGTTTACATAAGTGACCGTAACCAACATCCCGTCGGATTCGTCGCCATCCACGCTGGTGTTCGTGTCAAAGCCAAACTCTGTGACATAGAGCGTGCCTTCGTCAAAGCTGTTGTTGATTGTGCTCATAGTGCAAAAAACCTTACCGATACCGATTACCCGCGGAACATTTCACGGATTTGACTAAAGTTTAGGCAATCTATTTGGTTTGATGTCAAGGTTTGGACATAATTTCCCTTAGGGAATGTCCGCGTCTGGCGCATTAAAATGGGCAAGCACCGCGGTTTTCATGGTTTTCGGGTCGCATACGCCTATTTCAGACGTCGAACAGAAAAAAACCAGGCGAGGTGGTTTTTCGATCCAATTCACATGACCTGCGCCAACTGTGGTCGAAGTCAGTACAATGGTTTTTGCTGTCGGCGATGAACTGGTCTTACAAGGGATATTCGCGCATGGGGCAGCCCAGAGCCGATGGAGAGAGAAACGCAGGGCGCCGTTAAGGGTGTTTATCCTTCCCTCAGCGCCCGTCCGAAATAATCGGTTAGGGGCTTTGTCAGGTAGGACAGAGGCGTTCTGTCATCGGTTCTGAGGTATGCTTCGACCGGCATGCCCGGCAGCAATTCCTGTTCTTCAAGCTTTGGCAATTCGTCGGTCAAAGGGATCAGGTCAACGCGGTAATAGCTTTGGCCGGTCAGTTCATCTTGTAACACATCTGCCGAGACGCCGGCGACCTGACCGATTACCTCGGGCGTCTGTCTTTGGTTGAAGGCCGTGAAACGTAACGTTGCGGTTTGGCCGACGAAGACCTGATCAATGTGAATAGCCTCGACGCGCGCATTGACGATCAGCGGTTGATCAACAGGGATCACGTACATCAAAGTTTCACCAGGTTGGATGACGGCTTTTAGGGCAAAGACGGTCGAACCATAGACAATGCCGCTGACCGGTGCTCGCACTTCCATCCTGGAAAGCCGTTCTTCAAGACTGCGTTTTTGTTCGCGCAGTTCCAGCTCGCGGAACTGGATATCGCGAAGCTCGGTGATCGCGGCTTCGCGACGGGTGGTTTCCAGCTTTAGCGCTTCGATCTCAAAGGCCGCGATTTGACCTCTGAATTGCGCGACGTCCGCTGTCAATTTGCCGATCTCGCCAGCCAGTCGGGCCGCCTCACGCCGAAGGGTCGACACCCGTTGCGCCTGCACCAGACCTTTTTCAAAAAGCGCTTCTTGGTCGGTCAATTCCTCACGGATCAAGGTTTCTTGTGTCGCCAGTGCTGTCAGCTGAGCTTCGGCCCCTTCGATCTGGTTCCCGGCCTGCTTGATCCGCTCTGAAATCTGGCTGTTCTCGCGTTCCAGCGAGTTCCGACGCGCTTCAAACAGCTTGCGTTGCCCTTCGATCTGTTCGCTCGCGGCGGCATCTTCCAGCGAAAGCAATGCGCTTGGAAAGACGATTGTCGCTGCGTCATCCCGTTCCGCGCGCAGTCGCGCCTGACGCGCGCCCAATTCCACCAGTTGCAAGTCCGTGACCGAAAGCTCGGACCGCAACAGCGTATCATCAAGCTTTAACAACAAGGCCCCCGCCGGGACGCTGTCGCCATCGCGTGCTTCGATACGGCCAATCACACCGCCTTCTGCGTGCTGAACCACCTGACGGTTGTTTTCGACCACGATGATGCCGTTGGCAATAATCGCACCGGCAATCTGCGTGCGCACACTCCACAGACCGACGCCGCCCACCAAAAGGATAAGGGCGGCGAACCCAACGATTAGCGGAAGGCGTGCGCTGTATGTGGGACGCTTGCTCATGAGCGTTGGCCTTGAAACACGCGCTGTACGTCGTCTGCATTTTTCATCATCGACTTAATCACTTCGTCGCGGGCCCCATAGGATTTGACCGCACCGCCATCGACAACAAGCAGCCGGTCACATTCGGATATTGCCACCGGACGGTGCGTCATGATGATGACCGAGCGGCCTTCGGACTTCATGGTGCGGATCGCCGCGTTCAGCGCCTCACTGCCTTCTTGGTCCAGCGCCGAATTTGGCTCGTCCAGAACCAGAAGGACAGGATCGCCGAACAAGGCCCGTGCCAAGGCGATGCGCTGACGTTGACCGCCAGACAAGCCGATCTGATTGTCTTCGATCCGCGTGTCATAGCCATCTGGCAGGGACAGGATAAGCTCATGCGCTTTTGCCTTTTGCGCCGCAGCAACGACAGCGTCACTGTCTGGCTCAAGGGCCATCCGCGCAATGTTCTCGGCAATCGTTCCGGTGATCAGCATCGGGTCTTGCGGCAGATACCCGATGTGAGCCCCAAGATCTTCTGGTGTATAATGGCTGACCAATGCACCACCCAACCGAACTTCGCCGATATTGGGCTGGGCAAGGCCCAAAATGGTTTTGGCAATCGTCGTCTTGCCCGAACCGCTTCGCCCGATCACACCAAGCGCTTCGCCCGGGGTGACCGAGAACGAGACGTTGTAAAGCACAGGCGGCTTTCCGGGGGCTGTCGTTATCGTCACGCCGCTCACGTCCAACTTGCCTTCGGGACGGGGCAACCTTGTGCGTTTCGTTTGGTCCCGATCTTCCGCGAACAAGGCGGTCAGCGACGCCCAACCCTGTCTTGCGCGCGCAATTTGCGGCCAGCGCCCGATGATCTGTTCGATTGGCGCCAAGGCGCGCCCCAGCAAAATTGAACCGGCAATCATCGCGCCCGCCGTCAACTCACCGCGCAAAACCAGCCACGCGCCCAAGGCCAGAACCAGCGATTGCAGCGACAGGCGAAACGCTTTGGTAAATGTCGAAAATGCTCCGGTCCAATCCACCGCGACCATGTTTTCCTGCAAAGCTGCCACGCGCCGCTGCATCCAACGTTCTGAGACGGGGCTTAACATGCCCTGACTTTGGATCAGCTCGGACGCGCGACGCGCATTTTCTGCAAACCGGTGTGCGGCTTCTGCGGTACGTTGAGCTTCAGCCACCCGCTTGGCCGTCAGGGCTTGGTTCAGCACGGTGATGGCCACCAGAATGATCCCGCCGGCCAATGCAAACCACCCCAGCCACGCGTGAAAGATAAAGATCACGCCAATGAAGACCGGGGTGAAGGGCGCATCCATCAAGGCGGTCAGGGCAGGGGAGGCGAAAAAACCCTGCACCGCCTCCAGATCGCGCCCCGCTGACATTGCTTCGGGCCGGTTGCGGCTGCGGCGGTCCATTTGAACTTCGAACACCTGTTCGTCCAAAGCCGACTGAAACCGCGCCCCGTATCGCGCCAAAAGTCGTGTGCGCGAGAAATCAAGAAGCCACATAAACCCGTAAAGACTGACAACCAGCACTAACAGTGCAACCAACGTCTCTTCCGAGCGCGACCCCAGCACCCGGTCATAGACCTGCAACATGAACAGCGGCCCGGTCAGCATCAGCAGGTTCACAAACACGCTGAAGAAAAACGCGAACCACAAAAAATGGCGCGAAGTGCGACTGGCTTGGTGAAGGTGGTTTACAGAATTGGCAGGCACTAGAATGTATCAACTTCTGATTAGATTGCGGTTTCTTAAGGTGCAGATTTTTTGACCGTTTGCACAGGGAAGATTCAAGAGCTGCACTAACCATTTGTGTCTAGTCGCTTTTTTGCACATGGGCCGCGCTGGTTTCAAAGTCGCGAAGATACCCCGATGCGTCCGCACGTGTTGCGCGACACCCCCCTTGACCCAGTCGTCAAAGGCTTGGACCGTATTATCAGCGACAGCATGGCAAAGGTTCATGATCAAGCACCGCGCTGCTTCGGTACATACAACAACGAAAGGTCAAACAAGGGTATGGATGGGATGACACCGCTCCAAAATATGAAAGCAGCTCAGATACTATTGAAGGCCCCATTAAAAATGGATGAATTAACGAATGACGAGCAGCGGAATTGAATGAAAATGGTGGGTGGCGGAGACGAATCCGTCATCGCTTTCGCGGCCACAGTGTTGTTTTGATTATGAGTCTAGAGCCTGAATTTTCTAGCCAAAGGAACTGCAAATATCGAAAGCAACAGAAGTCCAGACGCTGGGAGAGGAACCTCAGACACCGGGGCAGACGGCAAACCAAAAATGCGTGCATTCGTGATTGCGAACTCGCCCCACACCCATGTGTCTCCGTCATCTATAAATTCGTGGACACCGGTGCCTGATATGAAATCAAAGGCGAAATAGGAATGCTCGTTGTCACCACCTGTATGGTAGTCAACAGAATTTGAGCTCAATGAATAAAGTTGGTGGACACCATATCTAGAAGGATTACGGCGAGTCCCAAAGCAAGCTTCAGTTCCAATGCGGCAGGTCTGGTCGAAGATTGAATATTCAGCGGAACGATAGGTTTCGTAGTCATCGGTCTCAAACAAGCCTGCGAAATTATGGTACGCGGCGTAAGTCTCGCCAATTTCGATTTCCTGATATGGTCCGCATTCCCCAGAAGGCGCTGCATCTCCGCCGCCTGCATAGAAACAATCATGTCTGACTTTGGTTGCGTCGAATATGATGGCGACATCCAGAAAGATTGTTTGCGTCGCAGCAATTACTGAAGATGCACCAGCCAAACCCAATACCAACGTCAAAGCACCTAACAATTTCATACTCGTTCCCCATTACATATTTCGGTGTCCGCAGATTCAAGCAGCCATCCCTTCGATTTGCAACCCAGACGGTATGCGAGTTGGAACTGGGGCCGGTTTTACCGGTCTAAATCCGCTGCAACGCATTGCTGAGTAAATATCAGAATTGGTCCCGCAAAACCTTATCCACTGCTTCTTCAGGTAGCCCTAACTCTTTCGCTGCGGCTCTCAATATCCAAGTCCCTGATGGCAACTTGGCCACTTCGCCTATGTCAAACCAAATAGTCTGTGCCCATGCCCAGAGATTTTCCGGCAGCAGGTCTCCAAGCCTTCCTATTCGTCTTCGCCGGTCGGGCATGATGGTTTCTTCGCAAGCAATGTTGTGATAGAACAATAAGAGAACACAGGGCATTATTCCAATAGCAGATGCGGGCAAGTCAGATGCCGAAGAGCAATAACAAAGATAGAGTTGTAAACTCGGACGAAGACCAAGGGGCGAGTTGCAGCATACCATTCGCTGCATCCTGATCGAACTCAC
>CAZWDS010000022.1:0-9696 GCA_964632495.1 uncultured Rhodobacterales bacterium
ATGCGCCATTGGTCCGAGCGACAATGGCGACGGGCAGCGCCCCCGGCCCTCCTTCCAGAAAAGGAACACACTTATGGCGAGCTATGACGTCATCATCATCGGCAGCGGCCCCGGCGGCTATGTCTGTGCGATCCGTTGCGCCCAACTCGGGCTGAAAACGGCCTGTGTCGAAGGGCGTGACACGCTTGGCGGCACCTGTCTGAACGTCGGTTGTATTCCGTCGAAGGCGATGCTGCACGCCACCGAAATGCTGCACGAGGCCGAGCATAACTTCGACAAAATGGGTTTGGGTGTGTCCAAGCCCAAAGTCGATTGGAAACAGATGTTGTCCTACAAACAAGACACCATCGACGCCAACACCAAGGGCATCGAATTCCTGTTCAAAAAGAACAAAGTCGACTGGCTAAAAGGCTGGGGTTCGATCCCCGAAGCGGGCAAGGTCAAGGTCGGTGACGAGGTGCACGAGGCGAAAAACATCGTCATCGCCACCGGCTCCGAAGCCTCCAGCCTGCCGGGTATGGATGTGGACGAAAAGATCGTCGTCACCTCGACCGGCGCATTGGAATTGCCGAAGATCCCAAAGAAAATGGTCGTCATCGGCGCGGGCGTAATCGGCTTGGAACTGGGCAGTGTCTATAGCCGATTGGGCACGGACGTGACCGTGGTTGAATTCCTCGATGTCATCACCCCCGGCATGGACGCCGAGGTGCAAAAGACGTTCCAAAGACTACTGAAAAAACAGGGCCTGAACTTCGTCATGGGCGCTGCGGTCCAGAAGGTTGAGACGACGAAAACCAAGGCCAACGTCACCTACCAGTTGCGCAAGGACGACAGCGAACAGACCATCGACGCCGATACGGTTCTGGTCGCCACAGGCCGCCGCCCCTTCACCGATGGTCTGGGGCTTGAGGCTTTGGGCATCGCGATCAGCGAACGCGGTCAGGTGAAAACCGATCACTGGAAAACCAATGTGGATGGCATCTGGGCCATTGGTGACGCGATTGACGGCCCCATGCTGGCTCACAAGGCGGAAGACGAAGGCATGGCCGTCGCCGAAAGCATCGCGGGCCAAGCCGGTCACGTGAACTACGGCGTCATCCCCGGCGTGATCTATACGCACCCCGAAGTTGCCAATGTCGGCCAAACGGAAGAGCAGTTGAAAGACGCCGGGCGCGACTACAAGGTCGGCAAGTTTTCCTTCATGGGCAACGGCCGCGCCAAGGCGAACTTCGCCGCCGATGGCTTTGTGAAAATCCTCGCCGACAAAACCACCGACCGCATTTTGGGCGCCCATATCATCGGTCCGATGGCAGGCGATCTGATCCACGAAATTTGCGTCGCCATGGAGTTTGGGGCAGCGGCCGAGGATTTGGCGCGAACCTGTCACGCACACCCAACTTATTCCGAGGCCGTGCGCGAGGCTGCTTTGGCCTGCGGCGACGGCCCGATCCACAGCTAATCAAAGAGCGTCGGGCGGGTTACTCCTGCCCGACGCCACGCAACCAATCCATCACATGACGACGCACAGATTGTTCACCGCTTGCGCGGGCTTCGTCGATCACCGCACGCGCTTCACCAAGATCAACCCTACGGATCAAATGTTTGACCGGCCCAATGGACGCAGGCCGCATCGAAAGTGACCGAAGCCCCATAGCCGCAAAGCACAAGGCTTCGACCGGACGCCCGGCATCTTCACCGCAAAAACTGACCGGAGTTCCGGTTTCGTCGCAGCGTCCCGCGATCTGCTCGATGAAAGTCAGAAAGCTGACATTCAGCGTGTCATAGCGCCGCCGAACCCGTTCGTTTTCGCGGTCCGCCGCAAAGAAAAACTGTTTTAGATCGTTGCCGCCGATTGAAATAAAGTCAGCCATTTCAAAGAATTGCCGTGGCGCAAAAGCAAGCGACGGCGTCTCTAGCATCGCGCCGATTTCAACCTTTTCGGGTAACTCATGGCCCAGCTTCTTTTCACGTTCAATCTCGTCCAGAACATGCTGCCGGGCCGCTTTGAACTCTTCGAACTGCGCCACAAAAGGGAACATCACCGTCAGTGGCCGTCCCGCCGCCGCCCGGATCAGGGCTTGCAACTGCATGCGCATCACGCCGCGCTTGTCCAATCCGACACGGATCGCGCGCCAGCCCAAGGCCGGGTTCGGCTCGTCTTCGCGCTTCATGTACGGCAGCACTTTGTCTGATCCGATGTCCAGTGTGCGGAAGGTCACGCGCTTGCCATCCGCCGCGTCCAGAACGCGCGAATAGATGCTGGCCAACTCGGACCGGCGCGGCACTTTGGACCGTGCCAAAAACTGCAATTCAGTTCGGAACAGCCCCACGCCCTCGGCGCCCGAGCTTTCCAGAGACGGCAATTCGGCAATCAGACCGGCGTTCATGTGTAACGACACCACCGTGCCGTCCTTGGATTGAGCAGGTAGCGATTGCAGCCCGGAATAGCGTTTCTGCGCCTCGGCCTGCATCGCGATTTTGTCGCGGAACGCGGTGACCACGGAATCGTCCGGTCTTAGATGCGCCAAACCCTGATCACCATCGACCAACAGAAGGTCACCGTTTAAGGCCTCGTTCGAGATCTGATCGCCCACATGCACAATCAACGGAATGGCCCAAGCCCGCGCAACAATCGCCGCATGGCTGCCGACCGAGCCCTGTTCCAACACGATGCCGCGCAGCTTGCCGCGCCCGTAATCCAGCAACTCGCCCGGCCCGATGTTGCGCGCGACCAGCACAGCGTCGTCGGGCAAATCCGCCCCCGGATCCGCGCCCTGCCCGGTCAAAATGCGCAACAGCCGGTTCGACAGGTCGTCAAGATCCTGCAACCGCTCTCGCAAATAGGCGTCCGAAGATTGACCCAAACGCCCCCGTGCGGCGGATTGCTCTTTTTCCACAGCAGCTTCCGCCGATAGACCTGCGGCGATGTCTTCTTCCATCCGGCGCAACCACGATCGCGAGTTGGCAAACATCCGGAAGGCTTCCAAAACCTCGCGTTGGTCTTTGTCGACAGCATCCTGACTGACCGATTTCAACATGTCATCGACCGACACGCGCAACGTGTCGATGCCTTCGCGCAAACGCGCCACTTCGGTTTCCGGATCGTCGGCGACAAGGTTGGTCACCACAACGCGCGGTTCGTGCAAATAGACATGGCCTTCCGCCACGCCTTCTTGTCCGACACCGCCTTTGAACAACATCGGGTTGGTGTGCCGCGCGCGCAGCGCTTCACCTTCCCCGACGAATGCGCCCAACTCGGTCATCTCGGCCAGAACCATGGCAACGACTTCCAACGCATAAACCTCGTCTTCGCCAAAGACACGCGCGTCGCGGGATTGCACCACCAACACGCCCAGACGGTTACCCAACCGCTGGATCGGAACACCGCAGAACGACGAATACACTTCCTCACCGGTTTCCGGCATAAACCGAAATCCTTTGGCAGAGGGCGCATCCGCTTCGTTCACCACCTGACCGGACTTCGCCGCGCGGCCAACAAGACCTTCGCCAAGACGCATTCGGGTCTGGTGAACCGAGTCCGGGTTAAGCCCTTCGGTCGCGCATAATTCCAGCGTTTCGGCGTCGCGGAACAGATAGATCGAACACACCTCGGTCCGCATCTCTTCGGCAATAATCTGCGTGATGTGGTCCAGCCGTTCCTGGCCCGCGCTTTCTTCGGCCATGGAATCGCGAAGTCGGCGCAGGAGTTTGCGGCTTTCGCTCTCCGTTTGTTCGGCCATATCCGTCGCTTCCGCACTGCTCATGGCGGCTTCGCCACCGTTCAGCAGATTAGATCACAGTTGTAACGGGAACAAAACGAGAAATGGCTACGACTTGGCGTCAGCCTGTGGCATCAGACGGAAAGTGGAACATCCAAGAAGGTCGTTCCTAAGCCGCTTTTTCCAACTCGAAGGCATCGTGCAGCGCTTGGACGGCCAGTTCCATGTACTTGCGGTCGATCAGGACCGAGACTTTGATCTCGGACGTGGTGATGACCTTGATGTTGACGCCTTCGTCTTGCAACGCCTTGAACATCTTGGCCGCAACACCTGCGTGGCTGCGCATTCCGATCCCAACGACCGAAACTTTGGCCACGTCTTCATCTGTCACCAATTGCGCATAGTTCACATCGCCCGAGGCTTTGATCTCTTCCATCGATTGCCGTGCACGGGTCACCTGATTGACCGGCAGAGAAAACGTCATGTCGGTGCGGCCATCTTCGGAAATATTCTGTACGATCATATCCACGTTCACGCCTGCTTCGGACAATGGCCCAAAGATTGCTGCGGCGATACCCGGACGGTCGGCGACCGACAAAAGCGTCATCTTGGCTTCGTCCCGCACAAAGGCGACGCCTGCGACTACGTTGCTTTCCATGATGTCCTCCTCGGCGCAGACCAAAGTGCCCGCGTTTTCATTGTTGTCTTCGAAACTGGATAGAACCCGCAAGCGCACATTGTACCGCATGGCCAGTTCGACCGAGCGGGTTTGAAGCACCTTCGCGCCCAAAGACGCCAGTTCCAGCATTTCCTCGAACGCGATCTTGTCCAGCTTGCGCGCCTTCGACGTGATGCGCGGGTCGGTCGTGTAAACGCCATCGACATCCGTATAGATATCGCACCGCTCGGCCCCGAAAGCGGCGGCGAAGGCGACGGCCGTGGTGTCCGATCCGCCGCGCCCCAGCGTGGTGGTGCGGCCTTCTGGCGAAATGCCCTGAAACCCGGCGACCACGGCCACCTTCATCCCTTCGGCAAATTTACCGTTGATGTTGTCCGTTCCGATTTCCTCGATCCGGGCGGCGGCGTGGGCGCTGTCGGTCTTCAAAGGCACCTGCCATCCGGCCCAAGACCGTGCGGGCACGTCCATTTCCTGCAAGGTCAGCGCCATCAAGCCCGCCGTTACCTGCTCGCCCGAAGACACAACTGCATCATACTCACGCGCATCATAAAGCGACGAGGTTTCTTCAACCCAACCGACCAGCTCGTTCGTTTTGCCCGACATGGCAGATACAATCACGATCACATCATACCCATTCGCCACTTCGCGCCCAACACGCTTGGCCGCACGGCGAATGCGATCCAGTGAAGCGACCGAGGTGCCGCCGAATTTCATCACAAGCAAAGGCATTTATTCAGTGTCCCAGAAGTTGCGCGTCTCTTACGTCGCGCCGCGACCGGGTGCAAGGTGCGGACCGGGGAACACGCCCTATCCGTCGCTCAGCAAACCTTCGACCCACTTTGGCACGCTTTCCGTCGCTGGCCCGGCGATATGATCGTCAAACAGGCTGGCGACATCGGATACTTCAAGGTTCAGCTCAACCGTGTCAGCCCCCACCCGCGCCGCTTCGGTCACAAAACCGGCCGCCGGATACACCTGACCGCTTGTCCCGATGGCCGCGAAAAGATCAGCGCTTTCCAGATGCGCTGCGATTTCGGGCAACGCCTGCGGCACTTCGCCAAACCAAACGATGTCCGGGCGGGTCGCAGGTGCGCGGCATGTGGGGCAAGGATCAGCAGCGTTCATCACCAACGGCGCGTCCCATTTGGCATGGCAAGCGGCACAACAGGCCCTGTCTAAACGCCCATGCATGTGGATCGCTTCTGATCCAGCCGCCTCGTGCAAGGCGTCCACATTCTGCGTGATCAGCACAAACTCACCCGGATGCATCGCCTGCAAACGCGCCAAAGCAAAATGCGCCGCATTCGGCTTGGCCCCCGCCGCATTTGCCCGTCGCGCGTTGTAAAAATCGTGGACCTTGACCGGATCGCGGGCAAATCCTTCGGGCGTGGCCACCTCATTCAGATCGTACTTGGTCCAAACACCGCCTTTGTCACGAAAGGTGCCCAGCCCGCTTTCCGCCGAAACGCCCGCGCCGGTCAGAATGACGATCTTGCGGGGCACGCCGCTCATCTCACCATTTAACCGCAGGATTTTCGGGCAATTTCGCCAAACTGTTCATAGCGATCCCAAAACGCCTCGTCCCGGCGACTGTCGGACCGCCGCGCACGCTCGGCCTCTTCCCGGTCACGAAAGAACCGCGCCGCGCGACGCTGATCCCGGCTCGACAAAGTACGATCCGCCGCCCCCTGGATACACCGACAAAGCCTTGGCTGACTAAACCCCCGGTCCGATGTCTGGCAAGCTTTGCGAATGGTATCCGCGCCCGCCTCGACTGACGGCCACAACAGGGCCATCGCCAACACAACGCACCGATAATGTAACCCGTTCAACATCACCAAACCGTGCCACAGCCTGCCTCCCCGTGCGAGCCTTTTTCCACAGGACAAGCGGCAATTTGCACAGCGTCCGGGTTATTTCCACAAGCCGACCACAAGATATGGAAATCCCGTCGAAATTCTGCGAGACTACGCGCAGCAGTCAAAAAATATGCACGACAAGAGGCAAATCATGCTCCGACGCACGCTCATTCTAGGAGGCTTGGTCCTTCTCATTGCAGGATGTTCCCGCCAATGGGAAGTCGCTTACGAAGAAGGCATCTCGCCTGAAGTGACCCGGGATTGGAACGTTACGAACGTTACGATCGCTGTTCCAGATACGCTTACCTATTCAAATTCAAACTCCTACGCCCCGAATGCTGACATCGTTTGGCATGGCGAACCCCTTGGCAATCGCGCCGCCCAAGTCGCCCGCATCATGGACGAAGGGATCACGGCAGGAGCTGCCGTTCTGAATGGCGCGCGCCCCGTAACACTGGCGGTCGAATTGCGCCACTTCCACGCCGTGACGCCGGCGGCAGTGGCGAATGCCCCGGGCGCAGTCCACAATATTCGCTATGTCATCATGGCGCGCGACAGCCAGACTGGCGCAAGGCTCACCGAACCTGAATTGGTCTCGGCCGATCTAGAAGCCTTTGTCGGAGCCTCAGCCGTCACCGCAGCACTTGAGGGCGAAACCCAACGCAAACGCATCGTCGATCATCTGGCCCGCGTGACACAGGGCTGGTTGGGGGCCGGTCCCGATCAACGCCGCACATTCAATAGCGTCGGACGCTAAAGCGCTGGCTGGGGCGCGCATAATATGAAGCTTTTCGTCGGGCTTGGAAACCCGGGGCCCAAATATGCAGGTAACCGTCACAACGTGGGCTTCATGGCGCTTGATCGCATCGCCGACGCCCACGGGTTTGGGCCGTGGCGCAGCAAGTTTCAGGGATCGCTCAGCGAGGGCCGTCTAGGGGCCAACAAGGTGCTTCTCTTGAAGCCTGAAACCTTCATGAACCTCTCTGGTCAATCCGTGGGCGAAGCGCTTCGGTTTCACAAGCTGGACCTCGAAGATGTTTGGGTCTTTCACGACGAAATCGACCTTGCCCCCGCCAAGCTGCGCGTCAAGCAAGGCGGCGGTCACGCGGGCCACAACGGGCTGCGGTCCTTGCACGCCCATATCGGCGACGGCTACGGCCGGATCCGGATCGGTGTTGGCCATCCGGGGCACAAGGACGCGGTGCCCACCTATGTGCTAAAAGATTTCTCGAAAGCCGATCAGGATTGGTTACCTGACATGTTGGACGGCATGGCCGACGGGGCCGAAGCTTTGGCCGCAGGCGATACAGGCAAGTTTCAAAACGCCATCGGGTTGCGGATGAAGCCGCCAAAACCCAAGTCTCAGGACAAACCGCAAAAAACCGCCAACCCGAAACCCGCAGACCCAAAGCCGGTGGCAAAAGAACCCGAACAACCCGACGATCGCTCGGCACTACAAAAGCTTGTGGACAAGTTCCGTTGAGCGTCCGCGACGCTTTCCGCGCACAATCCAAAGCCTGCGCCGCTCTTGGCTCTCCGTTCATGGGGCAGTTGATGGCATTATGCGCAGATCGCCTAAGCCCCGGCAGTGCCGTCGCTGATCTTGTTCTGGGCTGGCCGGGTGACCCCCGCCCATCGGCCGACAGCGTCCCCCTGCGTTTGGCTGGTGCCCTTCATGCTTTGGTTGTGGACGGGACGGCCCTAGCCGACGTCTATCCGCCCAACGTTACCGCGAATGATCCCTTGTGGGACGCGGTCGCCAGCGCCTTTGAAACGCACGAAGACCGCCTGCTCAAAGCCATGTCCTCGCCCCCTCAAACCAATGAAATCCGCCGCTCGGGTGTTCTGATCGCCGCCCTTGCCGAAGTCGCCGCGCGCTATCCCGATACACCCGTCGAACTGCTTGAACTCGGCGCAAGCGCTGGCTTGAACCTGACCTTCGATCACTACCGCCTGACCTTGCCCGGCGGCACGATTGGGCCAGACGCAGCCACGGTTCACCTGATCCCGGACTGGACGGGGCCAGAACCCCCAAACGCCCTGCCCAAAGTTATCGCGCGATCCGGCGTCGATCTGAACCCGCTTGATCCAACCGACCCTGCGGATCGTTTGCGCCTAATGTCGTACCTGTGGCCCGACCAACCCCACCGATTGCAACTGACCGAAGCGGCTATGGCTGTGGCGGCGCAAATGCGCCCCGAGGTGGCGACAGGGGATGCGGGGGCTTGGCTGTCCGACCAATTGACAGCCCCCTCGCCAGATCGCCTGCGCGTGGTCTTTCACACTGTGGCATGGCAATACTTTCCGGCTGAAACCGCGCGTGTCGCGACAGATGCGCTCGCCGCCGCCGCCTCGCCCACAGTACAGATCGGGATGGAATCCGATCTCAGTCCACCCGGCGCATCCGTCACACTTACGCATTGGCCGGAAGGACGGACCGAACACCTTGGCCGCGCCGACTTCCATGGCCGCTGGATCACCTGGCATTGATCACTGCTCCCTCTGTGCTAAATGGTGATGCAGGGAGAAAAACATGGAAAAAGAACCCTCGGTCAACGTGCTGGGCGAAGTGCTGGAACCCTGCTCGAT
Source organism: uncultured Rhodobacterales bacterium (assembly GCA_964632495.1). GTDB lineage: Bacteria > Pseudomonadota > Alphaproteobacteria > Rhodobacterales > Rhodobacteraceae > CALKXV01. The sequence goes on from CAZWDS010000022.1 coordinate 8,847, forward strand.
AGAACCGGTGACTGGCTTTTTTCGCGACGGCGCCTGCAACACCTGCAAAGAAGATCAGGGCAGCCACACAGTCTGCGCGATCATGACGGCCGAATTTCTGGCGTTTTCCAAATACATCGGCAACGACCTGTCAACGCCGCGCCCGGAGTACCTGTTTCAGGGCTTAAAACCCGGAGACGCATGGTGCTTGTGCGCCGGTCGCTTCCTGCAAGCCGCCGATGAAGGGGCCGCGCCGCAAATCAACCTGGCCTCGACCCACAAACGCGCTTTGGACATCGTGCCGCTGGACGTCCTAAAGGCTCACGCAGGCGGCGCGTGATCGTCCGCCACCAATTCGTCCACGAACAAACTCACCAGTTGCGCGCGCCCCGAAACGCCCGCCTTGCGATAGATCGCGTTTGTCTGAGCCTTAACGGTGCCCTCGCTGACGGACCGAAAGGAGGCTATTTCCGCCGCCGAGACCGCCTGTAATACCACGGCCATCCAAAGAGAGTAACGGTGGTTCAAATGGGGTACCTTGTTCGTTGAAACCAAGCCACGCAGGCTCAGTTAGTCGTCATCGTCTCCGTCTTTGTCATCCGAACCGGACTCATCGTCATCGGACTCGTCGCTTTCGTCGTCGTCCTCGTCCTCATCATCCAGATCTTCATCGTCCAGAAAATCCTCGCCTTCGTTGTCGAATTGGACGCCCGTGCGACCGATTTCATCACCATCGGCGCGCTCGTTTTCCTGCTTCAGAATCTCAACGGTGCTTCGGTCATAGATAACCTCAACCTTGCGTCCATCCGCCATGATGGCTTCGACTTTGGTTTGGGTCAGGCCTTCTTTGACTTCGATGAACTGGAATCCC
>CAZWDS010000022.1:9796-43657 GCA_964632495.1 uncultured Rhodobacterales bacterium
CCATATTAAGTGCTTGAGGTAGGGTGAGTGATGAGTGACGCCAAGCATCCCCACCGCTGCTGCCAAAGCCATTGAACCGAGGTTTATTCAAAACGACATCTGCTAAAGGGTGAGATCCATAAACTTGGGTTTATGCGGGCTCAAACGAAAAAACCCGGCGCAATGGCCGGGTTTTAGAGGAATTTTGCTTAGATCAGTGAAGCTTGGCTTCCACCGTCTTGATCGCGTCGTCGATCAGCGACCCGGCTTTCACCGTGCTCATCTCTTTCGCGACCACCTGACTGGCGGCGGCTACAGCGATGCGGGCGGCTTCGTCGCGCACCTGCTTCACGGCACCTTGCTCGGCAGACACGATCTGATCCTGAGCGGCCTGCAACCGGCGTTCGATCGAAACCTCAAGGTCCTTCTTGGCCTGTTCGGCAGAATCCGCCGCGCTTTCCTTGGCTTGTGCCACGATGCGGTCGGCCTGTTCCTGAACTTCCAGCTGCTTGCGCTCATAGCTGGCCAGGATCGACTGAGCCTCTTCGCGAAGCGCGCGGGCTTCATCCAACTCGGCCTGAATGCCCTCGGCACGTTTGTCCAAAAGGCCTGTCAGCAAGGACGGAACTTTGAAGTAAAACAAAACGCCGATAAACAAAAAGAACGAAACAGCGACAATGAAGTCGGTGTTCGACAGCTTGTAAAACTCAGCCGAAAACGGGTTCTTCGACGCGGCCAGTGCAGGCGATGCTGCAAAAAGTGCGATCAGGGTAAGTGTCTTTTTCATCTGCCTCACCCTTTCAACTGACTGGTGACAGCCGCTTCAACCGACTTGGCGTCGATGTCGATGCCCAAGGCCGATACGACCTCTTTCGCGGTGTCGCGGGCCACGTCCTTGACGGCGGCAGCAGCGCCATCGCGGATTTCCGCGATCTTGGCTTCACCTTCCGCAGTACGTGCGGCGATTTCAGCGTCGGCCTTTTGCATGGCGGCATCCACCTCGGCCTGCATTTCGGCCTTGGTTTCGGCTGCGATCCGGCCTGCTTCGCCGCGGGCATCTGCCAGCGCCTTTTCATAAGCCGCCTCGGCATCCGCCGCCTTTTGCTTCAGCTCTTCAGCCGCCGCGATATCATTCGTTATCGTACCCTGCCGTTCGGCCAAAACCGAAGCGATCCGGGGCAGCGCCACTTTCGACAGCACAAGATAGATCACGACCAAAGTCACCACGAGCCAGAAAATCTGGTTCGGGAAGGACGTGAAATCAAGCTGCGGCATACCGGGCGCTGCGGCCTCGGCTCCGTGAGCGGCGTCTGTTGTTTCTGTCGCCATAGCGACCTCCTCTAACCCATCAGGTCATCCGGGGGGCCTGTTAGGGCCCGCCCGGCGCGTAAGGAAATAGAGTGTTCTTAAACGGCGAACATCAAAAGAAGCGCGACGAGGAACGAGAAGATCCCCAAGGCTTCCGAGAATGCGATACCGATGAACATAGTGGCAGTCTGGCCACCAGCAGCCGACGGGTTGCGCAGGGCACCCGACAGGAAATTACCCACAACGTGGCCCACACCAACAGCGGCTCCGCCCATGCCTGTACAGGCCAGACCAGCACCGATGTAAGCTCCCATTTGTACGACGTCACCTTCCATTTGAATTCTCCTTACGATGGAATGTTTGTTGTTCGATTGGCGGGATGTCCCGCCGGTTGTTAGTGATGCGGATGCAGCGCGTCCTTCAGATAAACGCACGTCAGAATTGCGAAGACATAAGCCTGAATAAACGACACCAGCACCTCAAGCGCATAGATCGCGGTCACAGCCAGAATACTGACCGGAGCAATCCAAACGACAGCGGCAAAGGTTGCGAACACCTTGATCACCGCGTGACCAGCCATCATGTTGCCAGCCAGACGAATAGAGTGACTAACCGGGCGCACGAAGTAACTGATCACCTCGATCAAAGCCAAAACCGGGCGCAGCACCAAAGGCGCGCTGCTGATCCAAAAGACGCCCAGAAACCCAAGACCGTGCTTCACAAAGCCCAAGATCGTAATCGCCAGAAAAACCGCCATGGCCATCACGGCGGTGACCGCAATGTGACTGGTAGTGGTAAACGACAACGGCAAAAGGCCCAAGAAATTCGAGAATACGATGAACATGAACAGCGTCATGATGTACGGAAAGTACTTCACGCCGTCCTTGCCGGTCACGTCTTCGACCATCTTGTAAATGAACCCATAGGCCAGTTCCGCAATCGACTGCACGCGCGTCGGCACCAATGCGCGGCCCCGCGTACCCATGACAAGCAACAAGACGATGCAAATGATGGCCAGCGCCATCCAAAGGGTCACATTCGTGATTGTGAACATGCCAACCGGCCCATCGCCGAACAGCGGTTTCACAATGAACTGGTCCATCGGGTGGAATGCCAGTCCGCCTTCTGCCTTTGCGTCATCAGCCACGTGTCAGTCCCTTTCGTCCTCGCCAGGCTCGCCCGGCGCCATCTCCTTGGCGGTCCGCATCATCGTTTTGATGCCAGCCGCAAATCCTAAAAGCGTGAAGACGATCAAGAAAATCGGCAATGTGCCGAAAAGAACGTCCAGCCCGTATCCCATGCCAAAGCCGATCCCCAGCCCCGCAACCAGTTCGATCACCATCCGCCAGCCTGCATGGACTTGCGCGTGATGCTCGTCCTGATGGCGCATTTGCTCGTCTGGTTCGCGCTTTTCCGCAAGTTTCGCGTCCAAAGCTTCCAGTCGGGCCTTCCGATCCTGATCGGTTTCGGCCATGCCAACACACCCCATGAGAGTTCCCGGACGGTCTAGGGTGAGGCGGGTGCAGAGTCAACGGCAGCAAATATCCATCAAAACATTGTATTTATTATATTTTATGCAAACGACAACAATGTCGCAGCACGGAGTACATTCAACTCTTTGGTTAAGGGTTTTTCATTTGCAGGCTGTGTGCAGCCCGCCGTTCTAATTTCACGACGCACTTTGGAACGCGCCCAAGGACGGCACGCCAGTATCTCGATATTTGAAAGAAGACCAAAGCCATGCGACAAGAAGCGTGACAATTTGGGTCTAAAAAGGGATTTATGATGTACCGCTTTATGATTGGGGCTGCATTTTTGCTTGCAAGCCCAACCGTCGCACAAGAACTGGTCACCGAGCCGAACGGCACAATCACGGGTATCTTTCTGGGCAAAGACATTGCCTTTGATGTGCTTTGTGAAAGCAGCCCCTTGATGCCGAATGCCGCCGCGGTGACGACCCATACACCGATGAGCCAAAGTCTGATTGATGACGTCTCCGAAGACGCGCTTTCGATCAATATGTTCAACAACGGCGCGTCGTTCCTGGCCAATATCAATGGCGAAACTTACATGGCAGTCGACACCAAGTTCGGCGTCCCCGAATTTCCTGTTGCGACAACGGGCGATGATTTTGACATTCTGATCACCTGCCCCGACGACTTCTAAGCAGGATTTCAGTCCGACTCCCCCATCAAGGCCAAAGCGCCCGCACGAAGACCTGTCGAAAAGCAAATCTTACCAGCCCGTTAAGCATTCTTAACGCCCGCTCCCCATCCAAGCGGTAAAACCCCCAAAACCGATCCATCCACCGACGCAATACCGACGTAATACCGACGCGATACCGACGTGGCGAAAATCGCCCATCCCCAATGGAAACAGGCGTTAACCTTCGAAAATCCGCCACGCAACACCCCGCACATGCGCCCGGCGTTAACCATTCCCGCCACACAGACCAGTTGACGCCTCGCCCCAACCCCGATCATGTGACCGGGCATGGCAACGCTCGACACCATATTCCAGGCCTTGGCCGATCCCACCCGAAGGAAAATCCTGACGATGTTGTTGGAAGACGACATGGCCGTCACCGATGTGGCCGAGCCGTTTGAGGTCTCATTGGCCGCGATTTCCAAGCACTTGGGCGTGCTGACCCGCGCCGGGCTGATCTCTCAGGAAAAGCGCGGGCGGGTCACGTGGTGCAAGCTGGAACCGACGGCCCTGAAGGACGCCAGCGTTTGGATGCAGGGCTTTGGCCAGTTCGAACCCGTCGATCTGGATGCGTTCGAGGCATTCCTGGCGAAAGAGCTGGACGACTAAGTGCGCAGCTTACCAGTTCTGGGCGTCTTCCTTCAGAAAACTCAGGAAGGCCTGCACTTTGGTTGTTCGGTGCAAATCAACGTGGGTCACCAGCCATGTGGGGATCGACCAATCCTCGGAAGACGGGAAGACACGCACCAGTTCAGGATAACGCTCGGCCTCCCAAACCGTTGAAAAGCCTAGGCCAACACCAGACAAAACCGCATCGCGGATGACCCGGGCATCGTTGGCGCGAAAGACGATTTTATCGCGCGGCACGTTCTCGACAACCCAACGATGGAAGGGCGCGCGGCTGTTGGAATTATCGTAACCAACAAAACAATGCCCCGTTACATCCTTGGTCGAATGCGGCAAACCATTGCGATCCGCATAGTCCTTCGAGGCAAAAAGCGCGACGTCCTGCGAAACGAAAGGCTGCACAACATTGTCCGGATTTTCCGGCTTGTTGCCTGCCCGGATCGCCACATGGGCTTCACCGTATTCCAGCCGCAACAGCTCTTCGCCCGTCAGATAGCGCATGACCAGATCGGGGTACTTTTGCTGAAACCGCGCCAAGGTCGCAGTCATGCGTGGCGAAGCGGATGTCAGCGAGGTAACAATCAATTCGCCCGACACCTCGTCCCCGCGACCCCGGATGCGATTGACCAGTTGCGCGAACTGATCGTCGGTGGCCTGTGCGACCTGCAACAAATCTTGTCCCGCTTCCGTGGAACTATATCCCCGCGCATGGCGTTGAAACAATTTGACCCCAAGCCGTTCTTCCAGCGTGTCGATATGACGAATGACCGTCGCATGGTGAACCCCAAGCTGATCCGCCGCGCCACTCACCGTCCCCATCCGCGCCACATGAAAAGCGGTGCGAATTTCATCCCAAGTGCTGATGGACATAGCCTTCTCCGTCTTTTGCGCCCTACAGTTCGTGCGAAAATCAAGTAACTCAATCTCAAAGGATATCAATCACGCAAAATTGCACAGAGTTGATTCACAATGCTCTCACCCTCTGGACGTCCTGAAGACCTAAGTATCGGACCTTAAAATTTGAAGACGTGCCACTTCAACAAATCCAGATCTTGGCATCAGCACTGACAGATCAATCCTTGATCGCGAACACGACGGCGACATTGATGCGGACATCAACCTCGCCCGCAGCAATGGGCACGTCTGACGCCATCATCGCCTCGCGCCGTACCAGCGTTGGCGCAGTCCCCCCGGTAAAGCCTTCCGATATGGTCTGTACCGCACCTAGCGTCACGCCAGCCGCCTCGGCTAGAAGTGTGGCTTTGGCCTTGGCGTCTTGAACCGCGTTGATACGCGCGCTGTCTTCGATCGGCCTTGGGTTAGAAAGAGTGAAGGATAAGCCATTCATTTGGTTCGCGCCCGACCCAATCACGCGATCCAGCGTTTCCCCTAAACCATCAAGATCACGGACCCGGATCGACAGGGTGTTCGACGCAACATATCCCACAACCTTTGGCGGACCATTTCGATCCGAATGATCCCAGCGGGGCGACAAAGACAGCGCCGATGTCTGCATGTCCCGCGCTTCGATTCCGGCATCCGAGAGCGTCTCCAAAACCTCTGAGACCGCCGCGCTGGTTTGGTCCATCGCGTCTTTCGCCGTTGACGCATCACGCGTGACCCCCAACGACAGAACGGCCATGTCTGGTTCGGCTGAAACCCGCCCTTCACCCGTCACGACTATCTCGCGCGGGGTGTCTTCGGCCGGTGTCATGGTCGGCGACACAAGAAGCGTCGCGCACAAAATAAGGGATAAAAAGCGCATTATTGATCCTTTTCCAGCTTAGCCGCCCAATTCCAGTCTACGCTTCGATTATCTGACGTCGAGAAACAAATTTTATCCGTTTCAGCTCGTGACGATCTATATGAGCCATGGTATGTCACATGTATGAGCAACATGTGGGGCTTCGATCTTGACATGACTGCCGTCCGGCTGATGCGCCGGGACAACGGAAATTGGCAGGAAGTCGCTGCTGAAAAGATCGAAGGAGCAGATATAGAACAGCGCCTGATGGCGCTTGCCGACCGCGTCGAATCTGATGCGCCAGTCGAACTATTCCTGCCGCGCGATCAAATCCTGTATTCAGATATCGAGATTTCTTCGGAAGACAATGCCCAAGCGGATATCGAGGCTGCTTTGGACGGGGCGACGCCCTATGTACTGGACGATCTGGATCTTGACTGGGAAATGACCGGGCCGACGACCGCGCGCGTCGCGGCCATTGCGCTGGAAACTCTGGACGAAGCCGTCGCCTTCGCCGAAGTGCGCGGCATAAAGGTCGGGGGCTTTTCGTCGCTGGCTGAACCCGATGATTTCCCGCGCTTTCCGAATTTCACCGGGCATAACATTTTTCTGGAAGAAGACACGGAAGACGAAGAACCCGCCGCCCCGGTGGCGTTTACCTCTGCCCGTGTCGAGTCCAAGCCACGCCCTGACGCTGGCACGCTGACCCCCGTCGCACCAGAGGCCGAACCTGTCGTCACCGTCGAAAACGACGCGCCGGTCATGACGATCAAAGCGCCGGCAACTGCGCCTCTGGACCCGGGCCGCCCAATGGCCGGACCTTCCACGCCGCCCCGCGTGCGCACAGACATCGCCTCTCGCGTCGTGTCCCAGCAGGCCGCAAGTCTGACACCGCCTGCCGTAAAAGTGCGCTCAGGCCCTGCGGCCTGGAAGATTGGCGCGGTATTTGCGGCCGTCTTTGTGTTGACTGTTGGTGTCGCAACATTGGTTTGGCAGTATTTGCCGTTGGGTCCGGGATCAAACGATATTCCAGTGTCGGAAGACACCGGGGCCGTTATCGCAGCCCCCGAAACACCACCTTCGGATACCGAACGCCCCGAGGTCGATGTTGCTTTGGCTCCCGCGACGCCCGAGATCGAAACTTCGCAAGAAACAGTACCAACCCCCGAACCAGACGTTGTACAGGCGTCCGATCTTCCGCTTCCTGTGGCGACCATTGACGTCGTTTTGCCCAAGGCCCCCACAGCAGACACAGCGCCGCAACTGACCACTTTGTCGTCGGTTGACCTGGTGGCCTTGCCCGAACTAAAGGCCGCAGTTGGCACCGGCGAACGTCTACCTTTTGTTGATTTGGGCCTTCCCGCAGAACCAGCGCCGACAGCAATTGCAAACATCCTAACTGTCGGGCCGGACTTAAGCTCTGGTCCAACGGACGCCGCTGAGGACCTGACCCGGAACATCTATCTGGGGGCCATAGACCCCGGTGAATTGTCTTTTGATGCGATCGCGCTGCCAAGGGTTTCTTCGTTTTCTGCCAGTGCTTTGCCAGAAACTGGCCTGCCACCATTGGCCAACCCCGATCAAACCGAACCCGAAGTGGCTTTGGATGATAACCAGCTTTTGGTGGAAGAAGAGGCTGTGGCTTCGCTTGATGCGCCCGAAACAGCCATTGAAACACCATTGGCCGAGCCAGAGGTTGCGGCCCCGCTGGCCACCCCCGATGTGCCGGAAACCGAACAACAGGCAACCGGCCTGCCGCGCCCCACCGAATTGGCCAGCAACCTGACCGACCGCGCCCCGCGTGCACGCCCCACCGAATTTGTGGCTCAGATTGAACGGCAGCAGTTTGGTGGCCGGACACGGGCCGAGCTTGCAGGCTACCGCCCGCCGCCGCGACCCGCTTCGGCCCAGGCCTTGGCAGAAGACGCGACAGAACGCGCAGCCACCGAGCTTGCGATTGCAGCGTCACCGTTGCCGCGCAGCAGACCGCAGGACTTTGACGCCATCGTTGCAGTTGCCATCGTTCAGAGTCAGGCCAGCCGTGTCACCGCTTCGCTGGATTATCAGACGCCAAACACAAACGCGGCCATCGAAGCTGCGCTTCAACCCGACGCCGAAGTGGCCGCTGCCCCGGCGCGCGCACCAGCCCCTGCGCCTGCACGGGCGGTCGCTCCACGGGTTTCGATCCCTTCCAGTGCAAGTGTTTCGCGGCAGGCAACGGTTGAAAACGCAATCCGCCTGAACCGCGTCAATCTTGTTGGCGTCTACGGCTCACCTGCTGATCGCCGTGCCCTGATCCGCCTGCCATCCGGCCGGTTTGTCAAAGTGAAGGTTGGAGACCAAGTCGACGGCGGCACCGTTGCTCAGATCACGGACGATGAGTTACTTTACCAAAAAGGCCGTCGGACCCTTTCGCTCAGCATTCCCAAAGGCTGACGCGTCCACGATTTGAGGCCTGGTCCGGCTCTCATCGCGCAGCGACATCCCCATAATCACCACGGGCAATTTCCTCGGCTTCGATGGATTCGAACAGCGCTTTAAAATTGCCCTCTCCAAATCCATCATCCCCTTTTCGCTGAATGAACTCGAAAAAGATCGGACCGATGACGGTTTTCGAGAAGATCTGCAAAAGGATCTTCGTTTCGCCGCCGTCCAGAACGCCTTCGCCGTCAATCAAGATACCATGGCGCTTCATAGCATCGATTGGTTCGTCATGCCCTTCGACCCGCTTGTGGGATAGATCATAATAAGTCGCAGGAGGCGCTGGCATAAAGCGGATCCCTTGGGCGTGAATCGCATCCGTCGCGGTATAGATATCGTGCGCGCCGACGGCGATGTGCTGAATGCCTTCGCCCTTATATTTTTTCAGATAATTGACGATCTGCCCTGTCTCACCGCGATCCTCATTGATCGGAATGCGGATTTTGCCGCAGGGCGAGGTCAATGCGCGACTAAGCAGCCCCGTGAATTTTCCCTCGATATCAAAGAACCGGATTTCCTTGAAATTGAACAGAGAGCCATAAAACCCAAACCATTTATCCATATTCCCTTTGAAGACATTGTGGGTCAGGTGATCGAGATACCAAAAGCCGACACCTTCAGGCTTGCTGTCGGTCAGCCACTTGAATTCGGCGTTGTAAGGCGATGTGTCAAAATACTGATCGATAAAATAGATCAGGCTGCCCCCGATGCCGACAATGGCAGGTACATCCATGGTTTTGCCCGGGCTGGTGTACTCTTCCGCCCCCATTGAAACCGCATGTTTCAGCGCATGTTCGGCATCCGCAACGCGCCAGGCCATGGAGGGCGCGCAGGGGCCGTGTTTTTCGATGAAGGCAGCGGCATGTGTGTCAGGTTCAGCATTCAGAACGTAGGTGATGTCACCCTGCTGCCAAAGCTCGATCGCTTTGGTTCTGTGCGTCGCGGTATGGGTGTAGCCCATCTTGGCAAAAAGCGTGCGCAGCTCAATTGGGTCAGGGTGCGCGAACTCGACAAACTCGAACCCATCCGTCCCGGCGGGATTGTCCAGCGAAATTTCGGCTTTCGGCGCGTCATGTGGGAAGGGGCCCATGGGTGTCTCCTGTAGAGTTCAGGATAGCATAAGAAGAATACAGTGCGGAGATTGCGCGATTTCTCTGATTTTTGCGTTTCAGTTGCGTACTTCTTGCATCTTTTGCCTATTTTACACATCTTCACTGTATGAATGAATTGGATGACACAGACATTCGGCTTTTGACCGTCTTACAACGAGACGCGCAACTGACAGCCGAACGACTGGGGGAGCTTCTGAATCTTTCCCCCAGCCAAGCCGGACGGCGAAGGCAGCGGTTAGAGGTCGGGGGCTATATCGAAGGCTATCGCGCACGGCTTTCGGCGCGTCATCTTGGTTTGTTAGTGCAGGCCTTCGTAACGGTTCAAATGGCAACCCACGCGCCGGACAAAGTGCGCACCTTCACCCGCACCGCCGAGCTTCGCCCCGAGATCGTCAGCGTGTGGACCATGACGGGCGACGCGGATTATCTGTTGCGCGTCTATTGCGAGGATTTGGCCGCGCTTAACCAATTGATCCACGAGGTTCTGTTGCCCAACCCGGCCGTCGCACGGGTGCAAAGTCAGATCGTGATGGATCAGTTGAAAGTTGACGGGCCTTTGCCTGTTTAACTTTTGGTTGGGCCCCAAATGGCCGTCAGCGCAAGGATAACACCTGAAACTGTACCAATCATGCCCGCAGCACTGACTGCGTTGGTGGCTCCGAACCAAAGGGGCGCATAGCCTGCCAGCACAAAGCCAAGGATCGCTGACGCAAGAGCAAAGGCGACCGACCATGCCACCTGCACCCCAAGTCGATTAGTCATCAACCGGGCCGCAGCCGGCGGGCAGATGAACATTGCGATCACGATGATCGAGCCCACGGCATCAAAAGCCGCCACTGCCGCCACTGCGGAAGCGATGACCAGCCCAAGACCGATGGCGCGCACAGGAAGGCCAAGCGTTTCGGCAAAGCCCTCATCGAAGGTTGAAATCGCCAAGGGGCGCCAAAAGATCATCAGGCAGACCCCGATCAACAGCGTCACCAAAGCGATGCGGAACAATTCGGGCGGCAGGTTCGCAAGAGCCGTCGCATCGACAAGCGAGGCCCACCCCGTAGCATCCAGCCAGATCAGGCTTTCAAGGTTGCCGAACAGCGCGTGTTCCACGTCCAGATGAACGCCAGACGTATCGGATTGCTCCAACAACAAAACTCCGGCGGCGAACATCGCGGTGAAGGTCACCCCCATTGCTGCCCCCGGTTCGATCCGACCAAAGCGGCGGATGACTTCGATCATGGCCACCGCCACCAAGGCGGCTCCGGCTGACCCCAAAAGCATCGGCCAAGTGGTGATCGTGCCGGTGATCAGGAAGGCAACGACGATGCCGGGCAGAACCACATGGCTGATGGCATCTCCGATCAAGGCCTGACGGCGCAGCACCAAAAAGTTGCCGGGCAAGGCGCAGGCGACGGCTGCAAGGCAAGAGATCAGCAAAGGCGTCAGCGAAAAGGCAACGAAATCTGCGCCGCTCATGCTACCACCTCGGGACCGCCGATGCGGATGTCGATGTCTTCGATCTGATCTGCGGTCAGCACATCCTCGATCCGGGTCAGGCCATCGTAGCGGGCGGCGGCCAGTTCCAACTCGGGCGTCGCGCGGGCGATTTCCCAACGTTTCTCATCGCGCAAGGCTCGGGCTGCGCGGGCCTTGCCAGCGTCCGTCGCCACGCCATCCGCGCGGGCCAGCCCTTCGCTTTTCAACAAGCGTAGCGTGAGAGGTTCGTAAATCGGTTGGCCTTGTGCCAGCGCCAGCAGACCTTGCCGCACGTGCACACCCGACTGAAACTTCCGGTGCCGCAGGTACGTCGACAGCAATCCTCTGTTCGGAGCGAACAGCATGGACAGCGCGAACATGGCAAAACTGACCAGCACGATCAGCGGGCCCGTTGGCAAGTCTGGGGCGCTGGCCGATAAAGCCGCGCCCACCCACGCGGCCAAGGCTCCCAAGCCGCCCGCATAAAGCAAGACATGTTCGGCGCGATCCGACCAGAACCGCGCGGTCACGGGCGGGATGATCAACAAGGCGACGATCAAGATCAGACCCACAACTTTTAGGCCAACGACCGTGACCGCCAAGACCAGTGCCATCATGATCCGGTCGATACGGCCAAGGTTCATGCCCGAGGTCGCCGCGAATTCCGGATCAAAGGCCACAAGCGTCATAGGTCGACGGAACAGGAACACCAGCGCGACAACCGCTGCACCGCCAAGCGCAATCAACAGCGCGTCTGAAAACAACATGCCTGCGGTCGCCCCCAAAAGGAAACTCTCAAGTCCGGCCTGACTGCCGGTTTGCATGGTTTGGATGACGGTCAGAAGGACGATGCCGAAGCTGAAAAAAGTGGATAGAACCGCGCCTATGGCGGCATCTTCCGACAGACGCGTCCGCGTGGTCAGCCATTGTACCGCGAACAGCCCTAGCATGGCGGAAATGGCCGAGCCGACCAGTAACCCCGGCAAGTTCCGCCCGTCCAACCCCAAAAGTGTCAGCGCGATGAAGGCAAGTCCCACGCCCGGCAAGGTCGCGTGGGCGATAGCGTCGCTGACCAAGGCGCGTTTGCGAAGGAAAAGGAAGGTGCCCGTCACACCTGCGGCAAAGCCAAGCAGAATGGCTCCGATAGTGACAAGTGTGGCGTTATATCCAAGCTGGAAGGTCAGCGCCTCAAGCACCATGGCGCATTACCCTACGGCCGGGATGGCCCCAGAGTTTGCGATATCCAGACGCCCGCCATAGGCAGTCTCCAGAGCCTCGGCCGTGAAGGCCTGTTCAACGGTGCCTTCCGACACTTTGCGCACGTTCAGGATCAACACATCGTCGAAATACTCAGAAATCGTCGAAAGATCGTGGTGCACCGCGATGACGGTTTTGCCTTCGGCGCGAAGCCCCTTCAGCACATCAATGATGGCGCGCTCGGTTGCGGCATCCACACCGGCGAAAGGTTCGTCCAGCACGTAGAGGTCTGCTTTTTGCGCCAAAGCACGGGCCAAAAAGACACGTTGCTGTTGGCCACCGGAAAGTTGCCCGATCTGACGGTTGGCAAAGTCTTCCATCCCGACGCGGGCCAAACATTCGTTGACCTGACGACGATGCGCACCAGAAAACCGGCCCATCAGACCCAGACGCGGGAACAGCCCCATAGCTACGACATCGGATACACGTGCCGGGAAATCCCAATCGACGCTGGCGCGTTGTGGCACATAGGCCAGACGATCCCGGCTTTCGGCCACGGGCGCGCCATAGATGGTGGCTTGCCCCGCAAGAGGTGTCACGATGCCAAGGGCAGCTTTTAGAAGTGTCGATTTACCCGCCCCGTTCGGACCGATGATCGCCGTCATCTTGCCAGGGCGAAACTGTGCGTCGACCGAGAAAATCGCAGGCTTATGGTCGTAAAACACCGTCATGCCACGAATGGACAGCGGACTGTCTGCATCGGCAGCGTGTGCCGCGTTTTGAGTTTCCACGTCTGTCAGGTAATCTTTTGGCATATCAGCTTCCCGCACTCAGTTTGCCGGTCATGCCACGCTGGGGCACGTCGCCGCCCAAACCGCCTGCAATCATCGTCACGTTGTGATCGATCATCCCGATGTAGGTGCCTTCGTAGGTTCCGGCAGCACCCATTGCGTCGGAATAGAGCTCGCCGCCAATCTGAACGTCCCAGCCCTTGGCCGCAGCGCCTTCGATCAAAGCGCGCACCGAACGATCGGACACCGAGCTTTCGACAAAGACCGACGAAATCTTACGATCGACAAGCATATCGACAAGTTTGGTCATGCGGTTCAACCCGGCTTCGCTTTCCGTTGAAATACCCTGAATGCCGATCACATCGAACCCGTAGGCCTGCCCGAAGTAGTTAAAGGCGTCATGGGCGGTGACCAGAACGCGCGCCTCTTCAGGCACACTGGCCAGCGCAGTTTTGCTATAGGTCGAAAGGGCGGCCAGCTCGTCTTTGAACACCGTTGCGTTTCGAGCGAAATCTTCTGAAAGTTCCGGTGCCGCCGCTGCCAAGGCATACCAAACTTCATCAACCACCAAACTCCACAAAGCCGGATCCATCCAGACATGGGGGTCATAGCGGTTGGTATAGTCATCATGTGCAATCCGTGCAGCGACCGGCACAGCTTCGGCTACGGCCACAACAGAAGTGCGTTTGGCGATGTTGCCCAGAACATCCTCCATCTGGGCCTCTAGGAACAATCCGTTCCATAGAACCAAATCGGCTTTCGCCATCGCCAGGATATCGGTGCGGGTTTGGCGATAGGCGTGCGGATCGACACCCGGACCCATCAGAGCCTGAACCTCGACCAGATCACCGCCGACACGACGCACGGTATCTGCGATCATTCCAGTGGTTGCCACAACGGCCAACGGATTGCCCTCGGCCACCACTGGACTTGTTGCAAAGCTTGTCATCAGCGCTGCCGCGCCGACACCTTGAAGAATATTCCGTCTAGATAGCATAGCCCTACTTTCAACTGAGAATAATTCGCAATCTCAGTATATATGAGAATGGTTCGCAAAAAGTCAAGGCAAACCCTCTTGACCTTACAGTTACTGGAATCTTTATGAAGACCCTATGAAAGATAAAACCCTTGCCTCAAAGCGCTTCAGGGTGACCGGGCTGCATTGCGCATCTTGCGTCAGGCGGCTGGAGACGGCTTTGGCCGAAGTTCCCGGAGTGGCCAGTGCCCGGGTCAATTTGGCGGATGTCAGTGCGACGGTGTCGTTTGGCATGTCCACTGAAGAGGCCCAACTTCTGGATGTCGCAAATGATGCGGGCTTTCCAATGGAAGCCGAAACAGAGTTTGGCCAGATCGAGGATGATACGCCCGACCTGACCCGCGACGTCTGGATTGCAGCCATTTTAGTTCTGCCCGTGTTTCTTGTGGAAATGGGTGGGCACTTGTTTCCACCCTTGCACCATTGGGTGGCACGAACTATCGGGATGCAAACCAGTTGGGTCCTTCAATTCCTGTTGATCGGGCTGGTCTTGGCAGGACCGGGCCGACAGTTTTTTCAACACGGCATTCCGGCCTTGGTGAAACGTCGCCCAAACATGGATTCTCTGGTGGCTCTTGGGACGGCAGCCGCCTTTTTATACTCTACGGTCGCAACCTTCCTGCCCAATCTGTTGCCGTCCGAAGCCCGTAACGTCTACTTTGAAGCCGCTGGTGTCATCGTGGTGTTGATCCTGTTTGGACGTCTGCTAGAGGCCCGCGCCAAGGGCCGTGCCAGTGACGCTATTCAAACCCTGATCGGGCTGCAGCCCAAGATCGCGCGGATGGTCAAAGACGGTGTAGAGACCGACCGCGACATCGCGCTCTTGGTCGTTGGTGACATTATACGCGTGCGACCGGGCGAACGCATTCCGACTGACGGTCTGGTACTCGAAGGCCAATCGACCGTCGACGAAAGTATGATGACAGGCGAGCCTATTCCAGTTCCCAAAGCCAAAGGCGACGCGGTCACCGGGGCTACTGTGAACGGCACGGGCGCATTGATGGTTCAGACCACGCGCGTTGGTGCGGACACGGCGCTTGCGGATATCGTACGAATGGTGCGCGAGGCTCAGGGCGCACGTTTGCCGGTGCAGGATCTTGTGGATCGGATCACCGCCATTTTCGTTCCGCTGGTTCTGGCGATCGCGCTTATCACGCTGGTCGCATGGTTGGTCTTTGAACCGCAGTTCGCCTTGGTCGCTGCCGTGTCGGTTTTGATCGTCGCCTGCCCTTGCGCTATGGGCTTGGCCGTTCCGGTGGCGATCATGGTGGGATCGGCACGGGCCTCAGAGTTGGGCATTCTATTCCGACAAGGTGATGCTTTGCAGCGCCTCAGCGACGTCGATCTGGTCGCTTTCGACAAGACTGGAACATTGACAGAAGGCGCGCCGCGATTGACGCATGTGGCCTTGGCCAAAGGTGCGGCCCGCGACCATGTTCTGCGCCTTGCGGCTTCTGTCGAAGCACAATCAGAACACCCCATTGCACGGGCCATCACCAAGGCAGCAGACGACACGCCTCATGCGACGGATTTCAAGGCTTTCCCGGGTCTGGGCACCGAAGCTATGGTCGAAGGCCATATGGTAAAAGTCGGGTCCGCACGCATGATGATGGAAAGCGGTTTAAACCTTGGCGATTTGGAAGGTGAAGCAAACACCCGCGCGGCTGAAGGCGAGACACCTGTGTTTGTTGCGTGGGACGGAGACGTTCGGGCCATGCTCTCGGTTTCGGACCCAATCAAAGAAGGCGCGGCAAACGCCGTTCGGTCTTTGTCATCGGCTGGTATTGGCGTGGCCCTTGTCACCGGGGATGCAAAAGCGACAGGTCAAGCCGTGGGCGCGAAGCTGGACATCGCCAACATTGTGGCGGAAGCACTGCCCGAAACCAAGGTCGCCGCACTTGAGACATTCGGCGCACAAGGCAAAACCGCCTTTGTCGGCGACGGAATCAACGACGCGCCCGCTTTGGCGGCGGCTGATGTTGGGATCGCTCTTGGCACCGGCACGGATGTGGCGATGGAAACAGCAGACGTCGTTTTGATGTCGGGCGATCCGGGTGGCGTGCCCAAGGCAATTGGGCTTAGCCGCCGGACCCTACAGATCATTCGTCAGAACCTTGGATGGGCCTTCGGCTATAACATCCTTTTGATCCCTGTTGCCGCGGGGGTTCTTTACCCGACCTTTGGCGTGCTCTTATCCCCCATGCTGGCCGCTCTCGCCATGGCGCTGTCCAGTGTGGCGGTCGTGACAAATGCATTGCGTCTGAAAAAAGCCAGAGGGTCAATTTCATGAATATTAGCGAGGTCTCCGAAGCAACAGGACTGCCTGCGAAGACTATTCGATATTATGAAAGCATCGGCCTTTTGGAACCCTTACGCGGCGAAAACGGATACCGTGTTTTCTCGGATCGCGACCTGCACAAGCTGACGTTTTTGGGTCGCTCTCGCGCGCTTGGCTTCTCTATCGACGATTGCCGAACCCTTTTGGCGCTTTACGCCGACGAAGACCGCGCCAGTTCCGAAGTTCGCACCATTGCAAAGCGACATCTGGCCGAGATTGACCGCAAAGTGGCCGATCTAAAGGCGATGCACGACACGTTATCTCACCTTGTGCGAACCTGTTCGGGCGACGACCGGCCTGATTGCCCGATCCTTGATGGGCTGAGCGGAGAAGGTACGGTATGAGAATCCCGTGACTGGCCCTGTCGCTTAGCGAAAGAGGGCTATATCAAGGGGCATGTTTTCTCGGTTCCGCCTTACCCCGCCCGTGTTCGCCTTACCCTTGGCCACACTGATCCTTGTTTGTATTGCCAACCCGATCTGGGCTCAGCCGAAAGTGTCCTTGGCGACACCGGGGGCAGAGGAGGCGTTGCGCGATGATCTTTCTGCAGCATCCCTTGTTCTGCAAAGCCGTCGCGAACGCGAAACCGATCCAACTGCGCTTTTAGCTGCGGCCCAGGCAGACTATGCGCGTCTTTTGGCGGTTTTATACGAAAACGGCCGCTTTGGCGGCGTGATCCGCATCCGTGTGAACGGGCGCGAGGCGTCGGAGTATTCGGCCCTATCGCGCCTGCCCGAGGTGCGCGAAATCCAGATGCAAGTTGATCCCGGCCCATTGTATCGCTTTGGCCAGGCCCAGGTTGCCCCGCTGCCACCCGGTGCATCAGCCCCAGCCGAGTTTCGCCCCGGCGCCACGGCCTCGACCACAGCCATTCAACAGGCGGGCGAAACCGCTGTCTCTGCATGGCGATCTCGTGGCCATGCCAAGGCCAATGTCGCGCAACAAAGCATCACTGCACAGCACAGTCAGTCTCGGATTGATGCGCAACTGGGCGTCGCCCCCGGACCGCGCTTGTCATTCGGATCTATCGCTGTGCGCGGCAACGAAGACGTTCGCACCGCGCGCATTCTAAAAATCGCCGGTCTGACAGAAGGGCGCCGCTTTGATCCCGAAGAGATCGAGAAGGCCACGCGACGTCTGCGTCGAACCGGTAGCTTTGACAGCGTGATTGTCGAGGAGGCCGACGTCATCGGGCCCAATGCGACCCTGCCCCTGACCATCGGCGTCTCCGAAGCCACGCCCCGCCGTATCGGCTTTGGCGCGGAATACAGTACGGTCGAAGGCGTGCGTTTGTCAGCGTTTTGGCTGCATCGAAACTTTCTGGGCGGGGCCGAACGGTTTCGTGTGGACGGGTCCATTTCGGGCTTGGACGGTGAGACGGGCGGCACAGACCTGAGCTTCGGGGTCCGCTATGAACGCCCCGCCACCCCTGCGGCGGACACAGACTTCTTTGCCGAGCTGCAGTTTGAAGCGCTGGATGAACCCGATTTTACCTCGGACACCGCAGAATTCACTCTTGGCTTCACCCGCTATGCCAGTGACCGAACGACGGTCAGCCTGGGCGCGGGGTATCTTTATTCAGACACCGAAGACGAGTTTGGTGAAGAAACTATCGAACTTCTGACCCTGCCCTTCACTGGCACTCACGACCGTCGTGACAATGAACTGGACCCGAAAGAAGGCTTTTATATCGCCCTTGAAGCAACGCCGTTTCTGGCGCTTGAAGGCACGTCAAACGGGACTCAACTGTCCTTGGATGCCCGCGCATATCGAAGCACCGAAAAGCTGACCTTCGCCGGACGCGCCCAGCTTGGTGCGCTTGTTGGACCCTCTTTGGAAGACAGCCCAGCCTTCTATCGGTTCTATTCCGGCGGTGGCGGCACAGTTCGAGGGCAGGACTACCAATCGCTTGGCGTCGAGGTTGGCGGGCTGTCGACCGGCGGACGGAGTTTGTTGGTTCTGTCAGGTGAATTGCGTGCCGACATCAGCGACAGCCTGCAAATGGTGGCCTTTGCGGACTGGGGTTATGTGGGCAGCGAGAGCTTTCCTGATTTTTCGGGCGACAGCCATGCTGGCGCAGGGTTTGGCGTGCGATACAAAACCAGTGTTGGACCGATCCGACTGGACATCGCTGCCCCGGTTTCAGGGGATACCGATGCCTCGGACTTCTACATCTATGTCGGGATTGGGCAGGCCTTTTGATGCGGACGATCTGTGCTCTCTTGTGCCTTACGCTGGCCACCCCCGTTTGGGCTCAAAACAACGAGCCCGGCTTTTTCGACCGTCTGTTCGGCTCGGACGAGGCCAGCAGTGACGACGAGCAAGGCTCGCTTCTGGAGCAGTTGATCGAGGATCAGCTGTCGGGCGTAGGCCGTGTGGTTCAGATCACGGGCTTTCGGGGCGCATTATCTGGCGCAGCAACTTTGGACAGTTTGACCATCGCGGATGATGCAGGGGTTTGGATCACGCTGAACGAGGCGGAACTGGACTGGAACCGGGCGGCTTTGTTCAGCGGGCGGATTGAAGTGGCGAAGCTGACCGCGGGCGAAATTCTTTTGCCACGCATCCCTGCCAGCGATGACACCGAAGCACCAAAGCCCGAAGCCAGCGGCTTTCAGCTGCCCGACCTGCCTGTCAGCATCCAGATCGACGAAATAAGCGCCGACAAAGTTGCCTTGGGTTCTTCCGTGCTTGGCGAAGAGGTCGAACTATCCACTGACGGTGCCCTGTCGCTGATCGGTGGGGAAGGCACGGCCACGCTTGAAATCCTGCGTTTGGATCAACCAGGCGCCGCAATGCTGGATGTTGCGTATTCCAACAGCACCGGCGTTTTGGCTTTGGACCTGTCGCTTCAAGAAGAAGCAGGCGGGTTGCTTAGCACGCTTGCTGGACTGCCGGGGGCGCCTTCGGTCGACTTCACGATTGCAGGCACCGCTCCCGTTGGCAACTATGCCGCCGACATTCGATTGGCGACGGATGGCGCGGACAGATTGACCGGACAAATCCAAACCTTCACGGTGGACGACACACTGGGGGTCACGGCGGATATTTCGGGCGACATCGCCCCCCTTTTCGCCCCGGACTATCGCCCGTTCTTTGGCAACAACGTCGGGCTGAACGTCAGCGCGTTCCGAACTGAAGGCGGCGGCACTGTGCTGAAGGATCTGTCCTTGAGGGCCCGTGCCATTGCTTTGAACGGCGACGCCATCTTGGGTGCAAGCGGAATGCCGCGGCGGTTCAATCTGAATGGCGAAATCTCGGATGCTTTGGGCGAGCCGGTTTTACTCCCGTTGGCGGGCGAGGAAACCCGCGTGAACAAAGTCACACTGGATTTGGCTTTTGACGCATATGAAAGCGAAAACTGGGTCGGGACTTTCGATATCGACCAGTTTCGGCAAGGTCCGATCACGGCAGAGTCCGCCCAATTGCGCGTTTTGGGTCAAATCGTTCCGGACACATCAAACAAGGTCACGGCAGAGGTTACCTATCAAATTGCCGCACTGGATCTGGGCGATCCAAGCTTACGCGCTGCTGTGGGCGATAATATCTCGGGAGAGGCCGCCATTGACTGGCAAGGCGGGCGCGATCTGCGATTGTCACGCCTGACGCTTGAAGGCGAAGCCTATGGGTTGGAGGGACAAGCTGTCGTCTCGACCCAAGATGACAGCCCATTTGTCGAGGGTGAGGCCGCCTTGCGTGCCGATCGTCTGGCCGTCTTTTCCGGCCTTGCAGGGCGCGCCCTTGGTGGGGCAGCAAATCTGGACCTTGTTTTTGCCGGCGCTCCGCTTTTGGGCACGTTCGACGTGACTGCCAAGGGCAGCGGTCAAGACATCACTCTGTCCGAACCGCGGGCCGATGCCGTTCTTTCAGGGCCAGCCAAGTTGGACTTGCGCGCAATCCGCAATGAAGGCGGGGTGGGCATTTTTCTGAACACGGTTGAAACCGATCAAGCCAACCTGACCGGGCGCGCTACCTTGACATCCGGCAGTTCGACAATGTCACTGGCAGGCCGATTGGAAGACGCCGCGTTGATCCTAGAGGGTTTGCAGGGCCCGGTGATGCTTGAGGTGACGGGCAAAGAAGACGAAGCCCGCGATTGGGACGTGGCCGCCCGTATTGATGGCGAAGTCTTGAATGTCGTGACCACTGGCCGGTTGCTGAACCTTTACGACACCACCCGCGCTGACGGCTCTATCGAAATACAGGCGACGGATTTGTCCAGCTTGTCAGAGTTGGCGGGTCGACCCCTAGGCGGCGCGGCTTCGATGGCCGCGACAGGCAGTGTTGCTTTCGACCTTTCGACCTTCAGTCTGGACGGTACCCTTGCAGGCAGCGATTTGCGCACTGGCATCACCGAGGTGGATCGGTTGTTGACTGGCGAGGCCAAGATCGCAGTCGTTGCTTCGGGTGCCGACGGGCGCATCACACTGTCACGGCTGGCCGTGGACACTGATGCTTTGACGGCTAGGGCACTGGGCACTTTGGGCGCGGATGTCAGCGCGTTGGACATTGCGGCAAGACTGTTCGATGTCTCACCCTTCGTTGCTGGGTTGTCGGGCGAGGTCTCGGTCACTGGAAAGGTCGAAGACACCGGAGCCGGTGCGCTACGTGTCGATGTCACAGGCACGGGTCCGGGCGGCATCCGCGCCGAAATCTCGGGCACGGCGGCAGACAATTTTAGCAGAGCCGATTTGGTGATAACCGGGCGCGCGCCGCTACAAGTGGCAAACAGCTTTATCGCGCCAACAACACTTTCCGGCCCGCTGAGCTTTGATTTGCGTCTGATCGGACCACCTGAATTGTCGTCACTTTCAGGACAACTCATATCACGCGACACAAGACTTGTCGTGCCAGATACAGGAGTCGCGTTGAACGGCATTGCGATCACTGCCGATCTTGCCAGCGGCCGGGCGAATTTGGATGTATCCGGTGCAATTGAGGGCGGGGGCCAAGTGGCCATTCGCGGGCCCGTGACACTTAGTGCGCCTTATTCGGCCGATCTGGCTGTTACGCTGACCAACGCGCGCATTTCTGACCCACGTTTGTTTGAAACTCGTCTTGGTGGCGGTTTGCGCGTCACTGGTCCTTTGGAAGGTGATGCGCGGATATCCGGCAACTTGGCTTTGGGGCCGACTGAAATACGCATTCCCTCGACCGGTTTAGGTGGCGCAGGCGCTATCCCTGAGATCGTGCATCTGAACGAACCGCCCCCCGTCAGAGGTACGCGCCGCCGCGCCGGTTTGCTGGAGACAGTGCAAAACAAAGGGCAAAGCACTGGCGGGCCGGTATATCCCTTGGACATCACCATCACTGCTACAAACCAATTGTTCGTCCGAGGGCGCGGATTGGATAGCGAGTTTGGCGGAGCTTTGAGTTTGGGTGGCACCTCGCGCAATGTTGTGCCTTCGGGTGGGTTTAACTTGATCCGGGGGCGATTGGATATTCTGGGGCAACGTCTGGCGCTGGACGAAGCGCGGATCACCATGGAAGGGTCGTTCATCCCGAGGCTGTTTTTGATCGCGACGACGGATGTGGATGACACAAGCGTCAGCGTTGCGATCAGCGGACCGGCCGATGCGCCCGACATCGCGTTCACATCCGCACCTGAGCTGCCACAGGAAGAAGTACTGGCCCGGCTGATCTTTGGTCGCGGACTAGAAAACCTCAGCGCGTTGCAAGCCGCCCGGTTGGCCTTGGCTGTCCGCACGCTGGCCGGTCGGGGCGGTGAAGGGATTGTTAGCCGGTTGCGCAACAATACAGGCCTTGCCGATCTGGATGTGACCACCACCGACGACGGGAACGCAGCTTTGCGGGCCGGAGCCTATCTAAACGACAACATCTACACAGATGTCACCGTCGACAGCGAAGGCGAAACACAGTTGAACCTTAATCTGGACTTCACCGAGTCCCTGACTGTGAAGGGTGGTTTTGGCAGCGAAGGCGAAACCAGCATCGGCATCTTCTTCGAGCGAGACTATTAGACGCTTACCAAAAATTCGAAAGCTCGGCGTTATCAGTCGCTTGCCCCAGATCACATCTTCTGGCCCCTTCACCGCAGCGTTCTTGGAATCACGCGCATCCAGTGTTACATCTGAGTCTTAGGTTTTGCCGAAGCCAAAAGTTCGGCCTATTGCCAAGGAGGACAATGTCCTGTCTCAGTTCCAAGACGCGGCCCGCGACGCGGCTACCGGACGTACCGGAAGCCCCATGACCGACAATGCCGCCTCATTGACCAGCGACGCGCTTCTTGACGTTATCCTGACATCGCTGGCTTCAAGCAAAGCCGAAGATATTGTGAAAATCGATCTGCGCGGCAAGAGCGAGATTGCGGATTGGATGGTGGTTGCCTCTGGCCGTTCGTCCCGTCAGGTCGCGGCCATGGCCGAACAACTTGTCGACACGCTGAAGCAAGATCACGGTCGCTTGGCCAAGGTTGAAGGCCGGGACACCGGTGACTGGGTTCTGGTCGATTTTGGCGATGCGATCATCCATGTTTTCCGGCCCGAAGTGCGCGAATTCTATCAGCTTGAGAAAATGTGGCTGACACCGGGCGGGACCTCGGCCCTTCAAAACTGACGGCGCGGCCATGCAGCTAAAAATTGCAGCAGTCGGACGTATGCGTGCCGGCCCAGAAGCTGATCTGGTCAACGACTATCTGTCACGTACCGACAAAATTGGACGTGCCGTGGGCATTGGTCCGGCTTCTGTTCAGGAAGTCGACGCAAAAAAAGGCGGTATGGTTGCTGAGGCTGCTCTTCTAGAAAAGGCCACCCAAAGATCAAGACCGCTGATCGCGCTGGACGAACGCGGCAAAACGCTCGATTCGCCCGAGTTTGCCGCAAAGTTGGGCGATTGGCGGGATCAGGGGTGTGGCATAGCGACATTTATCATTGGCGGCGCAGACGGGATTGATCCAGCGCTTCGGGCCAAGGTGGATATGTCGCTGAGTTTTGGGCGCATGGTTTGGCCACACATGTTGGTGCGCGTCATGCTGGCCGAGCAGTTATACCGTGCAACCTCGATCCTGACCGGAAGTCCGTATCACCGAACCTAGGCTGCGCTACGGTCGCCCTTGGTCTTGGAATAGGGCAAAGCCCGCCAGACAGCGATATCTGTGAAAGGTTGGGCCAAATAGGGCGCGTTGAACCCAAGGGCCCGCAGATCCGGTTCGGGCATCGTAGATGTCACAAGGCCCGGTAATCCATACCAATCAACCAAATCAGCCACTTTGAGGCTGGGCATACCAACCAAAAGCGCATCATAGATCACCAAATCAATGGCGTCTGCGTGTCGTTGCAGCGCCCGTTCTGCCTGTGGTGGCGTTAAAGCTATGGCAGATACGGTATGCCCCAGATCCTCTAACAGACATTCCAGCGTGATGGCCGCGACGGTGCGGTCTTCGATCAGCAGGATTCGAAGGGGATCATTTTGTGTCATACGATTGAACGCCTTTATAAAAAACAAAAAAGGGGGTGGCCTGTTAAGCCACCCCCGCCTTCGAATTAGCATACCGATGCCTTCAATGCACGCTGCAGGTGCACAATGAAGCGGCTTTTTGCTGAAAATTAGGTCTTTACGTCCGGCGCGTCGCGTCCTGTGAGCTGTTTGATGCCCGCGATATCTTCCGCAGTTTGTATCACAGAGCCAAGAGCATCTTCGGCATCCAGGTCCAATTTGGACGGATCGCTTTCGACGCCTTCCAAATAAACCCGGATCGTTGCCCCAACTGTGCCAGTGCCTGACAGCCGAAATACGATGCGACTGCCCCCTTCGAACAAAATACGAATGCCCTGACCTTCCGAGCGCGACCCATCCACCGGATCATCATAGGCGAACTCATCTGCCGCGCTGACCACTCCTGCCTCAAAACTTTGACCCGGCAATTCGCTCAACTTGGCACGCAACCCATCCATCAAAGCGTTGGCTTTGTCATTTGCGACAGCCTCATAGTCATGACGAGTGTAGTAGTTGCGACCGTATTTGGCCCAATGATCTGACAGCAGGTCTTTGACCGAGGATTTGGTGGCGGCCAGAATGTTCATCCACAACAACACCGCCCAAAGACCGTCCTTTTCGCGCACGTGATCACTGCCAGTGCCCGCGCTTTCTTCGCCGCAAAGTGTGGCGCGGCCTGCGTCCAGCAGGTTGCCAAAGAACTTCCAACCTGTGGGCGTTTCAAAACACGCGATGCCAAGCGCTTCGGCCACCCGGTCCACGGCACCCGAGGTGGGCATGGATCGTGCGACACCAGCCAGACCGTCCTTATACCCCGGGGCCAGATGGGCGTTGGCCGCCAGAACCGCGAGGGAATCCGAAGGCGTCACATAGACACCCCGACCTAGAATCATGTTTCGGTCACCATCCCCGTCCGAGGCTGCGGCAAAATCAGGCGCATCGGGGCCCAAAATCAAATCCACCAAAGGCTTGGCCCAGATAGGGTTCGGATCGGGGTGACCTCCGCCAAAGTCAGGGGACGGAGTGCCGTTCACAACGGTGCCTTTGGGCGCGCCCAGTCGTTCTTCCAATATCGCGGTGGCGTAGGGGCCAGTGACCGCGTGCATGGCGTCGAACCTCATTGAGAACCCATTCGCGAAAAGTGCCGAGATCGCATCGAAATCGAACAGGCTTTCCATCAGTTCTGCGTAGTCTGAAACGGGATCGACAATCTCGACCTCCATGTCCCCCAATTGCACCGTTCCGATGGCGTTCAGATCAACGTCTTGGCTTTCCAAGATGTCGTAATGGGACAGCGTGGTTGTCGCCTCGAAGATGCGGTCCGTGACGTCTTCGGAGGCAGGACCACCGTTGGGAGTGTTGAACTTGATGCCGAAATCTTCGTCCACCCCGCCGGGGTTGTGGCTGGCCGACAGGATGATGCCGCCATCGGTGCCGCGCTTGCGGATCAGGTTCGACGCCGCCGGTGTCGACAGAATGCCGCCCTGCCCCACGATCATCCGAGTGGCCCCCGACGCCGCAGCCATCCGCAGAATCACCTGCACGGCACGGTCGTTGAAGTACCGCCCGTCGCCGCCCACGACAAAGGTCTTGCCCGAAGCACCGCCGATCCCGTTCCAGATGGATTGCACAAAGTTCTCAAGAAAATGCGGCTCCATGAAGGTTCTGGTCTTCTTGCGCAGGCCGGACGTCCCCGGCTTTTGACCCTCGATTGGTTTGGTTTCGGTCCGCATGGCTTCCATCTTTTTTGTTCCTTGCAGCCCAATCACATAGCACTTGGGCGAAATTATGAGTTTCTGGCTTAGACAGCCATCGTGGCCGCAATGGCCTTTTTCCAGTACGCGTATTTCTTGTCCCGCGTGGGTGCATCCATCTGAGGTTCAAACCTATGATCCAAGGCCCAGTTCTGCGAGAATCCCGCAGCGTCCGGATAAACCCCCGCCTTCATGCCTGCCAGCCAAGCCGCGCCTAACGCTGTCGTTTCCTGCACCACGGGACGATCTACCGGAGCCCCGATGACATCCGATAAGAACTGCATCGTCCAATTGCTGGCCGTCATGCCACCATCCACGCGCAAAACACCGCCGTCCAGATCGGGGCTGTCGGCCTGCATTGCTTCTAAAAGATCGCGGGTCTGATATCCGACGCTTTCCAACGCCGCACGGGCCATCTCATTCGGCCCGGAATTACGGGTCAGTCCAAAAACGGCGCCGCGACAATCAGGGTTCCAATAGGGCGCTCCAAGGCCTGTGAAGGCCGGGACCAAAACCAAGGATTGCGTGGTGTCGGCGTCTTCGGCCATGCCTTGGGTCTGGCCGGCCTCGTCGATGATCTTCAAACCATCACGCAACCATTGCACCACGGCCCCGGCGATAAAGATCGAGCCTTCCAGCGCATAGGTCGGCACGCCGTCCAACTGATAGCCAATCGTGGTCAGCAATCGGTTTTGCGAACGTACTGGCACAGCCCCGGTGTTCAAAAGCGCGAAACACCCGGTGCCGTAGGTGGATTTCATCATCCCCTTGTCGAAACAGGCTTGGCCCACGGTGGCCGCCTGCTGATCGCCCGCCACGCCCAGAATGGGTATCGGTCCGCCAAAGAGATCATCCGTCGTTGTACCAAAGTCGGCGGCGCAATCTTTCACCTCGGGCAACATCACCATCGGCACGTCCAACATGTCACACATGGTCGAGGACCAGCGCCCGGCATGGATATCATAAAGCATCGTGCGCGCTGCGTTCGTGGCATCCGTCAAATGGCGTGCGCCACCCGTCATGCGCCAGATCAGCCATGTATCCACGGTGCCGAACAAGACCTCACCCGCCGCAGCACGGTCGCGCGTGCCGGTTTCGTCAAGGATCCATTTCAATTTGGTCGAGGAAAAATAGGGGTCAAACAACAGCCCAGTTTTGTCGGTCACCGTCGCTTCATGCCCTTCGGCTTTCATGCCCGCACAATAATCAGCGGTGCGGCGGTCTTGCCAGACAATCGCTTTATGCACCGCTTTGCCCGTCGATTTGTCCCAAACCACAGTCGTTTCGCGTTGGTTGGTGATACCGATGGCCGCGATGTCCTTGGCTATTGCACCCACCTTGTCCATCGCTTCGCGCGCAGTCTCTACAACCGTGGTCCAGAGATCTTCGGCCTCGTGTTCGACCCAGCCGCTGGCGGGGAAATGCTGGGTGAACTCGCGCTGAGCAACGGCCGCGATTTTCATGTCGCCATCGAACAGAATGGTCCGGCTGGACGTAGTGCCCTGATCAATTGCCATCACATAAGTCATGCGGCTCTCCCTTGTCTTTCGGTACAATGTGTCTTGTCCAGCCGCCGGACGCAACGCGGGAGGCTTTGTCATTCCGGCATGTCGCGCTAGACTTTCTAATAGGAGGTCCGCCCATGCCCTATCTCATCGCGGTTTTCATTCTGCTTGTCACCGCCGTCGCCGCTAAAGCGCAAGACCGAAAGCCAAGCCACTGCTTCGCCATCGCCCAGATGGCGCCCGAAGCGTCCTTTGTGCACAAAGCCGCCTGGGCTGAACCGATCGAAGACGAGTTCACCGTCCGCCTCAGCTATATCAACCACTCGATGTACCTGATCCAAAGTCATGGCGGGCTTCACGCGGTGACCGACTACACGGGCTTTACCGGCGGGGCTGGGCAAATCCCGGAAGTGGTGACAATGAACAACGCCCATTCCAGCCATTGGACGGCTTATCCGCACCCAGACATCCCTCATGTTCTGCAAGGATGGCAACAGAACGGTGAACCTGCGGAATACTACCTTGATCTGGGCGAAATGCTGGTTCGAAACGCGACCACGGACATTCGCAATCGGTTCGACGGCGGGACGGCCATCGAGGACGGCAATTCGATCTTCATTTTCGAGGTTGCGGGCCTTTGTATCGGGCATTTGGGGCATTTGCACCACGAACCTTCGGAAGAAACCTATGCCGCAATCGGACGCTTGGACGTTGTGATGGCAGCAGTAGACGGCGGGTTGACCGTGGATATCCCGACAATGACCCGGATCGTCGGTCGCTTGCGCAGTTCGGTTGTCTTGCCGATGCACTGGTTCTCGCAAAATTCGTTAGACCGGTTTTTGACCTCTGTATCGGGAGATTTTGATATCGACCGACGTTCGGAAAGCTCGTTGGAATTGTCGCTGCGTACCTTGCCATCGCGTCCCACAGTGATTGTGCTGCAACCGCAGTTCGTCGAAGACTTTGACTAGCTTGGATTGACACGGATCGACCCGGCTTCTAGTCCAAACGCATGTTGAGCCCCGCAGACCCCGCCCTTGCCGAAGTGCTTGCCAATGCGGGCGTGTCTGTGGTTCCGGCAACTCCGGCTTATCTGGAAGAACCGCGCGGCTTGTACAACGGTGGCGCGACATTTGTGGCGCGTCCCAACTCCACAGAAGACGTCTCGAAGGTCGTGAAAGCCTGTGCCAACGCGCGCGTGGGCATCGTGCCGTATGGTGGCGGAACCGGGCTGGTCTCGGGGCAGATCGCGCCTGATGGGCCCGCGCCCCTGATCTTGTCGCTTGAGAAGATGACGAAGGTTCGGGCCGTTCATCCTGAAGAGGACACTTTGGTGGCCGAGGCTGGCGCTACGATCGCCGAATTACAAGATGCCGCAGAAGCCCATGATCGTCTCTTTCCGCTTAGCTATGCCAGTCAGGGCACCGCGCGGATCGGCGGAGCACTTTCGGTGAACTCTGGTGGATTGAACGTTCTGCGTTACGGCATGGCGCGGAACCTCTGCTTAGGGATCGAAGCTGTCTTGCCAGACGGGCAAATTCTTCATGGGCTGAAGCGGCTTCGCAAAGACAATACCGGCTATGATATTCGACATCTTCTGATCGGTGCGGAAGGCACTTTGGGCGTCATAACCGCCGCCGCGCTCACTCTTCAGCAAAGACCAGCCGAGGTAGCGACGGCTGTGCTGTCTGTGCCCTCTCCTGCTGCAGCATTGTCGCTTTTGTCCCTGTTTCGCGAGCATGTCGGTGAAGCGGTGTCAGCCTTTGAGTTGATCTCTTCCCAGGCCTTTGCATTTCTGCGCGACACTCACCCCGACCAACGTCTTCCTTTTGAGACCGACCCGCCTTGGGCCGTCTTGACCGAACTTGGCATGGGTCCCGGCGCTGATCCAGAAGGCCTTTTGGGCACGCTTTTCGAGGCGGCCCTTGAGCGCGGCTTGGTCATCGACGGGCTGATCGCACAAACAGGCCAACAACGGACCAGTTTTTGGGACATGCGCGAAGCCATCCCGGAAGCGAACCGGCGCATTGGCGCGATTGCTTCGCACGATATTTCGGTACCACTTTCGGAACTCGCCGGATTTATCGATGACGCCGGTGGCGCAATTCACGCCCTTTTCCCCTGCCGTATCAACGCTTTCGGCCATTTGGGCGACGGCAACTTGCACTACAACGTGTTTCCCCCGCCGGGCGAAAACAAAGACGCCTACTGCGTTCAGGCTGCTGACGTCACGAGACTTGTGCACGACATGGTGACGGCGCGCGGCGGCAGTTTCAGCGCTGAACATGGTGTGGGCCGCGCCAAGACCGGCGAGTTAGAACGGTATGGCGATCCTGCAAAACTGTCGGCGATGCGCGCAATCAAAGCCGCCATTGACCCCTTGGGCATCATGAACCCCGGCGCAGTTCTACGCTGAACTGGGCAAAATCCGTGGCATCCTTGCCGCGACCAGCCTGCAATCCGTTCAAAATTCTTGAGAAAAAGACCCGGCCCTGCCAGACTTGTCCAAAATCAAATCACCCGCCGTCAGAGCGGGGAAGAGAGAGGCAAAGTAGATGAACGAACAGGCAGCCATTGCCGATAACTTGCGCATGCGCATTCTTCAGGAACCTGATGTGATCCTTGAAGATGCTGACGTCATGCGCGCCTTGATCGCCGCCAACGATCGCTCGATGGGTGGGAATATCGTAGATTTGCGCGGTGTTGCTATGGATCGTCTTGAAGCGCGCTTGCAGCGCTTGGAAGACACGCACCGCTCGGTTGTTGCAGCAGCTTACGAGAATTTGGCAGGCATGAACCAGGTGCACCGCGCCGTGAATGCCTTTCTAGAGCCGCTGACTTTCGTAGATTTCCTGAACTGTCTTGGCAACGAAGTTGTCGATATTTTGCGGGTCGGAAAAGTGCGGCTGGTGCTGGAAAGTCAAGAAGCCGACGAGGCCGAAATCAAGCACGAAGTGCTATCCGTAGTGCACCCCGGTTTTAACGCCGATTACATGGGTCAGGGCCGTCCCGTACGCCGCGTGACTCTGCGCCGAGTGGATGGAAATGCGGCGATTGTATATGGCAGTGACTCGGGCTGGGTCCGTTCGGAAGCCTTGATCGCATTGGACTTCGGCGCCAACCGATTGCCGGGTATGCTGGCCTTCGCATCAGACTCCGCCGCGCATTTCGCACCAACTCAAGGTACTGATCTGCTTGACTTTATGGGGGGCGTTTTTGAACGTGCAATGCGCCGCTGGCTGGAGTGATCCAGCCGGGATTAAGAGATGCCCTAGAGCGTTGGCTGACCGAACTGGGCTCGGTGTCTGGCCGATCTGCGAAAACTGTCGATGCTTACCGTGCCGACGTTCTGAGTTTCCTTGCCTTTCTTCAGGGTTATGAAGGGGATGCGCTTGGCACGGCCGCTTTGGGCAAGCTGACGACCCGCACGATGCGCGGCTGGATGGCCCATGAACGGGGTCGGGGGCTAAGCGCCCGTTCCTTGGCACGGGCCTTGTCGGCGGTAAAAAATTTCGTCACATGGATGGCGGAAAAGAACGACTTCGATCCGACAGCTGTTCTGATGATCCGCGCGCCACGATTTTCAGCTAAACTACCGCGACCATTGGAAGAAAATGCCGCAAAGTCGGTTCTTGAAACGGTCGAATTGCAATCCTCAACACCTTGGGTGGCGCTGCGCGATCAGGCGGTGATTACACTGCTTTACGGCTGTGGTTTGCGGATATCTGAGGCTTTGGGCTTAACAGGCCGGGCGCTCCCATTAGGAGAGACGATCCGGATCATTGGCAAAGGAAAGAAAGAGCGTTTGGTCCCGGTGATCCCTGCTGCGCGCGACGCGGTTGCCGCCTATGCCAAGGTCTGTCCCTTCGAGATTGAAGCCGACGATCCTATTTTTCGCGGCGTTCGGGGTGGCGTACTTAATCCCCGTCACATTCAGAAGGTTATGGAGCAGGCAAGGATGCAGCTTGGTCTTCCCGCCAGCGCCACGCCCCATGCTATGCGACACAGCTTTGCGACCCATCTGCTGAATGCAGGAGGTGATCTGAGAGCCATTCAGGAGTTGCTGGGTCATGCCTCGCTTTCCACCACACAAGCCTATACAGCGGTGGATACGGCACGACTGATGGAGGTCTATGAAACCGCCCATCCCAGAGCAAGATAGGCGCATGATGGACATAAAAACAAAAGCTTACCTCGTCCACATGCTCACGGCATCGGGTGCTGTTTTTGCCATGCTGGCGTTGATGGATGCTGTCAAAGGGGACTGGGCGATGATGTTCGTCTGGTTGATGGTCGCTTTTGCAGTGGACGGAATTGATGGACCTTTGGCACGGAAAACCAACGTCACAGTCAACGCTGCAAGGCTGGATGGGACGGTATTGGATACGATCATCGACTATCTGACCTACGTGATTATCCCTGCTTTTGCACTGTTCCAATCGGGGCTTTTGCCGGGCTGGACGGGTTGGGTGGCGATCATTGCGATTACCTTCTTGTCCGCGATTTATTTTGCAGATACCCGAATGAAAACAAGTGATTACTCGTTCTCTGGCTTTCCGGCCTGTTGGAACATGGTGGTGATTGTTCTGTTCGCCATAAAGCCTGATTTCTGGGTGTCTCTGATCATTGTTTTGGTCTTGGCAGTGGCCATGTTGCTGCCCATTAAGTTCGTTCATCCTTTTAGAACAGAACGGTGGCGGACGATCACTTTGCCGGTTGCCTTCGCCTGGACCTTGTTCGCAATCTGGGCAGCTTGGGTGGACTTCGATCCGCAAAGCTGGGCCCATTGGGGACTAATCGCGACGACGCTTTGGCTGATGCTGGCGGGGGCAGTGCAGCAAGTGATGTATAGAGAAACGCTTTAGCGCGGTCGGGTCAGCGGGTGTTTACTCGCGCGAACGTACGTCACTTTTGCAGGTTTGAACGTGACGAGAAGGGGCGAAGTTCCGATTTGTACATGGGCACGTTCTTGGGAATGAATCGGTTGTTAACGAAATAGCCGCTTTGAGGCTGTTCGAGCTTATCTTCGATGCCTGCTTTGAGCCCATAGCTGACACATGGGTTGCGACGCGCTGACCTGCGCGGAACGAAGGCGAAGCCGCCGCGCAAAGCATGGCCGTCCCGCGGTCAGGCTTTGCGCGGCTAGTGTTACGACCGCTTCGTCCGAAAAACGGACGCTCGCAACTAACCTGCGACCTGTGCCCCTGTAATCGCGATCATCTGGTACACGTCATCCATGGAGCAGCCGCGCGAGAGGTCGTTAGCAGGTTTGGCGAGGCCTTGGAGGACAGGGCCTAGGGCCGTCGCGCCTCCGATGCGTTGTGCGATTTTGTAACCGATGTTGCCAGCGGATAGCGACGGGAAGACGAAGACGTTGGCCTCTCCGGCGACGGGGGACCCGGGCGCTTTCTTTTCGGCGACGGCAGGGACAATGGCGGCGTCGAATTGGAGTTCGCCGTCTACTGCCAAATCCGGCGCGCGGGTGTGGATCAGTTCAATCGCTTCGGCGATGCGACCAAGGCTTTCGTGGGCACCTTGGGGCACGCTGCCTTTGGTGGAGAAGGACAGCATGGCGACTTTGGGATCAAGGCCCGTCATGGCGGTCAATGATTTGGCCGAAGCGGTGGCGATGCTGGCAAGTTCTGCCGCCGTTGGTTGGATGACAAGACCACAATCGGCGAAGACGATAGGGCGAGTGCCGTCTAGCAGCATCAGGAAATAACTGGATACCGTATCCACCGTCTGGTCTTTGCCGATGATCTGCAAAGCCGCGCGAACGACGTCGGACGTGGTGTTTACCGCACCGCCAATGGTGCCGTCGGCGTCGCCTTCACGCACCATCATGGCGGCATAGGCGAGCGGAGATTCGACAGCTTTGCGGGCGGCGTCTTCGCTGATGCCTTTGTGCTTGCGCAGCTCATAAAAGGCTTGAGCGTAGGTTTTGGTGCTATCGGAGGTCGCGGGGTCAACCGTGATGACACCATCAACCTGCGTGGTACCGATCAGCGTCACACGGGCCAAACCGTCTTTGGTCGCGCAGATGGCGGCTTCGATGATCCGCGGATCGTCGCCTTCCGATAAAACGATATGCGGCTGCGCGCTTTTGCACGCAGCCGCTATATTTTCGATGATCGACAAGGGTTACTCGGCAGCCATGTCAGAGGCCGAAATCCCTGCCACTTCAACGGGTTTCTTCATCGCATCACGGCGGAAGGGTTCGCCCAGTTCCTGGTTGATCATGGCTTCGATGAGCGTGGTGATCCCGTTTTCCATCTGGTCCTTGATCGCCTGGTTCAAGGCGGCGGTCAGTTCGTCCTGAGTGCGGGCGACCACGCCTTTCAGGCCACAAGCGTTGGCGATACCGGCGTAGGACACCTGTTCGTCCAGCTCGGTGCCGACGAAGTTGTCGTCGAACCAAAGGGTCGAGTTCCGTTTTTCCGCGCCCCACTGGTAGTTACGGAAAACGATCTGGGTGATCGGAGGCCAATCGCCGCGACCGATAGCGGTCAGTTCGTTGACAGCGATGCCAAAGGCACCATCACCGGCGAAACCGACAACCGGCACGTTCGGCTGGCCGATCTTCGCGCCTGCGATGGCAGGCAGGCCATAGCCGCAGGGGCCGAAGAGGCCCGGTGCCAGATATTTGCGACCTTCGTCAAAGTCGGGATAAGCGTTGCCGATAGCGCAGTTGTTGCCGATGTCGGACGAGATGATTGCATCGCGCGGCAGGGCCTGCTGAATTGCGCGCCATGCCATGCGTGGGCTCATCCAGTCGGGCTTCGCAGCACGTGCGCGCTGGTTCCATGTGGTGCCGGGATCGTCCTGTTCTTCGTTCATCGAAGACAGTTCCTGCGCCCAT
>CAZWDS010000023.1:0-21736 GCA_964632495.1 uncultured Rhodobacterales bacterium
GAGCGAATCGAGCTGATCACCAAATGGATCGAAGCCGAAAACCCCTTCCCCGCCAACATCGATTGGGAATGGACCGGGGATCAGGAAGATCAGGCCGAAAGTGCCGCCTTCCTGCAAACCGGGTTCTCGGCTGCTTTGGGGCTGATGTTCATCATCCTCTTGGCTCAGTTCAACAGTGTGTATAACGCCGTTCTTGTGTTGTTGGCGGTGGTTTTGTCCACCACGGGCGTGCTGATTGGCATGTTGGTGATGGAACAGCCGTTTTCGATCATCATGACAGGGACAGGGATCGTCGCTTTGGCAGGGATCGTGGTGAACAACAACATTGTCTTGATCGACACGTATCAAGAGTACTCGAAATACATGCCGCGGATCGAAGCGATCATTCGCACCGCCGAAGCGCGCATTCGCCCCGTCTTGCTGACCACGATCACCACGATGGCGGGCCTCGCCCCGATGATGTTTGGCCTGTCGCTGGACTTCTTCGGCGGTGGCTATTCAATCGACAGCCCGACGGCCTTGTGGTGGAAGCAATTGGCAACGGCGGTGGTGTTTGGCCTTGGGATCGCAACGGTTCTGACGCTGGTCTTCACGCCGTCGATGCTGGCACTGCGGGTTTGGTTCTGGACCATTCTGGCCAACATCCTGACGTGGATTTCTGCCATGACACGGGGCGCGCGGTCGCGCACCGCGCGGGACTACGCTCTGCGCCGTGCAGCCCGCCAGATCAAAGCCACCGAAATCATCTGGGACCGCGACACCGATCCGTCTGCGCCCGCGAAACCCGAACCCGAGTTGCGGGCGGCCGAGTGAGTCTCGCTTGAGCCAAGGCCACGAACTGAAAGTCCTGTTCCTGTGCAGCCGCAATCAATGGCGCAGCCCCACGGCGGAACGTTTGTGGCGCAAAGCACCAGAGCTTTCGGTGCGCTCTGCGGGTCTTAGTAAAAGTGCCATACGACGTTTGGCTGCGCGCGATGTCGACTGGGCTGACGTGATCTTTGTGATGGAAGATCAACATAAATCACGCCTTATGCGTGACTTTCGCAATGATCTGAACGCAACGCCGGTGCATGTGCTTGATATCCCGGACGACTACGCATTCATGGACCCCGAACTGATAACGCTTTTGAGCGAGGGCATCACGCCGATCCTGACAGAGTATTTGTAAAGACCAGCGTGATCAGAACACATCGCCCGCTACGTAGAACACCAACCGCGCTTCGGGATCAAGAACCATCACCCCCTCGCTGGCGCTGTCATAGGCCAAAGTGGCACCAGGGCGCGTCAGGGCCGCGCGAATCCATTTATCGGCGCGCGTCCCCTTGAAACATGGGACGGCTTGGGCGGCAGAGCCAAGGGCCTGTTTGCCAAAGGTCCCGCGCCCCGACAAAAGCAGCGTATCTGTCAGATCATTGGGCGAATGGCCGTCGACCCGGAACGCAACCAACCCCGTCACGCTAAAGATAGCCTTGGCCGCAAACACGTCCGTTTGAACCGGCAGGCTGCGGCGCGTTTCATTCACACGCAATTGGTAGACCGCAGCGGTACAGCGCATCTGGGATTTGAAGTATTTAAGATCGCCCAGAAAGAACCACTGATTAAGCTTTGCCCGCATCGCATCTTCGTGGTCACGCGCACAACCCGACACCCCCAACACAAGGGTCATGATCAAGCAAAGTGCGGTGGACAGGCGTGTCACGGGCCCTCTCGTCGTGATGAACGAGACGGTTACTATATCGGAAAGTCTAAGAGCCCGTTAAACGACCTCTGATCAGGCCGCGTCTTCTTCCGAGGCTTGCATGGCCCAAAGCGACGCATAGCGCCCCTCTTCTTGCAGCAACCCGTCGTGCGTGCCTTCTTCGACAATCACGCCTTTCTCCAGAACCACGATCCGGTCCGCATGGGCAATTGTCGACAGACGGTGCGCGATGGTGATCACCGTACGACCTTGGCCAAGGCCCTCTAGCTCGTGCTGGATTTCGGCTTCGGTTTCGGTGTCGAGCGCACTGGTGGCTTCGTCCAGCAAAAGGATCGGCGGGTTCTTCAAAAGCGTGCGGGCAATGCCGACGCGCTGCTTTTCCCCGCCCGAAAGTTTCAATCCACGTTCGCCGACAGCCGTTTGATAGCCTTCGGGCAGTCCTTCGATAAAGTCGTGGATCTTGGCGGCTTTGGCGGCCTCGACCACCTCGGAATGACTGGCTTCGGGGCGGCCATAGGCGATGTTGTAATAGATGGTGTCGTTGAAAAGAACTGTGTCTTGCGGCACCACCCCAATAGCTGAGTGAAGGCTTTTCTGGGTCACGTCGCGGATGTCCTGCCCGTCGATCCTAAGAGCACCGTCGCCCACATCATAAAAGCGGAACAAAAGCCGTCCGATGGTGGATTTGCCCGAGCCTGAGGGCCCGACGATTGCCACGGTCTGCCCCGCAGGGACGTCCAGTGACACACCCTTCAGGATCGGGCGCGCGTCGTCATAGCCAAAGGCGATGTCGTCAAACTCGACACGGCCGCCTGTGACGTTCAGATCAAGGGCGTCTGGTTTGTCTTTGACCTCGGCGGGTTGTTCCAGAAGATCGAACATCTCGCCCATATCAACCAGGGCCTGCCGG
The DNA here is from genome assembly GCA_964632495.1 of uncultured Rhodobacterales bacterium. Taxonomy (GTDB): domain Bacteria; phylum Pseudomonadota; class Alphaproteobacteria; order Rhodobacterales; family Rhodobacteraceae; genus CALKXV01. The sequence continues at coordinate 2,610 of CAZWDS010000023.1, forward strand.
ATTTCACGGTAGACTGTACCGAGGAAATTCAAGGGCATAGTGATCTGGATCATATAGGCGTTGACCATGACGAAATCGCCGACGGTTAACGTGCCGTTCGACACGCCAATTGCGGCCATCACCATGACAACCACCAAGCCCGTGGTGATCAACAGGGATTGGCCAAAGTTCAGGAACGCCAGCGAATACGACGTCTTCAGGGCCGCCGCGACATAGCGCTCCATGGAACTGTCATACCGGCTGGCTTCGCGATCCTCGGCACCGAAGTATTTGACGGTTTCGAAGTTCAACAGGCTGTCGATGGCCTTTTGATTGGCGTCGGTGTCCTGGTCGTTCATCTCTTTGCGGATTTTCACGCGCCATTCGGTGACCTTGAAGGTAAACCAGACGTAAAGCGCGATGGTGACCACGACGACAGCCAAGTACCAGATGTCGAAGACCACGGCGAGCACGAGGGCGATCAGGGTCAGTTCGACGATCAGCGGACCGATTGAGAAAAGCAGGAAGCGCAGCAGGAATTCAACGCCTTTGACGCCACGTTCGATGATCCGGGACAGGCCACCTGTCTTGCGGGTGATGTGATAGCGCAAAGACAGCGCGTGGATGTGCTGGAACGTCTCAAGCGCGATCTTGCGAAGCGCGCGTTGCCCCACGGCGGCAAAGATCACATCGCGCAGCTGTTGAAAGCCCACGCCCATAAGACGCGCCATGCCATAGGCCACCGTGATCCCCACCACGCCAAGCCCCAGGGCCCAGGCCGGATCGGTATTTTCGCCTGCCAGAATATCGACGGCGGCCTTGTAAAAGAACGGGGTCCAGACCGCGATAACCTTGGACAAGATCAGCACCAAAAGCGCCAGAACGACCCGGCGTTTCACCCAAGGCTGATCTTCGGGCCAAAGATAGGGCGCAACTCTTTTGATGGTCCTGAGACCGCTGCGTCGTTCAGCTTCTTCGATCGTACTTTCACTCATCGCAGCCTACGTAGGCGCAACGGCGACAGAAGACCAGACGGGCTGATGTGTATAGAGTGCGATTGTTCTGTTCGAAATTGGGGCTCTGCCCCCGACGCTCTTGCAGAGCGTCTCCCCCGAAGTATTTTCGGCAAGAGGAAAGACAATTTGAGACAAAGTATATCGGTCTTTACAGATCAGTCCGGGACGGTGAAGATTTGGCCCGGGTAGATCAGGTCGGGGTTTCGAATCCGATCCGTATTGGCGTCGAAAACCCGCACATAAAGTGGACCTTCGCCGTATTTCTCGCGCGCGATCCCCCAAAGCGTGTTGCCGGGTTGGACCGTGATGAGCGAGACCGGAGCGATGTCTGCTTTTGGCGTGGCGTCCAAGGCACGGATGGCTTCCACCGCTTCGCGTTTGAACGGGGTTTCGGCGCGTGAAATCACGTCGCCATCCGCGTTCACCTCGTCGACCCGAAGCGTATACGTGCCTGTGTCGACATCTGGAAGTTCGGTTCGCCATTGCCCGGATGCACCAATTTCGGTTTCAATAAGCGGCTTGTTGTTCAAGTAAACCCGCACGGCCGACGCGCCGGTCGCGCGTCCGGAAAGGGAGACCTCGCCTTCCTCATCATAGCTGATGGCGTCGATAGACACATTCGCCAAAGCCTCGGGTTGCGCGTTTGAGGATTGCAGGACCTGGACACCGTTTTCATCCGCCAATAGCACGGTCGGCGCTGTGGGTTGGGCCGGGTCCTCTGCCGAAGCGCTTGGGGCTGCGTCGGCCAGTTCAACGTCTGTGCCGTTGCCATTGTCGGCAGTCTTGGAGGGGGCATCGCTGTTCTCGTCCGGATCAACCGTGTCTGATGTGTCCGGCTGCGCGTTTGTCTGTGTTGTTTCGCCGCCTGAGTCGATCTCATCCGCTGCAACTTCTGCTGTGGCTGTTGCCGTTTCAAGTGCGCCTGCATCTTGGGTCGTCTCGTTCAATTCAGCCTCGGCGGTCGCCACTTCAACTGCGGGGACCGGGGCCAGAATGACAGAGGCGGGTGCTTCCATCGTGGTGCCATCGGCCCATGTTTCTTCCAGTGTCAGCACGCGAGGGTCATCGGATGACCCAAGTTCGGCGAAGATCAGGAAGCTGCCGCTACCGTCTGCAACAGTTTCGCCTGCTGTTTCGCCATTCATCATAAGTTTGATCGCAGCCCCCGGCACACCCGTTCCCGCAATAAGTGTTGACCCACCGGGCTCGACACGCACGATGTCGAAGGAGGCCTCGCTTTTGACCGTATCAGGTGTTTCGGATTCTGTGTTTGTGTCTGTGTCTGGGGCTTGGGTCGCGCTTGTGTCCGTATCGCTGTCAGACAAGACAGCAACATCTTCGCCCGTGCCTTGGTCTGTTTCTTCCGCCGAAGCCGCATCAGTGTCAGCAGACACTGCGTCTAGGGGCAACGTGCCCGCGTCATCAGACGCGCTTGCCGCAGTGTCTTGCGCGGTGGCGCTATTGTCCAGCGGCGCTTCAGTGACCGCAGGCACGCTGTCCAAACCCGCCTCTTCTGTGCCGTTCACACCTGTTGCTTTTGGCCACCAAAGCGCCCAAATCGCGACGCCGGCGATCAACAATAGAATGATGCCTGTCCAAACCCGCTTCACCGTGTCTTACTCCCAAAAAGAGAGCGGGGTTTTTCCCCACTTTTACGCGCGTCCCACACGTGCGCTTGAGAGACCCTATCAACACCGGTAACAGGGGTCAAAACACCTTTTGTCAAAGGCGGTTGTCTGACATGTCACGATTTTCTCTGTCACTTTGCGTCTTTTGTGGCGCGCGCTCGGGAACGAAGCCAGCCTATATGGCCGCCGCAACCCAGTTAGGGGCGACCATTGCCAGGCAGAACTGGCGTTTGGTCTATGGAGCTGGCGATGTGGGGATTATGGGCGCAGTTGCCGAAGCCGCACATCGCGCAGGAGCGGAAACCTTAGGTGTTATTCCGACGCATTTGCTGGACAGGGAGGCTCCACGCGGCCTGTTCGGAGACCGGATCATCACGGAAACCATGCATGAGCGTAAGAAAGTGATGTTCATGAATTCGGACGCCGTGGCGGTTTTGCCGGGCGGCGCAGGATCACTGGACGAGTTCTTTGAAGTCCTGACATGGGCGCAATTGGGCTTGCACGCAAAACCGATCTTTCTGGTCGATATCGAAGGGTATTGGCAGCCGTTAAGTGCACTTCTGGCCCATATCGTGGACGAAGGGTTTGCCGATGAAAGCGTTTTGAGTCTGCTTCAGATTGTGCCGGACGTCGAGGGTCTGGTCGAGGTCCTCGCCCGTTCTTGACGGATGGCCATGGTGCTATAAAGCGCAAGCGCGACCCAGATCAGCACAAGGGATGCTCCATGCCAACCGGTGACCGGCTCGGAAAAGACGAATGCCGCGCAGAGAAACTGCAAGGTTGGATTGAGGTAAGAGATCAGTCCCACTGTCGACAGCCGCACGGCTTGCGCGGCTTGGGAAAACAGGATCAGTGGCAATCCGGTTAAGGGCCCGCTTAGCATCAAAAGCAACCAAAGCCGGGGGGTCAGATCTGCCGTCTGCGCGAAAAAGGCGAACCAGACCAACACAAAAGGCGACAACAACAAAACCTCGGCAGTGACCGAGACGGTTGGGCCTGTTTTCACCCGTTTCTTCACCACACCATAAAGCGAAAACGTGGTCGCAAGGATGAGGCTGATCGTGGGAACCACGCCAAGCCCTGTCGTCAGAAGTGCGACGCTGAAAGCGGCCAAAGCCACGGCGGCCCATTGCAGGGGGTGAAAGCGTTCGCGAAAAAACACATAGCCAAAGACGACCGAGGCCAAGGGATAGATGTAATACCCAAGGCTTGATTCCGTCAGGCGGCCTGTTTGGATCGAATAGATGAAGAAGAACCAGTTGAAGCTGACCATTATGGCGGCCAGCAGGGTCCAGCCCACCTGATCTTTCTGGCTGACGGCGGCCCTCAAAGCGGGCAACCTGCCCCGGAACCAAAGGATGACCGCGAAGAACACCAACGACCACAACATCCGATGGGCCAGAATATCCGCAGGCGGCACGTTGCTCAGAAAGCCATAGTAGATCGGCGCCAATCCCCAGATCATTGCAGCGGCCACGATCGCAGCCAAGCCTTTGGTATGATCGGACAGATTGGTCATGGCGCTGGCAAAGCAGAAAGCGGGACCGAATGTAAGTGTATAAAAGAAACGCACGGTAGTGCGCTTTGGACCATGGAAGACCCGGATATCTCGGGCGACTCTACCAGGCGGACAAGCGGGTCATGCGACGGGCCTTTCAACACGTCGCAGCTTTTGGAACCGTCTTGCGGCCTCTGGCAATGCGACATCGGGAAACACCTTGCCCCAGTCCGCATCCACAACGTCGCCCACGTAAAGATCACCACGACTGTCATAGGCGATGCTGTGCGGTGACAGGAATTGCCCCGGCAACAGGCCCGCGCCTTGTTTCGCATCCAGCCGCGACTGCAAATCGCCGTTTTGGTCAAACACGCTGACGAAGGGGCCAATATTCGGGAAATCCCGATTTACGGCAAGATAGGGTGCCAATTCGCCGACGATACAATCAGGACAGCTTCCCGGCGTGATCGCCAGACCGCTGGGGCGGTGCATGTTGTTGATCTGGGTTTCGAACGTGCCGTCTTGGTCGAAGACCTGCACGCGCGAGTTTTCCCGGTCAGCGACGTAAATCCAGCCATCAGGATCGCAGCAGATATTGTGCGGCAGGTTGAATTCGCCCGGCCCCGTGCCCGGCGTGCCCCAGCTTTTCAGGTGCTTTCCGGCAGGATCGAATTTGTGGATGCAGGCGTTTTGGTAACCGTCGGACACGAAGATGTTTCCGTCAGGGGCCACGGCCGAATGTGTGCATTTGCAAAAGGGTTTGCCGCTCATGAAACCGGAACTGAGCCCCGGCGTGCCGATCTCTAGAAGAAGCGTGCCGTCCAGCGTGAATTTGCGAACGGTGTGGTCGAAGTTGTCTGTCAGATAGAGCCTTTGATCCGGCCCGATCGCGGCTCCATGAGGGTTCAGGAATATGCCCTGTCCCCACGTCGAAAGCACATCGCCCTGTTGATCCAGAACCACAACCGGGTGGTCCCCCCGGTTGAACAGATACACGCGGTCTTTGTCATCGACGGCAATACCCGCTACGTCACCCAATGTAATTTCGGGCGGCAACTTGGCCCAATCGGGCATGGGCTTATAGGTGTATTGGCCTTGCCCCAGTCTCATGACGGCGCGAACACAGGGGTCAGCAGAGGCTGGCCCGCGAAATAAGCGGCCAGGTTGTCGACCACAGTCTGGGCCATGGCATCGCGGGTCTCCAGCGTGCCGCTGGCGTGGTGCGGGTAAAGCGTGACGTTGGCAAGCGCGCTCAAGGCTGGATCCGGGTTAGGTTCGTTCAAATAGACATCAAGTCCCGCACTGCCCAATTGGCCATCGCAAAGCGCTGCGATCAGAGCGGGTTCGTCCACGACCGAGCCGCGTGCAACGTTGATGATGGTGCCTGTGGGGCCGACCGCGTGGATCACCTCGCGCGAGATCAGGCCTTGAGTTGCAGCCCCACCCGGGACGATCACGACCAGAATGTCTGACCATTGTGCCAGCGAAAGGGTGTCGGGGAAGAAGGCATAGTCGACCGGTTTTGCGGATCGTGCGGTATAGCCAATGTCCAGACCAAGAGGTTCGAAACGCTTGGCGATGGCGGTTCCAATGGTGCCAAGACCCACGATGCCAGCGCGCTTACCCGTCAAGGTGCTTAAAAGTGGATACATCCCCTGCCGCCCCCAATCCCCAGACGTCACATAGGCATGGGCCGCCACCAGTTGACGACGCGCTGCAAGTGCCAGCATCAGCGCCACATCCGCCACATCATCGGACAACGCATCCGAACTGTTGGTCAGGGCAATCCCGGCGTCGCGCAAAGCTGCATCGTCAATGGTTTCAAAACCGGCAGAGGTACAGGCAACCACACCGACATTGGGCAATTGCGCGATTTGAGCGCGGGTCAGTTCGGTGTGCCCGTTGGTGACCACGGCTTGGCACTGTGATCCGATCTCTGCCAGAAACGCCGGTTTGTCGTCCGCAAGATCGAAACGGTGCAAGTGATAGCTCGCTTCAAGCTGGGCCATCGCCTTGGGGCGCGGCGCGGCCATGACAAGAACGTCACGCTGGCTCATACGGCCCCCGTGAGCTGATCGCGTGCCAACCGGCGCTCGGCCTGGATTTCGGGATCGGGGCTTAGGCTCGCGGCGATCAGCTTGCGGGTATAGTCTTGCTGAGGGGCATCGAAGATTTGCGCAACCGGGCCTTGTTCCACGATGCGCCCCGATTGCATGACCACAACCCGATGCGCAAAGTCGCGCACCAAAGGCAAGTCATGGGCGATGAACATGTAAGACAGGCCGAAGTCACTCTGAAGCCCCGCCAAAAGCTGAATGACCTGCGCCTGGATCGAAACATCCAGCGCCGAAACAGCCTCGTCACATATGATGAGCTTTGGCTCTAAGGCCAGTGCCCGAGCAATTGCGATCCGTTGCCGCTGACCGCCTGAAAACTGGTGCGGATAACGCTGCATATGCGCCGCTTCCAGCCCGACGTGGGTCAAGAGTTCCGCCACCCTGTCACGACGTTTGGCTTTGGGCAGTATTTCGGGGTGGATGATGAAAGCTTCGGCGATGATGTCATAAACGGACATGCGCGGGTTTAGGGATTGTGTCGGATCCTGAAAGATCATTTGGACATCGCGGCGCAGGTCAAACAATTCGCGCGGCGATATAGTGACCAGATCGCGCCCCTTATAAAGCGCTTCACCCGCCGTTGCTTCTTCCAAACGCAAAAGCGTCTTGGCCAAAGTGGATTTGCCAGACCCCGACTCGCCCACGATGGCAACGGTTTCGCCCGGCAGCACCGTAAAGCTTGCGCCTTCAAGGGCGACGAACTCTCCGAAATGCTTGGCCAGACCGTTGACTTCAAGGATTGGTTTGGTTGCTTCAAGGGGCGCCGCCATATCGCCCGCACCCGGAACAGCGGCGATAAGTTTCTTCGTGTAAGGGTGTGTCGCGTTTGAATAAACTTGGGCGGCGGTTCCCGTTTCGACAATCTCGCCTGCGTTCATCACGACCACGCGGTCGGCCACTTCGGCCACGACGCCCAAATCGTGGGTGATCAACAAAAGGCCCATGCCGGTTTCTTCCTGCAACTCTTCCAGCAAAGCCAGAATTTGCGCCTGCACCGTCACATCCAGCGCGGTGGTTGGTTCGTCCGCGATCAGGATGTCGGGCTTCAAAGCCAGCGCCATGGCGATCATGATCCGCTGGCGTTGACCGCCCGAGAACTGATGCGGATACGCGTCGATCTTGGTTTCGGCTTCGGGAATGCCGACGCGTTGCAACAGTTCCAATGTGCGCGCCCGCGCCTCTTTTTGCGCCATCCCATGGGCGGTCATCATTTCTTCGATTTGCCAGCCGACACGATAGACCGGGTTCAGATGCGACAGCGGATCCTGAAAGATCATCGCAATCCGGTTGCCGTTGATCAAACGACGCTCTTCATGACTGGCCCGCAGCAGATCCAGACCATCGAAATGCACTTCACCGCTGGTGATTTCGCCGGGCGGGACATCGATCAGATCCATGATCGCGCTGGCCGACACCGATTTGCCCGACCCGCTTTCGCCAAGGATCGCCAAGGTCTCGCCCCGGTCAAGGTGGAAGCTGACATTGCGCACCGCATGGACCGTGCCCTGCGCCGTGTGGAAATCGACCGACAGGTCGCGGACCTCAAGAAGATGCTTACTCATCCGATGTCTTCCGCGATTCCAACCGCCAGCGTTGCACCGGATCAAGTGCTGTGCGCATCCAGTTCGCCAGAAGGTTCAGCGACAGTGTCGTCAGGATGATGGCAAGGCCCGGCCAGAACGACAGCCACCATGCTGTCGTCAGATAGGCGCGACCCTGGCTGACCATCAGACCCCAAGTGATCTCGGGCGGCTGGATGCCGATCCCAAGGAAGGACAGCGAGCTTTCCACCAGAACGACCAGCGCGAAATCCAGTGTAGCGATGGTGACAAGCGTCGGAAAGACGACCGGCAGGATGTGGCGGAAGATGATACGTTTTGACGACGCCCCCATGACTTGAGCGGCTTGAACGAACATGCGTTCGCGGATTTCCAACACCTCGGCACGGCTGGTGCGCAGGTAGATCGGGATGCGCGTGATCGCCAGCACGATGACAAGATTGAACACCGAGGGCGGCAGCACATAAAGAACGATCACCGCCAGCAACAGTGACGGGAAGGACATGATCACATCGGCCAGCCGCATGATGACTTGGCTGCCAAGTTTCGATGTGTATCCCGCAATCAACCCAAGCGTGGTCCCGATCGCCAGCGAGAAAAACACCGCACCCGCCGCCACCATCATCGTGTTTTGCGCGGCCACCATGATGCGGGCCAGCAAAGGGCGTCCAAGCGCATCGCCGCCCAGCCAAAAGTACCATGGGCGCGAGAAATCAAACGGGGGCGCGTTTCGACCGCGTAAGTTCTGCTTGGTGGCCACGTCTTCCAGCAGCATCGGGCCGAAGATGGCGCAGAAGATGATGAAGCACAGGAAGATGGCGGCTGAGAAGGCAAACTTGTCGCGCCAAAGCATCCTGAATGTCGTGCGCAGGGGATGTGGCGCGTCGGGGATGATGTCGGCCTCGCTCATCTCAGTACCGGATCCGGGGATCAAGCACGGCGTAAAGCAGGTCGATCAGCACATTCATCAAGAAGATCGCGAAGGCCGTGACCATCACGGCGGCAAGAATCACATTAAAGTCGCGCTGCAAAACACTGTCGATCATCAGTTTTCCGACCCCCGGAAAGCCAAAGATCGTTTCGACAATCACCGCGCCGTTCAAGATCGCGGTGGTCTGATCGCCAATCACGGTGATGATCGGCAGCATCGCATTGCGCAGCGCGTGGACAAAGATGATGGGCCGGTTTTTCACACCTTTGGCGCGGGCGGTTTTCACATAGGCCGAATTCAAAGCGCTGATCATCGAACCGCGCACCACTTGCAGGATCAAGCCGAACGGTCGGATAAACAAAACAGCGACGGGCATGATCCAGTGCCAGAAAGTGCCTGTGCCCGAGGTTGGCAACCATCCAAGGCCAACCGAGAAGACAACGATGGCGACGATGGCAATCCAGAAATCCGGCGCGCTGGCGCCCATCAGGGAAAAGAACGTCGCGATGCGGTCAAAGAAGCCACCCACGTGAAAGGCGGCCAATGATCCGATGGTGATAGCTGCAACGGTGACCAAGGACATCGTCACAAGGGCCAATTGCAACGTCCAGACAAAGCCGCGCATGACGGAATCGATGGCCGGTTCGTTGCGACGCACACTGTCGCCAAAGTCGAACCGCAAAAGATCGCCCAGATAGTTGAAGAATTGTACGATGATGGGCTGGTCCAACCCGTTCAAGCGGCGGAAATTGTCGCGCGCTTCTTGGGTGGCGTTTTCCGGCAGAAACAGATCAGTGGGATCTCCGGTCAGCCGCGTCATGAAGAAAACAAGAACAACCAACCCGACCAGCGAGATGGCGCTCGCAATGGCGCGTTTTCCCAAAAATGATCCCATGGTGCCTGCCTAGATTTGGGTCCGGGGGGCAGAACACCCGCCCCCCGGAAAGATCTTAGTTGAACTTGATCTGGTCAAGTTGCAGTTCAGAGTTCGTCCGGATCGTTGGCGTAAAGTCCAACCGCGAGTTCACCCGGCTAAAGCCCACCATGTGGAACAACATCACGTCGGTGACGCTTTCCTCGTGGATGTACTGGAACAGCTCGCTCCACTTGGCTTCACGATCAGCCCCCGTCAAAGCTGTCGCATCGGCGATCATGCCGTCCAGCTTTTCGTCGCAAAGGCCGGCTTGCAGACCATCACAGGCGTATTTGAAGAACATCGAGAACACCGGATCACCATTGGCGTTGTCGTGCATCGCCTTGACGATCTCCGGACCACGGTCTTCTGCGTATGGCTTGGAATAATGCTCAAGCCATTCAGCCACCTCGAACATCTGCAGCTTCATGTTGAAGCCTGCGTCCTGATACATGGCCAGCAAAGCTTCCATGGTTTCCTGAACGTTCGAGAAGTTGCCAATCCGACCGATCAAAGTGATCTCGGTATCCACCGGCACGCCATCCGCCGCGGCTTCGGCCAAAAGGGCCTTCGCTTTTTCAAGATCGTAGGGATAGGGCGTAAGGTCTTTGTTGTAGCCCAGTGTCGATGGCGGCGTCATGCCTGTTGCAAGAAGCGTGCCATCGGCAAGAATCGTGCCCACAAAGGCCTCGCGGTCGACCGCATAGTTCAACGCCTGACGCACACGCACATCGTTCAAAGGTGCCGTGTCGTGATCCAACCGCAAGAACAGGGTTTCCGAGTTCGGATAAGAGAAATCCATATCCGTCGTCGCATCCTGCAACGCGATGTTCGGCGCGATGTCTGCTTCGCCCGCTGCCACCATAGCAGCCCGGACAGCCGCATCCGAACGGAAGACATACGTCACTGACGTCACAGCCCCGGCATCCCCCCAATAATTCGGGTTGGCCGACATCTTGATATGCTGACCACGGACGTATTCGTCCCAGATGTAAGGTCCGGTTCCAATCGGCGTCTCAACATAAGCATCAATCGGCGCCTCAGAGGGCACCACAGCCATGGTCGATGCCAAAAGCGGCATGATCGGCTGGGCCGGGTTCGGCGTGATGTCGATGGTCAGGTCGTCCACAACACTGGTCGTCAATTCGATCCCACCAAAGAACTTGTCCCCGATTTCGCACGAGATCGCGTCGCCCGTGAAGCGCGCAATCGAATGTGCAACGTCACCGGCATCAAAAGCGGTTCCATCGGTAAAGGTGACGCCCTCGCGCAGTGTGAACCGCCACGTTCCGCCGTCCATTTCCTCCCAGGACACGGCCAGACGCGGCTGAACACCTTCGCCCGGCACCATTTCGGTGAGGGTTTCCGAGACGTTCTGCAACATCACGCGGCCGATGTTCGAACGCGAAGACTCGCATGGATCAACGATGTCCAGTTCTTCAGCCAGCACCACGGTCAGTTCTTCGGCCATAGCCTGACTGGCAATCGTGGACGCGAAAAGAGCCGCGGCAATGCGGCCATACTTATGGATCATGATTTCCTCCCAATTCCCTATACAGCGGCCCGTTTGACCGCCGCCCCCCTGGTCCCGCCACGGTGGCAGGCAAGGGTGACATTCAAACAGTAGACGTAGCGTAAGGTTTGTCTATTTCATTATTGGATTAAAAAGATACAATAAATGAATAACAATATGAGCGAACCCGATGGCCAAGACCCCGTTCGAGTTTTTCCAACTTCGCTGTTTCGTCACCGTCGCGGAAGAGTTGAACTTTTCGCGCGCCGCGCAACGGCTGAACATGACCCAACCTCCTTTGTCCCGACAAATCAGACTTTTGGAGGAAGGGATCGGCCTGACCCTTCTGGAAAGAAACACGCGAACAGTGCGCCTGACTCCAGCTGGTGCCATGTTCCGCGCGTCGGCCATTGACCTGATGGAACGGTCAGAACAGGCTATTTTGAATGCGCGGCAAGCCGAACGTGGCGAGGCCGGGGCGATCCGGATTGGGTTTGTGCCTTCTGCCGCGTTAGAGTTTGTGCCGCGCATCGTCACCGCTCTGAAACGCGACTTACCCGAGGTTCATGTCACCCCTGTCGAGATGATGAGTTACGAAATCACCGAGGCTTTGCTGTCTGGCGGGCTGGATTTGGGGCTGACGCGCACAGTGGGCGGCTTGGGCGACATTGAGAGCACCCGCGTGGTGCGAGAGCCTTTCGTGTTGGCGCTGCCCAAGGGCCATTCCCTGGATCAGCCGGGCACGGCCAGAGCAGATGTTCTGGATGGGGTCGATTTCATTGGCTACTCTGGCGAACGAGGCGGCTATCTGCGCGAGATCCATACAGCGATCTTCGCCGCGGTCGGCGTTCAGCCCATACTTTTGCAAGAAGTCAGCCAGACCCAAACACTGGTCGCGCTGGTGAACACCGGGCTGGGTGCAGCACTGGTGCCACGATCCGCCATGGCGATGCAGATGGACCAACTGGTCTATCGCGACATCGACCTACCGGATCAATTCAATGCAAGCATCTATCTTAACGCGGCACGCAACCGCCGCTCGCCGCTCAGCCAACGTGTGCAAGATACGGTGATGAAAGCCTTGTCAGTTGTTTCGGGTGCAACGCCGGCCATCGTCAGGACTGGCTCATCACACGGGCCCGGGCAGACCGCGCCATCAAAAGTGTCGCAAGGAAAATAATCGCGCCGCCAACCCAAGTGGTGAAGGGCACGGTTTCCGAGAAAATCAGATAGCCAAGGACGGCCACAAAGGGCAGGCGCAAGAAATCGAACGGCGTGATCAGCGACGCCTCGGCCAGCGAAAACGCCTTTGTCGCCAGCGTCATCGATAAAGCACCAAGCACACCTTGGAAGGCAAGGATCGCCCATTCGGTCGGGCTGGGCGTCGTCCAGACGAAAAACGCGGGCACAATTGCAATCGGTACCATCAGGATCAGGTTCCACGCCACCAAAGTGTCGCTTGAGTCCTTGGCCGTCATCGGCTTCAGGATCAACTGGATCGCCGCCGTTAACACAGCCCCCGCCAATGCGAATATCAACCCAACCGGGATCCCCCCGCCCTGCCCCGGCCTCAGAACAAAGATCACCCCGGCAAAGCCAATGACCACGGCGATGATCCGCAAACTGCGCAGCTTTTCCCCCAGAAAAAGCCACGCCCCAACCGTGACAAAGATCGGCGAGGTGAAAGCAATAGCGGTCACATCTGCCAGCGACGACAGCGCGAAGGCATAAAAGAACGACACCAGCGCGGCCAGCTTCAGGACGGCGCGAAAGAAATGCAGAAACCGATACTCGGATTGCAAAATGCCGCGCTTGGTCAAAAGCCACGGGGCGACCGCCATCAAGCCAAACAGCGCCCGCGTAAAGCCCATGATGAAGGGATGCACCGAGTCCGACAAAAGCCGCACCAGCACCGAGTCTACGGCCAACAAAACCGACACCAGCAACATCAGCGCCACGCCCAACAAGGCGGATTTGTCCTGACCTCCTGAGATGTTGCGCCCCACCAATATGATCTGCTGTGATCTTCTGCCGGTCCGTTCTTGGGCGCGGCTTATCTGTTGACGTAAAGTGCGCTTCCATCGGCGCATTGTCAATTTTGAGCGGCGGCTGCTCTTGCTTGACAAGCGTCGCTTGGGCCGAAAGATCTGCTTTTCGGCAGGGCGTGCCCCCCCCAACTCTAAGGAGACCCCATGCGTATTATCGTCTACGGAGCAGGAGCAGTCGGCGGTGTCATCGCCACGGCGCTGGCCCATGCGGAACAAGACGTGATCGGGGTGGCGCGTGGCGCGCGGCTTCAGGCGATCCGCGACACTGGCCTGACACTTCGCAACCCCGACCGCAGTGTTCACGCCCGTTTCGAAGGCGCGGCTTCGGCCCAAGACATCGACTTTCGGTCCGACGACGCCATTGTGCTGGTGGTGAAAGGACAAGACACGATCGCAGCCCTTCACGATCTGCGCACCGCGGGCGTGACAGATCAGCCGATTTTCTGCGCTCAGAACGGCGTTGCCAACGAAACCACCGCGCTTCGCTACTTTCCGAACGTGCATGGAATCAACGTGATGCTGCCCTGTCAGTTCATGACACCCGATGAGACAATCGCTTGGTGCAGCCCAAACTATGGCAACTTCGACATTGGCCGTTATCCCCACGGCATCGACGCTGCAGATGAGGCTTTGGCCAAAGCCCTGACACCCGCAGGCATCGAAGGGTTTCCGCAAGCCGACGTCATGGCCTACAAATACGGCAAGCTGATCTTGAACCTTGGCAACATCGTCGAGGCGGTTTTAGGGCGCGGCTTTAAGGCCAGCGACATGACCGAGCATTTGCGCGCCGAAGGCCGCGGCGTGTTGGAAGCCGCCGGGATCGAATGGCGCGATGTTGGGCCCGCAGATCCACGCCGAGACCGCATGAAGAACGGCAATGTCGCGGGCGTCACCCGCATCGGAGGATCAACCACACAAAGTCTGGCCCGTGCGGCAGGTTCGGTCGAGACGGACTTTCTGAACGGAGAGATTTCTTACCTTGGGCGACGTTATGGCATTCCCACACCGGCCAACGACTATGTCACCGCACTGGCGGTTCGGTTCGCGCGTGAAAAGAAACACATCGGCGCGATAAACCCTGATGAACTGGCCCAAGGTATCGGCTTGTAACACCCGTCCTTTCAGACCCAAGTCCAACAACACAGAAATCGCTGCCTCAACAAGAAAGACCCGCCGAAAACCGGCGGGCCCAATCTTAGCTTGTCGTGACGCGATTACATGCGCGAGGCGACGTTTTCCCAGTTGACCAGATTGTCCAGGAAGTTGGTCAAATACGCAGGGCGCTTGTTGCGGAAGTCGATGTAGTAAGAATGCTCCCACACATCGCAGCCCAAAAGCGCGGTTTGACCAAAGCACAAGGGGTTCACGCCGTTTTCGGTCTTGGTCACTGCAAGAGAGCCGTCAGCGTTCTTGACCAGCCACGCCCAGCCCGAACCGAACTGACCAGCACCTGCCGCCGAGAACTGCGATTTGAATTCGTCAACCGAGCCGAAGTTCTCATTCAGCGCGCTTTCCAACTCGCCGGGCATGCCCGTGTCGCCGGGACTCATCATTTCCCAAAACTGGTTGTGGTTCCAAAGCTGGCTGATGTTGTTGAAGATGCCGCTTTGGGCGACCGCATTCGCATCATAGGTGCCCGTGATGATGTCTTCCAAGGATTTGCCATCCCACTCGGTGCCAGCAATCAGCTTGTTGCCATTGTCGACATAAGCCTTGTGGTGCAGGTCGTGGTGTTTTTCCATCGTCTCGGCGCACATGCCTTTGCCAGCCAGCGCATCATGGGCGTAAGGAAGATCAGGAAGTTCGAAAGCCATTTTGGGAACCCTCTTTGTTGGATGTCTCTTTGACCCTTACCTGTGGCGGATGTGGGCTGGGGTCAAGTCTTTCCCGCAACAGCAATGTCTTCCACCTTAAGCTCTTAGGGGAAAATCACGCGCAGTCAGCGCTTATCCTGCGGGAGACAGGCACAATAAAGAAACGAGGGGGAAGCGAGTCCGCCGCGCAACCATGGAGCTGCGCAGCGGCAGTGTCTTAGAACGCGCCTGTGACGAAAGGATGATCCTCAATATTCAGATCGTCCCCGCGATAGATCAGACGATCTTTAAGCGAGTGCAGGCTTGCCAGATAGCCCTTCAAGGCGTCGTTGGCGGGGATGCCAAGGTTGCTTGCACTTTCGGACCAGGCACGCAGGTCCAAAAGCGAACCGATCAAAAGCTCATTCACAAGGGCTTGGTCTGCTTTTTCTGAATCCAATCCAAGATCAAGCATGCGAGACCGGAACGAGTTGTCAAACGTATCCCAAGCCGCCGACCGATTGGCCAAAGCTTCGCCCGACACAGCGCGGATCGCCGCTTGGTCTGCGGCAGAAATTTGCGCCCAAGCCTCATTCGACAAAATCACCGAAAAGGTTGGCGTGTATAAACCGTTGTCAACTTCAACAACCGAGACCGCCGCATTTTCGGACCAGACCCCAAGCGCAATCGCGGCGCCGTGTGCCAGGAAAAACGTTGGCGGCTTGTTGTTTTGGGTTTTGTATTCGGATGTGAAATCAGCGACTTCAGCACGCATCGCAGCCGGGCCGCGTGTATCAAGACCTTGAAAGTAGGGAACATGATACTCGTTTTGGCGCACGATGTTTTCGTTCGCAGTGACCGGCATACTGCTGTCACGCCAGATGTGCGCCGCAGGTGCCGCGATGAAACCTAGAAGCTGGGCTTCTGGGAAATAGTTGGTTTTCGACAAGTATTCATCATGCAAACGCCATAGCGATACGGCCGTTTGCTCGGCAGAGCCACCAAGCATGGGCATCATCGGAAGCTGAAGCAAAGGGTGCGTTTCGGCGAGGTGGCTATTCAAAACGTAGGCCGCATCGACCTGACCAGATGTCACAAGTTCGAATTGCTGCGCATGGTCCCGGTTGATCGTTTCAGGATCAACGAAATTGACCCGGCCTTCTGTCACTTCGGCGATTTCCGCCAAGTATTTATCGACGATTCCGCTGTTGATAATGAACGGCGGGGCGGATGCCTTGTTGAACGTGAAAAACAGCTGACCTTCAACGACCGCATTCTCGGTTTCAGCCCCAGCCGTAATAACACCGCTCGGAGCGAGACAAGGAATGATCAGCCGCTGGTCAATTTGGATAACATTCGGGTCCGCACCAATGACGTCCACGTTCGCAGAGTAAATGGGTTGATAAAGCAGAGAGTCATAGGCCCGCTTGCTGATGCGACTTAGCGTATCGCCGCTGACAACCGAGTAGTACTGTCCACATTCAATATCTTGGGTTTCTTGCTGAGCTGCGGCAAACGAACTTGGCGCAAAAGCTGCACATACCGCGGCCGCCCATAGGAACCTGTTCATAACATTAACCTCATCATCCTGAGTAAAAAACTGCCTATTTTTTAATCAAACAAGAAAGGGTGACGAAAGAATGGCAATTATTTGAACCTGTGAGGCGTTGGCAAAAAAATGATCTCAGGCGCACAGAAAGAGCGACGAATACATCAGATTATCTCAATCCTGCACGTTTTTTGATCGCTTGGTGAAAGGTCCGCCGAAACACATCTTTAGCCAAAGAGACCCCTAGACGCGAAACGGCTCGATTTTCTCGGCGGAAAGCGCGTAACCGATTTGGGCCAGATGCGTGGTCATGGCCGAAACGCCGAACATGCCGGTTACGTTCACAGGCTCGTAAAGGCCTTTGCTGTCGTAGGGTTCCGGTGTTGTGACAAAGACCAATTGGTTCGCAGGCGGCGGCGGGACATGGATGCAGGCACCGACGAAGGGCACCAGAATAAAGGCCGTGACTGCGGTGCCGACCATCTCGATTGGAACGATAAAGCCCGGCAATCGCACAATCTGGCCATTCCAATCCGTGCGCACCCCGGTTGAAGGCGGTTGCTGACTGGAAAGATCGGGACCGTCGTGATTGATCAGGCTTTGCAAGGCGCGCGGGATGACGATTTGGCCTTCGGGCAGAAGGTCTTCCCACTCAAGATCAATAACAGTGTCGGCAAACGCCACACGCGGCATCACGGCGGATCCCGCCAATAAGGCCAGCGCTTTGCGCCGCGTAAAAGGCGCTACCATTCATAAACTTCCATCGAATGGACCCAAAGCGTGTATCCGGTTTCAGCAAGGTCGGTTGAATTCAATTTGGTCCGCATCGTGCCGATCACCCAGACCGCCTCCCAAAGCTGATCACTTGGCCATGGATTTTTGGTTCGGGCCAACACGAGTTGGTTTGGAGGCGGCGGTGGCACATGGATACAGGCACCAACATAGGGCACCAGAATGAAATCCGTGACACCCTTGGCCCCCACCTCAAGCGGGATGATATAGCCGGGCATCCGGATCACGGCGCCATCAAGCTTTTCGTTCAGCTTTGTGGCGTTGGCATCGAAGATCGGGCGCCAGGTATCGGCCGCCTCGTTCATTTCGCCTTCACCAATGATTTCCGAGTAAGGCACACCGGGCGGGATCAGATCATCCCAACCGATTTCCAGCGGCTTTTTCGCAAAAGCCGGAGTGGCGGCGACTGAACTGGCCAGCCCGCTTGCGATCATATGTCTGCGTGTCAAATTCATGTCCGCACCATCATACCATCGGCCAGCGACAAACGGTAGGCACGAACCGCCGGCACCATGCTCACAATTGCGCTAGCGGCCACCACGCCGATCAGCACCCAAAGCTCGCGCAGACTGGGCGCTTCGATGGGCAACCACAAGCCGAAGGCGCTGTCGATCATCGGTTGAGCGACGATCAGGCCGAGATAGAGGATCAAAACGCCCAAGATTGCGCCCACGGCTGCGGTCAAAACGGCCTCTAACACCAACATCCCCATGATCGTTCTGGGCCGCGCGCCCATGGCGCGAAAGATCGCCATTTCGCGGCGGCGTTCGTTCAGGCTTGAAAATAACGTGGCCATCATGCCGATCAATGCGGTGACCACCACCATGGCCGAGACAGCCAAAAGCGCGGTTTCCGCGACGCCCACGATGGCCCAAAGCTCTTGCAAAGCGACCCCCGGCAGGACCGCCAAAAGCGGCTCTTCGGGGTATTGGTTGATTGCACGTTGCAGCGCGAAGGTTTGCAGCGGGCTTTCGACACCGACCAAGGCGGCTGTGACGGCTTTTGGTGTTAGATCCATCTGGCGGATCACATCGGCAGGGGTGGATTGACCAGGCACTTGGGCTCCGTTTTGCCAATCCACGTGGATCGCCTCGATCGCCTCCATGCTGACGATCACGGTCCGGTCCACCGGCGTACCGGTCTTTTCAAGGATGCCCGAGATTTTGAACGGCTGGTCTTTGTGTTCCGTAAAGGACGCAATCCCATGAGCAACGACGATCGGATCCCCAATGCCATAGCCAAGGGTCGCCGCCACATCCGCCCCGATCACCGTGTCGAACAGATCGCCCATAAGCGCACCGTCTGCCACCTCTAGCCCGCGGTCCTGACGGTATTTGTAGCGCTCGAAAAATTCGACCGTGGTTCCCATTACGCGGAACTGACGATGACTGTCGCCCAGTGAAATCGGCACGATCCAATCCACTTCAGGACGTGCGGCAATGTCCTGATAACTGTCCCACGTGACGTTGTTGGTGGCATTGCCGATGCGAAAAACGGAATAGAGCAACAATTGCACCGACCCTGACCGCGCGCCCACAATCAGGTCGGTCCCTGAAATCGTATCGGCAAAGCTGGCCTTCGCCCCGGTGCGCACCTTTTCGACGCCTAAGAAAAGCGCGACGGACAGCGCAATTGCCAGCACCGTCATGGCAACCGTCAAGGCGCGCGCGCCAAGCGATCCGATGGCCAGCCGCAAAATCATGCGGCCTGTCTTTCGATTTGGGCGATGTCTTCCATGGCGATCACCCGGTCAAAGCGGTCGCCAAGGCGCGGATCGTGGCTGACCATCAA
>CAZWDS010000023.1:21836-42749 GCA_964632495.1 uncultured Rhodobacterales bacterium
CGGCGCAAAGCGCAGAGGCAAAAGAATGTTGTCAACGACCGAACCGAACGGCAGCAAGTTGAACTGCTGAAAGATCATCCCGATCTGTTCCGCGCGATACCGGTCCCGCTGCCCGCCTGTCAGGCCCGACAGATCAGTGCCCGCAACTTGGATGGCTCCGACGTCAGCCAACACCGTGCCGCAGATCAGGGACAGGAGCGTCGATTTACCCGACCCACTTTCGCCAAGCAACAGAACCGTTTCGCCCGGTGCTACCGAAAAGTCCGACACAGACAGCGCAAAAGACGCCCGCCCCGGCCAGCGGAATCGGACGTCCTTCAAATTTAGGATCGGATCGGCTGATGCCACTTAGAACATGCCGGCAAGATCAAGCGTGGGCGCGTCACGCATGACTTCGAAAGCTTGAGCGCCCGAGGAGGTCACGATCTGCACCTCGAGTTCCAGCGCGTTTTCGAAGGTGTCGAAATAAGCGAACTCGATGCCCGACAGCGCATCTGTGTTGCCGCAGGTCAAAACGTATTCGGCGTGGAATTCGGTGTGGCTGGCTTCGGCTTCGGCGTGGTCATCGTGATCGTGCTCGTCGTGCTTTTCGCCCTCGGCATGCTCTTCATGGTCGTGATCGTCGTGCGCTTCGCCTTCGGCGTGCTCTTCATGGTCGTGATCGTCATGCTCTTCGCCTTCGGCGTGTTCTTCGTGATCATGGTCGTCGTGATCGTCTTCGCTTTCCAGACCGGCGCTTGCCTTGGTCACGCTGCATTCCGCCGCGGCCGGAAGAACGAACAAATCCAGAGGTTTGGCCAATATCGCCACGGCGTCATCAATGGCTGCGCGATCTTCGGCGCTTTCCGCTTCGTATTCAAACCCAACGATATCGGCACCTGGAACGTGAAGCTCCATCGCGACGGTGTCGCCATCCACGGCTATGTTCAATTCACCCACACCGTGTTCGTGGGCGTCCAGTTCGCGGGCACTTTCGGCCAAAGCGGGCGTGGCAAGAAGGGCGATAAATGCAGGGAGCGTGTGTTTCATGGAGAGCCTTTCAAAAATGGGGGAAAAGATCACGCAGCGCAGGTGCTGCACGATCCGTGAAGTTCGACGATATGGCGATCCGGTACAAATTTGCTGGCGGCGATCAAAGACTTCAGTTTCGGGACCAAAGAGCCACCGTCATGTTCTTCCACCAAGCCGCAATCGTCGCAGATGGTCAGCACCGGCAGGCTTTGCGCGTGGTCACACCGGCACGGCACAAAGGCCTTCAGTGATTCCAGCTTGTGCGCCCGCCCCTGATCCGTCAGCGCGGTCAGTGCGCGATAGACTGTTGGCGGCGCAATGTCGGGTTCGTTTTTCTGCAACCGGCCCAAGATTTGATAGGCCGTCATGGGCGCGTCGGACGATTTTAAGACGCCCAGAATGTCCGCCTGTCGGGTTGCTGATTGTTTGCGCATGACCACCCCCTTTTGAAATTTGGCAGAGTCGTATTTTATAAAGTAACAAACTTCAAGTCAGGAATCGCTGGTGCCATTTTCCCCCGCCATCACTGTCAGAAATACCCGACGCCACTGCCCTCTTCAGCCGCGGTTGAGACCAGCCTGAACACATAATCCCCAACCGAACGGAAGGCGACAACGACGGCTTCGTCTTCACCCGTGAACCAAAACGCCGCCGCCACCTGAGCCAATCGTGTCCGGCGCACCCGTCCAGTTGGCAAGGCATTAACGCGCAGATCGGCAGGCGACAGTTTGGCCAAAGTCTCGCGGATGGCCGCCCCTTCGCCACTCAGCCGCAACACGGTTCGCGCATCCGACACATTGACGACCAAGGCGTGGACATCCTTCAAAGCCTTGGTAAGCTTTTCCACGAGGGCGTCCGCATCCTGATAGGCGCAAAGGATCAACAGCTCGTCCGGTGACATCCACAAAACACCTGCATCCAAGCCGCCTGTCGAAAATCCGTCTTCGGGCATCGCCAGTTTGACCGCCTTCAGAGCCTTTTTGACGAAACTGTGGCCAAGGTCAGCGCGCAGAGTGATCATTCCGACCAGCCCGGCATCTTCAACCAGGATCCGCCCTTCAAAGACCGCGCCACTGATAGACGTGACACCATCAGACATTCTGCTTCTCCCCGTCTGGATCATAGAACACCGGATCAACGATTTTGGCTTCAAAGGACGAGCCATTCAGATCGGGGAACAAAAGGACTTCGCCCATCCGGTCCGGCCCACGTTCGACCAATCCCATGGCAATGCCGCGCCCTAAGGTCGGCGAATGGTAAGACGAGGTGACGCGACCTTGGGTTTTCCGCTGACCATTGGCGTTCAGACCCTCCGCAACCGCATAAGCCCCGTCTGGCAGAACCGAACCATCTACGGTTTCCAGCCCCACCAGCTTCCAACGCAAAGGATCGGTCATGTGATCGCGTTCCTGCGCACGCTTGCCAAGAAAATCATCCTTCTTCTTCGAAATCGCCCAGTGCAGGCCCAGGTCCTGCGGGATCACTGTGCCGTCGGTTTCGTCACCGATCATGATAAAGCCTTTCTCGGCCCGCATGATATGCAACGCTTCGGTCCCGTAAGGCGTGATACCGTGATCCCTGCCCGCCTCAACCAGCTTGTCCCAAAGGGCCTGACCCTGCGACGCTGGCACGGCGATTTCGTACGACAATTCGCCCGAGAACGAGATGCGGAAAGCGCGAACCGAAATATCACCCAAAGTGCCTGTCGCCCAGCCCATAAAGGGCAGCGCCTCTTTCGACACATCCAATGTGCCGCCAAGTGTTTCCAGCACCTCGCGCGCTTTGGGTCCGACCACACCGATCTGGGCGTATTGTTCGGTTACATTGGCCACATAGACCTTCCAGTCCCACCATTCGGTCTGCAGCCATTCTTCCATCACACCATGGATATGATCCGCCCCGCCCGAGGTCGTGTGGCACAGCCAAGTGTCCTCATCCAGCCGCGCCACAACACCGTCGTCGCTGAGAAAGCCGTTTTCGCTGCACATCAAGCCATAGCGACAGCGCCCCGGCTTCAGAGTGGACATCATGTTGGTGTACAGCATGTCGAGGAATTTGCCCGCATCCGGGCCTTTGACGATCAGCTTGCCAAGGGTCGAAGCGTCCAACAGCCCAACACCATTTCGCGTGGCATTTACTTCGCGCATCACCGCGTCATGCACCTTTTCGCCGGGCTTCACAAAGGCGTAAGGCCGCCGCCACTGGCCGACAGGTTCCCAATGGGCCCCGTTTGCGTCGTGCCAGTCGTGCATAGGTGTTTTGCGCACGGGCTGGAACAAATCGCCCTGCGCCTCGCCTGCAATCGCACCAAGGGTGATGGGCGTATAAGGCGGACGGAAGGTGGTGGTGCCGACGCTTGGGATCGGCACGCCCAGCTCTTTCGACAAGACCGCCAGCCCGTTGATATTGCTAAGCTTCCCCTGATCCGTCGCCATCCCCAACGTGGTATACCGCTTGGTATGTTCGACGCTTTCATAGCCTTCCTGCGCGGCCAGTTCGACATCCGAGACCTTCACATCGTTCTGAAAGTCCAGCCAAGACTTGGCGCGTTTCGCGTAAGGGGCGGCCTCGGGCATCAGCCAGATGGCGGCTGTCGGATGGCGGATCTCGGGGTCGACCTCAGGCACGTCGGTTGCGCTTTCATAGCCAAGGGCGCGCGCGGCGGCGACACCCGTGCGATGTGCATCAATCAGGGTTTCCCGCGTCGTCATCGCGCCATTGGCCGTTCCCGCCGCCCGCACAAAATCCTCGCCCGCAGCCCCTTTCGGAGCACGATCACTGTCGGGGCGGAAATGAGCATCGTTGTCATCCCAGACCAGCTTGCCGCCCGCATGGCTCCAAAGATGCACCACAGGGGACCAACCGCCAGACATGGCGACGCAATCGGCTTCGATGGCTTCTGTTACCGACCCGTCGCTGTCCTGTTTGCAGGCCTGTACCACCTGCACACGGCCTTTGCCCGTCACACTGGCAATGCCGTGCCCGGTCATAACGCGAATGCCTGCCGCAATCGCCTCTTCGGCCAAGGGGGCATCGACGTCCTCGCGGGCATCCAGAACGGCAGGCACGTCCAAACCGGCGGCTTTCAGCATCAAGGCCGTGCGGTAGGCATCGTCGTTGTTGGTGACCACCACGGTGCGCTGACCGGGCGCGACGGCGAAGTTTTCAACATAGTCACGCACAGCACTGGCCAGCATCACGCCCGGCAGATCGTTGCCCGCAAAACTGAGCGGGCGCTCAATCGCCCCGGTTGCGGTCACAATCTGAGCCGCCCGCACCCGCCACAGGCGATGGCGTGGCCCGTCAGACTTGGGCTCGTGATCCGTCAAACGTTCGTTCAACAAAGCATAGCCGTGATCGTAAACACCGGCCCCCATGCAGCGTTGTATCAAGTCGACGTTCGGCATTGCCAAAAGGTCCATGACAGTGTCATGCACCCAATCTGTTGGCTCCCGCCCGTCGATCTTTCCGCCGTCGACCAAGGCCCGCCCGCCCCAGTACGAAGACTGCTCGACCAACAGCACTTGCGCCCCAGACTTGGCCGCCGCGTAGGCCGCCGCCAATCCGGCGATTCCGCCACCGATAACAAGCACATCCGTTGTGACATTAAAGTGCTCATAGTGATCCGCATCCCGATGCCGCGGCGCTTTGCCAAGGCCCGCGCTTTCGCGAATGATCGGTTCATAAACGTGCTTCCAGAACGACCGGGGCCAAAGGAA
Source organism: uncultured Rhodobacterales bacterium (assembly GCA_964632495.1). GTDB lineage: Bacteria > Pseudomonadota > Alphaproteobacteria > Rhodobacterales > Rhodobacteraceae > CALKXV01. The sequence continues at coordinate 26,567 of CAZWDS010000023.1, forward strand.
CATCTTGTAATAGAACCCAGCAGGCAGAAACTTGGACAGTTTTGCATTCACCGCGCCAATATCGAAATTCAGGCTGGGCCAGTGGTTCTGACTTTGCGCCTTCAACCCTTCGAACAATTCCGTCGTCGTCGCGCGCGCATTCGGCTCGAACGTCTTAGCCTCGCCCAACCCCATCAAAGCGTTCGGCTCTTCCGCGCCCGACGCAACAACCCCGCGCGGGCGGTGGTATTTGAACGACCGCCCCATCAACATCTGATCTTGTCCCAACAAGGCCGACGCCAGCGTGTCGCCCTGAAAGCCCCGAAAGGATTTGCCGTTGAACGTGAAATTGACGGGCTGGGATCGGTCGATCAACAGACCGCCTTTGGACAAACGATGGCTCATCCCTCGATCTCCCACTCTGGGCACTTCGCTTTGATCGCAGCTTGAATATCTTCGGGCGGTGCAAAGACCTGCGCCGAATAGGTCCCAAAGACCTCCAGCGTCTCGGTATCACGAGCCGCATGAAACCACTTGCCGCAGCCATAGGCATGCCGCCAGCGTTCCAGATGGACACCACGCGGGTTTGCCCGCCGGAAAAGATAATCTTCGAACTCGGCATCCGTTGAGCCCGGACCAAAACGTTTCAGATGCGCCTCGCCACCCGGGGCAAGTTCGGTCTCGTCACAGCGAACACCACAATAGGGACAGGTCAGGATCAGCATGACACCCTCACTGCGCCAAACAAGATTCAATCGAACCTTGAGCGTCGCGAAAATCTTTCAGCGGCACAGTCAGACTGTCGGTCTTGCCGATTTCAATCACCATGGACGTGCCGGTCAAAGACAGGGTTTCGTGGGCCTGAATTTCCGGCAAAGCCTCAAACGGCAACATGAAATCCCCGTCACGGGTTTCCGTGTCGCGGGCTAAGGTTTCGGTGCCATCAATCGACACGCGAATGGCAATGGTGTCACTTTCAGAGAGATCCACATCGGCATAGCTTGCAACATGCCACCGCTGACCGGCGACAGTTTGGTAGTAGCTATAGATCATCGTCGCACCCGCTTCGGAGGCCAGTTCGACCACACCGAAACAGACCCCGTTTTCAGGGATTGCGGCAATGTCATAGCCCGCAACCTCGGCAAAGGGCGCGACCTGCGCGACAGCAGGCCCCGTCAGTGCAGCAATGGCGGCGACCAGTACGCCGCCGCCAAAGGTGTTATTGGTCGATCGTCTGCGTGGCTGGCGCTTCTGTGGCAGGGGCTGCCGGTGGGGCTGCAGCCGAGCCATCGCCCGTGCCGTCATCGACACCGCCGGATGACCCGATGGCGACCAAAGCGACAAGAGCCACAAGGATGATAAGCGCCCAAATCCAGCTTGCGCCTGATCCCGAACCGTAGTCCATCGCACCCCGCCCCTCGGGCGGACGCTGTGAGTGGTAGTCTGACATTTCGCATACTCCTCTCTGTGTGGTTCAGAGGAACATGGTGGGGTTTTGGGATCACGCATTGTGTCGGGATCTCCTATAATTCGGCCATTTCCTGCGGATTGGACCGGATGCGTTGCGCTATTTCTGGCCGAGCCGTCAAGGAAAAATGGCTGGGATGTTGTGGAACAGAGTGTTTCGGAGTCTTCGCTTAAAGTAGGCGATTTTATGCCTAGGATTAATCCGTCGACCGGACGAACAGAAGTAACGTTCGGGTAAGGGGTTTCTGGTGAGTGTGTTAATGATCTGCCGCTGTTTTTCTGTCTAAAGCAGGAAAGAGTCCGGTCGACACTTCGGCGTGTTAATGGGCGACCTGAGACAAAACAGGGCGAGGCCCCTCGATGGGATTTTTTGTCAGGACGACACCCGCTGCGATGCTTTTGCTGGGCGCCGGTGTTTTGATGTGGCGTCAGATGAAGGAGGCGGAGGCTGAATAGACCTTTTCTCAACTTATTTGGCTTTTCTTGAGCGCCAACCCAAGGATCGAGCACGGACCGAGGGGCGGTCGGGATAGGAGCCGTCCCGCGATGCGGAACGATTGGAAGTGCGCTCCTAGTTATCATTTATTTGTATCCGATTGCTTAGCTCTTGGTGAAGGTCTTCAAGGAATTCATCGTACTTTTTTGCAAGATTACGGGCCGCATAGTCGTAACGGAAATTTCGTACCATCAATGCGCAACCCCCGCAGCCACTGACTCATCAATAAACCGCCCTTCCCTGAACCGGTCCAACCCGAACTCGGCCGTCAAAGGCGACGCGCCCTTGGCCATCAACTCTGCAAAGCCCCACCCCGATCCGGGGATGGCTTTGAAGCCGCCCGTCCCCCAGCCGCAGTTCACAAAGACGCCCTCCACGGGCGTTTTTGACAGGATGGGCGACCGGTCGCCTGTCACATCCACAATACCGCCCCAATGGCGCAGCATTTTCAGGCGCGAGATCATCGGGAAGGTTTCGCAAAGCGCGCGCACGGTTTCCTCGATGTGATGGAACGACCCGCGCTGTGTGTAGTTGTTGAACCCGTCCGTGCCGCCGCCGATCACCATTTCGCCCTTGTCGGACTGGCTCATATAGCCGTGGACGGTGTTGGCCATCACGACGATGTCCATGCAGGGTTTGATCGGCTCGGACACCAAGGCTTGCAGCGCAACGGATTCCAGCGGCAACCGAAATCCCGCCAACCCCGCCACATGACTGGAATGCCCGGCCACCACGATGCCCAGCTTGGCGCAGTCGATATCACCGCGGGTGGTGGACACGCCCGTGACCTTGCCACCTTCGGAACGGATGCCGGTCACTTCGCACTTCTGGATCACGTCCATGCCCATCTCGGAACATTTGCGCGCATAGCCCCAGGCCACCGCATCGTGGCGCGCCGTGCCGCCGCGTGCCTGCCACAGCCCGCCAAGGACGGGATAGCGTGGTCCCCGGATTTCCATGATCGGACAGATTTCTTTCACACGGTCCGGGCCAATGAACTCGGTCTGCACCCCTTGCAGCGCATTGGCATAGGCTGTGCGCTTGTAGCCCCTGACCTCATGTTCGGTCTGCGCCAGCATCAAGACACCGCGCGGGCTGAACATGACGTTGTAGTTCAGATCCTGGGACAGATCCTCGTACAAACCCCGTGCCTTTTCATAAATCGCCGCCGAAGGGTCTTGCAGATAGTTCGAGCGAATAATCGTGGTGTTCCGCCCCGTATTCCCGCCGCCCAGCCAGCCTTTTTCAAGGATGGCGACGTTTCGCACCCCGTGGTTCTTGCCCAGATAGTAAGCTGTCGCCAGCCCGTGCCCGCCCGCGCCGATGATGATCGCATCATAGCGCGTCTTGGGTTCGGGATTGCCCCAAGCCCGGGTCCAGCCCGAATGATCCCGGAACGCTTCGCGCGCGACTGCAAAAACGGAATAACGACCCATGATCTTCCCATATCTTTGACCGGAACGACCGGCACAATACGTTCTTCATAGAATTTCCGATTTACCACGGGGCCACAAGCGGCAGGACAGCGCAATTTCGCGACACATGGTCTTGACCAAAGCCCTTTTCGTCCCTGCAAAGGCGCACTAAGTACCTTGCATGGTATTTTGGATTATCTCTGGTGGTTTGACGCTTGGCATTGCCGGGCTGATGCTGCACGGCCTTTTGCGCGGAACCGGCGAGGATGTCACGGGCGCGGCCTCGGACGTCTCTGTCTACCGCGATCAACTGGACGAAGTGGCCCGCGATCAGGCGCGTGGCGTTCTGTCCGACACCGAAGCCGAAGCCGTGCGATTGGAAGTGTCGCGCCGGTTGCTTGAGGCTGACAAACGCGCGACCGATGCGGCGGTGGTCAAGGACGGAGGACGGACCTTGGCGATGGTGCTAATCCCCATGGCCATGCTGGTCGGCGGCGCGGCACTTTATATGTGGATCGGTGCACCGGGGTACCGAGATCTGCCGTTGGACACCCGCTTGGCCGAAATCGAAGCCGCCATCGCAGACCGCCCCAGCCAATCCGAGGCTGAAGAATTGGCCGCCTCGAACTTACCTCAAGTGGCCGAAGTGGATCCCGACTTCCTAGAGCTAATGACCCGCCTACGCGCGGCCATCGAAAGCCGTCCTGATGACGAACCGGGCCTGTTGTTGTTGGCGCGGAACGAAGCCCGGCTTGGCAATTTCGTGGCGGCACGGGAAGCGCAGGAGCATCTGCTGACCGTGAAAGGCGAGCGTGTTTCAGCACGCGATCTGTCTGTCGCAATCGAATTGATGACTTACGCCGCGGGCGGCTATCTTTCACCGGAAGCCGAAGTCTATTTGCGCCGTCTTTTGGAAATCGAGCCGCAAAACGGCGAAGGGCGATATTTTCTTGGCCTTCTTCATGCACAAAACGGGCGACCCGATCTGGCCTTTCCGGTCTGGAGACGCCTGCTGGAAGAAAGCAATCCGAATGCGCCTTGGCTGCCAGTCATTCTGAACGACATTGAAAACCTCGCCCGGGCCGCTGGCGTGAACTACACACCTCCTCCCGTGGCCGGACCGGACGCAGGTGCCATTGCGGCCGCCGAAGACATGACACCGGAAGATCGTCAGGAGATGATCCAAGGCATGGTCGAGGGACTTGCGTCGCGCCTTGCCGAAGACGGCGGCACGCCCGACGAATGGGCGCAACTGATCCGCGCCCTAAGTGTTCTGGGGGATGAGCAACGCGCGCGCGCCGTTTATGCCGAAGCCAAGCAAGTCTTTGGTGCAAGCGAAGACGCGATGACGATCATCTTCCGCGCGGGCATCGACACAGGGTTGGAAAATTGATCGCAAATCTGATCGAGGACTTCGCCGCAGCACTTCCGCGGACCGGGGCTTTGGCCGGGCTGGATTTAGGAACCGTGACAATTGGTGTTGCCGTTTCAGACGGGCTACGCTCGGTTGCCAGCCCGATCGAAACCATCAAGCGCACCAAGTTTGGCAAAGACGCCGATGCACTGCTGGCGATCTGCAACGCCCGCGATATTCAGGGCATCGTTCTGGGCCTGCCATTGAACATGGACGGTTCCGAAGGGCCGCGTTGTCAGGCTACCCGCGCATTCGCGCGCAATCTTGAACGCCTGACCGACCTGCCAATCAGCTTTTGGGACGAACGTCTGTCCACGGTCGCCGCCGAGCGCGCGCTTCTTGAAGCCGACACCTCGCGCCGTCGCCGGGCCGAGGTGATCGACCACGTGGCAGCCTCTTACATTCTGCAAGGCGCTTTGGACCGCATGGCCCATCTGGACGCGTCATGAGTGACGATGTCTGGGCCCGCGACGAGATTGAATCGCCTTGCGTGAAAATCTGCCTGATCCACGAGGATGCGGGCATCTGCGTCGGTTGCCACCGCTCGCGCGAAGAAATCGCGATCTGGAGCCGACTGTCCCCTGCCGCACGTCGCGCGGTGATGGAAGACCTGCCCGCGCGCAAAGATTTGTTGCCGGGGCGGCGCGGTGGTCGAGCGGGTCGCAGACGCCAAACCGACTGACGCGTCTTGGCGACGGTTTCAAATGCCGCGCTGCAAGCGATTGACTTATCCCCAGAAAAGGCACATGTGCCTGTCACACGACGCCGCTGCCGCGTGAGCAGCCCGCGACGCGCATCAAGCGAACCGCAAAGCGTCTACCGAAATAACAGCCCACATCACGCAGGGGTCACGCGCGGCAACGGATCAACGGGCAATCGGCCTTCGATCTGAGTTTGACGTGCAGACGACACTGCGACCAACCGCCCGTTCGGGGTGGTTTGGCGATGGTTTACGCGCGATGTAGTCGCGTTTTAGGATGAACATGACATTTGAAGACTTGGGGATAGATCCCCGCCTTGTGGCAAAACTGGCCGAACAAGGCATCACAGACCCGACACCGATCCAGCAAAAAGCGATCCCCCATGCCCTGAAAGGCACGGATGTGATGGGCTTGGCCCAGACAGGCACCGGCAAAACAGCCGCTTTCGGATTGCCGCTGATCCAGGCGATCATGAAACTGGGTGTCAAACCCGACGCCAAAACGACGCACAGCCTGATCTTGGCCCCAACTCGGGAACTGGCCAAACAAATCACCGAGAACCTGCGCGCCTATACCAAGGGCACCCATCTGAAGGTGAACCTTGTGGTCGGCGGTGCCTCGATCAACCCGCAGATCCAACGATTGGGACGCGGCTCTGATTTGTTGGTGGCGACCCCTGGTCGGTTGATCGACCTACTGGAGCGCAAAGCGATCCGGTTGGACAAAGCCAAGACCCTTGTGCTGGACGAAGCCGATCAGATGCTGGACATGGGCTTTATCCATGCCTTGCGCCAGATCGCGCCTTTGCTGCCCAAAGACCGCCAGACGATGCTGTTCTCGGCCACCATGCCGAAACTGATGTCTGAAATCGCGGCCACCTATCTGACGGACCCGATCCGCATCGAAACATCCCCACCGGGCAAACCCGTCGACAAGATCAAACAAAGCCTGCACTTCGTCCAACAAGCAGACAAGACCGCGCTTTTGATCGACTATCTGAGCAAGCACCGCGAAGAATTGGCCCTTGTCTTTGCCCGCACCAAGCATGGTAGTGAACGGCTGAAGAAGGCTTTGGAAAAAGCAGGCTTCGCCGCCGGTTCGATCCACGGCAACAAAAGCCAAGGTCAGCGCGAACGGGCCATTCGGGAATTCTCGGCTGGGGAACTTACGGTTCTGGTCGCCACCGATGTGGCCGCGCGGGGCCTGGATATTCCCGGTGTGCGCCACGTCTACAATTTCGATCTGCCAAACGTGCCCGACAACTATGTTCACCGGATCGGCCGCACCGCACGCGCCGGAGCCTCGGGAGCCGCCGTGGCATTCTGTGCACCGACTGAAATGGGCGAGTTGAAAGCGGTTCAAAAGGTGATGGGCAAAACCATTGACGTGGTTGGCGGCGCGCCTTGGGATCCGGTTCCCGGCGCGAAAAAAACCAGCAACTCGCGTCGGCGTGGTGGCAAGCCCGGTGGTGGTGGTCAGCCGAACGGCAAACCCAAACAAGGCCAAGGCCGACGTCGCCGCAAAAGTGGCAAGGCCCGGCAAGCCGCCTAGCCTGCGAAGCGCGGCCAGATCCGTATCGACGACTAGGCTTGCGGGCGTTGTTCCGCAAGCCAGTCGTAATCTTCTTGATAAAGCGCTTTGATGCGTGCCTGCAGGTCCGGTCCTAAGGTGGACGCGAAATCGCGGCTGCCCTTCACGGCATTCAAACGCGGCACGTCCGGAAGACGCGCCAAGTCCTGCGCATCCACACCGCAATCGGCCAAAATGTCGGGAAGGGCGCGGTTGAGGTCTTCCAAAAGAAGGACGTGTTCGTAACGCACGTCTTTCATACCCGTCATCCGCGATTGTAGGGCAAAGTGGTTGTCCCACTCTGTGCCATGTTCCTCCATGCCGCTCACGAATTGCTCGATCGAGATGAACTTTTGCATATGGCCGTTGCCGACGTTGATATCATCCCACTTGGGCGGCCCTGCCAAGATCTGGCGCAGTTTGCCCCAAAAGTAGACAGGCTTTGCAAAGCGTTTGGCAAAGCGATTGATCTTGTTGAAATACCCCGACACAAGCCGCTGGGTCGGATCGCGCATAACGCCGACAAACGTATAGTCCGGGTGCGCCTCTCTGACATCCGCGATCTCCTTCGCGGTCATATCGACCATTGTCAGTCCCTTGTCGGCAAGCTTTTCAGCACTGCCATCCATGCGCAGAAATTTCCGGGGATCTTTGGCGTGCTCTTCAAACCCGGCCAGCGTCACAAAGATGGACAAAATGGTCGTCGACCCAACCTTAGGAGAGGTCACGACCATAAGGCGCGCGGGCTTATAGAGAACCGTCGAAGCCTGAAAATCCATGTATAATCGTGGTCCTGAACATGACGTAAAGACGCGTAACGCTAGGCATTTCACCTATGAACCGCAAGCGCTTTCCCTGCAGCGAACCGGGCCTGACACACCCTCCGTGCGCCCCTCTAACCGGTCTAAAAACCTGTCAGACGCGCGAAGGTCACGCGGGCAGCACCGTCTCGGGCGTACCTTTGATTTCGACCACCCGATGTGGGTAGGGGATTTCGATGCCCGCGTCTTTCAGGGCGTTCCAGACCAAGAACAAGACGTCCGAAGAATACTTATTCGGCCCATCATCCAGACCTTCGCACCAAAACTCGACCGCGAAATCGATGCCGCTGTCACCGAAGCCGCGCAATTCGCAATCCGGCGGATACGGCGCGCTCAGCACATCCGGGTGCTTGGCCACAGCGGCCTCAATGATATCGGGCACCGCGTTGATGTCCGTGTCATAGCTAACTGAGAACGGCACTTCGAAGCGGTTGGCCGAACCACTGTCCGAATAGTTGATCACCCGCGTCACGATAAAATCTTCGTTCGGCACCACGATCCAGCGCCCGTCAAAGGTCTCAAGGATAATCGCGCGGGCCAGCATCTTCTTGATCTGCCCCTGTTCGCCCCCGTCCAATTCCACGAAATCACCGACCGTCGCCTGACCTTCCAGTAACAGGATCACGCCCGAGATGAAGTTCGACGCGATCTTCTGAAGACCAAATCCAAGTCCAACACCAATCGCACCGCTTAAGACCGCAAGCGAGGTTAGGGACACGCCCATAATGTTCATCAACACCAAGAACGCGACGCCGAAAATCGCGATTTCTGCTGTTTTGACCGCCAGTTGACGGGTTGCAGGCGGCATCTCTTCTTGCGCCGAAATGAACTGAGTTGACTGGTCGTTCGACCACCGGCCCAGCCAGAAGATCACGCCACCCACCACGATAAACTGCAGCGCCCACAACAGGTTGAACGACAAATTCCCCAAAGGCACGACAGTCGCTTCAAGCTGCGTCGCAACCGGGGTCAAAGCGCCAAGTGCATAAAGTGCGGCAACAGGAATCAAAACAAACCGGCCCAACAACTTCAGGAACCCGTCCGTCAGCATGTCGCGCACAAACGCGCGCACAGCCAGGAACAAGAAGACCCGTTTGCCAAAGGCCAGTACAGCGCCGGACCCGAAAATCGACCGGGTCACTTGTTCGCCCGCCGACGTAAACGCGAACGCCAACAAGGGCGTCAGCAACGGCAGAAAGATCAGAACGAACCGTCGGACCCGAGCCACAATGGATTGATTGTCAGCAGCAGGCGTCAGAATGCGCGTCAGACGCGGGCGCAGCCAACGCGAAATCACGAAGGCCAGGGCGAAGGCCACCAGCAACAAAGCGAATTGAGACCAAGCTGCGGGGCTTAGCAGCCACTCAAGTGCGATGTCCCGCCCTTGGTCATAGTATTCTCCAGCGGTGGCAAGAATATTTTCCATATACGTTAGCCTTTTGAAGCGGGAAGACGCACGACGGATGTCTCGTCGGGGGCCAGTTCTTCGAAATCGAAATTGTCCAGTCGCGCCGCCCGTTTGCCTGCGCGTTCTGCTGCGGTGCTGATGCCTTCAACATCGCGGCGGGCTTGATCGAAATGCGTTTCCAACTTGCCAGCGCGTTCGACCACCAGCTCGACATCCCGGTGCAATTGGGCCAGCGCCTTGCGGATCGCCCCTGCCTGCTCGCGCATCCGGGCGTCTTTCAGAATGGCGCGCATCGTGTTCAAGGTGGCCATGCAGGTTGTGGGTGAGACGATCCAGACCCGCGCCGCGAACCCCATCTGAACCACGTCTGACATATTGGCGTGAAGCTCGGCGTAGATTGCTTCAGACGGCAGGAACATCAAAGCACCGTCAGCCGTTTCACCTTCGATGATGTACTTTTCGGAAATATCCGTGATGTGTTTGCGAACCGCCTGTTTCAACGCGGTTTGTGCTTGTTTCTTCGCATGTGGATCCGAAGCTTCAACCAGGTCTTTATAAGCTTCCAACGGGAACTTCGCATCAATGGCAATCGGTCCCGGCGGATTGGGCAGATCAATCAGACAATCGACCCGCTTGCCGTTCGAAAGCACTTGTTGCCAGTTATAGCTGTCCGCGGGCAAAGCCTTGGATACGATATCGTTCAACTGAATTTCGCCAAACGCCCCACGGGCCTGTTTGTCTGACAGAATATCTTGCAGGCTGAGAACATCGCCCGAAAGCTTCTCGATATTGGTCTGCGCTTTGTCGATCGTGGCCAGCCGCTCCTGCAATTCGGTCAGGCTTTTGGTGGTCTTTTCTGAACTGCCGTGCAGGCTTTCTTTCATGCGTTCCTGCAGTTCCGTCATTCCGCGATTGGCCCGCATGGCGTTGTCGGCCAGACGGTCAGTCATCTGCTGCTGCACGTCCGCCAGCCGCGTTTCCATCGTCTGGATCACCAGCGCCTGAGCCGCTGCCTGCGTTTCGGTCACGGACGAGATATTGCCCTGCAACTGCTGCTGCCCCTGCCCCAGGGAATTAACGTCCATGTTCAAGCGGCCCATTTGATGGACCACGGTTTCGACCGTACGCGCCGATTGCCCGGCCCGCCGCACCGCCATGATCAGCAGGATAAACACCAACAGACCCAATGCCGCCCCCATCAGGATCAACTGGACTTGCGGATCGTTCAGGTCGATCACTCTGTCGCCGATCTGAATCATCGCCGACCGAACAGTTTTTCAATGTCGTGAAGCTTCAGCTCCACATAAGTTGGCCGTCCGTGATTGCATTGGCCGGACAGGGGCGTCGCTTCCATTTCACGTAACAAGGCGTTCATCTCTTCAGCCCGCATCCGACGTCCGGTGCGGACCGAGCCATGACAGGCCACACGGGACAGAATGGCATCAATGCGAGACTTCAAAGTTGTCGTGGCCCCGGCATCGGCGATTTCATCGGCGAGGTCTTTCAAAAGCCCCTCCGCGTTGATTTGACCCAGAATGGCCGGCGTTTCCCGTACGGCAACGGCACCCGGTCCAAAAGCTTCGATCATCAAACCGAAGTCTTCCAAGGCATCGGCATGGGCCAAGACGCGGTCTGCGTCATCGCCCAGTTCGACAATCTCGGGCACCAGAAGCGCTTGGCGTGCAACGCCACTTTCCGCCATCTGGCTTTTCAGCTTTTCATAGACAAGCCGTTCGTGGGCGGCATGGGCATCGACCAAAATCATGCCGTCTTTCGTCTGTGCCACAATGAAGTTTTCATGGAGTTGAGCGCGGGCCGCCCCAAGGGGGAAGTCCTGAAGTTCTGGCTCTGGCGCCTCAGGTTCAATCCGGGCCGATGCGCTGTCAGGGGCCAGAAAATGCGCATTTTCTGGAGCATTTTCTTCGAAGAAAATGGGGCCGCGCGGCTGGCTTGGGCGGTCCATTTGATAAACGCGGGGTTCGACTGACGGCGCTCGAAACGCGCCAAGGGTGTCACCTGCGACAGTGGAAGACGCCCGGTGCCCGGCCTCGGCCAATGCGTGGCGCAAACCAGACACGATCAAACCGCGTGCCATGCCCGGTTCGCGGAACCGCACTTCGGATTTCGCGGGATGGACGTTGACGTCCACAAGTGTCGGGTCGCAATCAATGAACAAGGCCGCCGCCGGATGACGGTCGCGCGACAGCACATCGCAATAGGCCGCACGCAAGGCGCCGATCAACAGCTTGTCGCGCACCGGGCGACCGTTGACGAACAGGTACTGATGCACCGCTGATCCGCGCGAATAGGTTGGCAGGGCAGCGTACCCGGTCAGGTGCAGGTCTTCGCGGGTGGCATCAATGGCGATGGCGTTCTCGATAAAGTCCTTGCCCAAGATGCCGCGCAACCGGCCCGCCAATGCCTCTTCCGGCGCGCCGGTTTCACCGTGCGCTGTAAAGATGGTGCGTGGCTTGTCGGTCTGGTCGATCAGTGTGAAGCCCACATAGGGTTCGGCCATGGCCAAGCGTTTGACCACGTCGGTAACCGCTTGCATCTCGCCCCGCTCGGTCCGCAGGAACTTCAGCCGTGCCGGTGTTGCGTAAAACAGATCGCGCAGTTCAATCGTGGTGCCGGGCTTGCCTGCGGAGGGCCGCACCAAACCGACCGCGCCGCCCGAGGCTTCAAGCACCGACGCTTCGCCGCCTTTGGGCCGCGAAGTGATCGACAACCGCCCGACGGCGGCGAGCGAGGCCAAAGCCTCGCCCCGAAACCCGAAGGTGTGGATGTTCAACAAATCCGAGCCGTCAATCTTAGACGTGGCATGGCGTGACATCGCCAAAGGCAGTTGCTGGGCCGAGATACCACAGCCATCGTCCTCGACCCGGATCAAACGCTTGCCGCCATCGGCCACGGTCACAGTAATCCGCGTCGCACCGGCATCTATCGCGTTTTCAACCAGTTCTTTCACGGCAGAGGCTGGCCGCTCGACCACTTCGCCTGCCGCAATCCGATTGATCGCGCCTTCGTCCAACAGACGAATTTCGGCGGGTTCGGGGCTTATCTTGGGGTCGGGTGCGTGCATGGCACTATTTCTAGCAGGACACCTGCGGATCGTCCAGCGGACTTCAGCGCGAATTGGCAGGTTTCCCCTGCCCTTGCGCCTTTGCACCTTCGTGGCCTATATCCACGGTCGAACACGCAAGCTTCAAAGGGGTTCCGCGCCATGGCAGGTCACTCAAAATGGGCGAATATTCAGCACCGCAAGGGGCGTCAGGACAAGTTGCGGGCCAAGCTGTTTTCCAAACTGGCGAAAGAGATCACCGTGGCCGCCAAAATGGGCGACCCCGATCCCGAGAAAAACCCGCGCCTGCGCCTGGCGGTGAAAGAAGCCAAGTCGCAGTCCGTGCCGAAGGATGTGATTGAACGCGCGATTTCCAAGTCCATGGCGGGCGAAGGCGATGATTACGAAGAAATCCGCTATGAGGGTTACGGCCCGGGCGGCGTTGCTGTGATTGTCGAAGCGATGACCGACAACAGGAACCGCACCGCATCGACGGTGCGCTCGACGTTCACGAAACACGGCGGGAACTTGGGCGAGACAGGCTCGGTCGGGTTTATGTTCGAACGCAAAGGGCAAATCCTTTACCCGGCGGGTGCGGGTGATGAAGACACTGTGATGATGGCCGCGATCGAGGCAGGAGCCGAAGATTGCGAAAGCTCGGACGAAGGGCATACCATCATGACGGCGGACACCGATCTGAACGCGGTGTCCACGGCCATCGAAGGCGAGTTGGGCGAGGCTGAATCCACCAAGCTGGTCTGGCAACCCACCACAACGACAGAACTTGATCTGGACGGCATGGAAAAGCTGATGCGTCTGATCGAAGTTCTGGAAGACGACGACGACGTGCAGCGGGTGACCGCGAATTTCGAAGTCTCGGACGAGGTTATGGAGCAACTTTCGGCCTGATGGCTGATCGCTTTTCCTTTGATCTGACCGGCACAGATGGGGCTGCGCGCACGGGTGTGATCCACACAACGCGCGGCGACATTCGCACGCCTGCTTTTATGCCTGTGGGCACGGCCGCCACCGTGAAAGCCATGCTGCCCGAAAGCGTGGCGGCGACGGGTGCCGATATCCTGCTGGGCAACACCTATCATCTGATGTTGCGTCCGGGGGCCGAGCGGATCGCCAAGCTTGGCGGTTTACACAAATTTATGAACTGGGATCGCCCCATCCTGACGGATTCAGGCGGATTTCAGGTGATGAGTTTGGCCGATTTGCGCAAGTTGACCGAGGACGGGGTGACGTTTTCGTCTCATATTGACGGTTCGAAACACATGCTGTCGCCCGAAACAAGCATGGAAATTCAAAAGCTTCTGGGCAGCGACATCGTGATGTGTTTCGATGAATGCCCGGCCTTGCCTGCGACCGACGCAGCGGTGGCCGAAAGCATGCGCCTTTCGATGAGATGGGCGGAACGCTCGAAAGACGCCTTCGGCGATCGCCCCGGCCATGCTCTGTTCGGCATTCAGCAAGGCGGAGTCACAGAGGAATTGCGCGACGAAAGTGCCGAAGCTTTGCGGAACATTGGCTTCGATGGCTATGCGGTCGGCGGCCTCGCCGTCGGCGAAGGCCAAGAGGCCATGTTCGGTGTGTTGGACTATGCACCGGGTATGCTGCCTGTCGACAAGCCGCGTTATCTGATGGGTGTGGGCAAGCCGGATGATATCGTGGGCGCGGTGAGGCGCGGCATCGACATGATGGATTGCGTCCTGCCGTCGCGGTCAGGGCGCACGGGTCAGGTCTTTACGCGTCACGGGGTGGTCAACATCAAGAACGCGCGCCATGCGGATGATCCCCGGCCCTTGGATGAGGCTTGTGGCTGTCCGGCCTGTCGGGGGTATTCACGGGCCTATTTGCACCATGTATTCCGGAGCCAGGAGATGATCTCGGGCATGCTGCTGACTTGGCACAACCTTCAGTATTATCAGGATCTTATGGCAGAGATGCGTGCGGCGATTTCAGCGGGTGAATTTGCCGCCTTCGAAACCCGTTTTCATGCAAATCGTGCCGGCGGCGACATCGAGCAGCTTTAGACGCGGACCGGTTCGGCCGCGTCCATCCAACCGACGAAGCTGTACTGCCAATCGCGCGCATCTATGCGTACGGGCCTGCGTTGCAATCCATATCTTGGCAACAGGCGCGCGCGCCATGTTGTGGCCCGATCCTTCAGGATCCGACCGTGCATCAAACGGCTGACCAACATCCCGCCCGAAACGATAACCAAAGCCGTGATCAATGGGTCCGACAAAAGCAACGGCCCCAATCCGGGCATAGCGAGGATCGCAAGGGATAAAACAAGGCGCGAAACGGCCACGGCTTCGATCATGAATCGCATAGACGGCAAGAAAAGACAGACGATCAACGCGCAACACCCCACGATGCTGGCGTAAAGTGCACCAGTCACCCATGCGACATGCCACCCCCAAAGATGAACATCAGATCGCAAGTACATGAAAAAGCCGGATAAAAATGCCAGAGAAGCCACAAACAGCAGTCGTCGCCTTTCGCAATACAGGCGGGATTTCAACCCAAGCAGCATACATAGCTCCGCAAAGCGGCGCCCCCACCCCGGTTGTTAGGTGCCGTTTCCGGCGAAAGTTGGGCGGATTAGTTAATATTTCCTTCATACCGACAGTTCTTAATGTGGTAGGGTACTGTTATTAAATTTGGGACGTTCGGCACATTTTCCCGCCGGTTTTTCAAGGGAAGCTTGCCCCCGGATGCAGGGACCGTCACATTGCAGACGAAGCAGTGGTTGAAGGTGTGCAAACCAACAACCAGATATAGAGGCCAAGACAGGAGAAACTTTCGTCGCCGCTATCGGGGCTTAAGTTTCTTGCAACCTAAGGACAGAGCATGACCGAACCCTTCTCTACTTCCTTCCCCGTTCTACCGCTGAGGGACATCGTTGTCTTTCCGCACATGATCGTGCCGCTTTTCGTCGGGCGTGAAAAATCGGTAAAGGCGTTGGAAGAAGTAATGCAGGACGACAAGCAGATTTTGTTGTCCAGCCAGATCGACCCGGCGGTCGACGAACCCACTTCAGACGGCATCTATGACATTGGCGTTTTGGCCAACGTGCTGCAATTGCTGAAACTGCCCGACGGAACCGTGAAGGTTCTGGTCGAAGGCCGCAGCCGTGTGCGGATCACGGATTATCTGGAAAACGACGCCTTTTTCGAAGCCAACGCCGAACCGATCAGCGAAGAGCTAGGCGATCCGGCGGCGGTTGAAGCGCTGTTGCGCTCTGTCTCGGACGAGTTCGAGCGGTACGCAAAAGTGAAAAAGAACGTTCCCGAAGAAGCCCTGACACAGGTCGCCGAAACGCATGAGGCGTCGAAAATGGCTGATCTGGTCTCGGGACATCTTGGCATCGAAGTGGACAAGAAGCAGGGGCTTCTTGAAACGCTGTCCGTCGCAGAACGCCTTGAGGCGGTTTACGGCATGATGCAGGGCGAAATGTCGGTGCTTCAGGTCGAGAAAAAGATCAAGACGCGCGTGAAGTCTCAGATGGAGCGTACGCAGCGCGAGTATTATTTGAATGAGCAGATGAAAGCCATTCAGAAGGAACTTGGCGACGGCGAAGAGGGCCAGAACGAAGTTCAGGAACTTGAAGAGAAGATTTCTGAAACCAAGCTATCCAAAGAAGCCCGCGAAAAAGTCGAGGCAGAGCTGAAAAAGCTCAAGTCGATGTCCCCGATGTCGGCTGAGGCCACGGTTGTGCGCAACTACATGGATTGGGTTCTGGGCCTGCCGTGGGGCGTGAAATCACGCACCAAAAAGAACCTTGCCACCGCGCAGGACGTTTTGGACAACGATCACTTTGGCCTTGAGAAGGTCAAGGAA
>CAZWDS010000023.1:42759-43024 GCA_964632495.1 uncultured Rhodobacterales bacterium
CTTGGCGACGGCGAAGAAGGCAGTAACGAGATTGCCGAGCTGGAAGACAAGATCGAAGAAACCAAGTTTTCGAAAGAAGCGCGAGAGAAGGCGGAAGGTGAGCTGAAAAAGCTGAAGACCATGTCGCCGATGTCTGCGGAAGCGACCGTAGTGCGCAACTACCTTGATTGGATGCTGTCGATCCCTTGGGGCACGAAGTCTCGGGTCAAGAAAGACTTGGGTCGCGCGCAAAAGGTGCTAGATGACGATCACTATGGGCTTGAGA
>CAZWDS010000024.1:0-8113 GCA_964632495.1 uncultured Rhodobacterales bacterium
GGGATAGCCAAACTCTTCGCCGATTTTCAGCGCATCTTCCACCGTGTCGATACCGCCGTCAGACCCCGGCACGCAAGGCACGCCCAACTTTTTCATCGTGTCCTTGGCGGTGATCTTGTCGCCCATGATGCGGATGTGTTCGGCCGAGGGGCCGATGAAGGTCAGCCCGTGGTCTTCCAGAATTTGTACGAACTTGGCGTTCTCTGACAAAAAGCCATAGCCCGGATGGATCGCTTGAGCCCCGGTGATTTCACAGGCTGAAACGATGGCCGGGATCGACAGATAGCTTTCGGTGCCGGGTGGCGGGCCGATGCAGACGCTTTCGTCGGCCATCCGCACATGCATGGCGTCGGTGTCGGCGGTGGAATGCACGGCGACACTTGTGATGCCCATTTCTCGGCAGGCGCGGATAACGCGCAGTGCGATTTCGCCCCGATTGGCGATCAGGATTTTGTCGAACATGGCCAAGCGCCTACTCGACCACCATCAGGGGCGCACCGAATTCGACCGGTGCACCGTCTTCGACCAGAATGCGCTTCACCGTACCGGTTTTTGGCGCCGGGATCTGGTTCATGGTCTTCATAGCTTCGATGATCAAAAGAGGTTGGCCTTCGGTCACTTTGTCGCCGACCGTAACGAAGGCTGGGGCTTCGGGTTCGGGGGACAAATAGACGGTGCCGACCATAGGCGAGACGATCGCACCCGGCAGGCTGGTTGGATCGCCGTCGCCTTCGGCCGGTGCCGCGACGGGCGCAGCGGGTACGGCAACCGGTGCTGCGGCAGGCATTTGCACGGCAACGGGTGGTGCGACCGAACTGATGCGGCTGACACGCACATTTAGACTGCCGTCCTCGGGATAGTCCCGTTTCACCTGCAATTCGGAAAGATCGTTGTCGCTTAAAAGCTCGGCCAATGCCTTGATGAATTCTACGTCATCATCGTGCGATCGCGTTGCCATGCGTGCCCCTCAGTTCTGCCCTGTTGTCGTTGCAAATCTATATAAGCAAGCCGGACGTAAAGGAAAAGCACCTTCGCAAAAGTACCATTTCAAAAATTTACCAGTTGATAAAATTTTTTCCTGTGGCAAGCTGAAGGCAGGCAGCCAAGGAGAGCATCCCATGACGAACTCGCCGCGCACGCCCGGGGTTGCACCGGCGCGATTGACGCCTGAGGTTCTGGCCGAGAATTTCGAAGATCTGCATGCGCCCTTTGATGGGCACGAGGCCTTGGTGGCTGCGGACCGCTGCTATTTCTGCCATGATGCGCCTTGCATAACGGCGTGCCCGACGGCCATTGATATCCCATTGTTCATTCGCCAGATTCAGGCGGGTCAGCCGGATGGGGCTGGCCAGACGATCTTTGATCAGAACATCTTAGGTGGCATGTGCGCCCGGGTCTGCCCGACCGAAACTTTGTGCGAGCAAGCCTGTGTGCGCGAAGCCGCCGAAGGCAAGCCGGTCGAGATTGGCCGGTTGCAACGCTATGCGACGGACGGATTGATGGCGGGCGGTGTGCATCCGTTCAGTCGTGGCGAACCGACAGGAAAACGTGTGGCCGTGGTCGGCGCCGGTCCTGCGGGATTGGCCTGTGCGCATCGTTTGGCGATGAAAGGCCATGACGTGGTGATCTATGACGCGCGTCCCAAACCGGGTGGGCTGAATGAATATGGAATCGCCAGTTATAAAACAGTGGAAAACTTTGCGCAGGCCGAAGTGGATTGGTTGCTGCAAATCGGTGGAATCACAATCGAATATGAACGTCCCCTTGGCGCGGTTCTGACGCTGGACGCTTTGAGCAATGACCATGACGCCATTTTCTTAGGCATCGGGCTTCAGGGCGTGAATGCACTGACCTCGGATGGGGCAGACAAAGATAACGTACGGGATGCCGTGGATTTCATTTCCGAGTTGCGTCAGGCGGGTGATCTTACCTCCCTGTCCGTCGGGCGCCGTGTCGTGGTGATCGGCGGCGGCATGACCGCCGTCGACGCCGCGGTACAATCCAAGCTTTTGGGCGCGGAAGATGTGACGATTGTATATCGTCGTGGTCAGGACGCGATGCCAGCCAGTCCTTATGAACAGGACTTGGCGGCCTCAAAGGGCGTGCGGCTGGTGTTCAACGCCAAGCCCGTCGCGGTCCATGGCAACGGATCTGTGCGAGAGGTCGAATTCGAATACACCGAAAGCAGCGCAACGGGCCTGAAGGGCACGGGCGAGATGTTCCGTCTTGCCGCCGATCAGCTTTTGCTGGCCATCGGGCAAACGTTGGACGGCGTGCCGGAGGGGTTGGAGCTGGACGGCCCTAAAATTGCCGTTTCGGGGGCAGGGCGCACGTCGATCCCATTGGTCTGGGCCGGCGGTGATTGCGCGGCGGGCGGCGACGATTTGACGGTGACGGCCGTGGCGGAAGGGCGCGACGCGGCGGAAGACATTCATAGAAACCTGTTGGGGCTTTGAAGGAGGCAAAAAATGCGCATTTTTTGCACCGATTTCTGCGCAGAAATCGCCCCTCGACCGGACGTGAAGGAGAGCCAACATGGCTGATCTAACAAGCAATTTCATTGGCATCAAAAGCCCAAATCCCTTCTGGCTGGCCTCGGCGCCGCCGACCGACAAGGAATACAACGTCCGCCGCGCGTTCGAAGCCGGTTGGGGCGGTGTCGTCTGGAAGACGCTTGGCGAAGCGGGGCCTCCGATCGTCAACGTCAACGGACCACGTTATGGCGTTATTTATGGAGCAGACCGGCGCGTTTTGGGGATCAATAATATCGAGTTGATCACGGATCGTCCGCTTGAGGTGAATTTGGAAGAAATCACGCGGGTGAAGAAGGATTACCCCGACCGCGCTCTTGTCACCTCGATCATGGTGCCTTGCGAAGAAGCCGCCTGGAAAGAGATCCTGCCCCGCGTCGAAGACACCGGCACTGACGGGATCGAGCTGAACTTTGGCTGCCCTCACGGGATGAGTGAGCGCGGCATGGGGTCGGCCGTGGGTCAGGTGCCCGAATACATCCAGATGGTGACCGAGTGGTGCAAGGAACACTGCGACATGCCGGTGATCGTCAAGCTGACGCCGAACATCACCGACATTCGATACCCCGCACGTGCCGCTCATGCGGGCAAAGCCGATGCAGTCAGCCTGATCAATACGGTGTCGTCGATCACATCCGTGAACCTTGATACGATGAGCCCCGAGCCTTCGATTGATGGCAAAGGCAGCCATGGTGGCTATTGCGGCGCGGCGGTGAAACCGATTGCGCTGAACATGGTGGCCGAGATTGCGCGCGACCCGGAAACCGCCGACCTGCCGATCAGCGGTATTGGCGGCGTGACCACATGGCGCGACGCGGCCGAGTATTTGGCTTTGGGCGCGGGCAACGTGCAGGTTTGCACGGCGGCGATGGTTTATGGCTTTGGCATCATCAAGGAACTGACGGCAGGTCTGTCGAACTGGATGGACGAAAAGGGCTATGCCTCGGTCGCCGAAGTGTCGGGTCGTGCGGTGCCGAATGTGACGGACTGGCAGTACCTGAACCTGAACTACGTGACCAAAGCGCGGATCGATCAGGACGCCTGTATCAAGTGCGGCCGGTGTTACGCGGCCTGCGAGGATACATCGCACCAAGCAATTTCCATGAGCACCGACCGCACGTTCGAGGTGATCGACGAAGAATGCGTGGCTTGTAACCTTTGCATTGATGTTTGTCCGGTCGAAAACTGCATCACCATGGAAGAACTGCAACCCGGCACCGTGGATGCTCGCACCGGCAAACCTGTTGAGGCGGATTACGCAAACTGGACAATGCACCCAAACAATCCGGCAAGCCGCGCCGCCGAATGAGCCTTCTGGAAACCGCATGGAAACAGCGCGAGGAAGATGTTTATCCCGCGATGTTCGGGCCGGTGGCACAGGGTATATTTCCGTTGTCGCAGGATACGTTCGCGGCGTTCGGGGACGTGAACATTGACCCGCACTGGCTGACCCACGGTATCTTCGAATTTGCGCCGACCGACACGCGAAACAGCTGGCTTTATGTCACGTCCGGCTATTCCAATCCTTGGGAAGATGTCGTCGAGCCGGTCCCGCCGGGACAAGATTCGGGCGCGGGCGTCGAGTTTGTCTTGGAAAGTGACCGGCAGGGGGATTGGGCCATCGTCGCTTTGCAGCGGTTTCTGGCCTTTGAGCTTGTGATGGCCACGGGGCAGTTTGGTCGCGGCACGCCTTTGGGGCTGAATGATCGCATTCCGCTAGGTGCGCCAATTGACGGAACGGCGAGCGGCACCATCACCAACGTGATCCTTGCCGCGTCACAGTGGCCAGAGATACATCTGGTCTCGGGCGAAGCGATGTTCGTCCAATACGTGGGCATCACAGATGCCGAGCATGATCTGGCCAAGACAGAAGGCTCACCGGCCCTGTTGAACAAGCTGGCCAAAGCCGGGGCTGTGCCTGTCATTGCGCCGGATCGCGCTTCGGTCATCTGAGGGACCAACAGTCAAGCGAATGTCTTAGCGTGCCACATCCACGCTTGCGGGATCTTTCTGATCAGCCATGGATTTGGTCTCGGAAAAGCTTGCTTCGGCCTTTTCCGTTCGCGTCGGTGGCGGATCGGCTGGCAGTTCGGCTTGCGCAAAAGCCTCTTCCGACGCAGGTGCGCGGTCGGGGGGATCGCTTACCTCTGCGACACGCGGCTCGGTTTGCGCGCCGTCGGGTGGATCAAAGGCGACACGGGCCTGTCGTTCCAAGGGGCTTTCCTTGAAGGTGGGCGGTGGTCCGGCGTGTTGATCGACGTTCTGTTGGGAACGATCCGTACGCTCTGCGGTTTCTTGATCGCGAAGTCTTGGGGCAACGGCTGCTTGTTCGGTCGCCTGAACAGCGATGGACGTCTCAGCCTTGATATTGGCCGCCGCGGATTCTCCGGAACTTGTGCGCGCTGTTTCGGGCGCTTGCGGCTGCGATGTCTTCTGGGCGGTGACAGCGGGTGCGGGTTGCACCGGCTTCACGACCGCAGTCGATACATTTGCAGCGGGAAACATATTTGTGGTCCTCTTACAGACCCCCACAAGTTTTATCGTGACCCAGAGAGGTGGAGAAAAAGTTAAATTGGGCGTGGCGTCAGAACTGATCTGTACAGCGTCATCAAAAAAGCCTCGGCGTCGGGGAAATGCGTATCACCATCCGACCGAAGAATGCCGCCAACCTGCACGCTGAAGTCTGCATAATGCTGGGTCGTCGCCCAGATGGAAAAGATCAAATGGTAAGGATCAATTTCCGCAATCCGTCCGTCATCTGCCCAGCTTTTGAACAAGGCGCACTTTTGATCGACAAGTTGGCGCAAAGGGCCTTCGATCTGATCCAGAATACGCGGCGCCCCTTGGACGATTTCATTGGCGAACAGACGGCTTTCGCGGGGGTAATCGCGGCTCATCTGAAGTTTGCGCCGCACATAGCCCAAGATTTCGTCCACCGGATCACCGCGCCCGTCCACGTCAATCAACGGATTCAGCCAAGTGTCCAGCAACGACGACAGAACTTCGGTGTAAATCGCCTCTTTTGACGGGAAATAATACAGAAGGTTCGGCTTTGACAAACCAGCCGCACTGGCGATCTTGTCCAGCGTCGCGCCCCGAAACCCCTCGGCGGAAAAAACATCCAAAGCGCCGTCCAGAATAGCCTCGCGGTTTTTCTTCTGGATGCGCGTTTGCGGTGAATTGGCGTTCAACGGAAACTCCCGGCCTTGCGGCTTGACTGGCCTTTAACCTCTGCTAGCGTGTTCCTGACCGTTTGGTCAATAATGCATTGCAATCTTCGCCCAAGGGGACAGCCATGAGCACACCCGCCGCCAACATGCGCATCGACGGAGACCGTCTTTGGGACAGTTTGATGGAGATGGCCCAAATCGGCCCCGGCATCGCAGGCGGTAACAACCGCCAGACCCTGACGGATGAAGACAGCGAAGGCCGCCACCTGTTCCAGAAATGGTGCGACGCGGCAGGCTGCACCATGGGCGTCGACGAAATGGGCAATATGTTCGCGCGTCGCGAAGGCACGGACCCGGACGCGCTGCCGGTCTATGTCGGCTCTCATCTGGACACGCAGCCCACGGGCGGCAAATACGATGGCGTGCTGGGTGTCTTGGGTGGCTTGGAGATTGTCCGCACCCTGAACGATCTGGGCATCAAGACCAAGCATCCGATCGTTGTCACCAACTGGACCAACGAAGAAGGCACACGCTATGCGCCCGCCATGCTGGCGTCCGGTGTGTTTGCGGGCAAGCACACCTTGGATTGGGCCTATGACAAGGTGGATGCGGCGGGCAAACGCTTTGGGGACGAGTTGGAACGGATCGGCTGGAAGGGGCCTGAAAAGGTCGGCGACCGCAAGATGCACGCCTTCTTTGAACTTCACATCGAACAAGGGCCCATCCTTGAAGCCGAGGGCAAAGATATCGGCGTTGTCACCCACGGTCAGGGCCTCCGTTGGATCGAATGCACGATCACGGGCAAGGAAAGCCACACAGGCTCAACCCCCATGCACATGCGAAAGAACGCCGGACGCGGTTTGGCGCTGGTGACCGAGCTGGTCCACGAGATCGCCATGAAGAACCAGCCCAATGCGGTCGGGGCGATTGGTCATGTGGACGTCTACCCGAACTCCCGCAACATCATCCCCGGCAAGGTCGTCTTCACCGTCGACATGCGCACCCACATTCTGGACAAGCTGAACGGAATGGTCGCCGAACTGATGGAGCGCGCGCCGAAACTGTGCGAAGACATCGAAGTGTCGTTTGAGGCCGAGATCGTCGGTCAATTCGACCCACCCGCCTTTGATGAGGGCTGCGTAAGCGCGGTGCGCGACGCGGCGGAACGGCTTGGCTATGGCCACATGGACATCGTCTCGGGCGCCGGTCACGATGCATGTTGGATCAATGATGTGGCACCCACGGCAATGGTCATGTGCCCTTGTGTAGATGGCCTCAGCCACAACGAGGCCGAAGAGATTTCCAAAGAATGGTCCACAGCGGGCGCGGATGTTTTGTTTCACGCAGTTGTGGAGACGGCGGGGATTGTGGAGTGAGGCTAGGAGACGTCCCAGGGAATACTGCAGTATTCATCTGTCAGCACATATTCGAGAAATCTCGACCTATTAAGCTGGTCATGCGCGATTCTGATGGCGATTTGATTGTAGCCTGTGGCGACGCAGACCATAACTGGGAAGTCACGCCCCCAAGGGTGGTTGGACTTGGCCACATGTTGGAACGGGATCTCAGACTCCACCATCTCAACTTGGAATTGGGGGTCGAGGCCAACCTGATCGGCGAGGATTGGATCGTATCCAAGACGCCTGAATCGGAGACGAACGAATGACCCAACACGATGACACCCTGAACGAAACCCAAATCCGCATCGACCTGGCGGCTGCCATCCGACTGTCGTGTCGCAACGACTGGCACGAAGGGGTGGCGAACCATTTCTCGGCGGCGACCTCGGCGGACGGAAAGAAGTTTCTGGTGAACCCCCGTTGGGTGCATTGGTCCCGCGTCCGGGCCAGCGATCTGGTGCTCTGCGATGCGGATGATCCCAGCACAATGGACCGCCCGGATGCGCCGGACCCCTCGGCCTGGTCGATCCATTCGGCGCTTCATCGGAACCTCCCGCAAGCCCGTGTCGCGCTTCATATCCACCCGCCTCATGCGACCGCGCTTTGCGGGCTGAAGGATCCGACGATCTATCCGATTGATCAGGTCACCGCGCGGTTCCACAAACGTTTGGCCTATGACATGGCCTTTGGTGGCATCGCGAGTGAGGGTGAAGAGGGCGAGCGGATCGCCTCAACCGTGGGCAATCATCGCAGCGTCATGATGCAGAACCACGGGGTCACAACGCTTGGCAACTCGGTCGCCGAAGCTTGGGATGCACTTTATCACTTGGAACGGGCGGCCAAGACGCTGCTCTTGGCCTATTCCACGGGGCAGCCGTTACAAATCATGGCCGACGATTTGGCCGAAGAAACGGCGGCAGAATGGGAGACCTATCGCGATGCGGAATTCGCGCATTTTGCCGAGATGAAGCGGGTGCTGGACAAAGAAGAACCGGACTACAAGGATTGAGAG
>CAZWDS010000024.1:8123-12994 GCA_964632495.1 uncultured Rhodobacterales bacterium
ACGACCCGCACTACACGTTTTGCGCGCGCCGGGGCGCTGCCCCGGACCCCGGCATATTTTCAACAAGAAGAAAGCCGGACACAGAGAAAACGGGGAGCATATGATGTCGACAGTGATCAAGAACGGAACGGTGGTGACGGCGGATTTGTCCTATGCGGCAGATGTGTTGGTCGAGGGCGGCAGGATCGTCGAGATTGGCCAAAGTTTGTCGGGTGACGAGGTGTTGGACGCCACGGGGTGTTACGTGATGCCGGGCGGGATTGATCCCCATACCCATCTTGAGATGCCGTTTATGGGCACCTATTCGACGGATGATTTCGAAAGCGGCACGCGGGCGGCTTTGTCCGGTGGCACGACCATGGTGGTGGATTTCGCTTTGCCCGCGCCGGGTCAAGGCCTCCATGACGCTTTGCAGATGTGGCATAACAAATCGACCAAGGCGAACTGCGATTACTCGTATCACATGGCCGTCACATGGTGGGGCGAGCAGGTGTTCAACGAGATGGCGTCTGTGATCGAGAAAGAGGGGATCACCACCTTCAAGCATTTCATGGCCTACAAAGGCGCGTTGATGGTGAATGATGACGAAATGTATGCGTCGTTCCAGCGTCTGGCCGAGTTGGGCGGTATCGCTATGGTCCATGCCGAGAACGGTGATGTGGTCGCGGAACTGTCGGCGAAGCTTTTGGCCGAAGGCAACACTGGGCCCGAAGCCCACGCCTATTCGCGCCCCTCTCAGGTGGAAGGCGAGGCGACCAACCGCGCCATCATGATCGCCGATATGGCGGGTGTGCCGCTTTACGTTGTGCATACCTCCTGCGAAGAAGCGCACGAAGCGATCCGGCGCGCGCGTCAGAACGGCAAGCGCGTTTGGGGCGAACCTTTGATCCAGCATCTGACCCTGGATGAAAGCGAATACTTCAACAAGGATTGGGACCACGCCGCGCAGCGCGTGATGTCGCCTCCGTTCCGCAATAAGCAGCACCAAGATAGCCTTTGGGCCGGGTTGCAGGCGGGGTCTTTGAGTGTGGTGGCGACGGATCATTGCGCCTTTTCGACCGAACAGAAAAGATACGGCGTCGGTGATTTCCCCAAGATCCCCAATGGCACCGGCGGCTTGGAAGATCGGATGCCGATGCTTTGGACGCATGGTGTGGCGACGGGACGACTGACGCCTCAGGAATTCGTGGCCGTCACCTCGACCAATATCGCCAAGATCCTGAATTGCTATCCCAAGAAGGGTGCCATTCTGGTTGGGGCCGACGCGGATATCGTGGTTTGGGATCCTGAGAAGGAGAAAACCATCACGGCGGGCAAACAGCAATCAGCCATTGATTACAACGTCTTCGAGGGCAAACACGTCAGAGGTTTGCCACGCTTTACGCTGACCCGCGGCCATGTGGCGGTGCATGATGGCGAGATACGCACGCAGGAAGGTCACGGCAAATTCGTGCGGCGCGAGGCGAACAATCCGGTGAACAAGGCTCTTTCGTCGTGGAAGGAACTGACGTCCCCGAGACCGGTCGAGCGGACGGGGATCCCGGCGACGGGAGTGTAAAATGCGGACAGTGCTTTGCATCTTGTTTGCCATCTTCGCCTCTTGCGCCAATGCCGATGATGTTTTCGGCAATCTGGGGGGATGTGCTCGGGCGGCCGGTGCGGCAGAGCGGGACGATACAGCGGTGATCTTTGATCAGACCGTGCTGGAGTTTCACGAGAGTTTTTGCACCATCATCAAAACGACAAAGATTGGTCCAAACGTTCAGCGATTTGAGACCGAATGTCAGGGCGAGGGGGCAAGTTGGCCGTTGTCGTTCATTGTCGAAACGCTGCCCGAAGAAGACGCGATTCTGCTGGCCGATTTCGATGCACCGGACACCAAAACAAAGCTTAAAAGATGCGACTGAAGGCGTACAATACGTGACACTGGCGACCGTCATCCATGCGCAATCTTTGGACCTAACGTTTGAAACCAACGATGGCCCTGTCCACGCGCTTCAGGACGTCAACCTTGAAATCAACAAGGGCGACTTCGTCTCCTTCATTGGCCCCTCCGGCTGTGGCAAGACAACGTTCCTAAGAACCATCGCCGCCTTGGAACATCCCACCGGTGGCACGCTCACCGTCAACGGGATGACACCCGACGAGGCCCGCCAAGCGCGCGCCTATGGCTATGTGTTTCAGGCGGCAGGGCTTTATCCTTGGCGGACGATTGCGGGGAATATTCACCTTCCTTTGGAAATCATGGGGTTTTCCAAGGCCGAGATGAAAGAGCGGACCGAGAAGGTTTTGGAGCTGGTGGACCTTGGCGGGTTCGGCAAGAAGTTCCCTTGGCAGCTTTCAGGCGGGATGCAGCAACGCGCGAGCATTGCGCGCGCCCTCGCATTTGATGCCGACATATTGCTGATGGACGAACCGTTCGGTGCCTTGGACGAGATCGTGCGCGATCGGTTGAACGAAGAACTGTTAAGCCTCTGGGCACGCACGGGAAAGACGATTGGTTTTGTCACTCATTCAATCCCCGAGGCGGTTTATTTGTCGACCAAAATCGTCGTCATGTCGCCGCGTCCCGGACGGATTACCGACGTCATCGACAGTCCTCTCCCGAAAGAACGTCCCCTTGAAATCCGCGACAGTGCCGCTTTCATCGAAGTTGCGCATCGGGTGCGTGATGGGTTGCGGGCCGGGCATGGGGATGACTTATGACCGCGGCGATCAGACACGGCGATTTGGACGATGTTTCGGTCTGTGTCGCGATCAAGAACGCTTGGATTGATGGGACCGACTGGATGCCTCGGATACACGAGGCTTCAAGTGTCGAACGGCACTACCGCAACGTCGTGTTTCCCGACCGCAAGGTCTTTGTGGTGGGAACGCCTGTGTTCGGCTTCATGACGCTTGATGCCTGCGAGGGCGAGGTGACAGATTTGTTTGTGGTCGAAAAAGCGCGGTCCAATGGTTTGGGCAAAGCACTTCTGGATCGGGCGAAAGACAAGTTGTCGGCGGTGTCTCTATGGACCTTTGTCGCGAACGAAGGGGCCCGGCGGTTCTATGCGCGTGAGGGGTTTGACGAGGTGTTGCAAACCGATGGCGACAACGAAGAAGGCTTGCCCGATGTTCTGCTTTGGTGGAGCAAAGAGCCGGTGCGTCGGGCTGGCCCCGGTGATGCGGCAAGCTGTGCAAGGATCGTCAGCGCTTGGATCGACCAGACCGATTGGTTGCCCCGGTTGCATTCGCTTGACGCTTTGACGGCGATGATTGTCGAGGCCATGCCAGCGCGAGACATCTATCTCATCGGAGAACCTTGCGACGGCTATCTGTCACTCAATCCCGAAACGGGTCATATCGGTGCGCTTTACACGTCGCGTCCCGGTGCCGGATTGGGCAAGACATTGTTGGACAGATCAAAGCTGGGGCGGGACTATCTGCAACTGAACACCCATGACCCCAATCAGGCTGCTCAGCGGTTCTACAAACGTGAAGGGTTCGAGGTTGTCGAGCGTCTTCCGGATGGCATTGATGGCCTGCCCGAACTCCGGATGGAGTGGCGGCGGTGACGTGGAGTGTGACGCAAACTCCGTTTCAAATTCCGACGCGGAATTTTGGACGCGCCGAGACTGCGTCATTTTCGGTTGCGATCTCTGCGTCAGAGATCGTCTTTGATAGGGCTGTCTCATGAAACAGATCGCCCCGGTCTTGACCGTTCTGGCCGCCATTGTTGGGCTTTGGGTGTTGGCCGTGGCACCGATGAACATCTGGCAGGCGCTGGATATGGCCGAGCGGGCAGGGGTTGCCGTCACGCCCGATGATGCGCGGACGCGGTCCGAAACCTCGGCCTTTACACTGATGATGAAAAATCCCGGCCAGATCGCGCGCGGCTATGCCTTGGATCGTCCGCGCCTGCCGACGCCTGTGCAGGTGGGGCAAGAGTTGTGGAAGACGACAGGGGACATGGCGCTGAAGGGACGTGCCTTTTCCAAGCGCAGTCTCATTTTCCATGGCTGGATCACTTTGCAATCCACATTGTTCGGTTTCGCCCTTGGCACAACCATCGGCATTCTGGGCGCGATCGGTATCGTCTACAGCCGGACCATGGAAATGAGCGTCATGCCCTGGGCGATCATCAGCCAGACCGTGCCGATTGTGGCTTTGGCTCCGATGATCATTGTTCTGTCGGGCCAATTGGGGATCGAAGACCGAACGGTGCCGAAAGCGATCATATCGGCCTACTTGTGTTTCTTTCCTGTGTTGGTGGGCATGGTGAAGGGCCTGCGTGCTCCCGGACGGGAACAATTGGACCTGTTGAAAACCTATAGCGCCAGCGGGTTTGCCACCTTCTTAAAGCTGCGTCTGCCATCTTCGGTGCCCTACTTGTTCACATCGCTCAAGATCGGGATCGCAGCGGCTTTGGTGGGCACCATTGTGGGCGAATTGCCGACGGGCGCGATTTCAGGGCTTGGGGCACGCATCCTGATCGGCGATCAGTTCGGCACGCCCTTAGCAATCTGGTCAGCCTTGTTTGCCGCCGCCATTTTGGCGGGTGTGCTGGTAACTCTGATCGGCTGGCTGCAGCGCGTGACGCTGAAACGCATGGGGGTCGAGGCATGATCTGGCTGTGGGGTGCCATTTTGTTCTGGTTGGCGGCCTGGGGGCTGAATGTGGTTTTGGCCCGCTCGCCCCTGCACGACCGGCGCATTGTCCAAGTGATCGTACCCTTGTTGTTCGGCGCCAGTCTGGTCGGCCTTTGGGAAGGCCTTGTGCGGGCTTTTGAGGTCTCACCCGTGATCCTGCCCGCACCGTCGATCGTCGCCGCGCGGTTCATGGCCGAAACAGGCACCCTTTGGGAAGATTTCGTCCAGACCGTTCTGAAG
>CAZWDS010000024.1:13004-40895 GCA_964632495.1 uncultured Rhodobacterales bacterium
CCTGATCGGGGCCACCGCCGCCTTCGGCACAGCCATTCTGATCGACCGGTCGTCGTTCCTGACCCGGGGCCTTTTGCCGATTGGTAATTTCGTTGCCGCCCTTCCAATCGTCGGGATCGCCCCGATTTTGGTCAGTTGGTTCGGATTCGACTGGCATTCGAAAGCCGCCGTGGTCGTGGTGATGGTGTTTTTCCCCATCCTTGTGAACACTGTGCAGGGGCTGCGCGAGGCCAGTGCCATGCAAAAAGACCTGATGCAGACCTATGCGGCCAGTTATTGGCAAACCTTGTGGAAACTCCGTTTGCCTGCCGCCATGCCGTTCGTGTTCAACGGTTTGAAGATTGCGACGACATTGGCGCTGATCGGCGCTATTGTTGCTGAATATTTTGGCTCTCCGACGCGCGGCATGGGATTTCGCATCTCGACCGGGGTCGGAAGCTTGTCCATCGATCTTGTATGGGCAGAAATAGCCGTAGCCGCCCTGACGGGATCGGTGGTTTACGGGCTTGTGGCGCTGGCCGAGGCGCGCGTCACGTTCTGGCACCCGTCACAACGACATAAATGAAGACCAAACTGGGAGTATGATGATGAAATATGTTTTGGGAAGCGCTGTTGCCTTGGCGATGGCCACAAGTGCGCAGGCGGCGGACGATGTGACGTTGCAGCTGAAGTGGGTCACGCAATCGCAATTCGCGGGCTATTACGTGGCGCTTGAGAACGGGTTCTATGAAGAAGAAGACCTGAACGTCACGATCAAGCCCGGTGGCCCGGATATCGCACCACCTCAGGTGGTCGCGGGTGGCGGGGCCGATGTGTTGGTCGAATGGATGCCGGCGGCCTTAGCGGCTCGTGAAAAAGGTCTGCCGTTGGTTAATATCGCCCAGCCTTTCAAATCCTCGGGTATGCAGCTGACGTGCTGGAAGGATGCCGGGATCGCCAGCCCTGACGATTTCAAGGGCAAGACCCTTGGCGTCTGGTTCTTCGGCAATGAATTTCCGTTCATGTCCTGGATGAGCCAGCTTGGCATCGAAACAGATGGCGCAGACGAAAATGGCGTCGCAGTTCTGAAGCAGGGCTTCAACGTGGATCCGTTGCTGCAGCGTCAGGCTGATTGCATCTCGACGATGACGTACAACGAATACTGGCAGGTCATTGATGCCGGTGTGGCTGCGGACGATCTGATCACCTTCAAGTACGAAGATCAGGGCGTGGCAACGCTGGAAGACGGTCTGTATGTGCTTGAAGATCGTCTGTCCGAAGAAGGCTTTGCCGGTAAGATGGAGCGTTTCGTGCGCGCTTCGATGAAAGGTTGGAAGTGGGCCGAAGAAAACCCGGAAGACGCGGCTATGATCGTTTTGGAGTACGACGAGACCGGTGCCCAGACGGAAGGTCATCAGGTGCGCATGATGGGCGAAATTGCCAAGCTGACGGCTGGTTCGAACGGTGCGCTTGATCCGGCGGATTACGAACGCACCGTGGCATCACTGATGTCAGGTGGTTCGGATCCGGTGATCACCAAGGCACCAGAAGGGGCCTGGACCCATGTGATTACCGATGCGGCGCTGAAGTAAGTTCGCCGCTCAACGGATTGAAATTGCTGGAAACGGGCGGAAATCCGCCCGTTTCTTACATTTTTAGAGATGAATTTGTAGCAGAACTGCCGCGATCCCCGCTATTTGGCACATCAGGGGATTGAGCCAAAGTGCAGTCCTAGGGATGATCGTCTTCGAGCACGGGAGAAACCCGAGCCGAGGCAGGAATGAGCAGATGACCTATATTTTGAAATTGGCCCTTAAAGGGGGTGCGGCGCGTGAGCGTGCACTGACCCTTTGGCGTCGCTGGTGGCGGCGGGCTGTCTAAGGCGAAATGCCAAGGACCCAATGAATGCATGCAGCGCGGCAATTACGCCGTCCTGCGCAACACGTTCATCGGTCGTTCTTCAGGTGTTTGCTGAGGGACGGCAGGTGTGTCACGGGAAGCGTCCGGTTTCGACCGGGCGCTTCTTATCTTTTAGAGGATCAGGCGAACCACCAACGTGTGACGACATCCGTATCAAGGCGGGCTTTCGGATCGGGCGTTAGTGTCTCGGAATGAGCGACAAGATCATTGGTCCAAAGCGGGATCAATCGGTTGGTCTGTTCATTGGGCCGGGCCACGTTTTCATGTCCACGCAGGCGTCGTGCAAATACAGCAGCAGGCAGACCCCGCGCAACCGGACGCAGGTCAAATCCGGCAGCGCGTGCTGGCGCGTCCAAAAGCGCCAACAAATCGGTACTGCCTTCGGCCCCTTCGGTATCCACATCCAATCTGACGACGTTGCGCGCACCGGCTGCCCGAATGTGATGACGCGCGCGATCCGGGTCATAAAGGTTTTCAGTCGTGGCACCTCGGTTCGGCGCATCATCGCCCAAGGCCCCATGTCCCAGAACACCGCGCTCCAACAAGGCCAAGCGATCCAGCGCAAAGCGCAGCGCAGTGCGGACCTCCGCATCCGGAATATGCAGGTCCAGCGCCAGATGCTGGTCCCCCTCGGTTTCGGCGATCTTCAGACCGGGCAGGCTGGCCAACATAGCCAAGGTGCGCGGATCAACCGCGTCAATGGCATCGACCTCGCCGGTCATAATCGCGCTTTGGCCAAGCCGCGCATCGGACAGGGGGATCAGATCGACCGAAGCAAAATGCCCCCGATCTTGCCGCCAGTGGCTGGGATTGCGGATCAGACGTACTGTGCCGTCCTCTCGAATGACGTCCAGTTGGTACACACCGGTGCCATCGCGGCTGTCGGGTTGAACGCGCCCATTCTTGGCAGGCAGTATGATCAGGCCTGGATCAGTCAGCTGGCGATCAAACGAGGGATGCGGGGTTTTCAGATGAAGGCGCAAATGCGTTTCATCGACCTCAACGCGTTCGATCAGGCCGGTGATTTTGCCAAGGGATGCGATGACATCGTCAGCCTCGACAGGTTTGCCGGAATGAAAGGCCACGCCGGGGCGCAACGACACGTCCCAAACGCGCCCGTCAGCTGATCCTGTGACATGCTCGGCCAAATCGCCCTCTACGCGATTTTGCGCGTCCAAAGTAAGCAGCGTACTGCCCCTCGCACGGTTGATCTGTGCGGCCATGTTCCGTTTGGTCGATATGCCAAACCTGAGATGCCCGCCACGCTTTGGCACGCTGGCCTCGGCGCGGCTGGCCAAAGACATGGCCGTTGGCATGGTGACACCCGTGGCCAAAGCCGACATCACAAAGCGCCGCCGGTCGATCTGACCGGTCGAAAGCCGTTTGGCTTGACGGCTGATATAGGTCTCACGCTTGGTCATTCGGGTCCCGGTTTTGCCAGCAAACACCTAAGCAGTCTGCCCCCCACTTGGCAAGTGCGGCACATGGTTGTGATCTTAGTCTAATTTTAGGAAATGCGCCTTAGCCGAGGGGGTATGAAAACTCTCAGATTGCTCGATTTCGTTGAAACACCCGCCTTTGCGCTTGTTTATCCCGACCAAGGCGATCCCTGCATCGTCTTTTGGAATGCACGCGCCGAAAATGCCACCGGCCTGACCCGCGACGATGTGATCGGCCAGGTTCCGACCGAAGTCATGGGGTCTTTGGCCGAACCTCTTTTGTCGCGCAGTTGGATCGAAAAAACCGGCGAAGTGCGCGTGGATGGTCTGGGCGTCGTCAATCTGGTGGCCTTGCCGGACAATCGCACAGTGATCGGCACGGTTCTGACTGCGGCGCAAAAAGCGGCTGACAGCGAGCGTGAGATGTTCTTGGGCATGGCGATCCATGATGCCCGCGCCCCATTGCGCAACATCAACTACATTTGCGAGGAACTATTGGTCGATTTCGATGAAATTGGCGATGGACGAAACCAATTGGTGCGCAAGATCCGCGCGATCGTGGACCGGACGTTGGTCATGTCCGATGATATCCTGTCTGCGGTCCATGCGGCGTCGATGCAAGAGTCACATCCGGTGGTGGTTCAACTTCAACCCCTTTGTGACATGATCTTTGCGACCCTTGATCCGAAAGGTGAACATCGGTTGACGGGCTCCGCCACCGAGATCGAGGTTGAGCGTCCGGTTTTGCAAGTGGTATTGCGCAATCTGGTCGACAACGCCATCAAACACGGCAACACACACCGTCCATTGTCCATCGACGTTCAGGTCTCTGAAGATCGCGCTGGCGAAATTGCGGTGCATGTCATTGACGATGGCGCGGGTATTACCGACGACGCGTTGAATGCCCTCGCTTCGGGCAATGTCCAACGGGGCAGCGGCTTTGGGCTTTATGGGATACAGCGATTGGTCGAAACCCGCGGTGGCCAAATCACGGCGCGTCGTCGCGGCTTAGGCAAAGCAGGAAGTGAGATTACTGTGACCTTGCCCGGGCGCATTGTTGCGGATGGAATGGTCGGCCTGACGTCGCGCGTCTCGTAAGCGCAACCACCAAGCAGGATCGCCCGGTGGTTGCTGCTTAGATGTCTTAAGACGTGACGTCGTAGGCCCGTTCTCCATGCTGGGCAAGGTCCAGACCGGTGTTCTCGGTTTCTGGGTCGACGCGCATCCCCACCAGGGCCTTGGCGACAACCGCGATGATCACCGTAACAACCAATGTGAAGACCCCGACGATGGCCAGACTGCCGAACTGGGCCACGAAGGACCCCTGTCCAAAGACAGCGATCATGATCGTGCCAAAGATACCGCCGACACCGTGCACGGCGAAAACATCCAGCGTGTCGTCGATCTTCAGCATGTTGCGCACCACATTTACCGCTTCCTGACACAGCACACCGGCGACAGCGCCGATCACAAGTGCTTCGACCGGGCCGACAAAGCCACTGGCTGGCGTGATCGAGGCCAGACCCGCGATCGTCCCTGTCACAAGACCCACAAGAGAGGCTTTGCCGTACTTCATCCGCTCCCAAAGGGCCCAGGTCAGCGACGCAGTCGCGGCCGAGATATGGGTGACGGTCAAAGCCATGGCTGCACCACCATCGGCGGCCAGTTGCGAACCACCATTAAAGCCGAACCAACCGACCCAAAGCATGGCCGCGCCGATCATGACGTAACCGGGGTTGTGCGGCGGCTTGCTGCGATCCTTGCGCGCCCCCAGCATCACGGCCAGCACCAAAGCGGCCAGACCAGCGGTCTGGTGCACCACGATCCCGCCTGCAAAGTCGCGCGCGCCGGTTTCCCCGAAGATGCCGCCATCGGCCAACATGCCACCGCCCCAAATCCAGTGGACGACAGGTGCATAGCAAAGCAACATCCAAAGCCCGGAAAACAAAAGAACAAAGGCGAAATTCACCCGCTCCACATAGGCGCCGACGATCAACGCGGGTGTGATGACGGCAAAGGTCATCTGGAAGGCAAAGAACAGAACCTCGGGCAATGTGCCCGCCAGCGTGTCCGCCGTAATCCCCAAAAGGAACATCTTGTCCAAACCGCCCCAATAGCCGCTTGTCCCGCCACCAAACGCAATGGAATAGCCAACGGCCAGCCACAACACGCTCATCAGGCAGGCAATGGCATAACAATGCATGAACACGCTGAGAACATTGCGCGAGCGCACAAGCCCGCCATAGAAAAGTGCAAGTCCCGGCAATGTCATGAACAGCACCAGCGCTGTGGCCACGATAATCCAGGCGGTATCTGCTCCGACCATCTTTCTTCCCCTCCATGAAAGTAGTGGCGACGGCGTGCCGCATGCGGCCTGCAAGGAAAAGTGGCGGGAGGAGTGCAGGGCGCGGATTTCTTGGGCGATTTGCAAAACGCCTAAATATGAGGCGGAAAATGTCGTGTGTGCCGAAAGTTGGTGCGGTTATGAAAGGCGTTCCGTCAAAAGCGCAATCGCCTTGGCCACGCTCGCCGCACGCACTTTCGATCTTCCAATGGGCCCGAACTGTACCGTTTCACTGATCGTTGGGTGAGTGTCATCGGACAGGCCAAAGCAAACCATGCCCTCGGGCTTGGTTTCGGTTCCGCCGGGGCCTGCGACGCCAGTGATCGACACGGCCAATCCGGCGACGGCATTGAAAAGCGCGCCGTCCGCCATGGCGCGCGCCACCTCTTCGCTGACCGCGCCGTGGGTTTCGATCAAAGCCGGAGGCACGCCCAGCAATTCGGATTTCGCGGCGTTGGAATAGGTGACAAAGCCGCGATCAAAGACGTCGGATGATCCGGGCACTTCGGTCAAAGCCCCTGCCAATAACCCGCCGGTACAGCTTTCCGCGACGGCAATCATGATGCCTTTTTGTCGCGCGATATCAAGAAGATGTGGGGCGCTCATGACGCGCCCGGGGTGGTCGGGAAAATGCCTGAATGCGCGAGTGCGGCCAGCAAAAGAACACCGATCGCCGCAAAAATACCGGCCAGAACATCGTCCAGCATAACCCCCAGTGCGTCACCACGCGCATCCGCACGGCCGACAAGCCAAGGTTTCCAGATATCGAACAAACGAAACAGAAGGAAAGCGGCCAAAATGCCGGGCCAGAGCTTTAAGGGGGATACGCCGGCATAGAAGGCTCCGAAGGCGACGGGCAAAAGGGCGATCCATTGGCCGACAACTTCGTCGATGACAATCCAGCTTGGGTCGTGATCGTCGCTTTCCGCAATTTCGACCTTTGTCAGTTGCACGCCGAACAGAAAAACCAAAAGCGTATCAATGGCCAGCATGTAAGGCCCGCCCAGACCATAGATCAGGAAGGCGACGGGCAGGGCGGCCAGCGACCCCCATGTGCCGGGAGCGGGCCGCAGGTAGCCAGCACCAAGGAAGCTTAGGAATAAACGGCGCTTCATGGCTTCACCAAAAGCGCTGTTGCCAGTGCCGCGATGCCTTCACCGCGCCCTGTAAAACCAAGCTGTTCCGAGGTGGTGGCCTTGACGCTGATCCGTTCGACCTCAAGGCCCATCAGATCGGCCATTCGCGCCCGCATCGCATCAGCGTGGGGTCCGATTTTGGGGTGCTCGCAGATCAGTGTGCAATCTATGTTCGAGATGGTGAAACCGCGCTCTTTTGCGCGTTTGATCGCGTGGGTCAGAAAGATGCTGCTGTCCGCTCCGGCCCATTTGCTGTCTGACGGGGGGAAGTGCTGTCCGATATCGCCGTCTGCCAATGCGCCATACAATGCATCCGTTACTGCATGCATTGCGACATCCGCATCAGAATGCCCCATAAGCGCTTGATCATGCGGGATATCTATACCGCACAGCGTCACGTAATTTCCCGGCCCAAACTTGTGGACGTCAAAGCCGTTGCCAAGGCGGATATCCATCATCTTCCCCGTCGTTTCGTTGGTGTCTTGGGTCTAGGCTGTCATGACGCTGCTGACAATGGTGGCGGTTATGCCTTGATGTGCTTAAAAAATAGGCATATGCCGCATTTTTCGCATTGTCTTGCCTGCTGCCCCTGTAAGCAGCGCTTTTGCGTCCTAGGATTTCGCTACCGCTCAAGGATTGTGCATGAAAATAAAACTCGGTCCCGTCTGTTTGGACCCGCCCGTCGCTTTGGCCCCGATGGCGGGCATTACCGATTTGCCATTTCGGCAATTGGTCGCGTCGTTCGGTGCGGGACTTGTGGTGTCCGAGATGGTGGCCAGTCAGGAAATGGTTCAGGCGAAACCCGGGGTGCGGGAACGCGCGGAACTGGGATTGGGCCGCACGTCGTTCTTCGAGGCAGGCGGCGTCAGCGCAGTGCAGTTGGCGGGACGCGATCCCCATTGGATGGCCGAAGCGGCGCGACGGGTGGAAGCCGAAGGTGCAGCGCTGATCGACATCAACATGGGGTGCCCGGCCAAAAAGGTGACGGGCGGTCTGTCCGGGTCGGCCCTGATGAAAGCCCCCGATCATGCCTTGTCCCTGATTGAAGCGGTTGTGGGCGCGGTCAAAGTGCCGGTGACGCTGAAAACGCGGCTTGGATGGGATGAGGATTGCCTAAACGCGGCTGACATCGCGCAACGCGCCGAAGCCGCAGGCATTCGGATGGTCACGATCCATGGTCGGACGCGCTGTCAGTTCTACAAA
The DNA here is from genome assembly GCA_964632495.1 of uncultured Rhodobacterales bacterium. Taxonomy (GTDB): domain Bacteria; phylum Pseudomonadota; class Alphaproteobacteria; order Rhodobacterales; family Rhodobacteraceae; genus CALKXV01. Next base: position 21,026 of record CAZWDS010000024.1, read on the forward strand.
GGACAGGCCGATTGGGCCGCGATCCGGGGCGTGAAAGACGCCGTGTCGATCCCGGTTCTGGCGAACGGAGACATTCGAACCGTGGCGGACGCCAAGGCGGCGCTGACGGCTTCAAACGCGGATGGCGTGATGATCGGACGCGGGATCGAAGGGGCCCCTTGGCGCTTGGCCGAAATTGCCCATGGATTGGGTCTGGGCCCGAAACCTGTGGTGCCGAAGGGCGCGGACTTTACCGACATGGTGCGCCGTCACTACGAAGCCTCTCTCAGCTTTTACGGCGAAGACCTGGGGCGGCGTGTGATCCGCAAGCATCTGGGGTGGTACATGGACCGGGTGGGCACACCGCCGGACCTAAGGAAACGCGTTCTGACGGGCGCGCCAGACGACGTGCGTGTGCTTTTGAGTGATGCGCTGTCGGCACACCTGCAGGTGGCCGCATGAGCGACTTTAAGGATGTGATCTGGCAAACCTTGCCGGTGCCCGCTGTGATGATCGATGCCAAGGACCGGATCCTTGACGTAAACCCGACGGCGGAAAGCTTTTTGAACACGTCCAAGCGGCAAGTCGTTGGAGCTCCGGTCTTTGATATCTTTGCCATCGATGCGCCGGTTGATGAACAGGCAAGCCGCGTGCGCAATGAACGTGCGCCCTTGTTTATGAACAACGTGGATGTCGGCACGGGGCAAGCTGCGCCGATCAACTGCAACATTCAGATCGCGCCGGTTTTAGAAATGCCGGGCCATCTGTTGATGCTGTTGGAACCCCGTGCCCTGGCCGATCGCATGGGCCGGTCGTTGTCGGCGAAATCAGCCGCCAAATCCGCGATTGGCATGTCCGAAATGCTGGCTCACGAAATCAAGAACCCGCTGGCGGGGATCACCGGCGCGGCCCAGTTGCTTAGCATGAACCTGGACGCCGCAGATCGCGAGATGACCGATCTGATCGTCAGCGAAGCGCGGCGCATTCTGGCGCTTCTGGATCAGGTCGAGCAATTCGGCAATCTGCGCCCACCTGCGCGGGAAGCGGTGAACGTCCATGATTTGCTGGACCGGGCGCGGAAATCAGCCGCCGTGGGTGTGGCGGCCCATATGACGCTGATCGAACGCTATGATCCGTCCCTGCCGCCCACCTATGTGGATGCCGACCAGTTGTTGCAGGTTCTGTCGAACCTTCTGAAGAACGCCGCCGAAGCCACGGGCGGCGCGCCGGGCACGATTACGCTGCGCACCTTTTATGACCTGTCGCTGAGGCTGAGGCGCAAAGACGGCGCGGCGTCACTGCCGCTGAATATCGAGATCATTGACGATGGTCCCGGCCTGCCGCCCGAGATCGAGGCCGACATCTTCGAGCCTTTCGTCTCGGGCCGTGAAAACGGCACCGGGCTTGGTTTGGCTTTGGTGTCAAAGATCATCACGGACCACGATGGCTGGGTCAGCGTTGACAGCGTGCCCGGCCGAACAGTTTTTCGCATTTCGCTGCCCGTCGCACCAAAAGACGGTCAGGTATCAAAGGGGTAAACCATGGACGGCACAATTCTGGTCGCGGACGACGACCGCACAATCCGCACCGTTCTGACGCAAGCTTTGACACGCGCGGGCTGCAAGGTGCATGCGACATCGTCCTTGGTGACGCTGATGAGATGGGTGGAAGAGGGCAAAGGCGATCTGGTGATCTCGGACGTGGTGATGCCGGATGGCAATGGGATCGAACAATTGCCCAAGATCAAGGCGGCGCGGCCCAGCTTGCCGGTGATCGTGATCTCGGCGCAAAACACCATCGTGACCGCCATTCAGGCGACCGAGGCCGAGGCCTTTGATTACCTGCCCAAACCCTTTGACCTGCCGGATTTGATGCGCCGCGCCGGCCGTGCGCTTGAAACCAAACGCCGGGTGCAGCCGGTGGCCCCGAAAGCGCCGGAGACGATGACGGATGATCTGCCTTTGGTGGGGCGTACGGCCTCGATGCAGGCGCTTTATCAGTTGATCGCGCGGGTGATGAATGCGGACTTGCCGGTGTTGATCACGGGCGAAAGCGGGACGGGTAAATCCCTGATCGCCAAAACCATCCATGACCTCAGCGACCGGCGGACTTTGCAGTTCGTCATCGCAACGGGCGCGGATCTGGACACGATGGAAGGCCCGGCTAGGATTATCTCGAAGGCGCGGAATGGGACGATCCTGTTTGATGAAGTCGCTGATCTGCCCGAAGAGGCGCAGGCGCGCATTGTCCGGATGTTGGACAGTTTCGGCGATGGCGGTCCCCGGATCATGGCGACCAGCCAGTCCGATCTGGCGGCCCGGATGGAGCGCGGCCAATTTCGCCAAGACCTGTTCTACCGTCTGAGCGGCGTCACTGTCAGCGTGCCACCCCTGCGTGACCGGATCGACGATATCGAGCTTCTGGCCCAGCATTTCGTCCAGAAGGGTGAAAAAGACGGGCTGCCGACGCGCCAGATTGATGCCTCGGCTCAGGACCTGATCCGCGCCTATTCCTGGCCGGGTAACGTGCGCCAATTGGAAAACACGGTGCGCCGGTTGATGCTGACGGGCAGTGAAGCGCAGGTGACCCGTGCGGATGTGGAACAAGTGCTTGGGCAACAGCCCGCCGTTGAACCTTTGACTGGGGATGATGACGATCGCCTGTCAGCCTCCATCGCGAAACATTTGCAGCGCTATTTCGATCTGCACGGCGGGCAGTTGCCGCCAGCCGGGTTGTACCAGCGGATCCTGCGCGAAGTTGAAATGCCTTTGATCGAAATTGCGCTTGATGCCACCGGCGGTAATCAGGCGAAATGCGCCGATCTTTTGGGCATCAACCGGAATACCCTCAGAAAGAAGATCACGGATCTCGATATCCGCGTGACACGGCGGCGCAAATTGATGTAAAACCGCAACATAGAGTGGCTGATCCGCGACTGTGGATAAAATGCCACCATTGGTAAGGCGGTCGTCGAGCAGTCGGCGCATCAAAGAGCGAGGCAAAGGTGGCGCAACAGGCACGCGCGGTCCTTTTTGAAAAAGCGAACAAAATCCGGCAATTACGGCGGTTTCGTAATGCTTGGACGGTCAGCCTTTTCTTGCTTGGTCCGGTTCTGGTCTTAGCGACTTTTCTGGTCTTGGGGCCGGTTGATGGAAGCGGATCTTCGTCGGCCTTGCGACTCGTTTTGCTGGCCGACCTTGTCTATGTCTTAGCCGTAGCCACGCTTGTTGCCATGCGCATCGCGTCGATGATCGCCGCGCGGCGTGCCCGTTCGGCAGGTTCTCGCCTGCACTTGCGGCTGACTGGGGTGTTTGCCCTGATCGCGCTGATCCCCACGGTTATGGTGGCTATTTTCGCAGGAATGACGATCAACGTCGGCCTTGAGGGCTGGTTTTCCGAGCGCGTGAGCGGCGTGGTCGGTGCGTCTTTGTCGGCGGCCGAAGCTTATCAGGAAGATCAACGGCGCGACCTGAGCGAAGATGCCGAGGCTTTGGCAAGCTTTCTGGACGGCGCGCGGGAACGGTCGGTTTTCGTGTCAGATGGCGAGTTGCGACAGTTGTTGGGTCAAGGTCAGGGTCTGATCCAGCGTGGGTTGCGCGAGGCTTATGTCATTGATGGGGCAGGGGAAATCAAGGCGCGTGGCGAGCGTTCGTATCTCTTTGACTTCGAACAACCGGACGACGTGTCGTTGGAAGGTGTCGCAAACGGCGAAACCGTGATCATCGAGGACCTGGAGGTGGACGAGTTCCGGGCCTTGGCGCCTCTTGGCCGGTTCCCGGATCGCTATCTTTACGTGTCGCGCGCCGTGGACGGTGCGATTTTGGGGCTGTTGGACGAAGCGGCGGAAACGGCGCAGCTTTATACCCAGTTGGAACGCGAGCGCGGGCGCCTGGTGTTCGAGTTTGGTCTGCTTTATCTGGGCTTTGCGGTGATCCTGATTCTGGCGGCCACTTGGCTGGGGCTTTGGTTTGCCGAACGATTGGCCCGTCCCGTGGGCCGTTTGGCGGGGGCGGCGCAGCGCGTTGGTGCGGGCGATTTGGACGTGCGGGTCCGTGAAGAGCCGGGCGACGACGAAATCGCGATGCTGGGACGTTTGTTCAACCAAATGACGCGACAGTTGAAAGGTCAGCGCGACACGCTGTTGGCCAACAACGAACAGATCGAACGCCGACGCCGCCTGTTTGATAGCGTGCTGTCCTCGGTCACTGCGGGTGTCATCGGGCTGGATACCAAGGGGACGGTTACCTTTATTAACCGATCTGCCGAACGCATCTTGAAGCTGGAAGAAGACGTGCAGGGCCAGCCTTTGAAAATGGCGATCCCCGAGTTTGGAGGATTGGCCGAACGACATCTGGTCACTGGCAAAGAAACCGAACAGGACGAAATCCGCGTCTCGCGTGGCGGTGTGGCCGAGAACCTTTTGGTGCGGATTGCCACACGGAAAGGGGCCGAGGGCGAGGACGAAGGCTTTGTGATCGCCTTTGACGATGTAACGGATCTGGTGACAGCGCAGCGCATGGCAGCTTGGGGCGACGTGGCGCGGCGGATTGCCCATGAAATCAAGAACCCTTTGACCCCCATCCAATTGTCGGCAGGGCGCATCAAGCGCAAGTTCCGCGATGCTGTCGGGGATCAGGCTGATGAATTAGACAATATGACCGATGTGATTGTCCGCAAAACCGAAGATTTGCGCCGGATCGTGGACGAGTTTTCCAAGTTTGCCCGGATGCCCGAACCAGACCGCAGTTTACAGGATCTGACCCAGATTGTGCAGGACGCGGTGACGCTTCAGGAAACGGTTGAGAATATCGATCTGACCTCGGACTTGCCGGATCAGCCGCTTTATTCGGACTTGGACAATACAATGATCGGTCAGGCCCTGACAAACCTGATTAAGAATGCAGGCGAAGCCATTGAAAGTTTGATTGAAAAGGGAAATACGCCGGAAGGCCACGCTCCACGGGTTCATGTGGAATTGAAGCGCGGCGATAAGGCAGCCTTCATCTCGATATCGGACAACGGCATCGGTCTTCCCGAAGATCGGTCGCGGCTGTTTGAGCCCTATGTCACATCGCGCGCAGAAGGCACCGGATTGGGCCTGCCGATTGTGAAGAAGATCATCGAAGAACACGGCGGAACGCTGGTCTTAACAGACGCAGATCCGCTGGACGGAAGCGGTCAGGTTGGGGCCCGGGCCGAAATCACGCTGCCTTTGGCGGCAGAAACAGAGCAGACGCGCGACCTGGCAGTCGCGGAATAAAGGAGACCTACGAAATGGGCGATATTCTGATTGTTGATGACGAACGCGATATTCGCGAATTGATCTCGGACATCTTGAAGGACGAAGGGTTTGAAACCCGTTTGGCCGGCACCTCGGACGAGGCGATGGCCGAAATGAACAAAGAGCCGCCCGGACTGATGATCCTGGACATCTGGCTGAAAGACAGCCGCATGGATGGGATCGACATTCTAAAGGCCGTCAAGCGCGACACGCCGGATGTGCCGATCATCATTATATCGGGGCACGGCAACATCGAAATCGCCGTTGCAGCAATCAAGCAGGGCGCTTACGACTTTATCGAAAAGCCCTTCAATATCGATCAGTTGATGGTTGTTATCACGCGGGCCATGGAAACCTCGCGCCTGCGCCGGGAAAACTCGGAACTGCGCCGCAAGGACGTGGCCGCGGCCGATATGGTGGGCTCGTCGCCTGTGTTCCGGACGTTGAAGGCGCAGTTGGATAAGGTGACCAAGTCGAACGGTCGTGTGATGTTGACCGGGCCGTCCGGGTCGGGCAAGGAAATCGCCGCGCGGTATATTCACGCGGAATCGGATCGGGCCGAGGGGCCGTTTATCACGGTGAATTCCGCCTCGATCGAACCGGATCGCATGGAAGAGGTGTTGTTCGGACGCGAAAGCACAGGCCGGGGGATCGAGCCCGGTTTGTTAGAGCAAGCCCATGGCGGCGTGATCTTCTTTGACGAAATCGCTGATATGCCCAATGGCACCCAGTCGAAAATTCTGCGCGTGTTGACCGAGCAGCAATTTCAACGGGTTGGCGGGGCGGACAACGTGCGGGTGGATCTGCGGGTGATCTCGTCCACCACGCGCAGTCTGGAACAGGAAGTGGAAAACGGCACCTTCCGGCAAGAGCTGTTTCACCGTCTGAATGTGGTGCCAATTGATGTGCCAAGCCTGGCCGAACGGCGCGAAGATGTGCCGGAACTGGCGACGTACTTCATCGAAACGTTCAACAAGGCCCAAGGTCTGCCCTTGCGCGAATTGTCGGACGAAGCCATTGCGATGCTGCAAACTATGAACTGGCCGGGCAATGTGCGTCAGTTGAAGAACGTGATCGAACGCATCCTGATTCTTGGCGCAGAAAGCGGCAACATCGCGGCCAGCGAAATCCCCGGCGAGACGCAAGCCGAGGAACAGGAAGAAGGCCGCGTTGTGCTTTCGGGCTCGCTTGCGACATTGCCGTTGCGCGAAGCGCGCGAGTTGTTCGAACGCGAGTATTTGCTGACCCAGATCAACCGATTTGGCGGCAACATCAGCCGGACGGCGAATTTTGTGGGCATGGAACGCTCGGCCCTGCACCGTAAGCTTAAGTCGTTGAATGTGGTCACATCTTCGCGTTCAGGCGTACGGGTGGCGACGGTGGCCGAGGATACAAGCGAAGAGGAAGACGCCTGACCCCCGACACGCTTTGACTTTGGGTAAGTCTTAACGGCAACGAAAGAAATGCGGGTTAGTCCATGGTCATGTTGACCGTGGAAACCCTGAAGGCGGCTTTGACTTTGACATCGGTGCCTATGCTGGCCGTCGGTGACGATGGTCGCGTGGTGTTCCTGAATGCCGAGTTTGAAGAGCTGATGGGGTTTACGGCGACAGAGCTTTACAAGCAGCCGATCGAGTGTTTGCTGCCAAGGCGTGCGCGGGAACGGCACTCGGAATTTGTTCAGGCCTTTTTGCGTGTGCCTGCGAAACGGAAGATGGGGCGGGGGCGCGCCCTGACCGGTGTGGCAAAGTCCGGCGTCGAAATCCCGTTGGAACTGGGGCTGAATGCTGTCGATGGGGACGATGGCCGTTATTGCATCGTTGTGGCCGTGGATCTGCGCGTGCGTCAGGATCACCAGCGCAAGATGGAACTGGCGATGGAGGCTGCGGCGACCGCGATGGTGATGGTCGACAATGACGGCAGAATCGTTTTGACCAACGAAGCCGCGCTGGAATTGTCCGGGTATTCCCGCAGAGAGTTGTTATCAGAACATGTCGAGATTCTGGTCCCCCTGCCTGACAGACGGGCGCATCAGGTGTTTCGCAGCAATTATATGGTGCGCACGGATATGACAGACCTCAAGGTCATGCGACGTCTGCATTTACGCCATAAAAAAGGACATCTGGTTCCCATTGAAATCGCGCTGACCCCGGTGTCCACGCCCGAAGGCGACATGGTGATGAGCACGATCAGCGACCTGACCCTTCGCATCGCGGCCGAAGACGAAATGACGCGCAAAAACCAAGAATTAGAAGACGTGAACCGAAGGCTGGCCGATGCAAATGGCGAACTGATGCAGTTTGCCTATGGTGTCAGTCACGACCTGAAAGCGCCGCTTGCCTCGCTTTTGGGACTTTTGAGCCTGATGGAAGAAGACGCAGAAAACGGCGACCCCCAATCCGTTGCAGACACCGTGAGCCGCGCAAAAGCTTTATGCGAGCGGAGCCGCACCAAGGTTGAGCGTGTTTTGAAGTTTGCGCATGATGCAGACGAGGAAGATGTCGTTGCGGTCGAATTCCCGCGCATCCTTGAAGAAACATGGGATGCGATTGTTCCGGGCATTGAAATTACCGCGAATTTGACACGCAAACTGGATGTTGAACAGTTCAACGCCAAACCAACCGGCATTCAGATCGTGCTGCAAAACCTGTTGGACAATGCTGTTAAGTACCATGATCCAGCGAAGAAAAAGGTCTCGATCTCGGTTGAAACACGCGCGGAAAAGGCTGGTGTGGCGCTGATTGTGTCGGATGATGGCGCGGGCATCCCGGCGTCTGACAAGGACCAGATATTTGACATGTTTCGGCGCGCCGACCCGCGTTCGGGCGACGGTATTGGGCTTGCCCTGGTCAAAAAACAGGTGAACCGACTTGGCGGGCGGATTTCTTTGGAAAGTGACGTCGGACAAGGCACCTCGGTGCGGGTGTTCTTGCCACAAGGGAAAGGTGATGCGCCATGCAGATCCCCATCATCATTGTAGACGACGAAGAAATCGACCGCATGATCGCGGCAAAGCGCATTCAGCGATCTGATTGGGCGGACGTCCTGTCTCCGATCTATGAGGCGGTAACGGGCGACGACTTTATTCGGCATTACAAGGATGCAGATTGGCCGAAAGGGGATAACGTGTTGATTTTGATGGATATCAACATGCCGGGCAGAAGTGGATTTGAAACGGTCGAGGAATTGCAGCGCCTTTCAGCAGCCAGTGCCTCCAAATCAGATGCTGTCGTTTTGATGTATTCATCATCGGAAAATCCGGCCGATATCGCGCAAGCCAAGGCTTTGGACTTTGTGCGGGGTTATATCGTCAAACCCTTCGACCAGGGGGATATCGAGACGATCGTGACCCTGTTTCAGCTGGAAAAAACGGATTTGGGTCCTGAGGGGCGAAAGTTGCACTAAAAAACGACCCCTTACGTGCCGCTTGATCCCTTGAGCCGCCCGTGCCAGACAGGCCAAAGCTGGAACGGCCAAGAGGCTCTTCATGAAGGTGATTATCTGCGGTGCGGGTCAGGTTGGCTGGCAGATCGCGCGGCATCTCTCGGGCGAGAGGAACGACGTCACCGTCGTCGACAACAATCCGGATCTGGTGCGTCGGGCGACCGATACATTGGACGTGCAGGGCATTGCAGGCCACGCCAGTTATCCCGACATTCTGGACCGTGCGGGCGCCAATGACGCCGATATGATCATCGCGGCGACCTATTCGGACGAGGTGAACATGGTCACCTGTCAGGTCGCGCATTCGGTGTTTGGTGTGCCGCGCAAGATCGCGCGGTTGCGCGCTCAAAGCTATCACACGGCGATATACTCCGATCTGTACCGGCGCGATCATATGCCGATTGATGTGGTGATCAGCCCCGAACGCGAAGTGGCCGAAGCGGCTTTGCGCCGTCTGAACGCGCCTGCGGCTTTTGACACCGAGTTGTTTTTGGGCGGTAAGGCGCAGCTTTTGGGCATCCAGCTGGACGAAGATTGTCCGGTTCTGAACACGCCGCTCAAACAATTGACCGATCTGTTTTCCACTTTGCGAGCCTTGGTTGTTGGGATCAGGCGCAAGGGCAAACTGTTTGCGCCCGAACCCGGCGACCAGTTGTTTGACGAAGATCAGGTCTATGTGATGACCCACTTCGAAGATCTGACCCGGACGTTCGAGATTTTCGGCAAGACAATCCACCGGCAAGAACGGGTGGTGATCCTGGGCGGCGGCAACGTTGGCTTGGCGGTGGCCAAGGCGTTAGAAGGTCGCGCAGAACGGTTGCGCGCGCGCGTCATCGAAAAGGACCGGGCTTGTGCGGAACGCGCTGCGGACGAATTGGAACGCACCATTGTTTTGCACGGCGACGGGATGAACATGGATCTTTTGGCGGAAGCGGGGATTGACCGCGCCGATGCCATTCTGGCCGTAACCGACGACGACAAGACCAATCTTCTGGCCTCGGTGCGCGCGAAACAGGCGGGCTCGGCCATGGCGATTGCTTTGGTGAACGATCCAACATTGGTGCCTTTGATGGAGCCTTTGGAGATCGACGCCTACATCAACCCGCGCGCCACAACCGTCAGCTCGATCCTGCGCCACATCCGCCATGGCCGGGTGCGGGGTGTTTATTCCCTTGGCGATGCCGAGGCCGAGGTGATCGAAGCGCAGATCCTGTCGCCGTCGTCCTTGGCGGGTCGTCAGATCCGCGACATCGACTTTCCCGAAGGCGTGATGGTGGGGGCGGTCGAAAAGGACGGCAAGATGGTCAAACCCACAGGATCGACCCGGATTGACGAAGGCGATGTGATCGTGGTCTTCGCGTTGGCCGCAGATGTGCCCGAGGTCGAACGTCTGTTCCAGGTCTCGATCGACTTTTTCTGATGCGGCGGCTGTTTGAAGCGCCCCTGATTGTCACCCTGATGGGCTTGGGTGCGATGGCGATGCTGATCCCGGCCGTGCATGCTTTGTTGGTCGATGATCATGCCACCTCGCGCGCGTTTCTGTATCCGGCGTTGTTGTGTTTCATTCTGTTCGTGATGATGGCCTTGGCCACCACGGGCATGCGCATCCGCAGGCAGGGGCGCAGTCATCTGATTTCCATCGTAAGCTGTTTGACCGTGCTGCCTGTCATGCTGGCTTTGCCATTGTCCGAAGCCGTGCCCGACACGCGCTTTTTCAATGCTTATGTCGAAATGGTGTCCAGCCTGACCACAACGGGCCTGACGATGTTCGACCCCGATCGTTTGCCGCCGTCGGTTCATCTGTGGCGGGCCTTGGTTGGCTGGATGGGGGGATTTTTCTTCTGGGTCATCGCGGTGGCCATTCTGGCGCCGCTGAACCTGGGTGGCTTCGAGGTGACGTCTGAAAGCGAGATCGGGCAGGGCGCGCGGCAATCCGGGACCAGCGTGGATTCGTCAATTCGGTTACGCCGCTTCGCAGCCCGTTTGTTTCCGATCTACGCGGGCCTGACCGGTGTGTTGTGGTTGGCGCTTTATATGGCCGGAGACAGTCCCTTGGTTGCGGTGTCTCATGCGATGTCGACCATGTCGACTTCGGGCATTTCGCCAGTTGGCGGGTTGGAAGCGGCAGGTTCGGCCGAAAAGGGCGAGCTGGTGATCCTTGTGTTCCTGATTTTTGCCTTGTCACGCCTGACTTTCATCCGCGAAGAGCGCCCGGACGGCTGGTGGAGCCTGGCCAAAGACCCCGAGCTGCGGCTTGGCCTTTTCATCGCTGTTTCGGTCACCGTGTTGCTGTTCTTTCGGCATTGGGTGGTCAGCTTTGAAGACACGGTAGACGTTACGTTGATCGAAGGATTGCGCGGGCTTTGGGGATCGCTGTTCACGGTCACGTCGTTTCTGACGACCACGGGGTTTGTGTCGGTTGACTGGGAGGTGGCGCGGGCGTGGTCGGGGTTTGGTGCGCCGAGTGTTCTTTTGTTAGGACTGGCCGTTTTCGGCGGCGGTGTGGCCACCACGGCAGGCGGCGTGAAGTTGTTGCGGGTGCATGCCCTTTACCAACACAGCGTGCGCGAGATGGAAAAGCTGGTGCAACCCTCGTCGATTGGGGGCGCGGGTTCGCAAGGCAGACGGTTTCGCAGGCAAGGTGCTTTCGCGGCTTGGGTGTTCTTTATGCTGTTTGCTCTGTCCGTCGCTGGCGTCATGATCGGATTTTCGCTGGTTGGTGGCCTTGAGTTCGAAGAAGCGATGATTCTTACGGTTGCGTCGCTGTCTACCACGGGTCCATTGACCGAAGTGGCAGGCAGCGCGCCTGTGGATCTGGCGTCGCTCAGCGATGCGGCGCGTAGTGTCTTATCTGCCGCAATGGTGTTGGGACGGCTGGAAACTTTGGCTTTGATCGCCTTTTTGAACCCTGAATTCTGGCGATAGGGCAACGCTTGACCCGTTAGGGCCGATCTGAATCCAAATAGGGCTGGTCACCGCTGATTCCCGACTGCATATTACGGGCGATAAATAACTCGGTTAAAAAACCGCAAGAACAAAAGGTGTGTGCCATGGCCACCGACAGACAGAATTTGCAGGATGCATTTCTGAACCATGTCCGAAAGACAAAGGTTCCCGTAACTATATTTTTAATCAATGGCGTGAAGTTGCAGGGCGTTATTACCTGGTTTGACAACTTCTGCGTTCTTTTGCGCCGGGACGGCCAATCGCAGCTGGTTTATAAGCACGCGATCAGCACCATCATGCCCGCGCAGCCAATTTCGCTTTACGAAGGTGAAGAATAACGGTGGCAGGTGACGAGGACGAGGGCACCCGCGCTCTTGTGCTGCATCCCGACATAAAAGGTGGCGACCTCCGGCGTGATCCGGATCTGGCGCTTGAAGAAGGCGTGGCTTTGGCCTCGGCTTTGCCGGGGCTGTCACTGATTGGCGCGGATGTGGTGCGTTTGCCGCGCCCGCATCCCGGCATGTTGTTCGGCAAGGGCAAAATCGAAGAGCTGGCGCGGCGCATCAAGTCGGATCATATCGAGCTGGTTTTGATCGATGGTCCTGTGACGCCGGTGCAGCAGCGCAATCTGGAACGCGAATGGAAGGTCAAACTGTTGGACCGGACGGGACTGATCCTTGAAATCTTCTCGGATCGCGCCGCCACGCGCGAAGGTGTGTTGCAGGTCGAGATGGCGCATCTGTCTTATCAGCGCACCCGTCTGGTCCGGGCCTGGACCCACCTTGAACGCCAGCGCGGTGGTCTTGGATTTGTGGGTGGCCCGGGTGAAACGCAGATCGAAGCGGACCGTCGTGCCATTGATGATCAGCTGACCCGATTGAAGCGGCAGTTGGACAAGGTTGTCAAAACGCGGACCCTGCACCGCGAGGCCCGGGCCAAAGTGCCTTTTCCGATTGTGGCTTTGGTTGGATATACAAACGCGGGCAAGTCCACGATCTTTAATCGTCTGACGGGGGCCGAGGTTCTGGCCAAGGACATGCTGTTTGCTACGTTGGATCCGACGATGCGGGCGGTGAACCTGCCGGGGTCCGGGCGGGAAGTGATCTTGTCGGATACGGTTGGATTTATCTCGGACCTGCCGACGCAACTGGTCGCGGCTTTTCGCGCCACTTTGGAAGAGGTCTTGGCGGCCGATGTGATCTTGCATGTGCGCGATATCTCTCACCCGGAAACCGAAGAACAGAAGAAAGACGTGCTGTCGATCCTGGGCGATCTGGGCATCGGGGAAGAGCGCCGGGCGATTGAGGTCTGGAACAAGATCGATCAAGTGGATGGCGAGGCGCGGACCGCATTGGAAGTGACGGCGGATCGTCTGGACAACACGGTTGTCACATCGGCCTTGTCAGATCGCGGCATTGATCCATTGCTGAGCGCTGTGGAAGCGGCTTTGGACGCGGACCGCGAGCAAACGACGATTGAGGTGGCCCATTCGGACGGCAAGAAGCGCGCGTGGCTATACGAGCAGGGCGTAGTGACCGGAGAAGAAGACACCGAAACCGGCGCGCGCATGGACGTGAACTGGACCGCCACTCAGCGCGTCAGATTCGAACGCCTTTGAGTCCGCCCAAGCGGGCATGCGTATTTTTAAAGAGATGAAAGCCCTTCTAGGGCAATGGGGTCAGGGTTGTCACACCTACGGCACCTGCGCGGGCCAGATCGGGATCCAGCGTCATGGGGATATATTCGCCGCGCCGCCACAACTCGCCCAGATCATCATAATGCCGGGACAAGGGATGGCCGGATTGTCCGGTTGACGTGATAAAGATAGAACTGTCGGGATCGGCAAAGTCGTACACACCGCGATAGGTGGCCCCGTGGGTGTTCAAGAACGGCTGATCGCCTGATCCCGCCGTTTTCCCGCGCAACAATGTGTTGTCGCCACCGGACGTGGATTGGCGAATATTAACGATCCACGAAAACCAGCCCACATTGCCTAGGACCGGATGATCATGGGTCGCCTGATGGGCATCGCCCCAGCGTAACGATTCCAGCGACTGGCCATAGGTTTCGTCGATCCAAAGCAAGGCGTCATCCAGCGCCAGCTTTGCGATATCGGCGCAGGTTTCTTTCGGGGCGGACTGGATCACATCACACCAGACCGCGGCTCCGTCTTCGTCGCGGAACACGCGTTCCAGAAAGATCGGCTTGGGATGGGGGAACTTGTCGGAGAGATTGCCCAACTCGTCATGTATCAGCCGATCCTGCAAAGCGCGCATCCACGCGGCATAGATCAAAGGTTCGGGCAAATGTTCGTTCATTTCGCCGTTCCAGCCTGCCAGAAGGTCCAAGGCATCGCGGCGGCGACGCTCGGGCGTGCCTTGTTCGGCGGCTTGACCCGTGAACCACAATTCGCGTGCGACCAGGGGCAACAACGTGCGGGCCGTGATCGAAACCGTATCAAGCTGCGCTTCGATAAAGCTTTCGCGGGTGTGGACCTCGCGTGTTTGCATCAGGCGCTCCCAGCGAAGCACGCGCTGTGTGTCGCCCCAACGGTGGCTCATGTGCAACGGGAAGGGGCGGTCGATGACTTTGTTGTTGGTATTGCCGACGATACCGCCTTCGGGATCCACGAAAGACGGGTTCGAGCTGTAGGGCAATCGGCCCTGCCACCGGTTTTCAGCCAGCCAGCCGGGGGCAGGCATGCGCCCTTGGGTCTGATGGCGCGCGGCGCGGCGCGGCAAGGCACCGATCACCTGCATCGCGATCCGCTCGCCATCAATCACCGTCATATTTTGCGCCGGCGCGATAAAATCCTCGCCTGCCGCAATCGCTTCATCGACAGATCCCGAACGCATGAGTTTAAACATCGCTTGGGCCGAGGTGTCTTCGGTCTCAAACGCTGTCCAACCGATCGAGGCCACATGTCCGCGCGGGATCACTGTGCCCAGATCATAGCTGTTTCCTGACAGGATCGGGCCGTTCTCGCTCCACCTGAGGGTGAGGGAGATCGAGTCTTCGTCCTTGATGTTGATGATCGAACGTTTCGACGCCAAAGGTTTCCAGCCCGTGGGCGTCATCACCTCTTCGGGGTTTTCCGGGTTCAGCTTTTCGATAAAAACGTCCTGATCGTCGGCATAAGACGAGGTCATCGCCCATGCCAGCTTTTCTGATCGCCCGACCAAGATCGCAGGCGCACCGGGGATTGTACCGCCGATGACACCACCCGAGGCCAGTTCCAGCCGGGCCAGATACCAGATCGAAGGCGCGGTCAGTTCAAGATGCGGATCGTTCGCTAAAAGCGTGCCGCCCGCAGCTGAGCGTACCGGAGCCGCCGCCCAAGCATTGGACGCCCCTTCGTGGCCGGGCTTTGGCAGAGACGAAAACGGATCGGGAATCGCGCTTTCGGCAAACTGCTGAAACGGTGCGTCGAACAGCGTGGCGTATTCCGGTAGGGCGGCCAGACCGGCACCGGGCGCATCCGGCAGGATATCGTTCAGACGGTCATCCGACAGCATCTGGTCGACCTGCGCCCGCAAAACATCTGCTGCCAAATGGCCCGACAGTTGCAACGCCAAAAGCTTGCCAATGACCAAACTGTCGGCGGGTTGCCAAGGTGCGATGTCCGGTTCGAACAACCAGAACTCAGGCGCGCCCCGTCCGCGCGCGCCTGCGTTCACCTCGGCCAGCCATGCGTTGACGCCTGCCGCATAGGCGGTGAGGGCAGATTGGGTATAGGCGTCCTGATGTCGGAATGACGCCACGGCTTGCGCATAAAAATCAAACCGTCTCATCAACTCGTCCACCCGCACCGTGCGCGTGCCGAACAATTCCGACAAACGCCCTTGGGCGGTGCGCCTTAGCATCGTCATTTGCCAAAGCCGATCCTGTGCATGGGCCAACCCAAGCCCGAAATACACGTCTTCGTCCGTTTCGCCGAAAATATGAGGGACATTTGCATTGTCGCGTACGATCTCAACCGGGGCGGAAATGCCAGCAACGGTCAAAGTATCCGCATAATCCGGGATCGAGCGCGAGAAAAACCAATAGAGCAACAAGCTCGCCAAAAGGCCCAGGGCCAGAAGCCCGGTCACAAGACGCAAGAGCCAGCGGAAGAGACGAACCATCAGAGCCTTGTTGACTGTGCCTGCCTGTCGGTTAGGTATCCGACAAGCGAAAGATTATGCCGTAAACCGGGAGGATACCATGGCGAAATGCGCGTTTCTTGGACTAGGGGTCATGGGGTTTCCGATGGCAGGGCATTTGAAGGCCGCTGGCCACGAGGTCACGGTGTACAACCGGACCACTGCCAAGGCCGAGGCTTGGGCAAAAGAGCACGGCGGGGCTTTTGCGGCGACACCGCGTGAGGCGGCGGATGGTGCAGAGTTTGTGATGGCCTGCGTCGGCAACGACGACGACTTGCGCTCGGTTTGTTTAGGGGATGACGGTGCGTTTGCAGGCATGGCCGGTGGGTCGGTTTTTGTCGATCACACCACGGTTTCGGCCGCAGTCACGCGTGAGCTGTACGCCGCTTCCGACAAGTTAAACCTGTCCTTTGTGGATGCACCGATTTCGGGTGGTCAGGCGGGCGCTGAAAATGCAGCCCTTTCGATCATGTGTGGCGGCGACGAAGGGGCGTACGCCCGGGCCGAGCCTGTCATGCAGGCCTATTCCAAGATCTGCCGTCGTATTGGCGAAAGCGGTGCGGGCCAGGTGACCAAAATGTGCAACCAAATCGCGATTGCCGGTCTTGTTCAGGGCCTGTCGGAAGCGCTCCATTTCGCCGAGAAAGCAGGTCTGGACGGACGGTCCGTGGTTGAAGTGATCAGCCAGGGTGCGGCAGGTTCGTGGCAAATGGCAAACCGGTATGAAACGATGCTGGATGATCAATTTGAACACGGGTTTGCGGTCGATTGGATGCGCAAAGATCTTGGTATTTGTCTGGACACTGCCAACGAAACCGGGGCCAGCCTGCCGGTCACCGCGCTTGTCGATCAGTTCTACAAAGACGTTCAGAAAATGGGCGGCGGCCGTTGGGACACATCCAGCTTGATCAAACGCCTGCGTGCCCTCGACTGATCCAAATTAAAAAAGCGGTGTCAGCGCACAGTCTTTTCTAGGCGAGGGGCCAGCCCCTCGCGCTCCCCGGCATGCTGTCCTATCGGCGCTTGCAACACATCACCTGTCGGTCGCCCATTGAAAGCAATGGGAGACAGACCAAGAAGAAGCGCAACTTTTAGTCAAATTGTCTTTCCTCTTGCCGAAAATACTTCGGGGGAGGCTCTGAAAGAGACGGGGGCAGAGCCCCCATCTTTGATCGCTGACTTGGATCAGGGAATGATGCGGTTGTACTTGGTGCCTTCAACCGTTGCACCGGCCATCAAACCCGCTTGTCCGAAGACAACCGCAATCACGGGGGCCAGAACGGTTGTGGTGTCGGTCGATAACGTTCCACCGCTGTCGTTCAGGGCGTATTTGATATCCGCGCCTGCCGCCCATCCGGTCGAGGTTCGGAATTCAGCCAGGGCTTCTTCGGTCATGAAGTAAAGGACATGTGCGAATTGCTGTGCGCCGATCTGAAGTCCGAAACTGGCTTGTGTGGCCGAGTAGTAATCGACACTGATGTCGTTCACCCTAAGTGCGCCGCGCCCGTAAGCGCCGCCAAAGCCCAAGCCCGCTTCGGTCACCAGCGGCATCACCAACATACCCACGGATTTTTCACGCAGGTCGCGGGTCCCGGGGAAGTTGTTGTCTAAAAAGTTGAGTGCGGCATCTGCGCGCGCGTCGAGTTTTGGTCCGCCTTCGCTGCCAATCCCGTTTCCGCAAGCGGAAAGGGCGAAAGTTGCGGCAGCACCCGTCATAAGGGTGCGTCGGTTTGTAAGTGTCATGGGTTCAGCCCCTGCTGATATGTAAGCCTCGGATGTCCGCCTGTTTCGGCGGTTCTGACCTAAGTATAGTAGAGCCGAAAGAGAGAGTCACCCTCTATAGTATTACATCTGCCACTTCGGCGAAAAAATCCGCATTTAGAGCTGGCTCTTTTGGGGCTTAGCCCAGACGGCCATAGAAGGTCATGCGGGCACTTTCCGACAGGGCGACATCGGCTTCGCTGTTATAGGCCAGCACAGCCAGAATGCGGGTGACATCGCTTTCGTTTGGTGAGACGCGGTGGATGGCGTTGCGCCCGCGAAACAGAACCAAGGTGCCGGGATCGAAGTCCAGCACCTTTGGCGTGGTGTCGCCGTTCAAAAGCGCGCCAACGCCGCCATAGTTCAACTCGCCCCGATCCGCGTCCCGCAGGTGGGTGAGGTATTCGAATCGGCTGCCTGCGTCGGGCTTTTGGATCAACAGGGTGATGGCGAAGGACGAGTTGTCGAAGTGCCAGCCAAGCTCTTGGCCACGGCGCGCATAGTGGACATTGATCGAAGACAGAGTGTCGGCGTAAGGGTGCAACTCGGCCTCTCCCGTAGTTCGCGCGATGAACCTTTGGAAATCCGCGCTATTATAGAGATGGCGCAAGGGAGACGCGGCATCGATTTCGTCGTCACAGATGCACCCTTTGGACGAGGTCACCTTTCGGTTGGCGGGGTGTTGATCGTCGAACGTCGGATCGGGCGGTGTCAGATAGACCGAGTGGCTTTGGGTGCAGAAATAGGCTTGGTCCTGTTTGGCAAGCGCCTCTTGCCGTATCGTTTCAAGGGCGTCGGATTGGATGAAGCCCGGCAGGACCAACACGCCATCGCGGTTCAGGCGGTCTTGGCAATCTCGCGCAAATTCCGGCGCCTTGATCGCATAGTCTGGATGGATGATCTGATCGATGTGCATGGGGGAACTCGGTTCGCTCTGGGGTCAATTTGAACCGGACTGCGCCGCGCGATACCACGCGACGATCTGGCCGCGTTCTTGTTGGGTCATTTCGGTGATATTGGCCGGTGGCATGGCATGGCTGCGCCCTGATTGGATATAGATTTGACGCGCGTGCCGGGCGATGTCGCCGCGGGTTTCCAGATGCACGCCTTTCGGGGCCCAAAGCATCCCGTCCCACAAAGGTTCACGCGCGTGGCACATAGAACAGCGGCCCAAGACCACGCTTTCGGCGGCTTCGAACTCGGCCAGTTCAGTCAGTCGGGTTTCGATTGGCGAGAGGGGGCGGGCTTCGGCGTCCTCATAGCTGTCACCTATGGGACCGGTGGATAGCCATGCGATCAGGATAAAGATGATTGCCGTCGCCGCCCATGTCCAATGGGGATTGCCTTTGCGCGCATGGTGCGTGTTGAACCAGTGCCGGATCGTGACGCCCATCAGGAACACGAGTGCGGCGATGGCCCAGGCATGGGGTGTCGCAAAGGCCAGCGGGTAATGGTTCGTCAGCATCAGGAAGATGACAGGCAAGGTCAGATAGTTGTTGTGGGTCGAGCGCAGCTTGGCGATTTTGCCGTATTTGGCATCCGGCGTGCGTCCGGCTTTCAGATCGGCCACCACGATGCGTTGGTTGGGCATAATGATGAAAAACACATTGGCCGTCATGATCGTCGCGGTGAATGCCCCAAGGTGCAGCATAGCCGCGCGTCCGGTGAAGACTTGGTGATAGCCCCAACTCATCGCGATCAGGATGATGAACAAGAGAACCATCAGGGTGGTGGGCTGTTCGCCGAGCGGGGATTTACAAAGAAAATCATAGAGTAACCAGCCGATCATCAAGCTGCCTGCCGAGATCAGGATGCCTTGCCAGAGCGTCAGATCGGCTTTGCCGGGTTCGATCAGGTATAATTCGCCGCCCGCCCAATAGACGATCATCAACAAGGCCGCGCCCGAAAGCCATGTCCAATAGCTTTCCCATTTGAACCACGTCAGATGCTCGGGCATGGCGTCAGGCGCGACCATGTACTTCTGGATGTGATAGAAGCCGCCACCGTGGACTTGCCATTCTTCGCCGTCAGCCGGACCGGGGACGTTGCGGTTCAGGCCCAGATCCAGCGCGATGAAATAGAACGACGATCCAATCCATGCAATCGCGGTGATCACATGCAGCCAGCGGACCGCAAATTCGGCCCATTCCCAGAAGATGGCAAGATCGTACATAAATTGGCCCCTTTTACCTGGGCGTTATCTGAGCCAGCTCGCAGGTGGAGTGCAAGGGGTCTGGTTAGGAACGTCTGCTTTGCGGGACAAAGCATGGGTAATCGGGCTGACCAGATAGCTGGGTCAGGTTCTTGATAGAGTTGC
>CAZWDS010000025.1:0-567 GCA_964632495.1 uncultured Rhodobacterales bacterium
AGCTGATCTACCCGATCGCCATGGAAGACGGCCTCCGCTTCGCCATCCGCGAAGGCGGCCGCACCGTCGGTTCGGGTGTGGTGTCAAAAATTATCGAGTGATTGACGCGGTAAGGCGGGGTTAGCCCCGCCCTACACCAAACAAAATAAGGGGCCGCTCAATCGAGCGGCCCTTTTTGACGTTGGTAACGAGAGAGGATGTTAGTTGGCAAGCGTGCGGATGAACGCGCGTTTCTCGGCAGCTGTTCGATTGCCCGAGATAAAGCTCAACGCAAGTTTTACATCATACTCTGTGAGTTTTGCGACTTTGGATGTGCTTGCATAGGGCTCCAGCTCGCTGGTGTATTTGCTTGTCAAAGCCGATGCCGATGAAACGGAAGCGATCAGCGCAATAAGGGTAACGAGGGCTTTCATCGTAGGTCTCCTGTTTCAGATGCCTTGAATAAGGGCAAGATGGCGGTTCCGATGCAGGAACCGCTATCTTGTTGCGTTGATTAGTTAACGAGGCCACGCACTTTTGCGCGCTTTTCGCTTTCGGAGTCGCTGCTTGCGATGAAGTTCAGAGCGG
>CAZWDS010000025.1:667-17043 GCA_964632495.1 uncultured Rhodobacterales bacterium
GGGCGGTGATTGCGATGATGGTTTTCATTTTGAGTATCCTTTTAAGAGTGTTTTGGATGCGACGGGTCAGGGAGGAGACCCGCCGCGAGAAGGTTGGGTTGATTAGTTAACGAGGCCACGTACTTTTGCGCGCTTTTCGCTTTCGGAGTCGCTGCTTGCGATGAAGTTCAGAGCGGTCAGAACTTCGGCGTCTGTCAACGTAGCGGCTTGCTCGGCACCAACGTAACGTTCGATGTCAGCGTTTGCAGATGTCATGGCCGAAGCAGAAGCGACGGAAGCGACGAGGGCGGTGATTGCGATGATGGTTTTCATTTTGAGTATCCTTTTAAGAGTGTTTTGAGTGCGACGGGTCAGGGAGGAGACCCGCCGCGAGAAGGTTGGGTTGATTAGTTGACGAGGCCGCGAACGAAGGCGCGCTTTTCGCTTTCGCTGTCGCTTGAGTGGATGAAGTTCAAAGCGGTCAGAACTTCGGCGTCCGACAAAGTTGCGGCTTCAGCAGCGCCAACGTAGCGCTCGATTTCGCCATTCGCGGGTGTCATAGCCGAAGCCGAAGCGACAGAAGCGATCAGGGCGGTTGCTGCGATAAGAGTTTTCATTTGGTCTTTTCCTTTTTGAGTGTGCGCCGATGTGGCGCTGTTCGTTTCGAGTGTTTGTGGCAGTGTTCGCTGCCGATGACTTAGAGTTAGGGGCACCCGACCCACATTGGAATTCACGTAAATGCACAGGGTGGTCGCATGTCTGTGGTCTTGAATCTGGGTTCAGTGGCCTACCCTGCGCCAATGCACGCCAAGCCTTCTGTTCTGCACAGAAGCACTGCTCGAAAGCCTTATTTTATTGACTTTGCCATTTTGAAACGTCGCTCACACGGTTGCGAGCACTCTGTGAGATGTGCGAAATTTGACCAAATGGTCTGCAACACCGTCTCACGTCCCCGCGACCGGCTCTCACGGCGGCGTGTGCCAGAGAAACGGTCATCACCCAATCTGTAACAATTCAAATTTCGCCTTTCCGAGCGATTTCCAATTGTTTCAAAGAATCGTCCTAAAAATCGCCCGATTTCCCTGTTGAAGTTCATTCGGGGGCATCG
Organism: uncultured Rhodobacterales bacterium; assembly: GCA_964632495.1. Taxonomy (GTDB): domain Bacteria; phylum Pseudomonadota; class Alphaproteobacteria; order Rhodobacterales; family Rhodobacteraceae; genus CALKXV01. The sequence continues at coordinate 1,755 of CAZWDS010000025.1, forward strand.
GAGCGCTGCCATGACGAGACTTTTCTTACTGACCACAGCGATTGCAGTGGCCAGTACCGGTGTGTCGGTGGCAAAACCGCTCATTACGTCGTCGGAAGAGACACCATCCCGGCTTTGTCTGGCCCGACAAGAGGCTCCGGCGCGCATTGTTGACCTTTGCGACCGGGCTTTGATGGAGGCGCGGCTGACCGAAAACCAGCGTGCTGACCTTTTGGTGGCGCAAGGTGACGGATTTCTTTGGCAGAACGACTTTGTCAAAGCCGAAGCGGCTTATCGTCGTGCGGCACAAATCAATCCTCTTGAAGTAGAAGCCTGGAATGGATTGGGCTGGAGCCTTTGGGAGCTTCAGGGTGACCAAGCGGCCTACGAGGCGTTTGATCGCTCTCTTTCAATAAGTGTCACGGTACAGGGTTTGGGTGGTAAGGCTGCCTTGGCGCGTCGGATGGGGACTATAGATAGTGACACGGCCCGCGAAATGCTGCGTGCAGCACTTGCCATTGATCCCGACTATATCTGGGCTGTGCGCGAGCTGGGTTGGAGCTTTATCGATGAAAGCCGCAATGCCGAAGCCATCGCCGCCTTTCAAGATGCTTTGGATATCGAACCGCGCGACACCAATGCAAGATATGGCTTGGGCCGCGCGCACTTGTCCGCTGGCCATGCCGAGGACGCGCTAACGATTTTCAACGAATTGCTTGTCGACACGCCCCAAGACTTTCCAACTCTGGTATATCGTATCGTGGCCCTGCGGAATCTGGATCGTAACGCGCAAGCGGTTCGATTAGCAGACCGCCTGATCGAAGCTTTTCCTGATCGCGCTTCTGGTTATGTCGAGAAAGGGCAGGCTTTGGCCGCCTTGGAACGTCGCAACGAAGCCATTCAAACCTATGTGCAGGCCGAAAAGCACTTGGGGCCGGACAATGCTGTTCTTTACTGGCATGCAGATGTGTTGGTATTGGATGGACGGTTGGACGAAGCCATGGCTGTGATTGACCGGGGCATCCACCAATCCGGCGTCGATTACTCGGACCATTTGCTAAAAAGCTATATTGCGCTTCAGCTTCAGGATTATGCCACAGCGCGATCATCTGCCGAAGCTTCACTGGCCATGGGAGTGAATGATCCATGGGCACACTATTATATAGCCATCACACTTATTCATGACGGGCAGGTCGACGCCGGCCTTGCGCGCTTTGACAATGCCATTCAGGCTGGCCTGCCGGCAGAACGGGTAGGCGCCTTCGCATCCGAACTGGCCGGAGCTGGAAAATACGTTGAAGCGGTCGCCCTAAGACTGAAGTACTGACTAGGGTCTTCGCTTTTATCGGCCCTCAACCGTGACAGCCCTTGATTTCCCATTCCGCCTGCCGTAACTCCGGCGTCGGCCTTAGGGGTGTAGCTCAGTTGGTAGAGCGACGGTCTCCAAAACCGTAGGTCGGGGGTTCGAGACCCTCCGCCCCTGCCATTTCCATGACGCATTTCGGAGTCGTCATTTTCTTTCTCTTTTGAATCAAAGAGGAACGGCCAACTGACCTTGCGTACCTTCTTGTGACGTTCTGAAAACCGCGCCCAAATATACCTTTAAAGCCGTCACCGGTCTAAATGCCCCGGCCGCCAAAATCTACGAACGTACGGTGGAGTCCCCTTTGGGACGTATTTGGGCGATCAGGCGCGATTGACGCTAAAGTAACGCAGCATTTCCATTCTCAGTTGTGACCCCGCCAAGGGTTGAAACCGACGTCCGAAGCGCGTATCTGCCCTCAGACGCAAAAGCATCGGACAAAACCGTGACGAATCCACTTCAGTTTATCCAGCAAGTACGTGCCGAAGTGGCAAAGGTTGTCTGGCCAAGCCGCCGCGAAGTCGTTCTGACCAGCGTGATGGTCTTCGCCCTTGCCATGGTGACTGCGGCGTTCTTCTTTTTGATCGACTTCATTATTCGTCAGGGCCTTCAGGCTGTTCTGACGATGTTTGGCTGATCCGTCACGCCTGTAACTGCGACATGTCTATGCGGTCTTGTTGAACCAGTGTGCCGTAAAGCACGGCATCTTTTTCAAGAGCTGTCTCCAATGGCGTATGTGGCACCTTTCCCAAGACGCGGCGAAGCCCCGCGTCATCCAGATCAGCTGGGAAGGGGAACTCGGCGTCATGTTCGTAAGTGATCTCGGCACCTGGGACTGCATGGTTCAATGCGGCCACGAAAGCCTCGACCCGGATCACATCGTTTCGCATGTTGCAGATGCGCGCGTCCGTTACCTCGGCGTCTGCCGAGCCAATGAACATCAAAGCGACATCGCTGGCATATTGCATAGGGATCAAACCGCCGGCGCGTATGTGGAACGGACGCCCTGCCGCGGCGGCCAGAATTGCTTTGGCGAAATCCGCTGTCACCCCTTGATCGCGCCCAACACCGTAAACGACGCAAGGCCGCAATCCGACACTGCCCAAACCCCATTCCGACGCATAGACACTAGCAGAGCTTTCGTTGGCGACCTTGTAGGTGCCGTAAAGTGTGCGCGGCGTCGGTGTGGCATCATCTGGCAAGGGCCATGTGTCATAGTCAGACACCGGACCCAAAGCTGCCAATGAACTTGCATAGGCCAAACCCTTCACACCCGCCGCGCGGGCAGCTTCGAAAATGTTGATGGTGCCGGTGACATTGACCGCCGCCCCAAGGGATGGGTTGGCCCGACAGAATGGAATTTGCAGACCGGCCAGATGAATGATCCGTGTTACCCCAGCTTCGCGCACCAAAGCCTCAACAAAGGAGCCGTCCGTGATGTCCAGAATGCGCCAGTCGACCTGTCCAATCTGTGCTTCGGACATAATCAATCGTGGCCGTACGGGATCGGTCGACAAATCGCCCGCGATTACCGTGTCTCCGCGTTCGACCAGATGTTTCAGCACCCAAGACCCGATACAGCCCATGGCTCCGGTCACCAGATATGTCTCGCCCATCCCCAAACTCCCTTGCACGACTTAAGTGACGTTAAACCGCAAGGTCCGGGGTGAGACAATGCAGATCGGCTTGAAATCGCTTTTCAGGTTGAATTCCATGCAAAGGAGCGGTATCTGACCGGACCGAGAGGCGTGCACATGTTGCACGCCGCATTTCATTCTGGCGGGTGAAATCCCGCGCCCTAGAAGGAAAAAGCCCATGGCGAAACGCTGGTATTCTGTAAGCGTGCTGTCGAACTTCGAAAAGAAGGTCGCGGAACAAATTCGTCATTCGGTCGAAGAGATGGGGCTTGAGGATCAGATCGAAGAAGTGCTGGTCCCAACCGAAGAAGTCATTGAAATCCGTCGCGGCAAGAAGGTCACAGCCGAGCGGCGCTTTATGCCGGGTTATGTGCTGGTCCGCATGGAGATGTCGGACGAAGGGTATCACCTGATCAGTTCGATCAACCGCGTCACCGGTTTCCTTGGCCCGCAAGGCCGTCCGATGCCGATGCGTGACGCCGAAGTGAACGCCATTCTGAACCGAGTTGAGGAAGGCGAGACCGCTCCGAAGCTGATGATTTCGTTCGATGTGGGCGAACAGGTCAAGGTCAACGACGGCCCCTTCGAAGATTTCGACGGCACCGTGGAAGAGGTCGACGAAGAGAACCAGCGCCTGAAGGTGACCGTCTCGATCTTTGGCCGTGCCACGCCTGTTGAGCTTGAGTTTACGCAGGTCTCAAAGCAAGCCTGATACGAATAGGTGGTCTGGCATCTGGTTTCCGTTTCGGTTTCTACCGCCAAGCCTCCCGCAAACCCTTGCCAGAGTGCAAAGAACGGTGTAATCCGCCGCATTCGTGGGAGGCGAGGTGATCGCGATCATCGGACCGGACCACATCAACCACAGCTCGGCGACGCGTTGCTCGAGTGTTGAGAAAGGAGGCCAGACATGGCCAAGAAAGTAGCTGGCACCATGAAACTTCAGGTGCCCGCCGGACAAGCGAATCCATCCCCACCAGTGGGACCAGCATTGGGTCAGCGCGGCATCAACATCATGGAATTCTGCAAGGCGTTTAACGCCAAGACCGCAGACCTTGAGCCGGGCGCACCTTGCCCGACGATCATCACCTACTATCAGGACAAGTCCTTCACCATGGACATCAAGACGCCACCTGCGTCGTACTTCCTGAAGAAAGCCGCCAAGCTGAAGTCAGGTGCCAACAATCCGTCGCGCGAAATCGTCGGTTCTGTCACCACCAAACAGGTGCGCGAGATCGCCGAAGCGAAGATGGTCGATTTGTCGGCCAACGATGTGGAACAGGCGATGAAGATCATCCTTGGTTCGGCCAAGTCGATGGGTATCGAGGTGAAAGGGTAAATCATGGCAAAGCTTGGAAAACGCACCCGCGCCGCTCGTGAGGCTTTCGCTGGCAAAGAGGACGTCACCGTTGAAGAGGCCGTTGGTCTTGTTAAAGGTCACGCAGCAGCCAAATTCGACGAAACCATTGATATCGCAATGACCCTGGGCGTTGACCCACGTCACGCCGACCAAATGGTCCGTGGCACTGTTGATCTGCCAAACGGTACAGGCAAATCTGTTCGCGTTGCGGTCTTTGCACGCGGCGCCAAGGCAGACGAAGCCAAAGAAGCTGGCGCTGACGTGATCGGTGCCGAGGATCTGATGGAAACTGTCCAAGGCGGCACCATCGAGTTTGATCGCTGCATCGCCACACCTGACATGATGCCCATCGTCGGCCGTCTGGGTAAGGTGCTTGGCCCCCGGAACCTGATGCCCAACCCTAAGGTTGGCACAGTGACCATGGACGTCAAAGAAGCCGTTCAGGCCGCCAAAGGTGGTCAGGTTCAGTTCAAGGCTGAAAAAGCGGGCGTTGTGCACGCTGGTATCGGTAAAGCTTCGTTCGACGAAGCCAAGCTGGTCGAAAACGTGCGGGCCTTCGTCAATGCTGTGTCGCGGGCAAAACCTTCGGGCGCCAAGGGCACCTATATGAAGAAGGTTGCCATCAGCTCGACAATGGGTCCTGGCATCACGATCAACATCGAAAACGCAACGGGCAACTGATCCGTCAAACATTCTGAAAAGGCGTGGTCATCTGGCCGCGCCTTTTCTTTTGCCTGGCACACGCCTACCTATAATCCAAAGCGGAGGCAGTTTAGATGTTCTTTTCCTTTTGGGGATCTTTGGTGATTGGTGGCATCGTTGCCTATTTGGCCGAGAAGTGGGACCTGACCCATCATGGTGTCTTGCAAGCGATCATCATCGCTTTGGGTGGCGTGATCTTGTTGTTCATGGCCCGCGTGATGTTCGGCATCTCTTTTGGAACACCGGGGGTCAACGCTATTCTTGGGGCGGCGGGTGCGCTGATACTGATCCCGTCAGAGGCTATCGCGCGGAAGCGGCGTAGGAAGTAGTTAAGCGCTTTGTATGAAGCTCCGCTTCGAGCCATTTTGACGGATTCTGCGCAGACGTGTAACATTGCTTGTGATTTGCCAATCGGCGATCCGCGTACAGCAGTTTCGAACTTTAATCGCCGTGATAGATGAACCTGTCTCACAATCCGCAATTTCTGAAAATTCACACCCAACAAAGTGTCATCAAGAAATGGGTCGAGAAGTGCGCGCGCGTCATCTTTCGCGGCAATGAGTTCATGCGGATGCAATTGACTTGAAACTTGCAAAGCCCCGGTAGCAGACATTCGAGTTTTTTATGGATGCCTGCTTCGTCCGCAAAGCCGACCTTTTTCTACTTACTTCACGTTCCTGACTTAAACGGATCCATTCCCGCCCGTGCCAGTTCATCCGCGCGTTCGTTCTCGGGATGACCGGCGTGACCTTTAACCCATTCCCAATTCACGTCATGAGCGGCTTGAGCTTCGTCGAGGCGTTTCCAAAGATCATCGTTTTTCACGGGCTTCTTGGCCGCGGTCCGCCAACCGTTACGTTTCCAGCCGTGGATCCACGTTGTGACGCCGTTCTTCACATAAGTAGAATCTGTGACGATCGTAATTTCCGAGCGACGGTCTAAAGCTTCTAAAGCGTGTATCGCCGCCAAAAGCTCCATCCGGTTGTTGGTGGTCAAAGGCTCGCCACCCTTCAATTCACGCTCTTTCAGAACGGTGTTTCCATCCTTTGCGATCAGCAAAGCCCCCCATCCACCGGGGCCGGGGTTTCCGGAACAGGCGCCGTCCGTATAAGCAAACAACTGTGTCATTCAGGCAGAGTATCCAACGAGATGTAACCCGGCAGAGACGCAACATTGGCGATCCAGCGGTTGATATTGGGAAAGCGGCCCAGATCGAACCCGCTCTTTTCTTCGGCACTGTGGGTGTAAGCATAAAGCGACAGATCGGCGACAGTGGGCGTTGGTCCGACCATCCAGTCTTTTCCATCCAGATGCGTATCCATCATCGTCAGTAACCCATGTCCCGCGTCCAACAGCTCGGACATCCGCTTTGGTGTCGCCAGATGCGCACGGCTTGCATAGCTCTGCAACGCAGCCCGAACAGCAATAACGCCTTCGTGTTGGTTCTGTTCCCAAAACATCCACCCCAAGACATGAGCCCGATCAATTGGGTCGATTGGCAGCCAATCCGTACCCTCAGCCAAATAGCAAAGGATCGCGTTGGATTCCGCGATTGCGGTCCCATCAGCCAAAACCAACACCGGTAGTTTTCCCAAAGGGAGGGTGCCGCCTGCGTGGGCTTTGGCCAATGCCTCTGTTTCATACTCCAGACCGATATGCCTGTAGCGGCGCCCCAAAAGAGCCAGCAAAAGCCGGGCCTTATAGCTGTTGCCCGAAGAAGGCATCGAATAAAGGATCATTTCAGTCATCTCGGCGAGCTTTCATTATGATCCAAGGTGCATCGATCCCATCAAGCCCGACCCCCGCACCAAACTGGCGATCATACACCGAAAGTCCCACTGCACTTAGTAATGCTGTCAGTTCCGCGTCTTCGTAGTACGCATAAAACCGGCCAATCGAGTCGCGCTGTTCACCTTTGCCTGTCTTAAGCCCGATGTGAAACACACCTCCAGTCTTCAAAGCGCGCGCGATCCGCTGCAAGTGGTCAGGCATCTCGGGCTTTGGCGCGTGCAACAAGGAGAAGTTTGCGTAAATACCGTCGTAGATGCCGATGACATCAAGATCTGCAAACCCTTTTACCTCGATATTTAGGCCATAAATGTCCAGGCCGGTCTTGGCCATCTCAGGCGATGCGTCCCAAGCATCGACCTTAAAGCCGGCCTGGGCCATGCTGTTTGCAGCTTGTCCTGGGCCACACCCCAAGTCCAGAACGCGTCCACCCTTTGGCAAAGCGTCAAGAAACGTCTGAAGATGCCAATCCGTTCCAGATTTAGCAAAGCGCGTCGCATATTCATCGGCGCGTTCAGCATAAACCGCCATGGTTCCTTTGTCGGTCATGCTATGGCTCACGCTGTTTCGCGCAAAACACGGGGCACCTTGAATTCAACGGCTTCAACGGCTGTCTCGACCAGTTCAACAGTGACATTGAAACGTTCACGAAAGGCGTCGATCACCTCGTTTACCAGCACTTCGGGCGCGCTTGCTCCGGCGGTCAGACCGACCGAGCGGATGCCGTCGATCGCACGCCAATCGATATCAGGGGCGCGCTGGACCAATTGGGAATAGGTGCAACCCGCCGTGCGTCCGACTTCGACCAACCGCTTCGAGTTTGAAGAGTTGGGCGCTCCAATCACAAACAATGCATCAATCTTTCCGGCGACGGCCTTCACAGCAGCTTGTCGGTTCGTTGTGGCGTAACAGATGTCTTCTTTGTGCGGCCCGACGATAGCTGGAAAACGTGCGTTCAACGCGTCGACAATGTCGGCAGTGTCGTCCACCGAAAGCGTTGTCTGTGTGATGAAGGCCAGCTTGTCGGGGTCACGCGGCGTGATCAAAGCGACGTCTTCAACTGTTTCAACTAATATCACTTCACCATCGGGTAGTTGCCCCATAGTACCAACGGTTTCAGGGTGACCTTCGTGCCCGATCATCACCATCTGAAGCCCGTTCTTGTGATGGCGCTCCGCCTCGATATGTACCTTGGACACTAGCGGGCATGTTGCGTCGACGAACAGCATCTCGCGCTTGGCTGCTTCGGCGGGAACGGCTTTTGGCACGCCGTGCGCCGAGAAGATCACAGGGCGGTCATCAGGACAGTCGTCCAATTCTTCGACAAAGATAGCACCTTTGTCTCGCAACCCATCGACGACATAAGCATTGTGGACGATCTCGTGTCGCACATAGACCGGAGCCCCCCATTTTTCGAGCGCCATTTCCACGATCTTGATTGCCCGATCAACCCCTGCGCAAAAGCCCCGGGGTGCAGCTAAATAAAGTGTCAGATCTGGTTTTGGCATAACCACTCCTATCACCAAGAAGACCTAGGCGTTTTCGATCGTTTCGTCCAGATCGAGACAGGATCCGAATTCTTCGGAAGGCCAGACCGAAGCCAAGGCCGGTTAGGACGCTTCTTCTTCGAAAGGCTCGCGTGCTGGGCGGCCAATGACATCTTTAAGCTCGTAGAGCTCAATGAAATTGTCGGCCTGACGTCGCAACTCATCCGCGATCATCGGGGGTTGCGAGCGGATCGTCGAGACGACCGAGACACGCACACCCTGACGCTGGAGGCTTTCAACCAAGGGTCGGAAGTCACCATCGCCTGAAAACAGAACGATGTGATCAACACGTGGGGCCAGTTCCATGGCATCGACCGCAAGTTCGATATCCATGTTGCCCTTGACCTTCCGGCGGCCCTGACTGTCGGTGAATTCCTTGGCGGGCTTCGTCACCATGGTAAACCCGTTGTAGTTCAGCCAATCGACCAAAGGCCGGATCGGAGAATACTCGTCGTTTTCCAACAGGGCGGTATAGTAAAATGCCCGCAGAAGCTTTCCACGCCGCATGAATTCCTGGCGCAGAAGCTTGTAGTCGATGTCGAACCCAAGTGATTTCGCGGCCGCGTACAAATTCGAGCCGTCGATGAACAGCGCAAGCCGTTCGTCCTTGTAGAACATTGAATGCCCTTCCCTAAATTTTTCGAGGCCGGCTTGAGCAACCGTGAGGTAAAATGATGCGCCCATCCGACTGGCGCGCAATCTATTAACGATTGGACACCTTTCGCAACTAGTCGTTATAGATAGTTCCGTAAGGTAAAAACTCAATTTTCGCGGCGAAATGCGCTTTTCGCTTGATCCTGGACATAGGTTTGCGGGCTGCGGGGCCTAGAAACACTGAAAATCACTAATTTTTCCTTGTGTTTTTACCTGTCAGGCAATAGCTACTCCCCCTGTTCCACTATTTGACGGAGACCCAGATGGCCCGCGTGACGGTAGAAGATTGCGTCGACAAGGTTCCCAACCGGTTTGAACTGGTGATGCTGGCCGCACATCGTGCGCGCGAGATCTCGACTGGTGCACCGCTGACAGTGGATCGCGACAACGACAAGAATCCCGTAGTATCGCTGCGTGAAATCGCTGACGAAACCCAATCGGCGGACGAGTTGCGCGAACGGACCATCGAAGCGCATCAGACCCAGATCGAAGTGGATGAACCGGAAGAAGACGCCATGGCACTTCTTATGGGCGCCGAAAGCGACAAGCCTGTCGAAGACGACATGAGCGAAGAAAAGCTTTTGCGGGCATTGATGGAAGCTCAGGGCCAACCCTAGGCCCGAGCCACTTCCCGGAAGGCGGGACCAGATGATCACAGCAGAAGACCTGATCGCGCTGGTCCAAATCTATAACCCGAAGACGGACGCGGACCTGATTGCCCGGGCCTATGATTATGGCCAAAAAATGCATGAGGGTCAGAAGCGTCATTCGGGTGAACCCTACTTTACCCATCCAATCGCCGTTGCAGCCATCCTGACCGAACAGAAGCTGGACGATGCCACCATCGTCACCGCTTTGCTGCACGACACAGTGGAAGATACCCGTTCGACCTTTTCGGAAGTTACAAAAGAGTTTGGCACCGAAATTGCGGATCTTGTGGATGGGGTTACTAAACTGACAAACCTGCAACTGACCTCGACCGAAACCAAGCAGGCCGAGAACTTTCGCAAGCTGTTCATGGCGATGTCCAAGGACCTGCGCGTGATCCTGGTCAAACTGGCAGACCGACTGCACAATATGCGCACCATCAAGGCGATGCGGCCGGACAAGCAGGAACAGAAGGCCCGCGAAACCATGGACATCTATGCACCGCTTGCCGGTCGCATGGGTATGCAGTGGATGCGCGAGGAGCTGGAAGACCTGTCGTTCCGTGTTCTCAACAACGAAGCGCGCAACTCGATCATCCGCCGTTTCATCATGTTGCAACGCGAAACCGGCGACGTGATCCGGCAGATCACCAACGATATGGAATCCGAACTGTTATCCTCTGGCATCGACGCCGAAGTCTATGGACGGGCCAAGAAGCCGCATTCCATTTGGCGCAAGATGGAGGCAAAGAAGATCGGCTTTTCGCGCCTGTCTGACATTTACGGTTTTCGCATTATTGTTGGGTCAGAAGAGGATTGCTACGCCGCGCTTGGCGTCGTGCATCGCCGCTGGAGCGCGGTTCCCGGGCGTTTCAAAGACTACATCAGTCAGCCCAAGTCGAACGGCTACCGCTCGCTGCACACCACGGTGTCGGGGCGTGACGGCAAACGGGTTGAAATCCAGATCCGCACCCGCGAGATGCATGAGGTTGCGGAAACCGGCGTGGCCGCGCATTGGTCCTACCGGGATGGCGAGCGCGCCGAGAACCCCTTCGCCGTCGACCCCGCCAAGTGGATCGCCAGCCTGTCCGAACGGTTCGACAATTCCGATGACCATGACGAGTTCCTCGAACACGTCAAAATGGAAATGTATGCCGACCAAGTGTTCTGCTTCACGCCCAGAGGCGAGGTGGTGAAGCTGCCGCGCGGTGCCACACCTTTGGATTTTGCCTATATGATCCACACCCGGATTGGCGACAGTTGTGTCGGAGCAAAGGTCGATGGCATACGCGTGCCGCTCTGGACCCGTCTGCGCAATGGACAATCCGTAGATGTCATGACGGCAGAAGGTCAGCGTCCCCAAGCCACATGGATCGATATCGTCGCCACGGGTCGTGCAAAAGCCGCGATTCGCCGAAGCTTGCGCGAAGAAAATCGTGAACGGTTCATCAAACTGGGCCGCGAATTGGTCCGCGTGGCCTTTGACCACATCAGTAAACGCCCAACCGACAAAGCGCTTGGCGCGGCGGCCCGTCAGTTGGGTTTGGAAAACTCCAGCGAGCTTCTGGCGCGCATCGGTGCCGCAGAAGTGACGTCCGGCGAGGTGATCGCTACCCTCTATCCAGATTTGGCCCAAGAACCGGGCGACGAAATTGAGCCAAAACGCGCTGTGGTAGGCCTGAACCCCGGCCAAACGTTTCGCCGCGCGTCCTGCTGTCAACCGGTCCCGGGCGAACGAATCGTGGGGATCAGCTATCGTGGCAAGGGTGTGATGATTCATGCAATCGATTGCGAAGCTTTGGCAGACGTCGAAGACGAATCGAACCGTTGGGTTGATTTGCATTGGCAGGATGGCCGACACCCTGCTGCTCACAATGTGAGCATGGACATTACGATTGCCAATGACAGCGGTGTCCTTGGCAGGATATGCACCTTGATAGGGGAGCAAGGGGCAAATATCTCGGACTTGGTATTCATTGACAGAAAGCCGGACTTTTACCGTCTTATTGTTGACGCAGAATTTCGAGATATTGGGCACCTGCATGCGGTGATGTTGGTGTTAGAGGCAGACAGTGATGTGTCGTCCCTGAACCGGCACCGCGATCTGGAGCGTAAACCCTGAGGGGATTGATTGGTGGTCTTCAAGCGGCGCAAGCCAAGGACCTATGTTGAGGTTCTAAGCGAAAGCCTATATCCGCGCGGCGGATGGCGGCGCGCTGTGCGCTACATTGGCCACCGTTTGCAGCGACTTCCAGACCCGTCCTACAAAATAAGCCGTGGTATTGCGGCCGGTGTTTTCACCTCGTTTTCGCCTTTATTTGGCATGCATTTCTTTATTGCGGCCCTTCTGGCTTGGGCTATGCGCGGCAATATCATCGCAGCCCTGTTGGCCACGTTTTTTGGCAATCCCATTACGTTTCCTCTGATAGCGGCTATCTCGATGGAGCTAGGGTCCTTCATGCTGGGTCATCACGGTGTACCGTTGCCTTTGGTGCTGCAGGCCTTCAGTGATGCCTCGATCAGCCTGTGGCAGAACTTCATCGCGATCTTCACCAGCGAAAAGGCCAATTGGCAGGGCTTTGACATCTTTTGGCGTCGCGTTTTTCTGCCCTATTTGGTGGGCGGCATTCTGCCGGGACTGGCTTGCGCCATCGCCGCCTACATTCTCGCAAATCCTATTATCGAGGCCTATCAAAAGGCGCGCGTGGCCCGTCTTAAGAAGCGCTTTGCGAAGAAGCGCGAGCGCGTGATATCGCGCAGAGCCAGCACTCCGGCCGAGTAAGTCTTGCCCTCTTGCCCGCCTCGTGCGACGTCAAGACATGGCCCGTAAGACCAAGAGCAGACCCAAGAAAAAAGCAAAATCGCCCAAACTCAGGTTCCGCCCCGGTGCCCTGATCCTGCGCGCTGTTTTGTCTTTTGCCTTGGCAATCTTTGTGATGGTCGGCGCATACAGGTTCCTTCCCCCGTTGACGACGCCTTACATTTTGGCCGAAGGCACCCGTCTGGGCGGAATTGAACGCACTTGGGTCCCGATCGAAGATATCGCGCCTGTCATGGTGCGGTCTGTGGTTGCTGCCGAAGACGCTAACTACTGCCTGCACTGGGGCTTTGACATGAAACAGCTTCGCGCCGCCATTGCTCAGGGTGGTGACCGTGGCGCATCAACCTTGACCCAACAAACCGTCAAGAATCTCTGGCTTTGGCATGGTCGTTCCTGGCCCCGCAAAGCACTGGAAGGCATCATGACGCCGGTGGTCGAGGCCCTTTGGCCCAAACGGCGCATTGTCGAGATGTATTTGAACGTGGCCGAATTCGACACGGGTGTCTTTGGGATCGAGGCCGCCGCTCAGCATCACTTTGGGACCAGTGCGAAAACCGTGTCTGCGGGGCAGGCCGCTCTTTTGGCCGCCGTCCTTCCAAACCCGAAAGGCCGTCAAGCGGTTAACCCCTCAAGCGCGACCCAAAGGCGGGCTAACGCGATCCAAGACGGGGCGGCGACCATTGGGCGGGATGGCCGCGCCGACTGTTTCGAATAGGTCGATTGTGCCTTAGGAAGATTTTTGCAAGAAACCGTCAGAAAACCTATGCCCGCTTGAAACTTTCCGCGTCGCGCGGCATTCAGGATGAAAGTATTTTGGGGGTCTTCCGGAAATGATCCGACTGTACCACGTTCCGCTTTCGCCGTTTTGCCGCAAGGTGCGTCTTTCGCTGGCCGAAAAGAGGCTTGAAGTTGAGCTTGTCGAGGAACGCTACTGGGAACGCGACCCTGAATTTATCCGCCGTAACCCCGCAGGAAAAGTTCCTGTCTTGAAGATGAGTGATCTAACTCTGTCCGAAAGCACCGCGACTTGCGAATTTCTCGAAGAAAAATATCCGGAACCGCCCCTTTTGCCGAAAGACCCGGAAGCTCGTCACGAGGTACGCCGTCTGGTCGCTTGGTTTGACGACAAGTTTCATAGCGAGGTGACGTCGAAACTTCTTTATGAACGCGTGAACAAGAAGATCACGAAAGAAGGCTATCCCGACAGTGCCAACGTCAAGGCTGGGTCGAAGGCGATTAAGTTTCACATTGAATATATGGGATGGCTGTTGGACGAGCGCCGTTGGTTGGCGGGCTCGGAATTGTCTTTGGCTGACTTTGCTGCCGCCGCGCATCTGTCGTCGCTGGATTACATATCGGACGTGGATTGGAATCTGAACACAACCGTGCGCGACTGGTACGCCAAGATCAAATCCCGCCCCGCCTTTCGTAGCCTTCTGGCCGACGCCGTTCCAGGTTTTCCACCGCCGCAGCATTATGCCGATCTGGATTTCTAGGCGCGCCAGTCAAGGCTGTGCCTGATGGCGGAAACGCATCCTCTTAAATCCCGGCTTATCGAAGAAGCGCAGACCGCCGGTTTCGCGGCTATCCGCGTTTGCCGTCCGGACAGTGTGCCTGAGGTGCCGAACCGTCTGGCCCAGTTCCTGGCTGAAGGGCGTCATGGTCAGATGACTTGGATGGAAGAACGTACGCAATGGCGCAGCAATCCGACTGCGCTTTGGCCCGAGGCAAAGTCGGTCATTATGCTGGCCGAACCCTATACGCCGCTGCACAATCCGCTGGACGATTTGAACCACAAAGATCGTGGCGTTGTCTCCGTCTATGCCCGTGGGCGCGACTATCATGACCTAGTGAAAAAGCGTCTGAAACACGTGGCGCGTTGGTTGGTGGCGGCGGCGGATTGTGAAGTGAAGGTTTTTGTCGATACCGCGCCTGTACCGGAAAAGGCGCTTGGACAAGCCTCGGGCTTGGGATGGCAAGGCAAGCACACCAATCTGCTCAGCCGAGAGCTTGGGAACTGGTTCTTTCTGGGCGCGATCTTTACCACCGCCGATCTTCCGTCGGATCAGTCCGAAATGGATCACTGCGGGACCTGCCGCAAATGTCTGGATATCTGCCCCACCAACGCCTTCCCTGAACCCTACCAACTGGATGCGCGTCTGTGCATTTCCTATCTGACGATCGAGCATAAAGGCCCGGTCGACGAAGCCTTGCGCCCAAAGCTTGGCAACCGAATTTACGGCTGTGACGATTGCCTTGCGGTGTGCCCTTGGAACAAATTTGCCCAAACAGCGCGCGAGGCCCGTTATGCCGCGAAAGGAGATTTGGATGCGCCCGCACTGGCCGATCTTGCCGGGTTGGATGACACCGCGTTCCGCGAGAAATTCTCAGGCTCTCCGATCAAACGTACAGGACGGGATCGCTTTGTGCGCAACGTGCTTTATGCCATCGGAAACTCAGATGATGCGACCTTGCTGCCTCACGCCGAACGGCTAACCCATGATCCCGATCCAACCGTTGCCGATGCGGCCCAGTGGGCCGTGCAGCGCTTAAGATCAGCGGGCGTTTAAGTCCGGGTTTACGGCTAGTCCTGCCGCCTGTTAGTCAACGCTCATGGTAGCCCGCCCTGACAATCCTTTCCTTGCCATCGGCCTGAAGCTTTGCGCAGTTGTCCTGTTTGTCATCATGGCCGCGTTCATCAAAGCAGCTTCCAGCGAGGTGCCGCCCGGACAGGCCGTGTTTTTCCGGTCCTTTTGTGCCCTACCAGTAATCGTTCTCTGGCTTGCTTCGCGGG
>CAZWDS010000025.1:17143-21668 GCA_964632495.1 uncultured Rhodobacterales bacterium
CTTCGCGGGTCTGGCCATCTTGCCTTTATCGGAAGTGAAGGCGATCCAATACGCGGTGCCCTTGTTCGTTGTCATCCTTGCGGCGCTGATCTTGGGCGAGGCCGTTCGCAAAGTGCGCCTGACCGCCGTCGCCATGGGATTGATCGGCGTTCTCGTGATCCTTTGGCCACGTCTGACCGTCGTTGAAGGCGCGGTAGATAGCCGCCTGACCCTAGGGGCGCTTCTGGTGCTGGGCGGCTCGTTCTGTGCGGCCTTGGCGCAAGTGCTGGTCCGAAAAATGGTGGCCTCTGAACATCCGGCAGCGATTGTATTTTGGTTCTCGGTCACGGCTTCGGTGCTATCTTTGGGCTCACTGCCTTTTGGCTGGGTCATGCCATCATCAACGGTGTTTGCCTATTTGGTCGGTGCAGGTCTGGTCGGTGGTTTGGGGCAGATTTTCGGAACCAACGCCTATCGTTTTGGGGATGCGGGGATTGTGGCCCCATTCGACTACGCCTCGATCCTATTCGCGGTTGCGATTGGATACTTCGCCTTCGGCGAAATCCCAACCTGGTCAATGATTCTGGGATCAGCGATCGTGATTGCCGCAGGCGTTCTCATCATTCTCCGAGAGCAATATTTGCGGCTTCAACGGGGAAAAGCGCGTCAACATGTGACTAAATACGGCTAAACGCGGCAGAAACGCATGACATTTAGCAAAATTGACCGAGAATTCTGTCTTACACGTTGCCAAATGCTTAACAATTCTTAGGATAACTAATGCCGGTGGGGACAGGCTAGGCATGTGATGTGATGGAAACGCTTCTTACCTATTTTGGCATCATTACCGTTGTGACGATTGTTGTTGCGATCTTCGACAAGAAGTTAGCGGCGAAGCGCAAGCTGCGGGTTCCCGAAAAGTGGTTGCTTGCCCTCTCGTGGCTTGGTGGCGCGCCCGGGGCGAAGATTGCGCAGGTCTTTTTTGGTCATCGCCCGCTGAAACTGGGTTTCACAACCAACCTAAACCTTATCCTAATCTTGCAGATTGCGATCATTCTAGCTGCTTGGTCGGGGCAAGTGACCATGAAGATGCAGGATGACAATATCGCGGCCATGCAAAAATGGATGGGTAAATCCGAAAAACCGGAAGGACCCAAACGGTTCGGACCTGGCAGCAAAAGCTAGGCTGGGTGCGGATCAGCTCCGCACCAATTGTTCATAACCTTCTGCAATCTCACGTGTGATCGCGCCGACTTCGAAGTTGTAGTCGCCAATTTGCCCAACAGGCGTAACTTCTGCGGCGGTGCCGGTCAACCAGCATTGCTCAAAGCTCTCCAGTTCTTCTGGCATGATAACGCGCTCATGTACCTTGATCTGGCGATCTTCCAACATTCCGATGACAGTCTGGCGGGTCAAACCATTCAAAAAGCAATCCGGGTTGGGCGTGTGAACCTCGCCGTCCTTCACGAAAAAGATGTTCGCGCCGGTCGCTTCGGCCACATAGCCGCGGTAGTCCATGAACAAGGCGTCCGAGCAGCCTTTAGCTTCGGCGGCATGTTTTGACGTCGTGCAGATCATGTACAAACCAGCAGCTTTCGCGTGAACCGGGATCGTTTCGGGCGACGGACGTTTCCATTTGGCAATGTCCAGCTTGGCACCTTTGAACTTGGCATCCCCATAGTAACTGCCCCATTCCCAAGCCGCGATGGCCAGATGAACCGGATTACGCGCCGATGCGACACCCATGTCTTCGCCCGCACCGCGCCAGGCAACTGCCCGAACATAAGCATCGGTTAGACCATTCTTAGTCAAAACCTCTTGTTTGGCGGCCTCTATCTCGTCGACCGTGTAAGGGATCTGAAAGTCCAACTCTCCGGCCGAAAAATGCAGCCGTTCGGAATGGGCGCGCGATTTAAAGATCTTGCCGTTGTAGGCACGTTCACCTTCGAACACGGACGACGCATAATGCATGGCATGAGACAGAATATGAACATTGGCCGCGCGCCAATCGACCATTTTGCCATCCATCCAGATCAAACCATCCAGATCATCATAACTCGCCATAAGCGGCCTCCGTTTCCAATTATTGCGCTAATATGTCCGAAACGGTCATAAAGTTGCGTAGAATCCGACTTGAGCTAACAGTTGACCCTTGGAATGTCAACAAGGCTGACATAAAATCGAGCCAAGGCAGCGAGGGCAAGATGGCCGACATAAGTGGTAGACCGGGCAACGAAACGCTTCTGTTCCTGACAGACGAACAGCTTCGAAAAGGGATCGAAGCGATGTTTTTTGCCTATCGCGGCTTCACCGCTGATCCCGACAGAATACTCACGGAAAAAGGGTATGGCCGGGCGCATCACCGCGCGATCCACTTCATCAATCGCACGCCGGGTACGACGGTAAACAATCTTCTGTCCATCCTTGGCGTCACCAAGCAATCCCTGAACCGGGTTTTGCGCACTTTGATTGACGATGCTTTGGTCTCAAGCGAAATAGGCACCCGTGACAAACGCGAACGGCACCTGTACCTGACGGAAAGCGGCCTGGAACTGGAACGCGAATTGTCGGACGCGCAACGCGAAAGAATGCGGGCAGCGTTTCGGCAAACTGGCCCCGAAGCCGTTGCCGGGTTCCGACAGGTGTTAGAAGCAATGATGGATGGCGATATGCGCCGACATTACGCAAAACTGAAGGAAGACGAAGCATGATGGATCCAGACGCCCACTTGCTGATTGTCGACGATGACGAACGCATTCGTGGGCTGTTGCAAAAGTTTCTGATGCGGAACGGGTTCCTTGTTTCGTCAGCACGGGATGCGGCTCATGCCGAACGTGTGCTCAGTGGGCTGGATTTTGATTTGATCGTTTTGGACGTCATGATGCCCGGCGAAGATGGCGTCAGCTTTTGCAAGCGTCTGCGGGCAGATCGCGACGTGCCGATCCTTCTTTTAACGGCCAAGAACGACACCGTTGATCGGATTGCTGGATTGGAAGCCGGTGCCGATGATTATTTGGCCAAACCGTTTGAGCCGAAGGAACTTCTTTTACGGATTAACTCGATCCTGCGTCGCGTGCCGCCATCGGAACCTGCGGATACTTCGCCCAAGATGCTGTCGTTAGGCGAATACCGCTATGACGTCGAAAAGGGCGCGATGTGGAAGGGCGAAGACCCGGTGCGGCTGACCGCCACAGAATCGCAACTGATGCGCATCTTCTCGGCACAACTGGGCGAACCCTTAAGTCGTGGAAAACTGGTCGAAGATTTGGGCCGTGACGGCGGGCAGGCGCAGGAACGCGCTGTTGATGTTCAGATCACCCGTCTCCGCCGCAAAATTGAGGCGGACCCGAAGCAACCCCGTTACCTACAAACCGTACGCGGCTCGGGCTATATGCTGGCCAGCGATTAGAGGCTGACATGACACTCATTTACTGGAACGATGCCGCCTTAGCGCATGTCACTCCACCGGGGCATCCCGAACAGGTTGCGCGGGCCGAGGCTGTGAAAGCGGCTTTGGAACAGATGGACGGGTTGGACTGGCGTGACGCCGAAGCCGCCGACCGTTCTGAGGTTGAGCGGTGCCATCCGTCCCACTACTTCGACCGGATCGCGGCCGCCATTCCGGCCCAATCCTATGCCTCGCTTGACGGGGATACTCATGTCGCGCCGGGGTCATTAGATGCGGCCCTGCGGTGCGTCGGTGGGTGCAATGCGGCTGTTGATGCGGTGATCGCTGGTGACGCGAAGACGGCCTTCAACGCCATGCGGCCCCCGGGACACCACGCCGAAACCAACACCGCCATGGGATTCTGCCTGTTTGGCACCGTGGCCATCGCGGCGAAACGTGCGCTGGATCACCATGGGCTAGAGCGTGTCGCGGTGCTGGACTTTGATGTTCACCATGGCAACGGCACCCAAGACCTTTTGTGGAACGAGCCCCGCACCTTCTTTTGTTCCTCACACCAGATGCCGCTTTACCCCGGCTCGGGTGCAACGCATGAAACCGGAGCCCATGGCAATGTGCTGAACACGCCATTGTCGCCCATGACAGGTGGGATCGAAGCGCGCCGCGTCTGGGGTGACATTATCCTTCCCGCGGTCGACGATTTTGCACCCGAACTGATCCTGATCTCGGCCGGTTTCGATGCCCATGCCGCCGATCCTCTTGCCAACCTGAACTGGCATGAAGAAGACTTTGTCTGGATCACCCGCGCGATTTGCGAAGTGGCCGAGGCTCATGCGAAAGGGCGTGTGGTCTCCTCGCTGGAAGGTGGCTATGATCTGGATGCGCTAGCGGCCTCTGCCGTGGCCCACGTTTCGGTGCTGAAGGAGCATGACGAATGAGCGACACAGCCGTTACAAAGATGAGCTTTGAAGACGCCATGAAGGAACTGGAAACGGTGGTCGGCCAGTTGGAAAGCGGCGACGTGCCGCTGGAAGATTCGATCGCCCTTTACGAACGCGGTGCGGCCTTGAAAGAGCATTGCCAGAAAAAGCTGGCCGAGGCTGAAGAAAAGGTCGCCAAAATCACGTTCGATGGTGACGG
>CAZWDS010000025.1:21768-23873 GCA_964632495.1 uncultured Rhodobacterales bacterium
CTTGCGCGACGCCGCCCGTTTCGTTATCTCGCGCGAACTCTAAAGCTGTCGGAGGCCCCGGTGACAGACCGCCCGAATACACCAACTTTGGACCGCGTATCGGTCCCCGCCGATCTGAAACAGCTTTCAGACCGTGAATTGCACGCCTTGGCCCATGAATTGCGCGCCGAAACCGTCAGTGCGGTCAGCGAAACGGGCGGCCATCTGGGCGCGGGTCTGGGCGTTGTCGAACTGACCGTCGCGCTTCATGCCGTGTTCAACACGCCCAAGGACAAGCTGATCTGGGACGTGTCGCACCAGTGCTATCCCCATAAAATCCTGACCGGACGCCGTGATCGCATCCGCACATTGCGTCAGAAAGACGGGTTGTCCGGTTTCACCAAGCGCACCGAAAGCCCCTATGATCCCTTCGGCGCGGCCCATAGTTCGACGTCGATCTCGGCGGCTCTTGGCTTTGCCGTCGCGCGTGATCTGGGCGGTTCCTGCGACACCGGCCTTGGCGATGCGATCGCGGTGATCGGTGACGGTGCCATTAGTGCGGGCATGGCCTACGAAGCGTTAAACAACGCGGGCCATCTGAAAAAGCGGCTGGTTGTTGTTCTAAATGACAACGAAATGTCCATCGCTCCGCCGACCGGGGCCATGTCGGCTTACCTCTCGCGTCTCTATGCGGGCGAACCGTTTCAGGAACTGAAATCCGCCGCCAAAGGTGCCGTCAGCCTCCTGCCTGAGCCTTTCCGCGAAGGCGCCAAACGCGCCAAAGACATCCTGAAGCAAAGCGCTTTCGGGGGAACCCTGTTTGAAGAGTTGGGCTTTTCCTACCTTGGCCCCATCGACGGACACGATCTGGATCAGCTTCTGCCCGTGCTGCGGACTGTGAAAGAGCGCGCCACCGGCCCGATCCTGATCCACGTCACCACGACAAAAGGCAAAGGCTATGCCCCCGCTGAAGAAGCCCGTGACAAAGGCCACGGCGTGTCGAAGTTCGACGTTGTGACGGGCGAGCAAAAGAAAACCCCGTCCAACGCACCGTCCTACACCAAAGTGTTCGCCAACACCTTGATCGACGAAGCAACGCGTGATGACAAGGTCGTCGCTGTCACGGCCGCGATGCCCGATGGCACAGGTCTGAACCTTTTCGCAGAGAGGTTTCCGGCGCGGTGCTTTGACGTGGGCATCGCCGAACAACACGCGGTCACCTTCTCGGGCGGCTTGGCCGCAGGCGGGATGAAGCCGTTTTGCGCGATCTATTCGACCTTCCTGCAAAGGGGCTATGACCAGATCGTCCACGATGTAGCTCTGCAAAACCTGCCGGTTCGGTTCGCGATTGACCGCGCAGGTCTGGTTGGTGCCGATGGGGCCACTCATGCCGGCGCTTTCGACATCGCTTACCTTGCTTGCTTGCCAAACCTGGTCGTGATGGCCGCAGCAGACGAAGCCGAACTGGTCCACATGGTGGCCACGGCCACGGCCTATGACGACGGCCCGATTGCGTTCCGCTTTCCGCGCGGTGAAGGCGTGGGGGTCGACTTGCCTGAGGTGGGCGAGATTCTGGAAATCGGTAAAGGCCGCATCGTCACCGAAGGCAAAGGCGTTGCAATCCTGTCCTTTGGCACACGGCTGTCCGAAGTCGAAAAAGCCTGTGACGCCCTGACGGCCCGCGGCATCACACCCACGGTGGCGGACGCGCGCTTTGCCAAACCGTTGGACCGTGACATGATCCTGTCCCTTGCCGCCAACCATGATGCGCTGATCACCATCGAAGAAGGCTCGGTTGGCGGATTTGGTAGCCATGTTGCGCAGCTTTTGGCGGACGAAGGCGTGTTTGACGACGGGCTTGCCTATCGTTCAATGACTTTCCCGGACATCTACATCGACCAAGCCAGTCCGAAAGACATGTACGCTCAAGCCGCCCTAAATGCGGAAGACATCGAAGCCAAAGTGCTTGAGGTTCTGGGCGTGGCGGACTTGTCAAGAACGATGTCTGCGCAGAAATCGTAACGAACAATGCGCATTTTCCACGCCCTAGTCTGATGCCTCACGCAAAACCATCGACGTTCTGTGTGCACGGTAATCAAGGTATTTTGGCGTGATCTCGTCAGGCC
>CAZWDS010000025.1:23883-38842 GCA_964632495.1 uncultured Rhodobacterales bacterium
CGGAACACCTCGGTCGCTTCCACCTCGTCTTCGCCATGGGCGTCCTGCATCGAGTTCACGATCAGACCCACGATCAAGTTCACGACCGCAAATGTGGTGACTAGAATGAACGGCACAATGAACGCCCAGGCATAGGGGTAGACTTCCATCACCGGGCGCACGATCCCCATGGACCAGCTTTCCAAGGTCATGATCTGGAACAGCGAGAATGCCGAGTTCCCAAGTGTTCCGAACCAGATCGGAAACGTATCGCCAAACAGCTTGGTCGCCATGACCGCCGCGATGTAGAAGATCAAAGCCATCAGCGCAAAGACCGACGCCATGCCGGGCAGAGCGGTCACGAACCCTTCGACCACGCGCCGCAATCGCGGAACTGCAGAAATCAGGCGCAACACCCGCAAGATCCGCAACGCCCTCAGAACAGATAGACCCGCACCCGCAGGCACATAGGAAATCGCGACCACCGCGAAGTCGAAGATATTCCAGCCCGACCGGAAGAACTGGCCGCGTTGTGCAACCAACTTGATCGTCAGTTCCGCTGTGAAGATTGCAAGGCACAATTGATCTAGCCCATGCACCACTGCCCCATAATTGGCCATGGTGGTTTTTGACGTCTCAAATCCAAGGATGATCGCATTAAACACAATGCCCCCGATGATCAGGGTCTGAAATCTGGGCGCTTCAATAAACGCAGAGATTTTGTCGCGAAACGTCATGGACAACCAAAATGCTTTTGTCCGTGCTACAGCGACAATTTGAGGTAAATTGAACCGATTTTGGGCAAATCCGCCTTAATCACGCGCCTTTCTGTGTTGGTCCAGCTTCTTCTCGATGCTTTCCAGACGCGCCACGATGTCTTCGCGATAGGATTCTGTGGCGGCCACTTCTTCCTGTGCGTGGGCTTCTTGCATCGAGTTGACGATCAGGCCGACCACAAGGTTCAGAGTGGCGAAGGTTGTGACCAGAATGAACGGTACAAAGAAGGCCCAGGCGAAGGGGTACACCTCCATCACCGGACGAACGATCCCCATGGACCAGCTTTCCAGCGTCATGATCTGGAACAGCGAATAAGCCGAACTTCCAAGCGTGCCGAACCATTCAGGAAACGCTGCGCCAAACAGCTTTGTGGCAATCACGGAGGCGATGTAGAAAATCAACGTCATCAGGCCAAAGACCGAGGCCATGCCGGGCAGGGCGGTCAAGAATCCTTCGATCACGCGGCGCAGACGCGGCAAGGTCGATACCAACCGTAAAACTCGCAGAATCCGCAAGGCGCGTAGCACCGAAAGCCCGCCAACATCGGGCACATAGGAGATCGCAACGACAAAGAAATCGAACAGGTTCCAGCCCGAGCGGAAGAACTTGCCGCCACGGGCAAATAGCTTGGCGGCGATCTCTGCGGTGAAAATGGCCAGACAGATCCGGTCAATACCTATGATCAAAGGTCCTGCCGCCGCCATTAGGGTCTTCGACGTCTCCATGCCCAAAACGATGGCATTCACCACGATCACCCCAATGATCGCGTACTGCACATCTGTCCGGTCCAGAAAATCCGACAAACGCGATCTGATACTCATCGATAGTTCCCTTTCGCCATAAGCCTTCCATATGGCGCAGCCGGGCAGGGGTGCAAGGCGCTTAGCTGGTTTCCGCCTTCAGAAGGGCAGCTAATCCCTGCCGATAGTCCGGATAGCGCAAGGTCACGGCCAATTCCTGCTTGATGCGATCATTTTTCACGCGCTTGGACTCGGCGTAAAAGCTGCGCGCCATGGGGCTCATCTCGGCATCTTCGATGGCGACGGCGGGCGGAATGGGCAGGCCCAACAGTTCGGCGGCATGTTCGATGACTGTCTCTGGTGGAGCCGGGTCGTCGTCGCAGACGTTGTAGATTGCGCCCGGATTGGGTTGTTGGATCGAAGCATGTAGCACCGCGCCGATGTCTTCTACATGAATGCGGCTGAACACCTGACCTTCCTTGATAATCCGCCGCGCTGTCCCGTTCCGCACCTTGGCAAAGGGTCCGCGCCCCGGTCCGTAAATCCCGGCCAACCGAAAGATGTGCAAAGGCAAGCCAATGTCCTGCCATCCTGCCTCAGCCGTGACCCTTGCCTGACCGCGCTTGGTCGCTGGCGTCAAAGCCGCGCTTTCATCCACCCAACCGCCTTTATGGTCGCCGTAAACTCCGGTGGTCGACAAATACCCGACCCATTCCAGATGATCGGCGGCTTTCAACGCTGCTGCATGGTTCGCCAACACTGGATCGCCCGCCTCGCCGGGCGCGACCGAGGTCAACAGGTGCGTCGCTTCGCTGAACGGTAATTCGCCACCCGGCCAAATGATCGGCTCCACACCTTCGCTGCGCAGAATCTCGGCCTTTTCTGCTGTCCGTGTGGTCCCAATCACGCGCCAGCCCTCTGCAATCAAAAGCGGGGCAAGCGCACGAGCGGAAAAGCCGTGTCCGATGGAAAGAAGTGTCTTGGTCATAAACCCAAGATGGCGGGATATTCGTCAAGTTCAACCAGCCAATTGACTGACCCGTCCTTAACTCACGCTTTGGGCTTGCAGAGACGTCGGGAAGAGTGTCAATTCTGGGGATGGATTACTCCCTCAAAACATGGGCCGAAGTCGGGCCTGAACTGGTTGCCGTAGCCGCAGGCCGCGCGTCTGCCGATCTGGTGATCCGAGGGGGCAAACTGGTTAACGTGCAGTCGCGCGAAGTACTGGATTGGCAGGTTGCCGTTGCCGAGGGGCGGATCGCTTATATCGGCCCAGATGCCAGTCACACCATCGGCGACAATACCAAAGTGATCGAAGCGGAAGGCCGCTACCTGATCCCGGGTCTTTGCGACGCGCATATGCACATCGAAAGCGGCATGCTGACTCCGGCGGAATTCGCCGCCGCCGTGATCCCACACGGCACGACTTCGATGTTCACCGACCCGCATGAAATCGCCAATGTCCTAGGTTTGCGCGGCGTCCGTCTGATGCACGACGAAGCCTTGATGCAACCCGTTAATATCTTCACTCAAATGCCGTCTTGCGCGCCGTCCGCTCCGGGTTTGGAGACCACTGGATTCGAGATCACTCCCGAAGACGTCATGGAAGCTATGGCCTGGCCCGGCATTATCGGCCTTGGCGAAATGATGAATTTTCCGGGCGTCATCAACGCCGACCCCAAGATGCTGGCTGAAATCGCGGCCACTCAAAACGCGGGTAAAACAGTGGGCGGTCACTATGCCTCGCCTGACAAAGGGGTCGCGTTTTCGGCTTATGTTGCAGGTGGGCCCGCCGATGATCACGAAGGCACCGCCGAGGCGGACGCGATCGCGCGGGTGCGCAATGGGATGCGTTCGATGATGCGTTTGGGTTCGGCTTGGTATGATGTAGAAAGCCAGATCACAGCGGTTACGGAAAAGGGCCTCGACCCGCGCAACTTCATCCTATGTACCGACGACTGCCACTCGGGCACATTGGTGAATGACGGCCACATGAACCGGGTCGTTCGTCATGCCATCGCCTGCGGATGTGATCCGCTTGTTGCACTGCAAATGGCAACGATTAACACGGCCACGCACTTCGGTCTGGAACGCGAGCTTGGCTCGATTGCGCCGGGGCGACGGGCCGATATGATCCTGACGTCCGACCTAAAGTCGCTTCCCATCGAACAGGTCATTGCGCGGGGCCAAACCGTCGCCAAAGACGGAGCGCTTATGGTCGAATGCCCCCATCTGGATTGGCCCGAAGACACCCGTGCTACCGTCAACCTTGGCAAAACACTGGCCGCAACAGACTTTGAAATCAAAGCGCCGGAAGGCCGCAACCGCGTTCATGCCCGCGTCATTGGTGTTGTGGAAAACCAAGCACCGACCGAAGCGCTTGAGGCTGATTTGCCTGTCGTCGACGGCACCGTGGAAGTCGAAGGGGGCGTGGCGCAGATCGCACTGGTCGAACGCCACAGGGCCACCGGGAAGGTGGTGAACGGCTTTGTTTCGGGCTTTGGGTACACAGGCCAAATGGCCATCGCCTCGACCGTGGCTCACGACAGCCACCATATGATCGTCGTCGGCACCGACCGCGCGAACATGGCAGCGGCGGCCAACCGGCTGGGTGAAGTGGGTGGTGGCGTGACCGTGTTCAAGGATGGACAAGAGACCGCGCTGGTCGAACTGCCAATCGCGGGTCTCATGTCCGACAGCCCCGCCCGCAAGGTGGCCGCCAAAGCCGACCGCATGGTCGCAGCCATGGCCGACTGCGGCTGCACATTGAACAACGCCTACATGCAGCACTCGCTTCTGGCGCTTGTCGTGATCCCTTCCCTTCGCATCTCGGATCTTGGCCTTGTCGACGTTGATAAATTTGAACTGACCGAACTGTTCGGAGACCCCACATGAGCACTGATCGCCATGGCATAGAAACGCCCAATACCCCCGAGCATGAAGCGTTTTCCAATGCCGAAGATGCCGTCGCGCGTCTGCAAGAACTGTACCAGACGGCCTCTCGCTTCTTGTGTGACCGGTTCGGCGACGTCATGACCGAAGGCAAACCCGAGAACCGCATCCGCGCCTATTACCCCGAAGTCCGGATCACAACGAAGACGTTTGCGGCGACGGATACACGGCTTAGCTATGGTCACGTCGTTGAACCCGGACGCTATGCCACCTCCATCACGCGGCCTGACCTGTTCGGCAATTACCTGACCCAACAGTTGGACCTTTTGATCCAAAACCATGGCATGCCTGTTCAAGTCGGTGTCTCGGGCACACCAATGCCGGTGCATTTTGCCGTGGCCAACGACGCTGCCCTGACCGTGCCGCAGGAAGGCGCTGTGGAATATACCTTGCGCGATATCTTCGATGTGCCCGAACTGTCGACCATGAACGACGATATCGTGAATGGGTACGAGTTCGCCTACGAAGACGGTGCGCTTCCCTTAGCACCTTTCACAGCTCAGCGGATCGATTATTCCCTCGCGCGTCTCTCTCACTATACCGCAACCGCCGCCGAGCATTTTCAGAACCACGTCCTGTTCACCAACTACCAGTTCTACGTGGATGAGTTCGAAGCCTATGCCCGTGCCATGCTGGCGGATCCTGACAGCGGCTACACCGCCTTCGTCGGCCCGGGCAATACCGAGATTACGACAGCAGACGGCGCACTCAACATCCCGGCAAAGCTGCCTCAGATGCCGACGTTCCATTTGAAACGCGAAGGCGGGGCGGGGATCACTTTGGTGAATATCGGGGTCGGGCCATCGAATGCCAAAACCGCGACCGACCACATTGCCGTCCTGCGCCCGCACGCCTGGCTAATGGTTGGGCATTGCGCGGGTTTGCGGAACACCCAACGGCTGGGCGATTTCGTTCTGGCGCACGGTTACCTGCGCGAAGATCACGTATTGGACGATGACCTGCCTGTTTGGATGCCCATCCCTGCGCTGGCCGAAATTCAGGTCGCTTTGGAAGAGGCCGTGGCGGATGTGACGAAATACGAAGGCTATGACCTGAAACGCATCATGCGGACCGGCACCGTGGCCACGATCGACAATAGAAACTGGGAACTCCGCGACCAATCTGGTCCGGTTCAGCGCCTTTCTCAGTCCCGTGCCGTCGCCTTGGACATGGAATCAGCGACCATCGCTGCCAACGGATTCCGCTTCCGCGTGCCCTATGGTACATTGCTCTGCGTCTCCGACAAACCGTTGCACGGAGAGCTGAAACTGCCCGGAATGGCCTCGGAATTCTATAAAACACAGGTCGCCCAGCATCTTTTGATCGGAATCAGGGCGATGGAGAAATTACGCGAAATGCCCTTAGAACGCATACATTCCCGTAAGTTGCGTAGCTTTGAAGAGACGGCATTCCTCTGAATCAGCCGAAAAACGCCTACGAAATGCGCCATATCTCTTGTTTACATACCACTAGGCGTTGTGTAGTTCCCCCAAATCCAGTTAAATAAGGCCAATGAGCCACATAGAACGGCCAGAACGAGGAGATTTGACATGGCAAAACCTTTGACCAAAACGCAGCTGGTGTCTGCACTTGCTGACGCAATGGACGCCGACAAGAAATCGGCCGGTGCCGCGCTTGACGCGATTATCGAAGTCATCACCAAAGAAGTTTCCGGCGGCGGTGCCGTCACACTTCCCGGTGTCGGCAAGATCTATTGCCGCGAGCGTCCAGCACGCATGGTCCGCAACCCCGCCACGGGCGAGCAAATCCACAAAGACGCTGACAAAGTGGTCAAAATGACCATTGCGAAAGCTCTGAAAGAAAGCGTCAACGACTAAACTGTCGTCAGAAGCAATGTGATCCGGGCCGCGAATTCGCGGCCCTTTTCATGTTTGGGTGCGTCGCAGGCCTAAGCGCTGACAACGTTCAGCGCTTTGTCCATCAGCGCTTTGATGTCGGATTTGGATGTGCCAGCTACGATGCGGCCCAACTCGCCATCCTTACTCAAAGCTACCAGCGTCGACCGGCGCGGGATTTTCAGCGATTTGGACAAGTCGGAAGAGGCGTATTTGTCCCAGTCGACCGACACGAATGAAATCGCTTCATAGGCCGGGTTCTCGGCCTTCAGCGCTGTAATCGTGCGCTGTTGGCTGGCGCAGGTCGAGCACCACTCTGTATAGAAATCCACGAAAACAACTTCGCCATCTGCGAGCTTTTGTTTTACTAAGCCCGGCTTGTACGCCGTGCCCGAAGCCGCGAGAGCGGGAGCCGAAATCAAAGTGGCCCCAGTGGCCAAAAGAAAGTGTCTACGGTCCATGTTATGTCCTCTCAGATTGAAACCGAAAAATCGATCAGCCAGGGCGGCAGGTTCTCGATCGCCCAAAACTCGATCCTGTGATGAAGCTTGAAGTAAAGCGCCAGCCCAACAACGACAAAAACGCCTCCCATGATAGGCCGCGCAGCACCTGCCAGTTTGCGCATCCAGGCTTGGCGTTTCTTGATGACGGATTGTGCGCCATAGCCAAGGCCCAGAATGATGGTGGAAACACCAAGGGCGAAACTGACCATCACCAATCCGGCATGCATCAGGTTTTCACCCTGACTGGCCAGCGAAATGGCTCCGCCAAGTGTGGGTCCGATACACGGGCTCCAAACAGCACCAAGCAAGACGCCCGCCAGAAACTGACCGTTCAAACTGGTTTGATCCTGCGCCTCGATCCCCGCGTCCGCTCGGGCAGACACACCGGCGGTGGCGGTTGCAAAGCTCTCGGAAAAGCGCGGTACCAACAGCACCACCCCAAAGGCAACCATCACCAAAGCGCTGACGCTGACGACAGTGTCTTCGGTGATCCCGAAGGATGGGCCGACGGCGCTGACCAAAAGACCAAGCGTGACAAAAGACAGGCTCATCCCCGCTGCCACAGCTAGAGGCCCCAACCGCCCGGCCTGCAAAGCCGTCGCCAGTACAATCGGCAGGATCGGCAAAACACAAGGGTTGATCAGCGTCAGAAGACCGGCTGCATATCCAAGTACATATTCCACACGGGATATATGTCTGTTGAGCCATAACCTGTCACTTCACAAGCCCGTCAGCGGGTGACGGCGGGTTTTGACAGTTGCACCGCCAGAATTGCCAGTGTGATGATTGCCACGCCCACGACATCCAGAACCCCAATCTTTTCGCCCAACAAAGCCGCCGCGATGGCAACCCCGAAGAAGGGCGTCAACAGGTGGAAGGTGGCGGCCTTCACCGTTCCGATCCGATTGACCAGCCAGAACCAAATCAACGTGGCCAGAATGCCGGGCGCAAGGATGGTGTAGACGAAGGCGAAGATCACCGTGGGTGTCCAGTTGAACGCCCAGCTTTCAAAGACCAAGGCGGGCCCCCAAAGCGCCGCGCTTCCGATCAGCATCTGAAACCCCACAACGACCATGACGTTGCCGCCAGACGAGGCTCCGCGTACCGCCAAAGTGGCGAAGGCCAGTGCAAGAGCGGCCAAGACGCACAGGGTCACGCCGAAGGGATCAACTCCTGCTGTCAGCCGCGTCCCCATGATCAGGAACACGCCCCCCAATCCGACAAACAGCCCGATCACACCCAAGGGCCGCACGGTTTCTCCGGAAAACATCCACCCCGCCAACGCCACCCACAAGGGCAACGACGATGCGATGATCGCCGCGAGTGAGGCTTCCACCGTTTGCATGGCGACAAAGTTCAGACCCAGATAGAGCGCATTCTGGCAGATGCCAAAGATGATCGTTAGTCGCCATTGCTGGGCATTTAGCTTAAAGCTTTGGCCCATGGCACGTGCGATCAGCAAGACGATGATGCCTGCCAAAAGGAACCGGATGGCCGAGACTGTGAGAGGCGGCGCATTGGTCACGATCACACGTGCCGAGGTGAAGGCCGAGGCCCAGATCAGTGCAAATGTCAGCCCGCCCAGAACGGCGCGAACGTCCATCCTAGCGCAAGTAGCCGAGGGCGTAGGTGGGGGTCATCTGCTCTTTTGCGACGAAAGCATCCAAGGCGCTTTGCTCGGGCTGACGCGTGGTTTCAGTATCTTCGCGGGCCAAACCGCCCGTGACGAACAGCGAGTCCAAGTCTTCGCCTTGGGCACCTCGAATGTCGGTCAGAATGCCATCACCAATGCACAGGATCCGCGAGTCCGGCACGCCTGCGCCAATCTGCTCCAACCGTTGGCGGGCCAACGTGTAGACCGGTGAATGCGGTTTGCCGAAATAGAGGCTCTCGCCGCCCATCTCGGTGTAAAGCTTCGCCAAGGCCCCGGCACACCACTCGCGCGTCTCGCCGCGATCCACAACAATGTCGGGATTGGCACAGAGCAACTTCAGGCCCTTTTGCTTGGCCACCAAAAACTCAGGTCGGTTCACGTCCACATCCGCATGAGGATCAAACGGCCCCAAACAGGCAATCCCAGTCGCCTCGTCCAGATCGACGCGCTGGATGGCCACCGGATCACTGACAATCGCGGGCGGCTCAAAGAATGGCAGATCGAAATCCGAGCCCATGAACCAAATCTTTTCACCAATGATCCCGCGAAACATCGCAACCCGTGCGCTGTCGCCGCTGGTCGCAATCGTATCCCAGCAATCGTCCGGTACGTTGAACGACGTGCGCAATTGCATGGCCACCTGATCGCGCGACCGCGGCGCATTGGTTAACAAGACAACCTTGCCACCTTTCGCGCGGAACGTCCGCAACGCCTCAACCGCTTCGGGTAAGGCGGTGACCCCATCGTGCAAACAGCCCCAAACATCACAGAACACCGCATCATAGCGGTCGGATATCTCGGCAAGGTTGTCGACGATGGGAACCATGGGGCTAGACCTTAAGCGCTGGAATGATCTGCTTCTTACGGCTCATCACGCCCGGCAGGCTAACCATGTCGCCGGTCACTTCTGCCCCAAAGCTTTTCTCGGCCACAGACTTCACAGCATCGTTCTGAATGAACATGATCGCTTCTTCTGAAAGGATGTCGACCAAGAAGAACAACACCTGATCGACGCCGTCTTCCTCGGCGACATTGGCCATGTCTTCCAACAATCCCGCTTTCCGCGACAACACGGTCATCGGAGACGTGGTTTCCAGAACCGACACGCGGAACTTGGTGCCATCCACTTCGTAAGACTTCGAATCCAACCGCAACAATTCGCTATCTGAATAAGACGACACATCCGACTTGGCGGCAAACATCTCGGCTGCATAGTCGGGAATGTGGATGCCCAAATCCTCTGCCAGAGACTTCGCCAACGCTCGGTCCACATCCGTGGTTGTGGGCGAGCGGAACTCAAGCGTGTCGCTCAAAATACAAGACAGCATCGCACCTTTGATTTCGGGCGGCATCTTGGCGGCATCCTCGCCCATCAGGTCATGCATGATCGTAGCGGTACAGGCGACGGGACGGATCGTAATGTTGATGGGGCCCTTCGTTTTCAGCCCGCCCTGCAACATGTGGTGATCAATCACCTCGGTCACCTGCGCATCGTTCACATGGTCGGGCAGTTCGGCGATGTTGTTCGTGTCAACGATCACACAAGTATCCCCTTCGCCGACGTCTTCCAGAAATTCTGGCCGATCAAAGCCCCAGCGTTTCAGCACAAAAAGCGCCTCGGAATTCGGTTCACCTAGCAAACGCGCTTCGGCAGGCGTGCCTTTGCATTCGTTCAGGTACCACGCCCAAATGATGGGCGATCCGGTGGAGTCAGTGTCTGGGGCCTTATGGCCAAAAACTTTGATAGTCATGGGATGTGCACTCGTTCTAATCAGTTTCGCGCCCTCTTAGCGGTTGAAATAGGCCTTGTCACCCTGCACGACGCCGCATCCCGCTTTGACTTTTGAGCATGGCTTTGATACCTCAGTGTCACCCGTAGGAGGACCCTGTCGATGAACAATCATACTTGAAAGTTCGCACTGACCCGCGCTGAGAATGTGCAACCCTTCTGCCTAGGAGTACCCTGAAAATGGACAAGACCGGCTGACCCCAAAAGGGGTTCACCGTCCGCGCGCCAGCGTGGACTCTATCCAATTCAGTTGAAAGGCATCCATATGCCAGATTCGAAACAACCCGCCTTGGGCGGGATCAAACCGCTGTTGCCTGTCGCCAAAAAGACGGGTTTTCAGCCAAACCAAAGCCGATTGCCCAAAGGTCTGAAACCCGGAAAAGGAACGAAAGGCGGCAAGCCAAAGCTTTTCCCCGGAAAGACAGGCAGTCGATAACGCCAAAACCCCGTCCGGCTTGAAGCCGGGCGGGTCCTCCGGCATCTTATGGCGAAAAGAGCAGGACCCATGCGCGAGACAGAGCTCTACGCCCCCATCAAAGCCTTCCTTGAAGGCCAAGGTTACGAGGTGAAAGCCGAAGTGGCCGCTGCCGATGTTGTGGCCTGTCGGAAAGGCGAAGACCCTTTGATCGTCGAGTTAAAAACCAGTTTCTCCCTCGCCTTGATCCACCAAGGGATCGAACGCCAAAAGATCACTGACGCCGTCTATGTCGCCGTCCCTCGGAAAACTGGCAAAGCCTTCCGTGCAACACTCAAGTCCATGAAAACGCTTTGTCGCCGCCTTGGCCTTGGCCTTTTGACCGTGCGGATGAAAGACGGACTTGTCGAACCCCACTGCGACCCGGCCCCTTACCAACCCCGCCGCACGGCATGGCGCAAAACGCGACTATTGCGCGAGTTTGCCAAGCGCGATGGCGATCCCAACCAAGGTGGCACCCGCGGGCAGATCGTCACCGCCTATCGGCAAGACGCGCTGCGCTGTGCATCACATCTGGCTAAGGAAGGACCTTCCAAAGGAGCCCAAGTTGCCAAGGAAACCGGCGTCGAAAAGGCCACCCGCATGATGGCGATCAATCACTATGGCTGGTTCTGGCGCGTCGAAAAGGGCATCTATGACGTTACCGACGAAGGTCGGGCTGCGGTGGCGAAATCTTGATGGCCAGGTCCTAATGGACTGGCGTGAAACCGGCATCCTTCTGGCGCGACGTCGTCACGGAGAAAACGCCGCCATTATCGACGTTTTCACCCGCGATCATGGCCGCCATGCTGGTATTGTCCGGGGCGGCAGCAGCCGCAAGATGACTCCGGTGTTAGAGCCCGGTAACCAAGTCGATGTGGCCTGGCGCGCTCGCCTCGAAGATCATCTAGGCACTTACACCGTCGAACCCATTGAGGCCCGGGCCGCTTCTCTCATGTCCGATCGGTTGACACTTGCGGGTTTGAACGCCCTCAGCGCGCTTCTCCTGTTCGCCCTGCCCGAACGCGAGGCCCACCCCAACCTCTATGACGGCACGCTGACCGTCCTTGATATGATGGCCTCCAGCCCACATTGGCCGATGGCTTATCTTCGCTGGGAAATGGCGCTGCTCGACGATCTTGGCTTTGGTCTTGACCTGTCAGCCTGTGCCGCCACGGGTGAGACCGAAAACCTGATCTTCGTCTCTCCGAAATCGGGCCGCGCCGTTTCGGGGGCTGGGGCTGGCAAATGGAAAACCCGGCTTTTGCCTCTCACGCCTGCCATGCTTGGCCAAGGCGAAGGCGCCGCCGAAGATATCACCGAAGGCCTGCGTACAACGGGTCACTTTCTGACCGCTCGGCTCGCGCCTGCCTTGGGCAACAAACCCATCCCCGAAGCCCGCAACCGCTTGCTGGATCTTTTGATCCGTCAGCGCTGACCCGGGTCTTTCATCTCTTTAAAAATACGCAATCAGCGCGCTTCGAACACCATCTCGCGGCCCGCGTCATTCGACAGGATCAAAACAGAGCCCTGAACCTCGGCCAGTGTCATCTCGGCCAAAGCGGCAAAGAACGCGCCTTCCTCTGCAAGGGCTGGACATGCGCGTTTTGTCGATAAGACCGGCCCGGGTTCAAACCATGGATAAGGAACGGCTTGGCTGGCGGACCAGCGATTGCAGGGGCCCGAACCTGCGATATGACCTTCTTCGGGAAAGCTAATGGTGGCCTCTGCAGTAAAAGCGGCATTGTCCAAGGTGACCAATTTGTACACGGCAGTTGGATCGGCGTAGCCCGAAATCGTCTCATCGGCGCAGCCAAGAATGGGCAAAAGTGCGGTCATAAGGAGCAGGCGAGTCATAAGGTCACCATGCCGCCCGACATGACATGCCGCAAGCCGTCAATTTTCGTCTAACTGGGGTCGTCTCGGTAACGTTCAAAACGTAAGAAAACCCTTATTTAGAGAATGTGAATCACCCGAGCAGACGTCGTGCGATCACCTGTGCTTGGATCTCGGCGGCTCCTTCAAAGATGTTCAAAATCCGCGCGTCACAGAGGATCCGCGAGATACCGTACTCCAAGGCAAACCCGTTACCGCCATGGATTTGCAAGGCATTATCCGCCGAGGACCAAGCCACGCGAGCGCCCAAAAGCTTGGCCATGCCCGCCTCAAGATCACAGCGCCGCTCTTCGTCTTTTTCGCGGGCCGAGAAATAGGTCAGCTGTCGTGCCACCATGATCTCGACGGCCATCATCGCAAGTTTCGATGCCACGCGAGGGAATGAAATCAGGGGCTTACCAAATTGCTTACGATCCTCTCCATATTGCAAACCCACATCCAGCGCCGACTGTGCGACCCCAATTGCGCGCGCCGCAGTTTGGATCCGCGCACTCTCGAACGTCTGCATCAACTGCTTGAAGCCCTGGCCTTCTTCGCCGCCCAACAGGTTTTCGCCCTTCACTTTGAAGTCGTCGAAGTTGACCGTGTATTCCTTCATGCCGCGATAACCCAAAACCTCGATCTCGCCGCCG
Source organism: uncultured Rhodobacterales bacterium (assembly GCA_964632495.1). GTDB lineage: Bacteria > Pseudomonadota > Alphaproteobacteria > Rhodobacterales > Rhodobacteraceae > CALKXV01. The sequence goes on from CAZWDS010000025.1 coordinate 37,116, forward strand.
GAAAGTCCTTCGTCGACAAAGGGTTGTTCATCGGTGCCCGGCGTCTTTTCCGCTAGGAACATCGACAGGCCTTTGTAGTCGTCCGTGTCAGCAACCGAGCGCGCCAGAACCGTCATCACATGGGTGCGGGCGGCATGGGTGATCCAGGTCTTGTTGCCGGAAATAACCCAATCTTCTCCGTCTTTTAGGGCTTTTGTGCGTAGGCTGCCAAGGTCCGAACCCGTGTTTGGCTCGGTGAAAACAGCGGTCGGCAAAATCTCACCCGAGGCCAAGCCCGGCAGCCATTTTTCCTTCTGTTCGTCTGTTCCGCCACACAGGATCAACTCGGCCGCGATTTCGGACCGTGTGCCCAAAGAGCCGACGCCGATGTAGCCGCGGGACAATTCCTCGGACACCACAACCATTGAGGCTTTCGACAACCCGAACCCACCGTGTTCCTCGGGGATGGTGAGGCCAAAAACGCCCATTTCAGCCAGTTCTTCAATGATTTCCATCGGGATCAGGTCATCATTCAAATGCCAATCATGGGCAAAAGGTTCCACGCGATCCTTGGAAAAGCGCCGGAATTGTTCGCGGATCATCTCAAGTTCGTCGTCCAGACCGCTAGCCCCAAACATCAGATCGGCCGTGCGGTCGCGCATCAATTCAACCAGTCGCATCCGCGCATCTTGGGAATTTCCCTTTTGAGTCAACGACATAACCTCGTCGCTCATCATAGAGCGTTGATCATCCTGCGTCAGCCCAAGGTCTTGGGGACGCACGATTTCGGTCTGGCTCATCGGGATGCCGCCGTAAAGCTGCCAGAGGTACTCGCCGAAAGCGATCTGGTGGATCAGCTGTTCGATCTCACCAAATTTGCCGTCGGCGTCCAGCCGTTCGGCCCAGCCCTGCATTTGGCGGAGCGATTCCACATATGTTGCGATCCATGCGAGGCCGTGGGCGGCGGTTTGTTCGGTTTCCAATAATCCGGCATCAACCTTGCCATCCGTTGAAACCTGCGCACGCACCACGTCTTTCGCACGCGCCAAAAGAGCTTCGGCCGGAGCCACGGCTGCCTTAGTCAGGTCCAAAAGGTTATTTAAAACAGGTGTTTCAGTCATTTGCGCGCTGCCGTCGTGAGCCATGGGAATCCTCGTTATTCTGCACCTGCGAAAACTACATGCCTTTGCAGTCGCAGCGCAAGAAGATTTCGCCAACAAGGCTTAGATTGAATAAATGTGTCGTGCCAGATCCGGTTCCACCCCGAAAACCAACGTCGGTATTACGTCGGTATCACGTCGGTATTGCGTCGGTGCATAAAGCGGGTCACAGAACCTTATGCTGGCAGATCTTGGAACACTTGGCGCTACGACGCTGACGATCGCACTTGCGCTTGGATTCATGGCCGGACTGGTGAAAGGCATGACGGGCTTTGCCCTGCCCATGATCTTGGTGTCCGGTTTAGGGTCTTTTCTGGCACCTGAATTGGCCTTGGCAGGCATGATTATCCCTGCATTAGTGACGAATGTCTGGCAGGCCCTGCGTCAGGGCGGACGTGCGGCACTGGTCTCGGCAAAAGAGCACTGGCGCTTTATGGTCCTGATGCTTTTGTTCCTTGTGATGAGCTCGCAAATCGTGCTGAGCATCCCGGCCAACGCGCTTTACCTGATCCTGGGATTGACCGTCACGCTGTTTACCTCGCTGCAACTGGCGGGGTGGCAACCAAAGATTGCATCGGACAATCGTGG
>CAZWDS010000025.1:38942-40284 GCA_964632495.1 uncultured Rhodobacterales bacterium
GAGCTTGGGGTTGGGACACTGGCTGGCATATTGGGCGGGTTGACCGGCACTTGGGGCCCGCCAACGGTTTTGTACCTGACCGCGCTGAATGTGCCGAAAGTGGAACATGTGCGCGTGCAGGGCGTGGTTTATGGTTCAGGCGCCATAATGTTGACGCTGGCGCATTTGCGCTCGGGCGTTTTGTCGGGACCGGGATTGGGCTTGTCGATGGCGATTTTGCCGGTGGCATTGGCGGGAATGACGATTGGCATGATGGTGCAGGATCGGCTGGACCAAAAGCGGTTCCGCGCATTGGTTTTGATTGTGCTGGCCGTGGCCGGTTTGAATCTGGTGCGACGGGGGCTTTGGGGATAAAAAAGCCGCGCTCGAAAGCGCGGCTTTTCGTCACTAAACCAGTGGATTTAACCGATTGCGACGGCTTTCACATCAGCGTCGATGTGAGCCTCGTACTGGCCAAAGTTCTTGGCAAACATGTCGACCAGCTTTTTGGCCTGCGCATCGTAGGCGTTGCTATCGTCCCATGTGCGGCGCGGGTCCAGCAGGATGTCTGGCACGGCGGTTGCCTTGACGCTGACCGGGACTTCAAAGCCAAAGTTCGGGTCTTTGCGGAACTTGGCGTTTTCAAGCGAACCATCCAGAGCAGCCGTCAAAAGCGCGCGGGTTGCCTTGATCGGCATCCGCTGACCGGTTCCAAAGGCGCCGCCGGTCCAGCCAGTGTTGACCAGCCAGCAGGTGGTGCCGTGATTCGCAATCTTGTCGCGGAGCAGTGCGCCGTAGGCTTCCGGGCGACGCGGCATAAAGGGCGCGCCAAAGCAGGTCGAGAAGGTCGGTTCAGGCTCGGTCACACCACGTTCAGTCCCGGCCACCTTGGACGTGAAGCCCGAAAGGAAGTGGTACATGGCCTGCGCTGGCGTCAGACGAGCGATCGGAGGCAGGACACCAAAGGCATCGCATGTCAGCATGATGACGTTCTTGGGATGGCCACCAAGCGCGCTTTCGGATGCGTTCGATATATAGTGCATCGGATAGGCGCAGCGCATGTTGGCCGTCAGGCTGTCATCGTCGAAGTCGAGTTCTTTGGTCTCTTTATCATAGACCATGTTTTCGATCACGGTGCCGAACTTAGAGGTGGTGTCATAAATCTCGGGCTCTGCTTCGCGGCTGAGGTTGATCGTCTTGGCGTAGCACCCACCTTCGAAGTTGAAGATGCCCCGGTTCGACCAGCCATGTTCGTCATCGCCGATCAACACCCGGTTGGGATCCGCCGAAAGCGTTGTCTTGCCGGTGCCCGACAATCCAAAGAACACAGCAGAATCGCCCGGGTTGCCGGCCGCGTGGTTAG
>CAZWDS010000026.1:0-37080 GCA_964632495.1 uncultured Rhodobacterales bacterium
GATGCCGGGGCCGTTCTGGGCGATCATCATTGACATTTCGCCGGTCACACGGGTGTAGCCATCCGCCATCATACCGGCCGAGCCTTCATGGGCGCAGTCCCAGAATTTGATCCCCGCTTTCGGAAACAGGTCCGATATGGGCATCATGGCCGAGCCGATGATCCCAAACGCATGGCGAATGCCGTGCTTTTGCAGAACTTTGACGAAAGCTTCTTCGGTGTTCATTTTCATGGGTAAGCATCCTCCTTCAGGCGTTCGATATCTATGGTCGGGCCGCGTGCGTGGTTAGGTCCAGTTCATGCGACGGGATAATGCCAAGAAAATCGCCAAGGTCTGAACAATGACCGCTGTGACCTGCTAAACTGTTTTTAGTTCGCAAACAAAAAGAAACTTCTCTTTGCGATAGTGCCGAATCGGAGCAGTCTGCCACTTGGGGGAATTAGGACATGTCAGATTATTTGCCTAAAGAGGTCCGCGAGGGTCTGGAGTTGGCGCGCAAACAAACGCTGCGCAAGAAAAGCCGCATGAAAGTCCGTGCGGGAGAGAACACATTTACCATTCTGCGCTATTGGGAGGACGGCTTTGCGCTGGATTCCGAAGACGCGCCGAAATTGCGCGGGTTGGTCGACTTGTTCGACGGTTCGCGGCATGTGTCGCAGTGCCTGATCATCGCGTCTGCAGAAGACAGCGGCGAGCGAGTCTATGAATTCAAGCGCGCAACGGTGGCGTCGGATCATGTGCCTGTGGACTATGAAAAGGACGTAGATGCGCCGGTTGGTCTTTTGACGGACGCACGGCGCTTCGGGTCTGCCTAAAGCCCTACAACGCAGGTGTTGATGCTACGGCGGGCTTTTTTCGTCCTTATCAGACGTCGTGTCTCAACTCTTTGGCTTTTGGCGCGATGAAAACCATGACGATTTTCTCGCGGTTGCGCCAAAAGATAATCACAGCCATTGGGCAGAGGGGAAGCGCAGAAAAGGGAAGCGCAAAAAAACCTGCTGCCAATGGAACTGCCGTCGCCGAGATCAAAGCCGCGACTTGAGCCTGTTGGAACACGTAGTATCCAAACGTCCAAGCGGCTAACCCAGTCAAACCGATTGTAGGATCCAGCGCGATAAGCGCACCCAAAGCAGTGCCAAGACCGTTGCCGCCGCTAAATTTGGGAAAAATCGGGTAGATATGCCCAAGAAAGACGCTGAGCGTCACAATCAGCGCGCAATCGCCAGAAAGCTTATGCGCTGCGGACACCACAGCATATCCTTTGAAGATATCAATCGAGACCTTGACCAGCGCATGCAGGCGCGGCTTTCCCCTGAACTTTGGAAGGCTATTGAGCTGAACAAGACGAGACAATGGGATTGAGCCAGCCACATAGGCAAGGACAACAGCCATCAAATATTCTAACAATTCCACTACGCGACCTTTTGTCAAACTCAGCAATACCCGTGACCCCATGATGCGCAAAAAATCCGTCAGGAGTGTGTCACATTTCGTACGATTTTCTACGCAATTGCTGCTTGTTTAAAGGTTGGGCTTGGCGATGTGTCTGGCTTTCGCCCGTTGCACAGGCTGGGGCTGTGTTTGATGGGTGCTTGTAGCAGCCCAAAATAGACCAAGGCTTCTGCGTGCTTTGAAGCAGTGCCTTCAAAATTGATCCATGTTGACGCTATCCGATTCCTCTCTCACACTCTGCGCACCAAGAACGCTAAATATAAGAAAATACCCTATGGGAGGAATATCAATGATGTATCAATTTAAGAGCGCATCGAAAATTGTGCTCTATGGTGCCGCATCTGTGGTGGCCATGTCGACGTCTGCTTTTGCCGTCGATTTGGCATTCATGATTTCGGATGTGGACAGCAAGGCGAACCTCGTGACCGAGATGGCCGAGCGCTATAAGGCCGAGAACCCGGATGTGAACATCGAACTGAACGTGGTGGGCTATAACGTGATCCGCGAACAGCTTCCGATCCAGCTTGAGGCTGGCACGGGCCCTGATCTGGCGTTTGTCACCAACCTTGGCGGTTTGAACCCGCACTATGTGGACCTGACACCCTATGTCGACGCGGACGCTTGGGAAGCCGCCTATGGGTCGGTTTTGCCTTGGTATCGTGCTGGCGCACCGGATGGGATCTTCGGATTTCACACGGAGATGACCGTTACTGGTCCTTACGTGAACTTGACGATGTTCGAAGAAGCCGGTGTAGAGGTGCCTGCTCCGGGTGCCACATGGGACGATTGGGCGGAAGCAACGCAGGCTGTCATGGATGCCACCGGGTCTTATGCCGGGATGGTCATGGACCGTTCGGGTCACCGGATGGCTGGTCCTGCGATGTCTTACGGCGCGACTTACTTCGGCGATGACGGCAAGCTGATGGTTGATGACGGCTTCAAAGAGTTTTCGGCCAAAATGATTGCGTGGCATGAAAGCGGCCTGATGCCGCCAGACATCTGGCCAGCTGTGTCTGGTTCGAAGTACGCCAACGGCAACGAGATGTTCTTCAATCAGGATGTGCCATTCTACATGTCGGGGTCGTGGAACACCGGCAACGTGCAGACGAATGTTGGCGACAACTTTGACTGGACTGTCGTGCCCGTGCCTTGTGGTCCTGCCGGTTGCGGCATCATGCCCGGCGGTTCGGGCCTTGTGGCCTTCAAGTCGGGCGATGCGGCGAAAGAAGAGGCTGCGGCCAAGTTCGTGGCATGGATGGGCGAAGAAGCTCAAGCCCGCGAGTGGTACACCCGCACCTATGCCATCCCAGCCCACGCTAAGTTGCAGTCCGAAGGTCTGGACTATGCCGGGGCCGGCGCATCGCCTGCGGTTGCCGATGGTCTAAGCGCCTTTGCTGCGATGGCGGCTGCGGCAGCCGAGCAGACCCCTCAAGCCTATCAGCTTCAGGGCAGCCCGGTTGGTTTCGTCGTGTACAACGCTACCGTGCAATACTTGGGCTCGGCTTTGAATGGCGAGCTATCGCTGGACGAAGCTATGACCAAAATCCAAGAAGAGCTGGACGCAAACGCCAACAACTAAGGCTTTGCTAGAAAATTCCGGGGGCAGCTTTTTGCCCTCGGATGTCCAGGGGTGGTCATGACTTTAGCCGGCTTATTGATGTCGATCCTCGGCGTCCTCTGGATAGGGGGCGGTAGTGTCTGGCTGCTGACGACCCGTCGTTACAAGCTGTATCAAGTGCCGTCTTTCGCGATGGATTTAGTTGGCTTCCCCGTCGAATTTGCTCAAAGCGTTTGGGGTCGGGGCGGTGTGCCTTATGCACTTTTACTGCCCAACATGGTGATCTTTGGCCTCTTTACCTTCGCGCCGATGATCCTGAATTTCTATGTCTCCTTCACCGGAGGCGCCTCGATTTCGCTGCTGGATCGCCCGTGGGTGGGCTGGTCGCAGTACGCTGAAATTTTTAACTGCGAGAGCATCTTCGAACCCAAGACCTGCACAAACGCAGGGTTCAACTTCTGGACCGGCATGTTCAACACGCTGTGGTTCGTGGTGATCCAGGTCCCGGTTTTGTGCGTTGTGGCTCTGATCACGGCCTTGGTGGTTAACCAGAACCTGAAGGGCCGGGGCTTTTGGCGGGCGATGTTCTTTTACCCCGTCATGCTGTCGCCTGTCGTCATTGCGAACATCTGGAACTGGGTGCTGCACCGCAAAGGTGTGCTGAACGAGATGATTGGCGGCACGCGCGATCAGGTTACCGCGATGGCAGGGTTGACCGGATTTGATATCGTGGTGACGGTGTTGATGGCGGTGATCCTGATGATCGTCAGCGAACGCGCCTTGCGGTCGTCTGATACCCCTTCGGTTGCATGGACGGCTGTCTTTGCGGGGTTGCTTTTGCTGATCACGGGTTGGGCCAATCCCTTAAGCCTGATGGGAATGGAAAGCAGTTTCTGGCTGGGTGTTGTCTTGGCGGCGGCTTTGATCTGGATCGTGTCATCCGACCAACCCTTCGCCCGCGCGGCGATCATCGGCGCTGGAATTTTGGCGGCGGCTTTGTTGCTTTCCATCCAATTTGACAGCGTCTTCGATTTTGGCCGCTATCGCCCGGTGAACTGGTTGGTCCAGCCGAACACGGGCTGGCCGTTCTTCTGGCTGGTGTTCGTTTTCACGTGGAGCCACATGGGGTTCTACATGCTGATCCTTTTGGCAGGCTTGCAGGCGATCCCTGCGGATTTGTACGAAGCCGCCAAAATGGATGCAACGAAACCCACGCGCGCCTTCTGGCGGATCACCCTGCCTTTGGTGATGCCGACCCTGACGGTCGTGCTGGTCCTTAGCCTGATCCGCAGCTTCCAGATTTTCGACGAGGTGTATCTGCTGCCCGGCGGTGGTCCGGGGCGCGAGACGTTCATGGTGGTGCAGAACATCTATGAGGTCGCCTTTACCAACAACAACCCGGACTACGGCGAAGGGGCGGCGGGCAGCGTTTTGATGGCGATTGTCATTGCCGTCTTCACCTTCTTCCAGCTTTGGATCACCCGAAAGCAGTCGGAGTTCTGATGGCCAATCGTCTGACCACCTTCCTGACCCGGACTGCGGGCAACAAGGACACCGCCGACAAGATCGGGATCGGGGATGTGCTGGCCTATGGCTATTTGCTGTTTGGCGTGCTGATCATTTTGATCCCGGTGTTGTGGACGTTTTTCAGTTCCGTGAAACCCGAGCGCGCGGTCGACAGTTTCGACACGCGGTTGCTGCCGATTGCGCAGGTCGAGGCTCAGGTTGAAGGCATCGGGCCGAAGCCCGAGTGGATTTACACGGATGAGGATGGCAACGACCAGATCGTCTTCAAAGCCGGGCCAACGCGTCGAGAGACCGATGTTGCTACTGTCGAAGCACCGGACGACGTGTTCAAGGTGCCGCGCACGGCGCTGACGCCCTCGGAAGAAGTGCGGGTCGCGACCGAGAATTATTTAGACCCGATTTTGAAACGGAACGGGCAGGATAACTTCAATTTTGCGGTGTATCTGTTCAATTCGGTCTTCGTGACGGTGGCGGCGACGGCGATCACATTGTTGATCAACGCCATGGCGGCCTTTGCCCTATCGAAATACCGGTTCCGGGGCCGGCTGACGTTTACCATCCTGATCATCGCAACATTGCTGATCCCGTCTTCGATCATCCTTGTTTCGCTGTTTTTCGTGGTCTGGAGCTTTGGGATCTTTGGATCGCTTTGGGGTGTCATCATCCCCGCGGCGGCAACACCCACGGGGGTCTTCCTCTTACGGCAATACATGCTGACCATCCCCGACGAATTGCTGGAAGCTGCCCGGATGGATGCGGCCAGCGAGTGGCGGATTTTCTGGCGGATCGTCATGCCCTTGTCCCTGCCCGCTTTGTCGGTGCTTGCGATCCTAAGCGTGATCTGGCGGTGGAATGACTTCTTGTGGCCGCTGATCGTATTGATCTCGGATCCGGCGAAACACACGATCCAACTGGGCTTGACGCAATACGCGGGCGAGTTTGACACCGACTTCCACTATATTCTGGCGATGACGGTTGTCTCGCTGATCCCGATCACGCTGGTCTTTGTCTGGCTTCAACGCTTCATCACCACCGGCATCGCAACAACGGGGCTCAAATGACCCACACGCTTGAACTGAACCAGATCAAGAAAAGCTTCGGCTCGGTCGATGTGATCCACGGAGTGGATTTGCAGATCGAAGAAGGCGAGTTCATCGTCTTCGTCGGTCCGTCGGGCTGCGGAAAATCCACTTTGCTGCGTTTGATCGCGGGCCTTGAGGATCCGACCAGTGGCGACATCATTCTGAACGGCAACCGGGTGAACAACACGCCTGCATCCGAGCGTGGTCTGTCGATGGTGTTTCAGTCATATGCGCTTTATCCGCATATGTCGGTGCGCCAGAACCTATCTTTCGGGTTAGAGAACTTCCGCATGGATCGCGCGGAAATCAACCGCCGGGTGGATGACGCGGCCGCGCTTTTGCAGATTGATCAGCTTTTGGATCGCCGTCCGGGTCAGCTATCGGGCGGCCAACGTCAACGGGTTGCCATTGGCCGCGCCATCGTGCGCGAACCGGTGGTTTTTCTGTTTGACGAACCCTTGTCGAACCTGGATGCCGAGTTGCGCCTTCAGATGCGGGTTGAGATTTCGAACCTGCATGCAGAACTTGGCAACACGATGATCTATGTGACCCACGACCAGATCGAGGCGATGACCATGGCGGATCGCATCGTGGTGCTGCGTGGTGGACGGATCGAACAATTGGGCAAGCCGCTGGATTTGTATAACAACCCTGCGAACAAGTTTGTGGCAGGTTTTATTGGCGCGCCTCAGATGAATTTCTTGGAAGGTCAGATGGCTGGCAAGACCCTGACGCTGAACGCCGGAATGACCCGCGATGTACCAATGGCAACTGACAAGACCGGCTCGGTCACTTTGGGCATTCGCCCAGAGGGGATCGGTGTTTCGCTGGAGGGCGAAGGCGACATGCAGATCAAAGTGCAGAATTTCGAACAACTGGGCTCGGTCACCTATATCTACGGCGCTTTCGAGAATGGTGAGCGGCTGACCGTGCAACTGCCGGAACAAATCCCGCTGACGCGCAATCAGACTGTGGGTGTGACGCTTCCGACGGAGGCTTTTCACGTCTTTGACGGCGAAACAGAAAACGCGTTGGAGCTTCAGGTATGAGAGTGGCCTTGATCGGTCTGGGTATGGTGTCGGGCATGTTTGCCGACGCTATCAAGAAGTCGGACAAAGTCACCCTCGGGCCCATTTTTGCACGACGGGAAGAAAGCCGGACTGCATTCTTGTCGGCTCACCCAGAAATGGGAGCCGAAGCAGCGGCCTCGGTTGACGCCATCGCCGCCGATCCTTCGGTGGATTTTGTGATTGTCACGACGCCACCGGATGCGCGGACCGAGATTGTCGAGACACTGGGCAAGGCGGGCAAGCCGATCCTGATGGAAAAACCTATTGAACGGGATTTGGCTGCTGCGACATCCATCGTCGAAACCTGCGAAGCTTATGACACCCCTCTTGGCATCACGCTTCAGCATCGCGCACGACCCGAGATTGCGGATTTCCGTCAGCGGCAAGACACCCTTGGCCCGTTGATCTCGGTCGAGAACAACGTGCCGTGGTGGCGCCCTCAGACCTATTACGATGAACCCGGGCGTGGCACTTACGCCCGTGATGGTGGCGGTGTTCTCATCACGCAGGCGATTCATCCGATTGATCTCATGCTTTCCCTGACCGGCCCGGTTGCTGAAGTGACCGCGATGTGTGCAACCAGCGGGTTTCACTCCATGGAGGGCGAAGATTTCGTTGTGGCGGGAATGCGGTTTGAGAATGGTGCGATTGGTCAGCTTTTCGCCTCGACGGCCAGTTATCCGGGCCATGGTGAGACGTTGACGTTGCATTGCGAGAACGGTTCTGCCCGCATGGATCGGGGCAAGCTGATCATTGACTGGCAGGATGGCCGGATTGAGGAATTGGGTGAAATGGCGGCCAGCGGATCTGGCGCGGATCCGATGGCTTTCAAAAGCGACTGGCATCGGTTTGTGATTGAGGATTTTGCCGATGCCTTAACTGACAAACGCCCACCAATGATCACTGGGCGTAGCGCTTTGGAAGTGCATCGGTTGATCGAGGCGATCGAACAGTCCGGTCGCGACGGGCAACGCGTAACATTGAACTAAGGCGCGATTTCTGCGCAGAAATCGTTCCAGAAAATGCGTATTTTCTGGCACCGCAAGAGGGCACATCACATGGCTTTTAAACTAGGCGTCATCGGGATCGATCACGGGCATATCTTCGGGATGCTGAACAACATGAAGGCCGAGGGCTGCACCTGTGACGCCTATTGGACGGACGGGCCGGCCGTCACAGAAGAGAAATTCAACGAGGTTTTTCCAGAGCTTAACAAGGCCGATGATCGCCGCCGCATTCTGGACGACCCCGATATCGCGATGATCCTGATTTCATCCGTGCCGGAAGATCGTGCCGCTTTTGCGATTGAGGCAATGCGGGCGGGCAAGGACGTGATGGTCGATAAACCGGGCTGTACGACTCTGGAGCAACTGGCCGAAATCAGGGCAGTTCAGGCCGAGACGGGGCGCATCTGGACGGTGAATTTCTCGGAACGGTTCGAGGTGCCTGCCGTCACCAAGGCCGAGGAACTGGTGGTCGGCGGCGCGATTGGCCGTGTGCTGCAAACCGTGGGGCTTGGGCCGCACAAGCAGAACCTGAAGACCCGTCCGCCGTGGTTTTTCGAACGTCAGCGTTTTGGCGGTATCCTGTGTGATATCGGCAGCCACCAGATTGATCAGTTCCTGCATTTTACAGGCTCGAAAAGTGCCGAAATCCGTCACGCGCTGGTCGAAAACACCACGATTCCAGACCACCCCGGATTTCAGGATTTTGGCGAAATGGTGCTAAACTCGGAAAAGGGCCATGCCTATATCCGCGTTGATTGGTTCACGCCGAACGGGTTGCCCACATGGGGAGACGGGCGGTTGTTTATCCAAGGCACCGAGGGACATATCGAGTTGAGGAAATACACGGATATCGGCCGTCCGCATGTCACCAACAGTCTGTTTTTGGTGAATGGCGAGGAAAACACACTGATCCCTTGTGACGATGCAGGGCTGCCATACTTCCCACGGCTGGTGGCGGACGTCTTGGATCGCACAGAAACCGCCGTGTCGCAGACCCACACGTTCACAACGATGGACCTTGCGATTTCGGCTCAAGCGAAGGCAGAAGCGTGATGCGCAAGGTTGCAATTATTGGCGCTGGCATCGGGCGCGAGCATCTGAAGGGCTATGCCGCCCTGCCCGACAGGTTTCAGGTCAAGACGCTGTGTGATCTAGACAAAGAACGCGCGGAAGAAGTGGTTGCGGGTCATCAAGGCGTAATCGTCACGGATGACCTAGACGCCGTGATGGCCGATCCTGATATCGACATCGTCAACGTCTGCCTTCCGCCTCATCTACATTTTGAGATCAGTCAACAGGCGCTTTTGGCTGGTAAACACGTGGTTTGCGAAAAGCCTTTGGTTGGATCTTTGAGAGAGGCAGATGCGCTTTTGGCGACGGCCAAGGACACCGGGCGGCAGGTCTTTCCTGTGTTTCAGTATCGCTATGGATTGGGGACGGCTCAGTTGCATGCCTTGATCGATGCTGGGCTTGCGGGGCAGTGCTATACGGGCACGTTGGAGACCCATTGGAACCGGCCAGCCAGCTATTACGACATCGAGTGGCGCGGCACATGGGCAGGCGAGCAAGGCGGTGCCCTGTTGGGCCATGCGATCCATATCCATGATCTTTTGCCCTCTGTTCTGGGACCAGTTGCAAAGGTCTATGCCGATGTGGCCACGCAGGTGAATGAGATCGAGGTCGAGGACTGCGCGGCCCTGTCGATCCGCATGGCCGAGGGCGCGGTGATCACCTCGTCTGTGACGCTTGGAGCGGCGGATGATACCAGCCGGATGCGACTGATGTTTGAAGGCTTCACGGTGGAAAGCGACCACGCGCCCTACTCGCTGGCGACCAATGGCTGGTCTTTTCAGGCGCGCGAGCCTTTCAAGCAAAGTCAGATTGAAGCCGTTCTGGCGGGAATATCGCAAGTGCGGTCGGGCTTTCCCGGGCTTTTCGAAGCCATGGCTGATGCGTTGGACGGCAACCCAGGCCGCGAAGTGACGCTTGAAGACGGACGGTCATCTTTGGATTTTGTCACCGCTGCGTATCATTCCGCCCGCACCGGACAGCCTGTGGATCTACCATTGGGATCAGACCATCCGCTGTTTGGTGGCTGGGTGCCGTGACGTCGGAACCGGGTTGGGATGATGCTTTCGCGGGCGATTTTGAGCTTTCGCCGCTTAATGGCCCCGAACCTTTGGCCGATCGGCAGCGCCATTGGGCGGCGTTTTTCGAAGATCATATGTACGGGCTTTTCCCTGAAGCTGTGCAAGACCTCTGTATTCGCGAAGAGACTCTGGACGACATGCGCGCATCGCGAGTGGTCTTTAAGATGCAGCATCAGGGGAGAGTATTTGAAGTGGACGCGGCACTTTGGCGGCCCGAGCGCACCGGCCCTGCCCCCTTGATTGTCGGACTTGGGTTCACTGGACCTTTGGGCATTTTGGAAGGCTTGGGCTTTCCGTTAGATTTCGAAGCACGTACCTATACACGCCCCGAGTTGGGCGCGCCTGCCGGACATCTTGACGACTGTCTACGCGGGCGCGAGGCCTATCGGTGGCCTGTTAAAACGCTGACGGATCAAGGCTTTGCGGTATTGGTCAGTTGTTACGGGTCTTGGGCTCCGGATGACCCTTGCGCCTTTCACCAACACGGGCTGCGCCCTTTTTTGGGGGTGGATACTGGCGCGATTTCACTTTGGGCTTGGGCGATATCGCGTTTGATCGATGGTGCGAACCGGCTTGGTGGGATCAGGACGGATGATGTTGTGGCGGTTGGGCATTCTAGGCTGGGCAAAGCGGCACTTTGGGCTGGCGTGCAGGACAAACGGATCGGCACGGTTTTTACCAATAACGCCGGTTGCGGCGGAACGGCTCCGGCATCTCATGGCATCGGCGAAACCTTGGCACAAATGGCGGATGCGTTTCCCCATTGGATAAAACCGCAGACAAGCCCGCTGTCGGTGGATCAGCATCACTTGATGGCTTGTCTGGCGCCGCGCAGGCTGTACGTCGCCTCGGCCCGGCAGGATCTTTGGGCGGACCCGGTGGGGACTTACGATGCGCTGACCAAGGCCGCCGTTGTCTGGCCGGATGCGATGGATTGGCCGTCTCCCAAAGCGATGTGGGATGACCAGCCCGAAACGCACCACAAGAACCTTGGCCATCACCTGCGCCCCGGTGGCCATGATATACTGCCGCTGGATTGGGAGCGTTTCTTGGCGTTCCACAATTCCGCTGCATGACCAAAATGCAAGAGGTTGAGACATGACAAGCCCCCTGAATGGCATCCGGGTTCTGGATTTGACCAACGTTTTGGCAGGGCCGTTTTGTTGCCATCAATTGGCGCATCTTGGGGCGGAAGTTATCAAAGTCGAAGCTCCGGGTCGGGGGGATCTGGCGCGCCAGTTGGGGGCAGACCCAGACCTAAACGCAGCAAACATGGGAATTTCGTTTCTAGCGCAGAACGCCGGCAAGTCTTCTGTGACGATCAATCTCAAACATGACGACGGCAAAGCACTGTTCTTGCGATTGCTGGAAACCGCAGATGTTTTGGTTGAGAACTTTCGCCCCGGTGTGATGGATCGCCTTGGGCTTGGCTATTCGGACCTGAAACCAAATCATCCCAATTTGATCTACTGCGCCATTTCGGGGTTCGGACAAGACGGGGACTGGGTGGATCGCCCCGCCTATGACCAGATCATCCAAGGTGTGTCCGGGGTCATGTCGGTGACTGGGGACGAAAAAACCGGACCCACGCGGGTCGGCTATCCGATCGCGGACACCGTCGGCGGGCTTACGGCGGCGATGGCTGTGTCGGCGGCGTTGAACCAATCACCGCGCGGGACGTTCATAGACGTGTCTATGTTGGAATCTGTTCTGGCGACCATGGGGTGGGTGGTGTCGAACCATCTGAACACCGGGGTCGCACCGAAACCGAACGGGAACGAGAACCCAACCTCAGCCCCGTCCGGCACCTTTCAAACCGCCACTGGACCAATGAACATCGCGGCGAACAAGGACGCCCAATGGGTTCTGTTGACCGATCATTTGGGGTTGGCGGCCCTGCGTAGCCACCCAGACTACGCCACACGAGAGGAACGCAAGACCAACCGCATCGCCTTGCGGGGTGCTTTGGAGGTTGTGCTGATGACACGTCCGGCTGCAGATTGGGCAGACGAGCTCAATGCGATCGGCGTGCCAGCGGGTGTGATCCTAAGCGTGCCGGAAATACTGCAATCGCCACAAATTTCGACGCGGGAATTTCTGTCTGAATTCAATGATGTACCCGGTGTGAACCGCCCAGTCACTGTTGGCCGGACTGGGTTGAAGATGGACGCGGTGTCACCCAAGGTCGAGACCCCGCCACCCACGCTGGGTCAGCATGGGGACGCGATTTGGGGCTCGCTTGGGTTGTCACGTGAAGACGTCGAAGCACTGCGCGACGCCGGAGCGATTTAGGTCAGCAGGTATAGTTCATGCCTAAGCGACCCCCATCAACGTAAATCGTTTCGCCTGTGACGTAGCTGGCCTTTTCGCTGACCAGGAACGCCACGACGTCGGCAATCTCGCTCGGGCTCCCGACGCGCTGCAAGGGGGTACGTGACATGACTTTTGCCATCGCGGAAGGATCAGCATTCACGCCCGCCATCATTGCTGTGTCGATCGAGCCAGGGCCGACCGCATTCACCCGAATGTTGTGTGGGGCCAATGCTAAAGCCGCAGTTTTCGTCAACTGCATAACGCCACCTTTGGACGCACAATAGGCCGGAATTGCCGGGATCGCGACTTGGGCGTTGATCGACGACATATTGACGATGGCCCCTTCGATGCCCTTGTCGACCATCGTTTTGGCGGCGCGTTGCAAAGCCGTGAATACACCCGTCAGATTGATCCCGATAACCTTTTGAAACTGCGCCAGATCATAGGTTAGGAAATCCCCGGGCGCGGCGATGCCTGCGTTATTGACCAAGGCTGACACCGGGCCATGCTCGGCCTCGATCTGATCAAACATTGCGGTGACGGCGGATGGATCACCCATGTCACAGATTATGCCTGTGGCGCCCAAGGCCGTGGCCGCCTCCATCACTGTGTCGCTGATGTCAGCCAAGATTACGTGAAAACCATCTGCCTTTAGTGCCTCGCCGCAAGCATAGCCTATGCCTTGCGCGCCGCCTGTGACCAATGCAATTCGAGTGTCTGCCATGGGGTGTCCTTTCCATCAAACGTGCGTGAAGCCGCCCGTTTCCCTTTTTCCTCGTTGCGCCTAGTGTTAGCGCTTGGGGACCCTTTTGAAAAACAGGAAAATACATGGTGCATTCAGATATTGGCGTGGTCGGGCTTGGCACTATGGGGGCGATGTTGACGATGAACATTGCGGACAACGGGTTTCAGGTTTCGGGGTACAACCGAACCGTGTCTCGGTTGGCCAGCTTCATGGAAGAGGCGGGAGATTTGTCAGAGCGGATCACGCCTTGCGAAACCTTGAAAGATTTTGTGGCATCGCTGAAATCCCCCCGTGCGATCATCCTGATGGTTCCGGCAGGACCAATTGTGGACAAACAGGTCGAGGTTTTGCGCCCCCTTCTGGATGATGCCGATGTGATCATCGACGCGGGCAATGCGAATTTCCACGATACAAATCGGCGGGCCGCTTCGGCGCAAGAGGCAGGGCATGCGTTCTTGGGAATTGGTGTGTCGGGCGGTGCGAAAGGTGCGCGGTTCGGGCCTTCGATCATGGGCGGCGGCGCGCGCGAGCATTGGGACCGCGTGGCGCATATTCTGGAAGCGATTTCGGCCAAATACGATGGTCAGCCTTGTGCCACTTGGATGGGCGAAAGCGGGGCCGGGCATTTCGTGAAGACCGTACACAACGGGATCGAATACGCCGATATGCAATTGATTGCAGAGGCTTACGGGATCATGCGTGATGGTAAGGGCATGGAGGCTGACGAGTGTGAAGCCGTGTTTGAACGCTGGAATGCGGGCACCTTACAAAGTTATTTGATCGAGATTTCCGGCGAAGTCGCTGGTGCAACGGACGCACAGACTGGCAAGCCTGTGCTGGACATCATTCTGGATCGTGCGGGGCAAAAGGGCACCGGGCGTTGGACTGTGATTGAAAGCCAGATGCTGGGGGCTCCGGTACCTGTGATCGAGGCGGCGGTTGGGGCGCGGAATATGTCGGCGATGCGGGAATTGCGTCTTGTGGGTGCCAAGGCGTACGGCGCACACGCGGCAAACATCGGACACGACGCGCTGACGATGGATGATTTGGAAGCGGCGCTGATTGCAGGAAAGATCCTATGCTATGCACAGGGCTTCGATTTATTGGCAAAGGCCAGCTCCGAGTACAATTGGGATTTGCCGATGCCCGAGATAGCGGAGGTTTGGCGCGAGGGCTGTATCATCCGGTCGTCGATGTTGAACGATATGGCGGCGGCGTTGCGCGAAGTCCCGACGAATTTGGCCTTGGCCCCGCATTTCCGTACGCTCATCGATGCGAACATCGCAGGATTGCGCAAAACGGCCTTGGCCGCCCAGGCGGCGGCGTTGCCCGTACCCGCACTCGCCGCGGCCTTGGCCTATTTCGACACGCTGACGATGGAACGGACCACGGCGAATATGTTGCAGGCACAACGAGACTACTTTGGCGCCCATAGTTTCGAGCGGGTCGATCAGGACGGCGCCCATCACGGGCCGTGGCTGGGTCAGCATTTGGAGTAGGCGTTAGACCGCGTCGAAATCCAGCACAACGTCTTCGGACTTGGGGCGGAACTGGCAGGCAAGAACATAGTCTTTTTCCAACTCCCACGGCTCCAGCGAGAAGTTTTGCACCATCTCGCCCGTGCCCTTTGTCAGTTTACAGCGGCAGGTGGCGCACATGCCATTGGCGCAGGAATACGGCAATTCCAGCCCGGACCGCGCAGCGGCTTCGATCACTGTTTCGCCGTCCTGCATCTGGAATGTCCGGTTAGACCCATCAAGCACGATGTTCACTCGTGCCCCGATGTCCGAAATCGGCTTGGCCGTTGCTCCGGCGATTGGCAGAGGCGTCGACGGGGTGAAAAGCTCGTACTTGATCCGGGATTTGTCGGTGCCAAGGGTTTCCAGCGCAGTCGCGGCGGCTTCGATCATCGGCTGTGGGCCGCAGACAAAGATGGCGTCATAGCTGGTTGGGTGGATCAGCCCGCGCGTCGCCATGGTTTCAAGCTTTTCGGCATCAAGGCGGCCGTTGAACAGTTCAACATCCTGAGCTTCTTCGTCCATCACATGGGTGAGCAGGAACCGCGTCATGTACCGGTCTTTCATATCCTCGATGGCCTCGCGAAACATCACCTGATCTGTCGAACGATTGGCATAGCATAGCGTAACTGTGCTGTCGGGTTCGCCTTCCAGAACGGATTGCGCGATGGACAGGATGGGCGTGACGCCCGAACCTGCGGCCAACAACAGGTAGTTATTTTCGCCACCCACGGGTGCGCCAAAGCGGCCTTCGGGGGTCATGACGTCAAGCCTGTCTCCTGCCGTTAGGGTCAGGGCGAAAGTGGAAAAGACGCCGTCTTCGATGCGTTTTACACCAACCGAAAGATCGGGGTCAGATAGGGCCGAGCAGATCGAGTAAGACCGTCGAGTGTCGTCGCCGTTTATCGTCGCGCGCAGGGTCAGGTATTGGCCGGGGGTGAAACGGTAGGCGTCGCGCAATTCATCGGGGATTTTGAAGGTCAGGCGGACAGAGTCTGCGGTGTCGCGTGTAACAGACTTGATGGTGAGGGCGTGGAACTTGGGGGCCATGGATCAAAGACACTTAAAGTATTCAAAGGGTTCGATGCAGGTGCGGCACCGGTAAGTTGCCTTGCATGCGGTCGAACCGAATTCGGACAGCCGCGAAGTCTCGGACGATCCGCAGTTGGGGCAATCGACTGTTGCTTCGCTGAACAAGGCAGCTTTTCCGCCTTCAACGGGTGGTGCAATGCCGTATGCTCGCAGTTTTTCACGGCCCTCGGCGCTGATCCAATCTGTGGTCCATGCCGGTGAAATCACACGCTCGATCACCGGATCAAACCCCGCGTCGCGCAAGGCCGCTTCGATAGCCAGTTCAATAGCTAAGACCGCCGGGCAGCCGGTATAGGTTGGAGTCACCTTGGCCACGGCGCGGCCCGTTTCATCTATCTCGACAGCGCGAAGGATACCAAGATCGGCAACCGTTAGCACCGGCACTTCGGGGTCCAGGACCGCCGCGGCGGCAGACCATGCGCGGGCCTGATCCAGTGCTAAAACGTCTACCATTCCATGCCCGGATAGGTGCGTTGCATGTATTGCAGTTCCGCCAGAAGGTGACCCATCTCTTCGGTATGCACGCCCTGCCGTCCGCCGGAATGATTGAAGCTAAGGTCCGGCATTTCAAGCCGAGCTTTGCCCATGACGAAGGCCATGTCCGCGATCCAACCCTCTTTCAATGTGGAGGGGAGAGGCAGGGTTCCGTTGGCTGCGAGCGCTTGGACCACTGCGTCGTCTTCAAACAACTCACCCATGTACGGGGCAAGGTATGTCACGGCATCAGCGGTGCGCCCCGCGCTTTCGTCGGTGCCGTCACCCAAACGGATCACCCATTCGGACGCGTGGCGGACGTGATAGGCGTTTTCCTTTACAGCCTTGCCCGCGATGCCTTTGATCGTTGGATCAAAAGACCCCTTAGCCGCCTCCCAAAAGTGCATCATGAAGGTCGAAAACGCCAAAAGGCGAACCAGAGTGCGGGCGAAATCGCCGTTTTCTTTTTCACAGATCAGCGCATTCACATAGTCGCGTTCCAGCCGACGAAACGCCAAGGCATCTTCGTCACGCCCCTTGCCTTCGACCTCGCCTGCATAAGTGTAAAGCGCACGCGCTTGACCGATCACATCAAGTGCGATGTTGGGCAGGGCCAAATCTTCTTCCAACATCGGGGCATGGCCACACCATTCCGAGATGCGGTGCCCAAGGATCAGGTGATCATCTGCCAGTCGCAAAAGGCCGGTGAACAGCGCGTCCATCACATATGCCCAACGTCGTCGGGGATGTCGTAGAAGGACGGGTGGCGGTAAATTTTGTCGTCGGCAGGATCGAACATCTCGCCCTTGTCGGCGGGATCCGAGGCGACAACTTCCGACGACGGAATGACCCAGACCGAGGTGCCTTCGCCGCGCCGGGTATAGACGTCGCGGGCGGCTTGGATTGCCATTTCCGCATCTGCCGCATGAAGCGATCCGCAGTGGCGGTGCGCAAGACCGTTGCGTGGACGGATGAAGACTTCCCAAAGCGGAATTTCGTTTTCGGACATTAGGTTACTCCGCAGCCGTTTTGGCAGATGCTGCACGGACGCGGCGTTTTTCTGCGTGGGCCATTGCGGCGTCGCGCACCCAAGCACCGTCGTTCCAGGCTTTCTTGCGGGCCGCTATCCGATCGACGTTCATACGGCCTTTGCCTTGGACCACGGCCCAGAAATCATCCCAGTCGATAGCGCCATAGTCGTAGGTGCCTGTTCCCTCGTTCCACTTCAAATCTGGGTCGGGAAAAATAAGTCCCAGCTTTTCGCCTTGGGGCACTGTGGCATCTACGAATTTTTGGCGCAGTTCGTCGTTCGAGAACCGTTTGATCTTCCACTTCGTCGATTGGTCGGAATGCAGGCTGTCGCCATCTGGTGGGCCGAACATCATCAAAGACGGCCACCACCAACGGTTCAGCGCGTCTTGGGCCATGTCTTTCTGTTCTGGCGAACCGGCGCAAAGCTTCATCATGATCTCGTAGCCTTGACGCTGGTGAAAGCTCTCTTCCTTGCAAACGCGGATCATCGCGCGGGCATAGGGGCCATAGGAACATCGACACAGTGGCACCTGATTCATGATCGCGGCCCCGTCGACCAGCCAGCCGATGGCACCGATGTCGGCCCAAGTCAGGGTCGGGTAGTTGAAGATGGACGAGTACTTGGCCTTGCCCGAAAGCAGTTCCTCGGTCATCTGATCGCGCGACACGCCAAGGGTTTCGGCGGCTGAATAGAGGTAAAGCCCATGCCCGCCCTCGTCCTGCACTTTGGCCAGCAAAGCGGCCTTGCGACGCAGTGTCGGCGCGCGGGTGATCCAGTTGCCTTCGGGCAGCATTCCGACGATTTCGGAATGAGCGTGCTGGCCGATCTGACGCACCAAGGTTTTGCGATAGGCGGCGGGCATCGGGTCTTTTGGCTCGATTTTTTCATCGGCGTCGATGCGGGCTTGGAACGCTGCCAAGAATTCATCGGATTCCTCAACCTCGCCCGTAGTGCCGATCAATCCTTGAGCATACATGGCCGTCTCCCTGTTCGCGGCTGCAACAATACATTACAGAAATTCCCGCATCAATGAAAATCTGTAATGCTTAAGGCACGCACTTGTTTTCTTAGCTTAGTGTGACGCGCAGCTTTTCAATTTCGCGGAACCTAAGGCGGGGCGCGATCTTGGCCGGGGATTCAAGGGCAAGTTTCGGGAAGCGTTGAAACAGCCGTAGGAAAGCAATGCGGGCTTCCAGTCGGGCCAGCGTGTTGCCGACGCAAATGTGGATGCCAAGGGCGAAAGACAGATGCCGGTTGGGCGCACGTGCGATGTCGAATTTATCGGGATCGGGGAACTGCGCGGGATCGCGATTGGCGGCGTTGACCATCATATGGACCGTAGTGCCTGCGGGAAGAGCGACGCCGCCGACAGTGCTGTCCGACAACGAGCGGCGATTATTGATCTGGATCGGTGCCTGGAACCGCAGCACCTCTTCGACACAGGTATCGATCAACGACGGATCATCGCGCAGGGCGATGACCTGATCGGGGTGGCGCAGCATTTCGTGGATGCCGTGGCTCAGCATATTCGTCGAGGTTTCGTGCCCCGCGTTCAGCATGAAGATGCATTGATGCAAAAGTTCGATCTCGGTCAGCCGTTCGCCGTCTGCTTCGGCATCCGCAAGAACAGTCAGAACTTCGGTGTCCTTTGCTCCGTCCGGATGGGCGCGGCGGTGCTTGATCAGATCACGAAGGTAATCTTTGAAATCCACAACAGCGCGATTGCCTGCGGCCAGTTGCACGTCGGTTAGTTTGGGCTCTAGTGCGGTGAGGATGGCATTCGCCCAGCCCCGCAGCAGCTCGCGATCTTCACGCGGCACCCCCAAAAGATCGCAGACCACCTCGATCGGCAGGCGAAAGGAAAAATCTTCAACCACTTCCATCCCACGCTGGTCTTCCAGCCGATCCAAGTATTCGTCCACAAGCGACGTGATACGCGGCTGAAAAGCGGTCAGCGCTTTGGGTGTAAAAGCCGATTGGAACAGCTTGCGGATGCGCGTGTGATCCGGCGGGTCGGTAAAGACCACGCTTGTAGTGTGGTGTTCGAATAGTGGCGCATCACCGAATTTGGGCGCAAAGTCCGCGCGTTTGTCTGAACTCCAAACGGCGGGGTCGCGATAGACCTGCACCAGATCGGCGTGGCGGGTCAGTACATATGTGCCGTCTGGGTTCACGTGGATCGGGGCAACATCACGCAGTGCAGCCAAGGTGCCGTAGGGATCTGCCAAATAGGGACCCGGCACCGCCTGAATGTCGAATGTAAGAGGGTCAAAGTCCAACACCGTTACGTCCTTGTTGCGTCGCAAAGGAGCTTGACCGATTACTTTGGCTGCGGCAACTCTGGCGGGCGGAGAAGGACCGGGAAAGCACATGCCAGACGAACAAAATATCATGCCACGCTGGTTGGACGCCTTTCGAACAGTCTTTGAGCTGTGCAAGATCCGCAGTGACGAAGCAGTTGTATTGCTGACAGAAACTGGGTCGCGGCCGGTTTTGGTGCAGTTGGCCGAGACGGCTTTGACCGACATGTTCGTGTCTTTCGACCGGGTCACCGTGCCGACCCCTCCGCCCTTGCCCGGGCCAATCATTCGGTCGTCCGGGGCGTCAGTGGCTTTGGCCGGGCAGGATAAAGCGGTGGCAGACTTGGTCGCTTCCGACGTTGTGATCGACTTGACGATCGAGGGTTTGATGCACGCCGCTGAAACCGGTGCCATCCTTCGAAGTGGCGCACGGATCCTGAATATCTCGAACGAGCATCCCGAGATTTTGGCGCGGTTGGTCCCCCAAGACGACACCAAACCCCAAGTGCGTGACGCGGTGGCACGCTGCAAGGCGGCGCGCGAAATGCGGGTGACTTCGAACGCTGGTACCGACCTGACCGTCGCCATGGAAGAGGCCGCGACAGTGGGCATTTGGGGGTGGACGGATCGGTCCGGCACCTTGGCTCATTGGCCCGCCGGATTGGTCGTCAGTTTTCCGAAAGCGGGCACCGTGAATGGACGTCTGGTGTTTCAGCCCGGCGATATGAACCTGACCTTCAAACGGTATTTCGAAAGCACCGTTGATTGCACTTTGGAAGCAGATCACATCACCAAAATAGCCGGTCAGGGCACTGACGCCGCGTTGATGCGCGACTATTTTCAAGGCTTCAACGATCCTTTGGCCTATGCCACCAGCCACGTTGGCTGGGGCATGAACGAAGCTGCGCGGTACGAAGCGCTGACGATGTACGACAAGGCCGATCTGAACGGGACCGAATTGCGCGCCATGGCCGGGAACTTTCTCTATTCGACGGGTGCCAATGAATTTGCCGGGCGGTTCACGCGCGGGCATTTCGACTTGCCCATGATGGGCTGCAATATTGCCTTGGACGGCAGCCTGGTCGTGGACGGAGGCCGTTTGGTATGAAGCGTAAGACGGCGGGCATCAGTTACCTTGAAGCCGGTGCTGGTCAGCCGGTCGTCTGTCTGCATGGCATCGGCGGCGGGGCCGAGAGCTTTCAGCATCAGCTTGCCGGGGGCTTTGACACCTTTACTTTGCGGGCCTTGGATTTACCGGGATACGGGGGCAGCGATCCAATCACGCCGATGACGTTTCAAGGCTTGTCCGAACGACTTTCCGCTTTTCTGGACGAATTAGGTACGGAAAAGGTGCATCTTGTGGGTCACTCTATTGGCGGGATGTTGGCATTGGACCACGCAATCAGGGTGCCGGATCAGGTGGCGACTTTGACGCTCATCGGGACAACGTCGGCTTTTGGCGGCAAGGACGATAGCTTCAAAACGGCGTTTCTGAAGGCTCGGCTGGAACCGTTGGAGCGTGGGCTTTCTATGGCCGAGATGGCGCGCGAAACTGCGCCGCATCTTGTTGGGCCGAATGCAACACCCGGCGTGGCGGACGAGGTGGCCGACATTCTGGCACAGGTTTCCAAATCCACGTGGCGGGCGATTTTAGAGTGTTTGGTCACCTTCAACCGGCGCGCAGATTTGGCCCGGGTCGCGCAACCCTGTCTGTTGATTGCCGGAGAACTCGACACAAATGCCCCATCCCGCACAATGAAAAAAATGGCCCAAAACTTGCAGAACGCAGAGTTCCATATCATTCGGGGCGCGGGTCACATGATCAATCAGGAAGACTCAGTGGCCGTGAATGACCTTTTGCGCTATTTTTTTCGGAGACACCGGCTATGACCCACGCACCAATCTTCGAACCCGTCGCTTGGGGTCTGAGCGACGAACAGGCAGCACTTTGCGAAAAGGCCCGCGAATTAGCCGCAAAGAATTTCGCGCCACGTGCAGCCGAATACGACCGCGCGGCAACCTTCCCAACCGAGAATTACCGAGATTTGGCGACGTCTGGCCTGCTTGGGATTTGCATTCCGAAGGACGAAGGCGGGCTGGGTGCAGATCTGAAAACCTATATGCTGGCAGCAGCCGAGATTGGCCGGTTTTGTGGAGCGACAGCGCTGACGTTCAACATGCATGTGTCGTCCTGCCTTTGGACCGGATCGCTTTTGGACAAACTGAACTTGAACGCGAAAGTGCAGGCTGAACACAAGGCGATGCGGCGTTTGCACTACGACCGGATTTTGAACGACGGCAAAGTCTATGCGCAGCCGTTTTCAGAAGGCGGTGCGGCGGCGGCGGGGTTCAAGGCTTTTGGGACAACCGCGCTGAAGGTGGACGGTGGCTGGCGGATCAACGGCAAGAAAATCTTTGCCTCGCTCTCGGGCCATGCGGATTACTATGGGGCCTTGTGTACGGCGTTGGACCATGCGGATGACCAACATTCGCGCCGCAATACGATGTATATCGCGGTGCCATCGGATGCGGACGGTGTTAAGGTGGTAGGCGACTGGGATCCTTTGGGCATGCGCGGCACGGTATCTCGGACGTTGATCTTTGAGGACGTGTTCGTGCCGGATGAAGCTCAGTTGATGCCGCGCGGAATATACCCCGACGCCGCCCGTCGCTGGCCGCATATGTTCATGACGCTGACGCCCAGTTACATGGGCATTGCGCAGGCGTGCTATGATTTCACAGTGGCGTACCTGCGCGGTGAAGTGCCCGGTATGCCGCCTGTGAAACGCCGCATGTTCCCCACGAAACAACTGACCGTCGCCCAGATGCGCGTGACATTGGAGCAGACCAAGGCCCTGTGGTTTCAGGCGATTTCCGAGGCGCGCCCGGATCCGTCGAAGGACAGTTTGATGCGGGCTTGGGCGGCGCAGCATACCGTGATGGAGAACGCCAATGATCTGGCGCGCTTGGCGATCCGCACCTGTGGCGGGCAGTCGATGCTGAAGTCATTGCCCTTAGAGCGGCTTTATCGGGACAGTCGCTGCGGATCGTTGATGTTGCCTTGGACGGCGGAATTGTGCCTCGACATGTTGGGCAAAGGGGCCTTGTACGAACACGGCGAAACGGATGACGATTGACCACTGGATCCAGGCGGCGGCAAAGGCAACGCCGGATCGCACGGCCATTGCGTTTCACGACCAGTCCCTAAGCTATGCGGCCTTTAATACGTTGATCAAAGCACGGGCGGCTCAGCTACACGCCGAAGGCATCACCAAAGGCGACCGTATCGCGTGGCTGGGTTTCAATGCGCCCGAGGTTTTTGTGCTGTTGTTTTCGGCTGCTCGTTTGGGAGCCATTTTGGTGCCTTTAAACTGGCGATTGGCGGACGAAGAACTGCAAGGTATCCTGCGTGATTGCGCGCCAAAACTGGTGTTTCATGACGCCAAAGCGACTGCTCGGGCAAAGGTTCTGGCGGGGCAAATTGCTCAATCGGTTTGGCCATCTGAGACGGGGGAAGCGCCCGCACCAGAGGCTGGAACGCTGATCGACCCCATTCTGATCGTCTATACATCGGGGTCCACCGGCCAGCCGAAAGGTGCGGTTTTGGCACAGCAGGCTTTGGTCGCCAACGCCAAGATGTCGGTCGAATCCCACAGGTTGATACCCGAAGACCGGGTCTTGGTGGTACTACCCTTGTTCCATGTGGGCGGTTTGAACATTTTGCCGACGCCGGCTTTTTCCATCGGAGCCAGCGTGGTTTTGCAGGAAACCTTTGATCCCGTCTTGGCATTCGAAGCATTGAAAACGGTGGACACCGCCATCGTCGTCCCCACGGTTTTGCAAGCCATCATGGCGCAACCCGGGTGGAAGACCACCGATTTTGCGAACCTGCGCGGCTTGTCCATCGGCTCGACCGACGTGCCGGAAAGCCTGATCGAGGCAGTCCATGCCAAAGGTGTGCCATTGGTCCAAGTCTATGGCACAACAGAAACTGCCCCCTTCGCGATTTATCAAACAATGGACAATGCCATGGCAACTGCGGGCAGCATTGGACGCGCGGGCTCGGGTTGCGATATCCGTATTGTGCGGTCGGAGGGCAGCATTGCATATGTAGGCGAGCCGGGCGAAATACAGGTGAAAGGGCCGAATACCTTGCTACGGTATTGGCAAAATCCCAGACTGACGGAGGAAGCGATCGTCAACGGCTGGTTTCGGACAGGGGATGTTGCCTGCGTGGATGCTGACGGCTACTATTGGTTCAGGGACCGGATCAAACACGTGATTATTTCCGGAGGCGAGAATATATATCCTGCTGAAATTGAACGCATTATCCGAACTGCCCCCAGTGTGAGTGAAGTGTGCGTCGTAGGCCAAGACGATCCTAGGTGGGGCGAAACACCTGTCGCTGTCGTTGTCGCCGCAGGTGAACCTAGCGAGGCGGAGATTTTTGAACATTTGGACGGCAAGCTGGCGCGCTATAAGCGCCCATCCAAAGTGGTTTTTGTCGACGCCCTGCCTCGGAACGCCATGGGTAAGATTGTAGCCGCCGAGGTAAGGATGCTGATCCAATCGCTTTGACACCTTACAGAATTCGGCAAAATACTAATTTGTTGTAATGTATTGCCACCGTCGATAGGGTTTCTCACAATGCAATGCAGAACAGGCGGGAAAACCCGCCGCGCATCGTTATTGGGAGGAACCATGAAACACTTTTTGAAAGGCTGCCTTGCGGCCTCTGCCCTTGCTCTTAGCACGGCTACCGCTTGGGCAGCTGACGTGACCTTGACGATTTCGTCCTGGGCCCCACCGACGCACGGCGTGAACGCCATCTTCTGGCCCAAGGTCATCGAAGAACTGGAAGCCGCCACGGACGGTCGTGTCACGGCCGAGATCAAGTACGGTTTGGCACCACCACCTGCACAGTTTGACCTTGTTCTGGACGGCGTGGCTGATCTGACGTGGATCTTCCACGGCTATAACCCGGGCCGTTTTATCGCGACCAAGATGATTGAACTGCCGGGATATGAGGGCAATGCCGAAGCCGCTTCGGTCGCCTACTGGCGGGCCCACGAAAAGTTCCTGGCGGCTGCCGACGAACACAAAGGTGTCAAACTGGCGGCTTTGATGACCCATGGTCCGGGGCTTTTGCACTCGAACACCAAAGTAGAGTCTTTGGCGGATATCTCCGGCATGAAGTTACGCCTTGGTGGCGGTGTGTCGGGTGACGTTGGTGCAGCTCTCGGGGCGACCGGCATTCGTGTGCCAGCGCCCAAGGTCTATGAAACCCTTGCGTCGAACGCCGCAGACGGAGTGATGATGCCTATGGAAGGGAAGGCGGGCTTTAAGCTGAACGAAGTGGCCAAACACACGTACGCAGTGCCCGGCGGTTTCTATCGCGGATCCTTCGCTATCGTGATGAACGAAGATGCCTATGAAGGTATGTCAGACGAAGATCGCGCGGCAGTTGATACGCTTTTGGGCGAAAAGCTAAGCCGGATCGCGGGTGCCATGTGGGATCAGATCGACGGCATCGGCATGGAAGCACTGGAAGGCACCGCCGACAACAGCTTCAGTGAAGCTTCGGCTGATGACGCAGCTAAATGGCAGGAACTGACCGGCCCAATCATCGAAAGCGTGCTAGCCGAAGTTTCGGACAAGGGCATCGACGCCAATGCGGCACAGGCGTTTATTGCCGAACAGATGGCAGCCAACTGAAGCTGACAGAATATGAACAGGCGGGCCCCAATCACGGGGCCCGTTTTCGTTGTACTTACACGCATTCAAGGGCAATCTGGCGCCATGGGTGAAGACGATAGAATCCAACAATCCAACCGCACCATTTGGACCGTGATCGCGGACGCGCCCATGTGGGTGGCGGCGGCTGTCTTGTTTTTCCTGATGGCGATGACGTTTCTGGATGTCCTGTCCCGGTCTATCCTCAACAATCCTATCGAAAGCGCGACCGAGCTGACGCGGTTGTTCATGGCCATCATGGTCTTTTCCGCCTTGCCTATGGTGACCTGGAAAAGCGAGCATATCGTCGTTGACCTGATGGACCCGCTGTTTTCCCGGCGCATGGCATGGATACGCGATATCTTGATCGACTTGATTTGCGGGGCAGTGATCCTTTGGCCTGCCAAACGCGTGTTCGATCTGGCAGAACGCGCCCGGGATTATGGGGACAAGACCGAATATCTGGGGCTGCCGCAATTTTATATCGGCTGGTTCATCGCCGCATTCGCTTTCGTGACGGCCTTTGTCTTTCTAGCACGCGGGCTGACGCGGATTTTCGCGCCGCACAGACTGCCCGGCAAGGGCGACACCGAATGATTGCCTCTATCATTGGGTTGGCCGCTGTTCTGGGCTTGGTGTTTCTGCGCATGCCGATTGCCATCGCAATGGGACTGGTCGGCTTTATCGGATTTATGGAGATCCGGGGCTTTCGCGCGGCGATTTCCATGGTTGGGCGGCTGATCATTGACACTGCGCAGGACTATGGACTGTCGGTGGTCCCGATGTTCATTCTGATGGGTCTATTCGTGAACAAGGGTGGGTTAAGCCGCGAGTTGTATCAAGTCTCGAACGCCTTCCTCGGGCACTTCCGGGGCGGTTTGGCCATGGCCACGATTGTGGCCTGTGCGGGGTTCTCGGCCATCTGCGGATCGTCCCTTGCGACGGCGGCGACCATGTCGAAAGTGGCTATGCCGCAGATGCGGAGCTTCAATTATTCCGACAAGCTATCCACAGCCTCGATCGCCGCAGGCGGCACTTTGGGCATCTTGATCCCGCCATCCGTGATCTTGGTGATCTATGGCCTTCTGACCGAAACCAGCATCGGGAAGCTGTTCATCGCGGGCATCATCCCCGGCTTTCTGGGTGTACTGTTGTACCTTGCCGCAGTCCGCTGGACCGTTGCCAGAGACCCCGAGGCCGGGCCTGCGGGACCACGCGCAAATTGGCGCGAACGTCTGTCAGCTCTGAAATCCGTTTGGGCCGTTCTGTTGCTGTTCTTCCTTGTCATTGGCGGGCTTTACGGCGTGCTGGACGTTTGGCCGATCAACCTGACCTTTTCACCAACCGAAGCGGCAGGCATGGGGGCAGCAGGTGCGTTTTTGATCGCCTTGTCCCGCGGAAAACTCAGTTTTGGGGCCGTGACCGAAGTGTTGACCGAAGCAGCCAAAACCACCGCCGCGCTGTTCACCGTTTTGATCGGGGCTTGGGTGTTTTCGAACTTCGTCAATCTGGCGGGATTGCCCGAGGCGCTGATCAACTTCGTTTCAGCCTATGATTTGTCACCGATGATGGTGATGGTAATGATTTTGCTGATTTACATCGTTCTGGGCTGTGTTTTCGAAAGCCTGTCGATGTTGCTTTTGACCGTACCGATCTTCTTCCCGCTGGTAATTTCCTTGGGATTTGACCCGGTGTGGTTCGGCATCATCGTTGTGGTGGTGACCGAGATATCGCTGATCACGCCACCTGTCGGTCTGAACGTCTATGTGTTGAAGGGCGTCATTGGGAACGTGTCGACAAAGACCATCTTTCAAGGGGTTACGCCGTTCTGGGTGGTCGATATCATCCGATTGATCCTGTTGGTCGCAATCCCGTCACTGGTTCTGTATTTACCGAACACAATGGGGCCTTTGGGCCATTGAGCGCCCTGCCCCGCATCCCGAACCGTGCAGCACGCGCCATATTTCTGGATCACCATGGGTTGGCTGATACACCGACTGGGTCCGGCAAGGGCGCTGATCTGCAACAGGTGATTGATGATCTGGGCTTTGTGCAGATCGATTCCATCAACACCGTATCCCGCGCCCATCACATGATCCTTCACACCAGACGGCCTGCGTATCGTCCGCGCAATCTGGCCTTGCTGCACGACCGGGATCGCGGTGTTTTCGAACACTGGACCCATGACGCCAGTATGATCTCGATGCAGCATTTTCCCCATTGGGGATTGAAGTTCCGCCGCTACGCCGAGCGCTGGAAGAAAGACCGGCGTGCGGGATTTGAAGACAAGTTCGACGAAATCCTGACGCGGATATCCGATCACGGACCATGTTGTTCCGGGGATGTCGGCGAAGGCGAGGAACGCTCCAGCGGAGGCTGGTGGGATTGGCATCCGTCGAAAGCCGCCTTGGAATATCTTTGGCGCACGGGTCAGTTGTCG
This sequence comes from uncultured Rhodobacterales bacterium, assembly GCA_964632495.1. GTDB lineage: Bacteria > Pseudomonadota > Alphaproteobacteria > Rhodobacterales > Rhodobacteraceae > CALKXV01. Next base: position 27,494 of record CAZWDS010000026.1, read on the forward strand.
GTCTGTCATCGGCAAGGGTTTCGAAAGTACTATGACCTGACCGAAAACGTGATTCCGGCCGAGCATATGAATGCCAGACCCAAGCTGGAAGAGACAATCGACTGGGCCTGTCGGTCGGCCTTGGATCGGTTGGGTTATGCGACGTCAGGCGAGTTGGCCGCGTTTTGGGATTTGATTAAACCAGATGAAGCCAAAGCATGGTGTGCCGCGGCGCTTAAGCGCGACGAAATCACCGAGGTCGAGATCGGGTTGGACACCGGTGGATGGCGAAAGTCGTTCGTTTGGCCGGAAACCTTAGATCAAGACACACCTGCCGTGACAAGCCGGCTCCGTATCCTCAGCCCATTCGACCCGGCCCTTCGAGACCGCAAACGCGCCGAACGATTGTTCGGCTTTCACTATCGGATCGAGATTTTCGTGCCTGAAGCGAAACGCACTTATGGGTACTACGTCTTCCCCATTCTTGAAGGCAACAAACTGATCGGGCGCGTCGACGTCAAAGCGGATCGTGACAAAGACCGGTTGCATGTGAAGGCGCTTTGGCCAGAAGTCGGAGTGCAATTTGGCGCGGGACGCATCACCCGGCTGGAAAGCGCTTTGGCCCGAAGCGCACGATTGGCCGGCGTTTCAGCGGTAACGTTCGAAGATGATTGGTTGCGGTCTTAAGGAAGCCGAGACTTTAGCCAACCTGAACACCACCCCGCCAGACAGACTGCAATGCGGGCCCATCTTCCATCATCTTGATCCTCGCCAAAATCCCGGCCAAATCTGCCAAACACCCTTCGGCAATCTGCGCTCTGATGCACAAGATCGGATGCTCAACCATCTTATCGACCGCTTGCCGATGCTGCCGCATACGTTCATGATCCGCTTGATCGGGCTAGTCGGTGAAGAGCAGGATGGCTTTTGCTTCTTACTTCATCCCTATGCCTTGGCCGGGTGATCGCCGCTTTGAAACATGGTGGAGTTCGGCCTTCGGAAAGACAGAAATTACGCGCGAACACCCTGCGCATTCAAGGGAGAAGACACATGAGCAGACTCGCATTGGTCACGGGCGGAGGCTCTGGGATTGGAAAAGCTTGCGCGATCAAACTGGCGGCAAACGGTTATACCGTCGTAGTGACGGGCCGTCGGCAAGATGCTCTGGACGAAACGGTTAAGGCTATGGGCAGCGGCCAAGGTATTGCCTGTGATGTGACGGATGCGGATCAGGTCGATGCACTGTTTGCGAAGATCGTTGAACATCACGGTCGACTGGACGTTCTGTTCAACAACGCGGGCAACAATGTAGCGGCGGCCCCGATTGGAGATGTTGCGCCCGAAGACTTCCTGAAAGTGATCAACGTCAATCTGTATGGCGCGTTTCTGTGTGCTCGGGGTGCCTTCAACGTAATGCGGGCACAATCCCCGCAAGGCGGGCGCATCATCAACAATGGTTCGATCTCGGCCGCTGTCCCCCGTCCAGGATCAACGCCTTACACCAGTTCGAAACATGCAATTACAGGAATGACGCGATCCATTTCTTTGGATGGTCGCCAGTTCAACATCGCTTGCGGTCAAATCGACATCGGCAATACGGCGTCGGACATGACGGAAAAAATGCTAAGCGGCGTTCAGCAAGCAGATGGCTCGATGAAGCCCGAGCCAGTTATGGATGTAGAGAACGTCGCCAATGCCGTCGTGCACATGGCAGGCTTGCCACCCGAGGCTAATGTTCAGTTCATGACCATTATGGCAACAAACATGCCGTTCATTGGACGGGGCTAGTCAGCCCGCCCTAACCAAGTTTTGAAAATGGGTCCGCATGTGCATGCGATCGTCGTTCGCGAACGCGCTAAGCCACTCTGGATAAAATCCGTGTTTTCAACATGCCCAAAAGACGCGACATGCGAACACCAATCAAACCAGTTTGCGCATAGAAAGAAAGCTCGTCTTCCAGCATACTCAGATCATTCGTCTCGAGAACCTGGACTGCTCTTTTCAGAATGTTGTTCGAACGCTCGCTGCCCGCTTTGCTAAGCTGACATTCTGGTGCCGATAGGCGTGGATCATAAGACAAAGTCGTCATGGCCAAACTCCGTATTTGCCGGTGGAACCAACGTGACCGATCAGGTTCCACCCTCTTATCGCCCATGACGAAGTCATCTAATGCAAATCACACTGGAGGTTGCTACGTCACACGCTTCCTTAACCTAAGTTAAACCAAATCAATGTGACGTAAATTGGGTTGGGATCGCTAACAATTGGCTGCGCTTGCGCACTGTTTGTGCACAGAACCGAACATCCGAGAGGCACAGGGCGCGAAAATCGATATTATTTCTCTCAAAATCAGACACTTCTTTTACGCCACCCGTTCTAGAGATACCGAGACAGCTTCGGGATATCTGTCATAATCTTACATCCCTTGATCGTCCTGCAATCCATAAGTCGCAATACTAATCAGCGTTTCGTCAATGTTTTCCTCCGTCAGTATGACCGGACCACCAATGGCCAAGGCGTAGTAGTATTGTTTGGCCAAAGTCTCTAATTCCACTGCGGTCCAAAGCGCCTTTTCCAAAGTTGAGCCCAAAGCGATCATGCCGTGATTTGCCAGCAAACAGGCGGTGCGGCCTTCCAAAGCTCTGACCGCGATCTTGGACAATTCTGGCGTGCCATAGCGCGCATAGCCACCACATCGCACATCAGGGCCGCCAAAACAGGCTACCATGTAGTGGCACGATGGGATGGGTTTACGGGCCATGGCAAGCACGGTGGCAAATGTTGAATGCAAATGGACCACCGCACCTTGTTCGGGGCGATTTCGCAAGATGTCACGGTGAAAATGCCATTCGCTGGAGGGCTTTAGCGGCCCTTCGAAACTGTCGTCTTTACCATCAATAGACATCAACGCGATCTTCTCCGGCGTCAGATCTTCGTAAGGAACGCCGCTTGGCGTGATCAGCATTTTATCTTCAAACCGAACACTGATATTGCCAGATGTCCCTTGATTGTGCCCTTCGGCATTCATGCGCAGGCACCCGTCGATGATGGCTTTTCTGAGTTTGGTTTCGTCGTTCGAAGGCAATTTCGATCCTTTCAAAGCTGTGTTCAGCGCATCAGGTGCAACCAAGACTGGCTATTTCTGGATAACAGCACTTTCCCATTCTGCAAGAAACCGACGGCGCTTCAATGCATCCAAGAAGGTCATCAAGGCAGGCTCAAGCACGATGGTTGTCCGTTCAGCATCATTTTGAGTGGTATTCAAAAGTGGGAGCGGAAATGCATCGCTCTCTTCACTCGATTGCAAGGCGATCAGATGCCGAATAAAGGCCGTCGCTGCTTCGGGGTGCGGCGCATCCACCGAAACCATCGCCGTTCGCATCATCGTCGTTGGAAAGTCCGAGGGCAGAATAATCTCAAAAGCATCTTTACTGTCGACACGGGCTGTGGCGTAGCTGGCCAACACATTATAGGCGACCGCAATTGTTCCATCAGCCAGATCGTCGATCATATCCCCGGAACAGCAATAAAGCCGCACATCCAAAGCGCCCATCACTTCCATCAACCGCCAAAAGGTTTCCGAAGCCCGCGCATCCTGCGTGGCGAAAAGATAGCCAAGGCCGGATTGCCGAACGTCATAAGTGCCGACGCGACCCAGAAAAACATCCGGTTTCGCGCGCATCGCTTCGATCAGTTCTTGCCTGGTCTCTGGGATTGGCATGCCTTGAAAGGCTGCTCGGTTTACGACGATGGCTGCTGGCTCGGCGGTGAAAGCAAACAGACTTTGCCGCCATTGTGCCCAAGCCGGATGGATCACATCATCCAAAACCAATGCCAATCCGTCATTGGCAATCTTTAGCTGCAAGTCCATCGCACTTGAGATCACCAGATCAAAATCTTGCGGGCTTTCCCGGAACCTGCGATCAATGTCGGCCGTTCCCGTGACAAGATATTCTACACCCACATCCGGGTTCCGCGCCACAAAGCTTTCGATCACACCCGCGAACAGGGACGTATCCGTACTGGAGATGATCCGCAAATGCTGAGCAGGCGAGCCGTTTTCAAACAGGCGCTGATCCTCCCAGTCCTGTGCCATGACAGCCAAAGGGAAAAACAAAAGACCTAAAGCGACAAGACCGCGCATGCGCCACCCTCCACATTGTTGGACAAAACCAATTCGCCGCCATGGGCCATGGCCACGTCTTTCGCAATGGTCAGTCCCAGGCCGGATCCAATCGTGCCTTCAGCGTTTTTGCCACGTGTGAATCGCGCCGCCAAAGTTCCAAGCTCGTCCTCTGGAAACCCCGGTCCGCTATCGCTCACTTTGATCTCTGCACGCGGAACGCCCTGCACCCGGATGGTCACCGTGCTTTCGCTTGGCGCGTACTTCAAAGCATTGTCGATCAAGTTTCGCACCGCGTTCTGAATCAGAATCGGATCGCCAGAATAGGTTGCCGGACCAATGCTATCCAGTTGTAACTCAAGGTCTTTCATTTCTGCGATTGGTGACAGCCCCATCACAAGGTCCTGCACCAGTTCGACAAGATCAATATCTTGGCGTTCCAGATGATCGGCGCGAAACGTAATCATAGCGTGGTCCAAAAGCTGCCCCGCCGCGCGCGAGCTTTCATCAATCGCACGTACCATCGAGCGCATGGCCTGTCGGTTTTCTTCCTTTTCCACCCGCTGCAACGTCGCTTCCGCATAGGACCGCACGGTCGCAAGCGGCGTACGCACCCGATGTGCGGCTTCAGCAATGAAATCCTCGGACTGACTAAGCGAATGATTCAATCGTCCCATCAATGAATTCAACGAGGTGACAAGTGGCGCCATTTCGGCTGGAACCGGTTTTTCAAAGGGCCTTAAATCCTGCGGCCCCCGCCGGGTGACCGACGTGGTCAGGCGATTCAATTGGCCAATCGTCGTTGAGGTCGCCCAAAACGACAAAAGCGCGGCCAGCGCGAAGAACCCGGTGCCGAAAATCGCAGCATTACGCGAAATCTGATCCAAAGTGCCGGACAACTCATCTTGGGTTTGTGCGACCGAAACGCGGATCTGCGTACGCCCGTCTCTTCCAATCAAAGTACGACTTGCAGTGATTAATCGTACTTTCTCACGGCGAAACGAAATGGTCTGAAACGCACCAAGTCGATCCGACGATACGGGAACCAGTGCTAAGTCAGAGTATCCAGACAACAACGCCTCGTCTTGATAGATGGCGTAAAACACACGATCATCGGATGATGTGCCCAACATCGAAAACGATGCATATGGTATGTCGATCTCGACCTTTCCTTCCCGAATAGTTGCAGCGTCCAAAATCGACGCCACGGACGCACTCAGGATATTATCCTGCCCCTGCTGCGCGACTTGGGTGGCATAGTTACGAACCGCAAAAAACAACAGCAGTGCAAGAACAGCCGCGCCACCAATCAGCGTCAGCACCAGCCGGTTTCGAAGCGAACCGGACACCGGCAAACTACGTGTCATGCTCAAGCCGATAGCCAAGTCCGCGCAGTGTCGTGATTTTCAGATCCGAATTCTCAAGGTGCTTCCTCAGCCGTCCGATATAGACTTCGATCGCGTTCTCAGAGGCATCTTCATCATAAGAAAACAACCGGTCCGCCAATCTGTTCTTCGAGAATACTTGCCCCGGCGCGTTCATCAAAAGCTCAAGAAGACGCAACTCGCGATTACGCAAAGTCACCTTGTCTCCGTTCACCGTCAAAAGCCCGGCAACCGGATCAAATACTACCCCTCCCAATTCAGTCACCGTTTGCGCCTTTCCCGCCTTCCGACGCAAAACCGCGCGGCATCGGGCTTCTAATTCAGCGTGATCAAAAGGTTTGGTCACATAGTCGTCCGCCCCAAGGTCAAGCGATCCGATTCGATCCGACACTTGACTGCGTGCAGTCAGAACAATCACAGGCGTATGCAGGTCGCTGGCGCGATGCTGTTTCAAAAAGCTGCGGCCATCCCCATCAGGCAGCATGATATCCAGCAGAATCAAATCGTATTCCCCGGTTTCGACAAAGGCGCTTGCATCCCCTAAATTAGACGCATGATCAATGACATGCCCGTCCAGTCGCATACGCGACAAGATCGCATGGGCAAGCTCTTGGTTGTCTTCAATAAGTAGGAACTTCATATTCGCGTTGACCGCAATTCAAGAGGTGACAGGTCGGTGTCAGGTTGTCATGCTTTTATGCCTCCAACTGAGCCGCCAAGCGGACAGTTGTCAAATGGGAGGAAATTATGACGACATTGAAACTGGGCCGTCGCGCCCTGATTGCGACCGCTGTTGCAGCGTTCAGCTTCGCATCACCTGTGCTGGCCGATGGCCACAAGGTGCTCGATAGCATTCACTTCCTGATCCCCGGCGGCGCCGGTGGTGGTTGGGACGGAACCGCTCGCGGTACCGGAGAGGCTCTGACAGGCGCTGGACTGGTTGGAAGCGCATCCTACGAAAACATGTCAGGCGGCGGTGGCGGTAAAGCCATTGGCTTCCTGATTGAAAATGCAGACAGCAACCACGACACTTTGATGGTCAATTCGACTCCCATCGTGATCCGTTCGCTGACCGGCGTGTTCCCACATAACTTCCGTGACCTCACTTTGGTCTCTGGCACAATTGGTGACTATGCCGCCATCGTCGTCGGCAAGGATAGCCCGATTAACTCGATGGAAGACCTTTTGGCTGCGTATGACGCAGATGCTTCTGCAACGGCCATCGGTGGCGGTTCGGTTCCGGGCGGCATGGACCACCTTGTGGCCGCCATGGTTATGGAAGCAGCTGGCAAGGACCCGCTGAATGTTAAGTACATTCCCTACGACGCAGGCGGCAAAGCCATGGCAGCGCTACTTTCCGGCGAAATCGTAGCTCTTTCGACTGGTTTCTCTGAAGCGGTCGATCTGGCAAACGCCGGCGAAGTGAAAATCATCGGCGTGACTTCAGACGAACGCGTTGAAGCAGCACCGGATGCCATGACCATGAAGGAACAAGGGATCGATACCTCCTTCGTCAATTGGCGCGGTTTCTTCGCGGCTCCTGGCCTGCCAGACGACAAACTGGCCATGTACCAGGAAGCTATTGCCAAGATGTACGAAACTCCAGAGTGGGAAGAAGTGCGTGCCCGTAACGGTTGGGTCAATATCTACAATTCGGGCGATGACTTCCAAACCTTCCTTGAAGATCAGGAAAAGGTCATCGGTGACCTTATGAAGAAGCTCGGCTTCCTCTGATCTAAAACAAGGGTGCGAGGGGTCTCCCCTCGCGCTCCCCGAAGTGTTTTCAGCAAGAGGAAGGAGAGAGCTCGAAAACTCTCCCCCTCCGGAAGAAGGTAAATCAACCTTCCCCTTGCACGGCCATCGGCGCTTCCGCCTGTCCCGCATGTGCTCATGAGTGGCATTTGATTAAAATTTGCTTTCCTCTCGCTCAAAATACTTCGGGGGAGGCCCAAAGGGCCGGGGGCAGAGCCCCAATTGCAACGTTCGCATAAGTTGGAGAGACCATGGCCCTTGATCGCTGGATCGCCCTTATCCTACTTGGCATTTGCCTCGCCTATGGATACGCCGCCTGGTTCACAATGGATAGCAGCCTGGCACCGTTTATGAAGCGCAACCCTATCTGGCCAAGCACCTTTCCGAAGGTATTGTCTGTTTTGGGGATCATCGCGACGACCATCATTCTGCTAGGCTTCGAAAAAGCCGAACCCAAAGAAGCTGACATCGATTACCGACGCTTGGGGGAATACCATCTGGGTCAGGCGCTGATGCTTCTGGCGTTGATGGTGCTCTATGCGCTTTGCCTGCGTCCGGTCGGTTTTTTGATATCGACCTCTGCCTTCCTGATCCTTGGGGCTTACATTTTGGGCGAACGCAAATGGCACATCATGGTGATCGTCGCCGCGGTCGCGACACTGTTGGTCTGGTACCTTGTGCAACAGGTTCTGGGGATCTACATGCGCCCGCTACCGGGCATTCTGGGAGGCTGACATGCTTGAAGGACTTCTAATTGGCCTGCAAACGGCGCTTTCTCTGCAAAACCTCTTGATGGTCATCGGCGGTTGCTTGATCGGCACGTTCATCGGCATGCTTCCAGGGCTAGGCCCCATGTCGATCATTGCGATCATGATCCCTGTCGCGATTTCCATGGGCGATCCTTCAGCCGCGTTGATCCTTTTGGCCGGTGTCTATTACGGCGCGATCTTCGGCGGGTCCACATCATCTATTCTATTGAATGCACCGGGTGTTGCCGGCACCGTTGCCTCCAGCTTCGACGGCTATCCGATGGCACGACAAGGCAAGGCAGGCAAAGCCCTGACCATCGCCGCTATCGCCAGCTTCGCAGGCGGAACGATTGGCGCCATCCTTTTGATGGTCTTTGCCCCGGCCCTTTCGTCAGTCGCTCTTCTCTTCCATTCTGCCGAGTACTTTGCGCTGATGGTCGTCGGCTTGTCGGCCATCGCGGCCTTCGCAGGCACGGGTCAAGTGGCCAAAGCCATGATCATGACCGTACTGGGTCTGATCATGGCAACCGTGGGCGAAGGTGCGCTTTTCAATTTGCCGCGTTTCACGATGGGAATCATGGATCTGCAATCCGGCTTTGGGTTCATTACGCTTGCCATGGCCATGTTCGCCTTGCCTGAAGCCCTGTTTCTGGTTCTGAAACCCAAAGACCTGAAAGGCGATGAGGGCAAAATCAAAGACCTTCGGATTACCCGGGCCGAAGCGAAAGCAATTGCGCCGGTGATCGGTCGTCAATCGCTGCAAGGCTTTTTTATCGGCGTTCTGCCCGGTGCGGGCGCTACGATTGCCAGTTTTCTGGGTTACGCGGTGGAACGCAACATCGCGCCCAAAGAAGAACAAGAAGAGTTCGGCAAGGGCTCGGTTAAAGGACTGGCCGCGCCCGAGACCGCAAACAACGCCGCCTGTACTGGGTCCTTCGTGCCCTTGTTGACGCTTGGCATTCCCGGTTCCGGAACAACGGCCATTCTTCTGGGTGCTTTGATCGCGTTGAATGTCACGCCTGGCCCGCGCCTGATGCTCGATGACCCACAGATCTTCTGGGCCGTCATCATGTCGATGTTTATCGGCAATCTGGTTCTCTTGATCCTCAATTTGCCATTGATCCCCTATATCGCCAAAGTTCTGGCGGTGCCACGCAACTATCTGATCCCGTTCATCCTATTCTTCACCCTGATGGGTGCCTACATAGGTCAGAACAACGCGACCGAACTGTTGATGCTGGTTGGCTTTGGGATTTGCGCAACCGCGCTGAAGTTTGCCGACTATCCATTGGCCCCTTTGCTGATCGGGTTCATTCTTGGCGGTATGATGGAAGATAACTTCGCCCGGTCGATGCAACTTTATGACGGCGTCAGTTTCATCTGGGAGCGTCCTATGACACTGGGGTTGCTGGTCATTGCCGCTATTCTGGTCGTTTTACCCAGCTATCGCGCTCGGCGTGCCAAGCACCGCGCTGCCGGCGTCGCGGATGGTGATTGAGAGAACACTTGATTTAGCACCGTGTGCTTATGTCTGTGATCCTTAAGCCCCTTCGCGCTTTCGTCGTCTTATACCGAGGTATATTGGGTATATGATTAGGA
>CAZWDS010000027.1:0-36512 GCA_964632495.1 uncultured Rhodobacterales bacterium
GGATTGCCACGGCCTGCCCATCGAATGGAAGATCGAGGAACAGTACCGAAAGAAGGGCAAGAACAAAGACGACGTCGATGTTGTCGAGTTCCGTCAGGAATGCCGCGCCTTCGCCCAAGGCTGGGTCGACATCCAGCGCGACGAATTCAAACGTCTGGGCATCACCGGCAACTGGGCCGATCCCTACCTGACGATGAACTTCCACGCCGAACGCGTGATTGCCGAGGAGTTCCAAAAATTCCTGATGAACGGCACTTTGTACCAAGGTTCCAAGCCCGTCATGTGGTCACCGATCGAACAGACCGCACTGGCCGAAGCCGAGGTCGAATACCACGACAAGGACAGCTTTACGGTTTGGGTGAAGTTCCGCGTGAACGAGACCAGCGACGACCGTCTGAAGAACGCCCAAGTCGTCATCTGGACCACCACGCCATGGACAATGCCGTCCAACAAAGCCGTGGTCTACGGACAAGATATCTCCTACGGCCTCTACGAAATCACCGGACGGCCCGAAGAATGCTGGCTCTCCATCGGCGACAAATACATCCTTGCCGACAATCTGGCGAGCGATGTTCTGACCCGCGCGCGACTTGACGACACGATGTACCGCCGCCTTGGCGACGTGGACTGCTCTGCCATCAACGGTGTCCTACATCCTCTTGCCGGTGCCGAAGGCGCAAACGGCGAATGGGACGATATCCGAGACTTCCGCGCCGCCGACTTCGTCACCGACGATGAAGGCACCGGTTTCGTCCACTGCGCCCCGTCCCACGGGATGGAGGAATACGAGCTTTACCGTGATCTAAACATGCTGAAAGACGTCATCACCTACAACGTGATGGACGACGGCTCGTTCCGCCCCGACCTCCCCTTCTTCGGCGGCCACTACATCCTGTCGCGCAAAGGCGGCGAAGGCACGGCGAACAAGGCCGTCATCGACAAACTGGTCGAAGTTGGCGGCCTTCTGGCGCGTGGCAAGATCAAGCACAGTTATCCGCACTCGTGGCGCTCCAAAGCCCCGATCATCTATCGCAACACGCCCCAATGGTTCGCCGCCATCGACCAAACCGTCGGCGACGGACAAGACACCTTTGGGACCACCATCCGTGAACGCGCCCTCACTGAAATCGACAATGTCCAATGGACCCCGCAATCGGGCCGCAACCGCCTTTATTCCATGATGGAACAACGCCCCGACTGGGTGCTGTCGCGCCAACGGGCCTGGGGCGTGCCGCTGACGTGTTTTGTCAAAAAAGGTGCGCTGCCCACGGACGACGACTTCCTTCTCAGAAACGAAGCCGTCAACGCCCGCGTGCTGAAAGCGTTTGAAACCGAAGGCGCCGACGCATGGTACAAGGACGGCGCAAAAGAACGCTTCTTGGGCAATGACGTCCCCCACGACGATTACGACCAAGTTTTCGACATCCTCGACGTCTGGTTTGATTCAGGCTCTACCCACGCATTCGTCCTGCGCGACCGCGAAGATGGGTCCGAAGACGGCATCGCGGATCTTTACCTTGAAGGCACCGACCAACACCGTGGCTGGTTCCACTCGTCCCTGCTGCAATCCTGCGGCACCAACGGACGCGCGCCCTATCGTGGTGTGCTGACACACGGCTTCACGCTGGACGAAAAGGGCGTGAAAATGTCCAAGTCCCTTGGCAACACCATCGTGCCCGAACAGGTCGTCAAACAATACGGCGCGGATATCCTGCGCCTTTGGGTCGCGCAGACCGACTATACCGGCGATCAACGCATTGGACCGGAAATACTGAAAGGCACAGCCGACAGCTATCGCCGCCTGCGCAACACCATGCGCTTTATCCTTGGCAACCTCTCAGGCTTTACCGACGTCGAAAAAGTCGACACCGCCGAATTGCCCGAGTTGGAACGCTGGGTTCTCCACCGCATGGCCGAGGTCGACCACAAAGTTCGCACCGGATACGCCGCTTACGATTTCCAAGGCGTCTTCCGCGAAGTGTTTGATTTTGCCAACGCCGACCTGTCGTCCTTCTACTTCGACATCCGCAAGGACACGCTTTATTGCGACGGCGACAACAGCCTAGACCGCCGGGCCGCGCGCACGGTGATCGACCTTCTGTTCCACCGGCTGACCGCATGGCTGGCCCCCGTCCTTGTCTTCACGATGGAAGAAGTCTGGCTTGAACGCTTCCCCGGCGACGACAGCTCGATCCACCTGACCGATATGCCGAACACGCCCGCCGACTGGCTGGACGAACCCCTTGCACAGAAATGGGCCGGCATCCGCCGCACCCGCCGCGTGGTGACCGCAGCCTTGGAAATCCAACGCCGCGACAAGGTGATCGGTGCCTCGCTGGAAGCCGCGCCTGTGGTTCACATCGAAGACGAAACCGTCATCGCAGCCCTGAAAACCGTCGATTTCGCCGACATCTGCATCACCTCCGGCATCTCGGTCACCCATGACCCGGCCCCCGCCGAAGCATTCCGCATGCCAGAAACCGACGGCATCGGCGTGGTGTTCGAAACGGCGACAGGCGAAAAATGCCAGCGTTGCTGGAAAATCCTGCCAGACGTCGGCACCCACGCCCACGCGCAAACCTGCGGACGCTGTAATGACGCGTTAACCCACGACGTCTAGACAAAAACCGCCAAGCTCAAAAAGCTAGGCAAAATCTGATCGAAAAGGGCGGTTCTCAAGACCGCCCTATTCTTTTGCACCGCGCGTTCGCGAACCGGGGGCATTCCGCTGTTTTTCATATGTGACGACATCTGACAAAAATACCCATTGTCCAACGACCAAAGAAAGCCCATCTACCTCCCAAGACAACATGAAAACAGGCAATAGGAGATGACTATGGGACTAGGTGATATGATGGGCAAAGCAGCGGGCGCACTTGGCGGCGGCGACTTTGATTTCGGCTCGAAAATGGGCGAACTGGGCGTTGAGCCTTCGATGCTGGAAGGGCTGGACATCGACACAGCCAAATCTTTCATCGAAGAAAAAGGTTTTGACCTCAGCATCTTGGACAGCCTTGGCCTGAACGTCGAAGATCTGATCGCCAAATTCACCGGCGGCAGCTAAACCTGTTCGACGATCACAGAACCACGAAAAGGGCGGAGCGATAGCTTCCGCCCTTTTTCTTTGGATCCCCCTTGCCACAGAAATCGCGTCCAATCCCGTATCACTTGGCAAGAAAACGCAGATAATCCGGCTCACGAAGGCGTGGCTGGACCGATCCGCGTCTTGCGATATATCTTATCCAATCTGCGCTATAATTGGAGAAACACATGCCCAAGCTCCTTCAGACCCGTCGCACCCTTTTGGTCGCTGGTGCCGCCACTTTGGCCGCCGGTCTGATGCCTGCCCGCGCGGCCGGCCTTGCGCCAACGCCTTCGATGCGCGGTGGCTCGAACAATTATCGCAAAGGCGCAGCCATCGTCGATCAAATCGGCGGCGGTGGCTTTCTGATGACCGGCACTGTGCGCCGCGCCGGTGATGGTGCGCCTTTGCCCGATCAACGCATCCAAATCTGGGCCCATACCACCGAAGGTCACGAACGCGACGCCCACTCCCACGGCGCGACATTGACCAATGCCAAAGGCGAATTCCAGCTTGAGATGCCCCAGATCGTACCCGCCTTCGGTCAGGCCCACGGCCATCTGGCCTATGACAGCGGCGACTTCGAAACCGTGTTTCTGCGACCCGTCATGAACAGTTCGCGCGATACAACGCTGAACGCAGATTTCGTGCTGCAACCCGTTTGACGCGAAACCGCCCAATCCCATGATCCGCACGCGCGCCGTCCTGATTTGGGCCACCGTGATCCTTGCCGTCACGGTGCCGGTCATAGCCGCGCTGAACAGCCCATTTCTGGCGTTTCGTGATGCAATCTACATCACAGCAGGTCTGGCAGGCATCGTCGCCTTTACGCTTCTGTTGGTCCAACCTTTGCTGGCGGCTGGCCACTTGCCCGGGCTGACAGGCCCGCATGGACGACGGGCGCACCGCATGATCGGACCTGTCATTTTAGCCTTGATCATCCTGCATGTGTTTGCCTTGTGGCTCACCAGCCCACCCGACGTCATCGACGCCTTGCGGTTCGTCTCTCCAACCCCGTTTTCGGCATGGGGCGTGATCGCCATGTGGGCCGTCTTTGCCACCGCGCTTCTGGCCACCTTGCGCAAACGCCTGCGCCTCAGCCCTCGGGCATGGCGGCGCGCCCACGGCGTCTTGGCGCTGATTATCGTCGCAGGCACCGTGGCCCACGCCCTTTTGATCGAAGGCACCATGGAGCTGATCTCAAAGATCACGCTCTCTGCCTTGGTCCTTCTGGTCAGCGCTATCATTCTTGCCCGCACCTTCAGCCGCTAAAACGGACAGTCTGAACGTACGTTAACAAAGATGACCGAACGGTCGACGTCGAACTGCGAACCTCCGGCACCGAAACCGCCACCGACGTGATACCGACGCGATACCGACGTAATACCGACGTTCGAATTCACCCGTTTTACGCGGTCCAAAAGGTTAATGCGCGAACAAGCTTCCACGCAACACCCGCCCCAGAGGTTGCATTCCCCATGCCAAAGCGTCACCCTTGCCCCATGCCCGCACGCACCATCAAAAGCCCCACCGGCGCTCTGACGCTGGTCGAAGAAGACGGCGCACTTATCCGTCTGGACTGGGGCGACGGCGGCACCGACAAGACACCTCTTCTTGAAATGGCCGCCACGCAAATAAATGAGTACTTTCAAAGAAGTAGAACAGAATTCGACCTCCCCCTTGCGCCCAGGGTTTCGCTCAATCAGCAACGTTTCCTCGACGCTCTCATTGCGATCCCCTACGGCGAAACCAGAACCTACGGCGAAATGGCCAAAGCCCTCAACATCTCGGCCCAAGCGGCAGGCCAAGCTTGCGGCGCCAATCCCATCGGCATCATCATCCCTTGCCACCGCGTCACCGGCACCGGCAACCTCGGTGGCTTCTCCGCCCCGGATGGTATTGAAAAGAAAGTAGAACTTCTCAAACTAGAAGGCGCCGCCTCACTCCTGATCTGACACCATTGTCGTCATCTCCGGATCATATCCGCCAGCCTTCAGAGCACCCTCCGCGATCTCATAGTAATCGCCTTTGTCATCGCAATAGATATGCCCCGCCAAAGCCAACCCTGTCGGCCCATCCAAAGTCCCGGCGAATATAGATAAATTCGCCCCGGCCCCATCCCAAAATAGGTTCGACCCACAGGTCCCACAAAACCCCCTTCGCGCCCTGTCAGACGAGGCGTACCACACAGGCGCACCCTCAATCTCAACCGCCGCGCGCCGGGCCGAAGTGGCCGCCACATGATGCCCGCTGGTCCTGCGACATTGCTCGCAATGGCACGCAATAACAGGCCGCATCGCCCCCCGCACCACATACCGAACAGCGCCACACAAACACCCGCCCGTCCGCTCTGTCATCGCTCCTGTCCCTTCATCTCTTGATAAATACGCCCGCCGGCGGCCCCGGTTTTGCGCAGCAAAATCGGGCACGGCGACGGACGCAGTCCGGCGCAATCCCTAAATCATGGGACCGAAACACATATAAGTGACGCAAGGAAACGGCATCTTGGGAACAATCCACGGCGTTCAGCCGTTGATAAGCTCTCCACATCAGGGCCAAAGCGGTCTAGTCTACTCCAAGGCAGGCAAAAAAAACGGACCAAGCAAATGAGCGGGTCAAAAAGCAAGCGACCAACCTTGGTCGCCGATAAACGCACGCAGACCAAATCGAAACCCAAGGCAAAACCGAGGGCCAAGAAAGCTGCGGCCAAAACCCGGTCACGCAATCCGGTTGTCTGGCTGTTTCGCCTTGTCACCCGTCTGGTCTGGGGCATCGGCTGGCGCGTCTCGGCCCTTGTCACTCTGGCAATCGTCGGCGCGGTGTTGTTCTACACGGCCACCCTGCCCCCAGTTTCGGCACTTTTGGACGGGCGCTCGCGCGGCTCGGTCACGCTTTTGGATCGCGATGGTGCCATCTTTGCCTGGCGGGGCGAGCAGTTCGGCGGACAAATCACCGCTGAAACCGTATCTCCGTTCCTGAAAAACGCGGTCGTCGCGACGGAAGACAAACGTTTTTACGGCCATTTCGGCATCTCGCCGCGTGGGATCGCCAGTGCGGTCAAGATCAACCTATCCGAAGGACGCGGCCCTCTGTCCGGTCACGGCGGCTCAACGATCACGCAGCAAACCGCAAAACTCTTATGTCTCGGCACCCGCTATACGCCCTCATCCGGCATGACCGAAGCCGAGTTCGAAGCCGATTGCCGCCGCACCACGCTGGTGCGCAAGATCAAAGAAGCGCTTTACGCCATGGCGATGGAAGTGCGCTATTCCAAAGATGACATCCTGACGATCTACCTGAACCGCGCCTACCTGGGCGCTGGCGCCCGTGGGTTCGAAGCCGCCGCGCAACGCTACTTTGGTATCTCTGCGAACGAAGTTCTGCCCGCCGAAGCCGCTATGTTGGCGGGGCTGTTGAAGGCTCCCAGCCGTTACGCTCCCACGGCAGATTTGCAACGCAGCCGGGACCGTGCCGCAACCATACTGCGGCTGATGGAAGAACAAGGCTACCTCTCAACCGCCGAAGCTGAAGACGCCCGTGCGCGCCCGGCCACCTTGTCCGCCGCCGCCGAAGCGCGTGCTGGCGGGTATTTTGCCGATTGGGTCATGGACTTAGGCCCGAACTTCCTGACCGAGGAAACAACCGAAGACGTGGTCATCCGATCGACCTTCGATCAACGCATCCAGACCTCGGCGGAAGAAGCCCTGCAATACATCTTCGACACCAAGGTCAGATCCGGCTCTGAAGCGCAGGCCGCCATCGTGGTGATGAGCGCGGACGGCGCGGTGCGGGCCATGGTGGGCGGGCGCAAGTTCAAGGGCGTGGCGGGCCAGTTCAACCGGGCCATTCAAGCCAAGCGGCAAACCGGTTCTGCCTTCAAACCCTTCGTCTATGGGGCCGCGCTTGATCTTGGGTATGGGCCCAATGCAACCGTGACGGACGAGCCAATTTGTCTGGACGTGCCCGGTTCAGGCGAATGGTGCCCCGAAAATTACTCCCGCGATTTCAAAGGCCCAGTCACATTAACCCAAGCCTTGGCGCAATCGCTGAACGTGCCTGCCGTCAAAGTGTTCGAACGTGTCGGGCGCGAGGCGGTGGTTAAAATCGCCTCTGACTTTGGTTTGGAAAGCGATCTGGCTGTTGGCCCCGCATTGGCCCTTGGGACTTCGGAATCGACGCTGCTGGAAATGACCGGCGCTTATGCCGGCATCCTGAATGGCGGCTCTTCGGTCGAACCTTACGGCTTGGTCGAACTGAAATTGAAAGGCGACGCCACGCCCTTGTTGGAACAAGAAGGCGGCATCGGCGAACGGGTGATCTCGGAACCCGCCGCTCAGCAGTTGGTCTATATGATGAGCCAGGTTGTCGAAGCGGGCACCGGAACGCGCGCCCGGCTGAACGGCCGACCAGCAGCAGGCAAAACCGGTACGACACAAGCGGCGCGGGATGCGTGGTTCATCGGATTTACGGCCGACTACGTGACCGGGGTCTGGATGGGATACGACGACAATACGCCCCTGACCGGTGTCACCGGTGGCGGGCTTCCGGCCGAGATTTGGCGCGAAACCATGCTGCGGGTCCATGACGGCCTGCCCGTTCGTGCGCTTCCAATGGCGGTGCCCGAAAGGGTCGCGCAACCTGTTCCACAACGGCAGAATCGGCCCCGTCAGAACTCGGGCGGAAACACTGCCGAAAAGGTGATTATCAACATTCTGGAAGAGCTGTTCGGGCGGTGACCAGTGCTTAAAGCGGCTTCTTGAACCCCGTGTGACTGTCGATAAATCCCAGACCCCGATAGAACTCCAGCGCCCGGTCTCGCGTCTTGTTCGATGTGAACTGCAATAGACCCGCGCCACCCTGCCGCGCCCTGTCTTCGGCGTCCTTTATCATCGCCGCACCGATGCCCTGCCCGCGCAACTCCTGCGCCACGCGGACACCCTCGATTTGCGCCCGTCGCGTCCCCGAAAGGGACAGACCCGAGATCAGCGTCAATTGATAGACGGCGACAACTTTGCCCGCGGCTTCGCCGACAACAAGGTTGTTGTGCGGCTCGTCCTCCATCGCGCGAAAAGAACTTAAGTAATTGTCATTGCTTGAGATTTCACGACCCTGACCAAGCACATCATCTTTAAGAAGAGCCACCACATCGGGAATATCCGCCTCGATCGCCAGGCGAAAACGAACGCTCATGTGGCCTCCAAAAACGCCTTGATCCGTGCGATGTCCTTCACGCCCGGCGCGCTTTCAACCCCCGACGAAACATCCACCTGAGTGGCACCCGTCAAGGCAATCGCTTCGGCCACGTTGTCTGCCGTCAACCCGCCAGCCAGCATCCACGGCACGCTCCACCGTCGGTTCGCGATCAGACGCCAGTCAAACGCCACCCCGTTGCCACCGGGCAAAGGACCATCCTTGGGCGCCTTGGCATCGATCAACAAAAGATCGGCAACGCTGGCATAAAGGTCGATCTTTTCGACGTCTGATGCCCCCGCAATGCCCAAGGCTTTCATCACCGGTAACCCGAACTTGAAGCGCACCTCGGACACCCGTTCGGGCGTTTCTTGGCCGTGCAATTGTATGATGTCTATAGGTACGACGTCCAAAATCGCCTGCAACAATGCATCATCGGCATCGACGACCAAACCGACCTTGGCAATGCCCATGGGCACGTCAATGGCAAGGTCGCGGGCTTGCTCGATAGACACCGAACGCGGCGACGTAGCAAAGAAGTTAAAGCCGACATAAGCCGCACCCGCATCCGTTGCAGCCAACAGAGTCTCAGGCGTCTTTAGCCCGCAAATCTTAGTTCGAATGTTCGAAGCCATAGGCCGGGTCTAGCGGTTTGCTTAGCTGCCCTCAAGCAGAGCAAGCACATCGTCACCCTTCTTGGGCGAAGGCGCGACTTTGCGCACCGTCTCTTCCAACCGCTGACGCTCTTTGGTTTCGGTCGCGGCTGTCGCGCGATGCTTGTGCTCGCGCACCCACTCCCAGACGAAACCCAGAACCAAGCCCGCAACAACGGCGGCCAACAGGACCGCGAAAGCCGGCAAAGTGATTTCCCAGTTGATACCAGCCAGCCGGGACAAGGCGTCCGGCAACAAACGGATGGTCAAAGGATCGCGATTTGCCATGGCAATTGTGATCAGCACGATGGCAAGGGCACCAAGGATAAGTAGACGCAAAAAACGCATTAGCTTTTACCGTTCAGTCGGTCCCGCAACAGTTTACCTGTCTTGAAGAAAGGGACGTGTTTCTCTTCAACTTCAACACTGTCGCCAGTGCGTGGGTTCCGGCCGACCCGTGCATCGCGCTTTTTGACAGAAAAAGCACCAAAGCCACGAAGCTCGACCCGGTCACCGTCGGCCATAGCTTCGATGACTTCTTCGAAGATCGTACTGACGATGCGCTCGACGTCGCGTTGGTACAGGTGAGGGTTCTCATCAGCAATCTTCTGCACCAATTCGGATCGTATCATCTGTCCCCCCGCGGAATTTATGTGAGCCGTTTTTCGGCATTGTGTGCTTCAGACTATAGGCCGAAAGGAGCAGTCACGGAACATACCTTTAGGGGGAAACTTGCGGAAAATGGCCACTAATATGCTGAATTTGGCTGAAAAATAACATTGCTCGTCAGAAAGTCTTGTCGCGGGCAAAGAAAATCAGAGTTGCTGCGCTGCAGCTAGGCCACCCGATTCGCGAATCTGTTTAGCTGCCCAGTTTCTTGTGAACCTCGTCCAAATCGATCTCGCCGACCGGCAAAGCATTGGCCGGGTTTTCAAAGTCATACTTGAAAAGTTGGAAATCGCGTTTGTACATCTCGAAGATCAAGTGCTTGGACAGATCGTCAAAGAAATCTTCGACAGGATGCGCGCGCTTGGGGCCGTGGCCTTCGCTTTGGTTGAACCGCGGAATAGCACCCAGATCGACCGGCGCCTTCACAGGCACATTGGCAAGCACCTCGGCCATACCGTCATTGAACTTCTCGGTCCAAAGGATGCGATCATACCGCCCCCCGTTGGCAATGAAGGTCGAGATATGACCAGACACCGAAGACCAGTGAATGTCGGGGTCCATCGGCTTGCGGTATTTGATGGTGTCACGCGCGAACAGCAGGAACCGGCGGAACATGGTGATCTGGTCGAATTCGCCTTCGACGTCGATCCCATAGTTCTGCGCCAGATGAGGGATCAAATTGCTGCGATACCTTTGCCCATTTCGCTGGATGCCGCAGATTTTGTCAAAGAAAGACGACAAAAGCCGCGTGTAGGGATTGCGCACGAAGGTGAAGGCAAAGGTGTCTTTGTTGCGGACGTTGTCTTCAATAGGGCCGTGGCTTTGTTCCTGCGCCCATTTGTGCAGCCCCTGTTTGGCGTCGTGGATATCCCCGTCGTAGAAACTGCCGTGATCGGAATAGTACATGATTTGCCCAATCGTCGAGCAAGCGCACTTCGGCACCACGCGATAAACCACGCTTTCGCTTTCCGTCATCCATGTGCCGGGAAATCCCATATGGCGAACACCTTACAAACAAATCGCCCTATACGCGCAAAAGGGCCTTGTGGGGAAAAAAGCAAATTTCTGAGGTTTCTTCAATCCTTCGCAAAGTCTACACACTCCATGAGGGAACCGACAGCTTGGGAACGGCGCGTGGCGCAAATCGCCTACATTCTGCTTTGTCACAAGAACGTGGCGTCGATCGTCGATCAAGCGCGGCGTCTGACGGCGACGGGCGATGTGATGGCGATCCACTTCGACGCGCGCGCATCGCAGTCAGACTATGATCTGTTACGCGCCGAACTGGCCGACAATCCAAGTGTTGCTTTCCCGAAAACGCGGCTGAAATGCGGCTGGGGCGAATGGAGCCTTGTGGACGCGACGCTGAAGGCGATTGAAGCGGCCGTGAATGCTTTTCCCCGCGCCACGCATTTCTACATGCTTTCGGGTGACTGCATGCCCATCAAAACGGCCGAGCACACCCACGCTTATTTGGAACAGCGCGATGTCGACTATATCGAAAGCTACGACTTTTTCGAAAGCGACTGGATCAAAACCGGTTTCAAAGAAGAACGTTTGATCTACCGCCACTGGTTCAACGAACGCACACAGGCCAAACAGTTCTATGCCTCGTTCAACCTGCAAAAACGTTTGAAGCTGACGCGCAAAGTCCCAAAAGACATACGAATGATGATCGGCAGCCAGTGGTGGTGTCTGCGTCGTCAAACGGTTGAAGCGATCCTTGAATTCGTTGCCACCCGACGCGATGTCGTTCGTTTCTTTCGCACCACATGGATCCCCGACGAAACCTTCTTTCAAACCCTCGTCCGCCATCTGGTGCCCGAGACCGAGATCGACAACCGCACGCTCACCTTCCTGATGTTCTCGGACTATGGGATGCCGGTGACGTTTTATAACGATCACTATGACATGCTGGTTTCACAGGACTTTCTGTTCGCGCGGAAAATCAGCTCAGAAGCTCTGGAACTGAAATCCAAGCTGGGCGAGTTATACCTGAAACGTGGTGTGACCTTCCGTTTGTCCGACGAAGGACGGCGGTTGTTTACGTTCCTGACCGGACAGGGGCGCATCGGCGAGCGCTTTGCCCCGCGGTTCTGGGAAAAGGACTCGACCATCGGGCGCGAGCGCAGGCTGTTGATTGTGACGTGCAAGAAGTGGCACGTGGCCAAACGGCTGCTGGATCGGATCGGTTCAGTGTCGAATATGCCAGCCATCGAGTATCTGTTTGATGAAGAGGCGACGCCGCTGCCCGACCTTGGTGGCATCCAAGCGACCTTGGCCAAACGCACGCGCCACCGGCGGGCCATGATGCGCATGTTGTTCGACTATTTTGACACCGATCAGATGCTCATCTGTCTGGACCCCGCGAACCTTGATTTATTCAAGGACTTCTATTCAGACCGCAGCGAAACCCGGCTGTTGGAAATCGATTGCCTTTACACCGACGACTATCTGGAAGGTCACGCCAAGCGGGTTGGACTAGCGGCAGAACACACATCGCCCGATACCTTCCGGACCTTGGTGCCGACCATTCGAAACGATGTCTTTCGCGAAATGGAATTGATCCGCGACCAGAATTTCCCCGAATTCCACCGTATCCGGGAAAAGGCCAGCCACGAAGAAAATGCAGGGCCTTTGGCCGATTTTCTGGGCTTGGATCGCGCCAAAGCGCTTGAGATTGTCTCTACCGATCACCTCTTTGTCGACTAAGGACTTACATGGCTTACTCTTACGACGATCAAAATATTTTCGCCAAAATCCTTCGCGGCGAGATCCCGAACGATACAGTTGCAGAAACCGAGCACACGCTTGCCTTTCGCGATATTCAACCACAGGCCCCGCATCATGTGCTTGTGATCCCGAAAGGGCCTTACGTTACCGCCGACCATTTTACAGGCCAAGCCAGTGATGCCGAAATCACCGACTTCTGGCGCACCTTTGCCGCCATCAGCCGCAATCTTGGTGTGACGCCGGATCAAGGGGATGGATACCGGATCATCTCGAACGCCGGACCCGACGGTGTTCAAGAGGTGCCGCACTTTCACCTGCACATTCTGGCAGGACGCCCCCTTGGCCGCATGTTGAAATCGTAATCACTTGGCGTTAGGGGATCATGAAACCCCTCGCCCGATCCGGAGCTTGCCAGATGACAGCCGATAACGCCAAGATGCAGCCACCGCCCGAAACCGAGACCGTGTCTCAGACCCGCATCGCCTGCGACGGCGGCGAAGGCGCTTTGGGGCATCCGCGTGTCTGGTTGTCGATCGACGAGAAAACGGGTTGGGTCGAATGCGGCTATTGCGACAAACGCTTTGTCTTGAAGTCGGACTAACGCCTTAGTCTTCCGAACAATGCCTGCGAAACGCGCGTTTCAGCAAATCCAGCTCGGCCCTTAGTAAGGCGACTTCGGCGCGCACGTCGTCGTCCAGAACTTCGCCCGCGATCACCGTTTCAAGGGCCAGCGCATCGCCTGTTTCGGCATCCTCGATCACAAAGGTCTGCACACCGTCAGACAGCCGGTCGGACGGCAACTGAAACCTTACCAGCCAATTGGCCATGCCGCTTTGGACCTGCTCAGACGGGATCGTCTCGGGTTCACCCAGCAACGTATCTTGATGCCACAAACGCAGACGCGGCGAGACGGTGGAGGGCGCTGTCAAAAGCCCCTCCCAAACCCCTTCGGCCAACCGCATCCGTGTCAGTGTCATCTCTGCCAACGCCGGTCCCCTTTAAAATTCTGCGCGCGGACGACGACTAAGCGTCACATCGCGCAAGACAATTTGGTTCATCTCTGGTCCTTCAAAAATCAGATCAAGCCAAGCCCGTTCGACACGTGCTTCGTTCATACGTGTGGCGGACAGATCGAATTCGACCATGAACTCGCCGTTGGATCCAGAGAACTCGCGTACCAGTTGTTCAACATTGGGGCCGTGACGCACGTTGATCCGCCCGAAGACTTCCAATGGCTTTTCGGTTTCGATCCGGATTTCAAGCCGGATAACATGGCTTCGCGACAGACCTTCAACCCCTTCAGATGGCACATCCAGCACAAGACTGAGGAACGAACCATCAAATTGAAACACATCCATTCGCACACCGTAAGGCGCGATGTCTTCGGCGCGCATGTTACGCACCTGTCGGATCGACAATTCGCTCAGCGCGCAGTCGTGAAAGACTTTGGCCTCGCGCCCGACGGGTGTTTTCGTCTCTACCATGGCGTGGCCCGAGGATTTGACCGGCCCTGCCCACAACTCGGGTCGCCACGCCCAATCCGAGTGCATTGGCCTGCGGATCGCAGCCTGTCCCGCAAGGGGCAGTGCCAATCGCCCTTCGGCCACGTGCAAAACCCGGTCCACATGACGGCTAAGCGACCGCGCCCGCGAGCGCAGCGCTTTCAAGTCCGCGGCATTCAGACTGTCAGCATGAGAGGCCCGCTTTCGCCAACGGCGCAACGTGCGTTTATCGATCAGCGCTGTAAGCGGTCCGCCCATTCCAATGGCCCACATGGTTTAGCGTGCATACTACGCAGCACCACCATATCTAGGCAACCGCCGGAAGCGGCGGATCAGTTAACTTTCTGTGGATAACTTGAGCTTACGTAGGATTGACCGAAATGAGGTGATCGACTTGGGCCTCAAGGGCTGCACGTCCGTCTTCCGGCTCGAAAGGTTGGTCTTCCAAGCCATAAAGCGAGACCGAGACAAAGCGACCGCCCAGATCGAACAAAGCACGCCAAGTTCTGGGTGATGCCCCGGACAAAGCGCTTTGATCCGCCGTGTATAGGATCAAACGGTCGTCATCGGCGCTTGTTTCCAAAATTTCGACACTGGACGCGTTACCGTCCCGCGCTAAAGCAGCCCGACCCGTTTCTGATACAAAGAAGCTTTCCAACTGCTCCGGCGTTGGCGCGGCCGCGCCGGGCTGTTCAATCGACACCGTCACGACGCCCGGCACATCGGGCGTCGGCGCCAAGGCATTCTGCCCGATCGCAGCACAACTGCCCAAGACCACCACAGCGGTGTCATCTGCTGGACGGCTGACGCTTGGATCAATGCACCAGCCGTTCGCGCCTGCAATCACCGTGCCGTCGGACAAGGCAATTTCAGAAGTCGCTGCACGTGTCACCGCCATCGGACTGGAACATCCCGTCAAAGCGACCAAGGCCGCAGCGGCAAGAGCCTTAAAGGTCTGCATAAATATGCTTTTCTTCTTTCGCGCCCGGATGGGTCACCGCGCCAAGACGAGTCGGACCCACAAGTTGGGCGAACTTCCAAATCGCACCGGACGTGTAAATCGATTCACGCGGTGTATAGGTTCGGGCTTCGATTTCATCGTCGGTCAAATCGACACTGATTTCACCTTTCAACGCATTGATGGTGATCATGTCGCCGTCTTGCAGTTTGCCAATCGGGCCACCGCGCGCACTTTCCGGTCCGACGTGTCCCACGCAGAACCCCCGGGTTGCGCCCGAGAAACGGCCGTCGGTGATCAGGGCCACCTTCTTGCCCATGCCCTGACCCGAAAGGGCAGCCGTTGTTGCCAGCATTTCGCGCATGCCTGGTCCCGAGGCGGGGCCTTCGTTGCGGATGACCAGCACTTCGCCTTCCTTATAGGTGCGGGCCTTTACGGCCTCGAACGCGTCTTCTTCGCACTCAAATACCCGCGCCGGACCTGTGAACACCTGTTCTTCGTCCGACATGCCTGCGACCTTCACAATCGCACCTTCCGGAGCCACATTGCCCTTCAGACCGACCACGCCGCCCGTTTTGGTAATCGGAGTTTCGATCGGATAAATGACCTTGCCATCCGCCCAGCCTTCGACCTTGTCCAAGGCTTCGCCGATGGTTTCACCACTGGCGGTCATGCAGTCTTCGTGCATCAGACCGGCCTTGCGCAGTTCTTTCATCACAACGGGCACACCGCCCACTTCGTAGAGATCCTTGGCCACATACTGGCCGCCCGGCTTCAGGTCGACGAAGTAAGGTGTGTCGCGGAAGATGTCGCAGACGTCGTCCAGATCGAAGTCGATCCCGGCTTCATGAGCAATGGCAGGCAAATGCAGGCCAGCGTTGGTTGACCCACCCGTGCAAGCCACTACGCGGGCTGCGTTTTCCAGCGATTTCCGGGTCACCACATCACGGGCGCGGATGTTCTTTTCCAAAAGCTCCATCACGGCCAAACCAGACGCCGTCGAATAGGCGTCGCGGCTTTCGTAAGGCGCAGGCGCACCTGACGAGTTCAACAGCGCCAAGCCAATCGCTTCGGACACACAAGCCATGGTGTTGGCCGTAAACTGGCCACCGCAAGCGCCAGCAGAGGGACAAGCCACTTTCTCAAGTGCGCGCAATTCTTCGTCCGAGTTCTGACCTGCCTGATGGCGACCCACGGCTTCGAAGACATCCTGAACCGTCACGTCCTTGCCGTTGAACCGACCCGGCATGATCGACCCCCCGTAGACAAAGACAGACGGCACGTTCAAACGCACCATGGCCATCATCATGCCCGGCAAGGATTTGTCACAACCTGCAAGGCCCACAATCGCATCATAGCAGTGGCCGCGCATGGTCAGTTCAACCGTGTCCGCGATGGCTTCCCGCGAGGCCAGCGACGACCGCATGCCTTCGTGCCCCATGGCGATGCCGTCCGTTACGGTGATCGTGGTGAATTCGCGCGGGGTCCCGAACCCTTCTTTCACGCCCAGCTTCACGGCTTGAGCCTGACGGTTCAGCGAGATGTTGCAAGGCGCCGCTTCGTTCCAGCAGGTCGCCACGCCGATGAACGGCTGCGCGATCTCTTCTTCCGAAATGCCCATGGCATAGTAATACGAACGATGTGGCGCACGCGCCGGGCCTTCGGTCACATGACGGCTGGGCAGGTTGGATTTGTCGAACTTCTTTTTCAGCATGGGTCTCACTCCGAGCGATTTCATATTGTTTAGACGGGCATAGGCAGGGGGGCAAGACGCGCTTGGCGTCGAAACCAAGTCCAGATCCAGAGATTCCACCGCTTACCACGTTGACCCCGGCCAGAACGCTCATAGGGTCGGCGCATGCCTTACCGTGATACGTCCGTCATGATCCTTGCCGCAGAGCCATATCCCGGTCTCATACGGTTGATGCTGGGTGTGGTGACGATCGCAGTTGTGACGGTTCTTTGGATGATCGGGTTGTTTGGGGGATACGCCGCGATCTGGCAGATGCCGCTTCTTGAGGCCGCCGCGGAGCTGATGGAACTTGGCACGCCCCGTCCTGAAATCACTGCAATGTACCTCTTTTTAATCGGCGGGATGGGTCTTGGGACGATCATCGCGGCGCGAATTTGGCAAAAACGCACCGCAGGCAGCCTTTTCGGTCCCCGCGTTGCCACGCTGCGCCACTTTGGCGTGGCCGCCGGTCTCTCACTTGCCGTCATGCTTGCGCTTGGCCTTTTGACCCTTCCGTTCATAGACCTGCCCGAACCCAACCTTGATCCATCACGCTGGCTGTTGTGGCTGCCAATCGCCGTTCTGGCCCTTGCGGTGCAAACCGGATCAGAAGAGCTGGTGTTTCGCGGTTATCTGCAAAGCCAGCTTGCCGCCCGGTTTCGGTCTCCGGTGATCTGGCTATTGCTTCCAGCCCTGATTTTCGCCGCCATCCATCTGCAACCGGGCCTGAACGGCCCACATATGATGACGATCCTGACCGTGGCTTTCCTGTTTGGGGTCCTCTCTGCCGATCTGACCGCCCGAACCGGCAACATTGGTGCGGCTTGGGGATTTCATTTTGCAAACAACGCCTTGATCATTCTTTTCGTCTCAAACGACAGCGCTTTAGGAGGGTTGAGCCTGTTTCGCGTCGACAGCACCTTGGCCGATCTTACCACCTTTTCCCCATTGATCTTGCTGGAGTTCGTCACCCTCATCGCGATCTGGGCCCTGATCCGACGCGTGCTGCAGGTGTGATTGCAATTTCTCTTCGCTAAGATTAACTGATTTAAAAAGCAATCTGAGCAGGCCCATGAACTGGATTTCGAATTACGTTCGTCCCAAGATCAACTCGCTCTTCTCGCGTCGGGAAGTGCCTGAAAATTTGTGGTCCAAGTGCCCTGATTGCGGAACTATGCTGTTCCACCGCGAGTTGACGGAAAACCTTGGCGTGTGTTCATCTTGTGATCATCACATGCCGCTGCGCGCACGCGATCGGTTGATTGCGCTGTTTGACAATGGAGTTTTCACCGAAGTTGATGTCCCTCTCCCGAATACAGATCCACTGCAGTTTCGTGATCAAAAGCGCTATCCCGACCGTCTGAAAACTGCGCAGCGCGACACCGGTGAACAAGAAGCCATGATCGTGGCCGAAGGCGAGATTGGGCGCACCCCAATCGTAGCGGCCTGTCAGGATTTCAGCTTTATGGGCGGCTCTATGGGCATGTACGTCGGCAATGCGATCATCGCAGCGGCTGAACGTGCTGTTGAACGCAAACGTCCCTTGATCCTGTTTTCAGCCGCAGGTGGCGCGCGTATGCAGGAAGGCATTCTGTCCTTGATGCAGATGCCCCGCACGACCGTCGCTGTGGAAATGGTGCGCGAAGCTGGTCTGCCCTACATCGTGGTTCTGACCCACCCTACGACCGGCGGCGTCACGGCGTCTTATGCCATGTTGGGTGATGTCCATATTGCTGAGCCGAACGCGTTGATCTGTTTTGCTGGTCCCCGTGTCATCGAACAAACCATCCGCGAGAAGCTGCCCGAAGGCTTCCAACGCGCCGAGTATCTTCTGGATCATGGCATGTTGGACCGGGTGACGCATCGCCGCGATATGAAGAACGAATTGATCACGATTACGCGGATGCTAATGAACATGCCGCCGCCTGTGGCCGGGGATCTACCCTCACCCGAACGCGTCGCCACGAACAACGCCGAAGTGGCACAAACGGCCGAGGCGGATGCCCCAGCCGAAAACGGCTGATGTTTCGCCTGTGACACGGTTCGCATCCTCTGACGCCGTGCTGGAACGCATGATGCGTCTGCACCCGAAGATCATTGATCTGACCTTGGATCGGATGGATCGGTGTCTGGCGGCTGTCGGCAACCCTCATCTGAAGCTGCCGCCTGTTATCCATGTGGCTGGCACCAATGGCAAAGGCTCGACCCAAGCCATGATCCGTGCAGGCCTTGAGGCCGTCGGGCAATCCGCCCATGCCTATACCTCGCCCCATCTGGCCCGGTTCCACGAACGTATTCGCGTCGCAGGCGAGCTCATTTCCGAACCTGATCTGACAGCCCTTTTGGACAAGGTCTATGAGGCGAACGGCGGCGAAACCATCACCTATTTCGAGATTACCACCGTCGCCGCCTTTCTGGCCTTTGCCGAAACTCGGGCGGATTGGACGCTGTTAGAGGTGGGCCTTGGCGGACGGCATGATGCCACCAATGTCGTCGAAAAACCGCGCCTGACGATCATCACCAAGGTCGATCTGGATCATCAGCAATTCCTTGGTGACACTGTGGGCGAGATCGCCTTTCAAAAGGCAGGGATCATCAAGCGCGGCGTGCCAGTTGTGGTCGGTCCTCAGCACGAGGCGGGGCTGGATGTGATCGAGGCCGAAGCCGCCAAGTTCAACGCGCAAGTCATCGCCCACGGTCAGCACTGGCATACTTGGGAAGAAAGGGGCCGCATGGTGTTTCAGGACGAGCAAGGCTTGCTGGACCTGCCTTTGCCGAACCTGCGCGGGCCACATCAGATCGGCAACGCGGGCATGGCCATCGCGGCTTTGCGGCATCTGGGGTTCGGGGAAGACGCGGCGACTGGCGCTGTCACAGAAGCCTTCTGGCCTGCCCGGATGCAGCGGCTGAAAACCGG
Source organism: uncultured Rhodobacterales bacterium (assembly GCA_964632495.1). Classification (GTDB taxonomy): domain Bacteria; phylum Pseudomonadota; class Alphaproteobacteria; order Rhodobacterales; family Rhodobacteraceae; genus CALKXV01. Next base: position 19,437 of record CAZWDS010000027.1, read on the forward strand.
CCCCTTGATCGACGCGGCCCCCGAAGCTGAGCTTTGGCTGGACGGCGGGCACAATCCAGCCGCGGCGGATGCGCTTGTGGCGACGCTGGCCGATATGCCGAAAAGACCGACCCATCTGATTTGTGGGATGCTGTCGACAAAAGACGTGACCGGCTATCTCGCGCCGCTGGCCCAGATCGCCGACACGCTGCACGCGGTCGCCATTCCCGGCGAAACCGCGACACTTCCAGCCGAAGACACCGCAAAAGCTGCTGAAAAAGTTGGGATGGATGCCACGATTGCCCCTTCGGTCATGGAGGCCCTGAACGACATCACCCGCACCGATCAAACGGCGCGGGTGTTGATTTGTGGCTCGCTTTACCTTGCGGGCGCTATTCTTCGCGAAAACGCCTAGACGCCCACGTCGATGATCGCGGCGGCCAGAATGGGCACCGTTTTGGCGTTTAGACCCGCGATGTTCATCCTACTATCCCCAACCATGTAAACGCCGTGATCTTCGCGCAAAGCCAAAACCTGCTCGGGCGTCGCCCCGATCCGGCTGAACATGCCCCGGTGATGAGCGATAAAGTCAAACCGGTCCGAGTTTGAGCGCTGCCGCAGCTCGCTTGCCATCTGTTCGCGCAAGGCCAACATTCCGACGCGGACGTCCTCCAACTCGGTCTGCCAATCGGCCCGCAAAGCCGTGTCGCCCAAAATCGTCTGAACAACACGCGCACCATGATCCGGCGGAAACGAGAAATTCTGCCGGTTGAGGAACGCGAGCGTCGCCTGCGCCTCACCCTGAGATTTCGGATCGGGCGTGAGCGCCATCAGAATGCCGGTGCGTTCGCGGTAGACGCCAAAGTTCTTGGAACAACTGGCGGCAATCAGCATCTCGGGCATCTGCGACGCCAACAGCCGCGTGCCATAGGCATCTTCGTCCAACCCGTCGCCAAAGCCCTGATAAGCGATGTCGATGAAAGGGATCGCGCCTTTGGCCGTCAGATGATCCGCAACCGCCTGCCATTCATCTTTCGACAAGTTCGCGCCCGTCGGATTGTGACAACAGCCGTGCAACAGAACAACGTCGCCCGCCTTCACGCCCGCCAAATCCTCCATCATTCCCGCAAAATCGACACTGCGCGTTGCGCTGTCGAAATACCGGTATTCCCGCATGGGGACGCCAAGATATTTGATGATTGTCAGGTGGTTGGGCCATGTGGGCGACGACACCCAGACGGTTGCGCCCCTGTCTGCGTATTGGATCAGTTCCATGCCTTGACGGATCGCACCCGTTCCACCAGGGGTCGCAGCCGCTGCTACGCGATCCGCACTGATCGCATCGCCCAGAATAAGATCGCGCATGGCGGTGGCAAAGGCTGGATCGCCCGTCAGGTTGGTATAGCTTTTTGTGTCCTGAGCTTCGACCAACTGCCGCTCGGCCGCTTTGACGGCGCGCATGACAGGCGTCACCCCTTCGGCATTCTTGTAGACCCCGACCCCAAGGTCGATTTTCGCATCACGCGGATCGGCGCGATAGAGCTTTACCAGTTCAAGGATTTTATCAGGCGGCTGCGGCGTCAGGTTGGTCAGCATGTCATGTCCTTAAGTCGGAATGCGCGACAGATCCCTGTCACGTGTCAGGATTCGCGTTCTGTCTTCGCGTCGGATCGGTGTGAACCCGTTTTTCTGGTAAACCGCAAGAGCCCGAGGGTGATCCAGCGTGCATGTGTTGACGGTGAGTTGTTCAATACCCTCGCGATCCCAAGCAGTCAGGATCGCGGTCTTCAACAACCAGCCGCCTAAACCCTTCCCCACAGCCTCGGGCACCATGCCGAAGTAGGACAGATCGACCGTGCCTTCGCCCATGTCTTCCAACATAAAGAACCCCTGCGGCCAACCGTGGTCGTAAAGTGTGTAAAGCGACATAGCATCCGCCGTCAGCCACGCTTGAATTTCGTCGTGTTCCCAACTGTGGATATCTTCCCAAGCATAGTCCTTGCCGACAGCATCATAGAGCGTAAGGAACCACCAGACTGGCGGGTTTTCGGCCTTCAACAGTGCCGCGGTCGACCCAAGGGGCAAATGCGGCCAGTCGTAGGACGGACGAACCTCCATTGCGAGGTAAGTGATGGTAAAGGCCACCTCCGTGCCAGCTTTTTGCACTGTCATCCGGTTTCGACCTGCAGATCCTCATACATGCCCCATTCCGACCAAGACCCATCATAAAGCGCGTGCTGCCGGTGCCCCAAACGCTCTAGCGCAAGGCTGAGGATCGCAGCTGTTACGCCGGACCCACAACTGGTGATGACGGGGCGGGCCAGATTGACATTGGCGTCCTTGAACACCGTCTCCAGTTCGTCCACGGATTTCATCGTGCCGTCGTTGTTCAAAAGCGTTCGATAGTGCACAGAAGTCGAGCCGGGTATGTGTCCCGCCCTTAACCCTTCGCGAGGTTCCGGTTCCTCGCCGCGAAAACGCGACGGCGCGCGTGCGTCAAGGATCTGATAGTCCCCAAGTTTCGACGCAGCAGCCACTTGCGTAACGTCCTTGACCAACTGGTTCTGCAAACTGACGGTGATGTGACGGTCGCGCATGATCGGTTCAACGTCTTCAACCGGGCGCCCTTCGGCTTTCCACTTTGCAAATCCGCCATCCAGAACCGCGATATCCGTCTTGCCCATCAGGCGGAACAGCCACCAAACCCGCGCGGCAGAAAACAGACCCGCACCGTCATAAACCACAACCTGATGGCCATCGCCCACACCCATAGCCCGCATCCGGCTGATAAACTTTTCGACCGGCGGCGCCATATGCGGCAATTCCGAGCGATGGTCGCTGATTTCGTCAATATCGAAAAAGCGTGCGCCGGGGATATGGCCAACGTCGTATTCGGCACGTCCGTTCCGCTTCATGTCCGGCAAATACCACGAGGCATCAAAGATCCTAAGATCAGGGTCTTTCAAATGCTGCGCCAGCCAGTCAGTCGAGACAAGAGTTTTCGGATCATCCACCATGAACACACCTTTGTATGCTTGCCTCTCTGCTAAGCCTTCGGGCCCTCTGTGGCAAGTATCTCGCACGATTGTCCGGACCGAACCCATCCGTTAGAGTAAACAAAACGGCGGGGGAGAGCAGTAGGGCGTGACCGTACTGGCGAAATACCAGCGGCTTGAGGCCGAGGCGGTTTGGCGTGCAAGCGCCGAGGCGCAGCGCAAGGACGTGATCGTCTCGATCGGAGAGGCCACGATCACCATTTCTGCGGCCAATGGGACAGCGTTGGCGCATTGGTCTCTTCCCGCCATTGAACGCTTGAACCCCGGCGAAGAACCCGCGCTTTACGCCCCCGGGCCTCAGTCTCCCGAGCGGTTGGAATTGGCCGAACCCGAAATGCTTGCCGCTGTAGACAGTGTTTTGAAGGCCATCCAAAGCGGTACGCGCAACACCGGTCGCATGCGTCGCTTGGTCAGCCTTGCCGCGGGTCTTGCGATTATGGTCGCAGCCGCTTTGTGGCTGCCGAATGCCATCGTCCGCTACACGGCGTCTTTGGTGCCGGATGTTGCGCGCGCCTCCATCGGGACCGACCTTTTGGCCGAACTGGACCGTGTCGCAGGTGCACCCTGCAATGCACCCGCGGGTCTGCAGGCACTTGAACAACTTGATACGCGGTTGTTTGGCGATACTCCGCGCGATTTGGTTATTTTGAGGTCAGCCCTGAAGGAAACCACGCACTTGCCCGGCGGTACGATCCTGATCGCGCATACATTGGTCGAAGACTATGAAACGCCGGATGTTCTGGCCGGGTACATTTTGGCCGAAGACCTGCGGCGCAGCCAAACAGATCCTTTGGCGCGCCTTTTGGGCAGGGCTGGATTGCGGTCTGCCTTAACGCTTTTGCTGCAAGGCCGCGTGCCCGAGAAGGGTTTGAAAAGAATGGCAGAAGGTGTGGTGGCGGACAGCCCGGTTCCAGTTGCAGATGGGGATTTGATCAACCGGATGACCGCAGTCAAAGTGCCGTCCGAGCCTTATGCCTATGCACGCGATTTTTCCGGCGAAAGCACCGAGACACTGATTGCAGCAAATTCCGCCAACACCGTACCTATTCTGGACGACGGAAACTGGATCGCCCTGCAACGCATCTGCGAAGACTAAGTGGCGGGCGGTTTCTATTTCGTCCCGAACATCCGGTCACCTGCGTCGCCAAGGCCAGGCACGATGTAGCCTTTTTCATTCAGCTTTTCGTCCACGGCTGCGGTGACAATCGGAACGTCCGGATGCGCCTCTTTCATCCGTTGAATACCCTCGGGCGCGGCCAGCAGACATAGGAACCGAATGTTGGTGGCACCCTGTTCCTTGATCAGATCAATCGCAGCGGCCGAACTATTGCCCGTGGCCAGCATAGGATCGACGGCAATTACCAGACGATCCGCGATCTCACCGGGCAGCTTGCAGTAGTACTGTACGGGTTTCAGCGTCTCTTCATCCCGGTACAACCCCACGAACCCGACGCGAGCAGACGGGATCAGATCAAGCATTCCATCCAGCAAACCGTTTCCAGCCCGCAAGATCGATACAAGCGCCAATTTTCGCCCGTCCAGAACTGGCGCGTCCATTTTCACCAAAGGCGTTTCGATCTCACGCGTGGTCATTGCCAGATTGCGTGTCACCTCATAGGCCAAAAGCGTGCTGATCTCGCGCAGCAACTGACGGAAAACAGCCGTGGGCGTTCCGACATCCCGCATTAACGTCAGTTTGTGTTGCACCAAAGGGTGATCGACGATGGTGAGATGCGTGCTCATGTTCTGTCCTTTTGCGTCATAGAAAACTCTGCCCTGGTCCTTTGGACGCCACGCCCAAATGTGTGGCGATCGAGGCTCCGACATCAACGAACCCGACGTGCCCGATTGCTTTGGACCCTGCCCCAAGTCCGACGACAGGCACGCGTTCTCGGGTGTGATCGGTGCCGACCCATGTGGGATCGTTGCCATGGTCTGCAGTGAACAGGATCAGATCGTCCTTGCCCATTTTGTCCAGAACACGCGGCAATTCAGCGTCAAACCACTCCAACGCGCACGCATAACCTGACACATCGCGGCGGTGCCCATAGACCGAGTCGAACTCGACGAAATTGGCGAAGATCAAGCTGCCATCTTCGGCATCCTTTGCCAGCCGCACCAGATGCTCCATCAGATCAACATCCTGGCCTTTCACCACGTCCTTAATGCCTTGCATAGAAAAAATGTCACCGATCTTTCCAATGGCATGCACAATACCGCCCGCGTCCGTGACCCAATCACACAACGTGGGCGCAGGCGTCTGAATGGCAAAATCCTTGCGGTTTGGTGTTCTTTCAAAAGCGCCCGGTTCGCCCACGAATGGACGCGCGATCACGCGCCCTACCCGCCTGTCATGCAGCATCGGCGCAAGTCCTTTGCAAAGCGCCAAAAGTCGATCCAGACCAAAGTGGTCTTCATGTGCTGCAATCTGAAGAACGCTATCAACCGAAGTATAACAAATTGGCCAACCGGTACGGAGATGCTCGGCCCCGAAGCGGTCAATAATTTCGGTGCCCGAGGCATGGCAATTGCCCAAGATACCAGCGGTGCCCGCAAGCCGCGCGGCTTCGTCGCTGATGTCCTTTGGGAATGCCGGGTCTTTGTCTGGAAACGTGTGCCAATCCCACGGCACCGGGACACCTGCCAATTCCCAGTGGCCTGAAGGCGTATCCTTGCCCTTCGACACTTCGGTCGCAGCGCCCCAAATGCCTTCTGGCGTGGCACCAAGACCCGGCAATTCGGCGCCATCCGCCAGTTCCGCCGCTTTGCCCAACCCAAACGCATCCAGATGCGGCATGGTTAGGGGGCCAGTTCGGCCCTCTTCTGCACGCCCGTCCGCACAAGCCTCGGCAATGTGGCGTAACGTGTTCGCCCCGGTGTCGGGGGTCGTGCCATTGAAAAACTGATCCGCATCGGGCGCGCCGCCAACGCCGACGCTGTCCAGAACGACAAGAAAGGCCCGCCCCATCACTCGATCCGATCAATGACGAGGGGTTGTGCTTCTTTCGCGTCACCAATGCCGATGGCCGAAAGATAGGCACGCTCTGCTTGATTTGCCGCCTTCTCGTTGGCCGCATGCAACCGCGCGAGTGGCTGACCTTTGCTAACCTCTGCCCCCAAACCCATCATATCAGAATAGCCGACCGATGGTTCGATCCGATCACCGTCGCGCATACGACCGCCGCCAAGATGCACAACGGCCATGCCGATGGCGTGACCGTCAATCGCGTTCAAGATGCCCGCAGAAGGAGAGGCGATTTCGCGGATTACATTCGCTTCGGGAAGACGAGGCCGCCAATCTTCGCTGAATTTTTCAGGCCCTCCCAGATCGGCGATCATGGCATCAAATTTTTGGGCAGCAGCCCCTGATTGCAACACGTCGCGCAGCTTCACGGCAGCCACTTCGCGCGCGGTATCTACGCCGGCCAGAACCAACAATTCAGCACCAAGAGCCAGCGTCAAATCAACCAAACGCGAATTCTTCGGCTCCGTCAAAGCTTCCATGATTTCGCCGATTTCCAAGGCATTTCCTGCCGATGTCGCCAATGGCTGATCCATGTCTGTGATCAAGGCGACTGTCGCACAGCCTGCCCCATTGGACGTCTTGACCAGCGCGTTCGCCAAGACCCGTGCATCATCAGCGTTAGCCATGAACGCGCCCGAACCGCACTTCACATCAAGCACCAAAGCGTCCAACCCGGCTGCCAGCTTTTTAGAAAGGATGGAAGCGGTGATAAGATCGACGCTTTCGACCGTGCCAGTGACATCTCGGATCGCGTAAAGACGTTTGTCGGCCGGTGCGATTCTCTTTGAAGCCGACACAATCGCCGCTCCGGTCTTGTCAATCATCCGGCGGAAATCGGCTTCGCTGACATCCGTCGAAACACCCGGGATCGCCTCAAGCTTGTCCAAGGTACCGCCCGTATGACCCAAGCCACGGCCCGAGATCATCGGGTTCGGGGCCCCTACAGCCGCCAGCATCGGGGCCAAAAGAAGTGACACGCAATCGCCGATCCCCCCGGTGGAATGCTTGTCGACGACTGGTGCATCCAGCGACCAGTTCAGCACATCGCCGCTGTCACGCATGGCCAGGGTCAAAGCAACGCGCGCTTCTTCCGACAAGCCGCGCAAACAAACTGCCATGGCAAAAGCCCCGGCTTGCGCATCGCTAACCGCACCATTGGCCAGCCCGGCCGCAAACCAGTTCAGCTGCGCTTGCGTTGGCTCGCCACCTGTCCGCAGTGTTTCGATGATGGCACGTGCATCCATGTCAGGCCCTGTCCATCTGAGATTTCACAAAAGCTCCGGGCAAAAGGTCGGCCACAGACATGGTTGTCATTTCGCCTGAAACCGACGCCATCGTGATCCGGGCACCCGGCGCCGCAAACTCGAACAGCTTTTGTCGGCACCCGCCACAAGGTGTCACCGGCACCGGGCTGTCTGCTATGACCACGATTTCGGTCAGCTCTGTGTCGCCCGCGGCAACCATGGCGGCAATCGCGCCGGCCTCGGCACAGGTGCCTTCGGGGTAAGCCACGTTTTCAACATTGCAGCCGACGTGCACTTGCCCTGATCCCGACAAAAGCGCCGCGCCGACCTTAAAGTTTGAGTACGGCACATAGGCATTCTTGCGTACGGACGTGGCAGCGTCGATCAAGCTCATGGGGCTGGTCCTTTGTTTTGGCCAAACTGGCGCGACACTGCTGGGAAGGCAAGTGGCACGGGGCTTGCTCCGGCGACAACTTACCCCCAAGATGCTCGGACGCCTTGACGAAACAGGGCAGCGCGACCAAAAGCGTCGCGAAAAATGTAGTTTAACGTTAAACTACTTTCGGGAGGAACAGAATGACAGACGATCCGCGCGAGACCACATTACGGCAAGCGGCACTTGACTACCACGAGTTCCCCAAGCCCGGTAAGCTGGAGATCCGCGCGACGAAACCCTTGGCGAACGGACGCGATCTAGCCCGCGCCTACAGCCCCGGGGTGGCCGAAGCGTGTCTGGAAATCAAAGCGGATCCGATGACCGCCAGTCGGTACACATCGCGCGCCAACATGGTGGCCGTGGTCACGAATGGCACGGCGGTGTTGGGCCTAGGCAATATCGGAGGTCTGGCGGCCAAACCGGTAATGGAAGGCAAGGCGGTTCTGTTCAAGCAATTCGCCAACATCGATTGCTTTGACATCGAGCTGGACGCGAAAGACCCCGAAAAGCTGGCCGAAATCGTCTGTGCGCTGGAACCTACGGTCGGCGCGATCAATCTTGAGGACATCAAGGCCCCCGACTGTTTTATCGTCGAGAAAATCTGTTCGGAACGGATGAACATTCCCGTGTTCCACGACGACCAGCACGGCACAGCCATCGTTGTCGGCGCGGCGGCGACCAACGCACTTTTCGTGGCCGAGAAAAAGTTCGCCGACATCAAAGTTGTCTCGACCGGTGGTGGTGCTGCGGGCATCGCTTGTCTGAACATGCTGGTGAAGCTGGGCGTGAAACGCGAGAATGTTTGGCTGGTTGATCTGGAAGGGCTGGTCTATGAGGGCCGCGAAGCCGATATGACGCCGCAAAAAGCCGAGTTTGCGCAATCGGGCGGTCCGCGTGGATTGGCCGATGTGATCGAAGGCGCAGACTTGTTCCTTGGCCTGTCTGGCCCTGGCGTTTTGACGAAAGATATGATCCGCAAGATGACACCCAGCCCGATCATCTTCGCGCTGGCCAACCCCAACCCCGAGATCAATCCCGAAGACGCACGCGGTGCCGCGCCCGATGCAATCATCGCGACAGGCCGGTCGGACGTGCCGAACCAAGTGAACAACGTCCTGTGCTTTCCGTTCATCTTCCGCGGCGCTTTGGACGTCGGCGCAACCACGATAAACGACGAGATGAAGATCGCCTGCGTTGAAGGCATCGCTCAACTCGCCCGCGCAACCACCAGCGCTGAAGCCGCCGCCGCCTACAAGGGCGAAGAGATGACGTTTGGGCGCAACTATCTGATTCCTAAGCCCTTTGACCCTAGATTGATGGGCGTTGTCGCTTCGGCCGTTGCAGGTGCAGCGATGGAAACCGGCGTGGCGACACGGCCCTTAGACGACATGACGGCCTATAAGCATCGATTGGATGCGGCGGTTTTCAAATCCTCGATGGTGATGCGCCCCGTATTCGAAGCCGCCTCAACCGCCAGCCGCAAAATTGTGTTTGCCGAAGGCGAGAACGAAAGCGTTCTGCGCGCCGCAACCGCCATTCTGGAAGAAATGACCGACAGTCCGGTCCTGATTGGACGCCCCGACGTAGTGAACCGGCGAATCCAACGGTTGGGTCTTCCGATAAAACCGGGTCGCGACTTCCAACTTGTAAACCCGGAAAACGATCCACGCTATCGCGACTACTGGACAACCTATCACGAGCTGATGGAGCGTCGCGGCGTAACACCAGAACTGTCCCGAGCCATTATGCGGACCAACACCACAGCGATTGGCGCTGTGATGGTCCATCGCGGCGAAGCCGACAGTTTGATCTGCGGCACCTTCGGCCAGTATCTTTGGCACCTGCGATATGTCTCGGAAGTTTTGGCCACCGACGGCCGCCATGCCGTTGGCGCGCTTAGCCTTTTGTTATTGGAAGACGGCCCATTTTTTGTCGCCGACACCCATGTTCATGCCGAACCAACGGCCGAGCAGATCGCCGAAACCGTCATTGGCGCTGCCCGTCACGTCCGCCGCTTCGGACACACGCCCAAAATCGCTTTGTGCAGTCACAGTCAATTCGGCAACCTTGATTGTGATACAGGGCGCCGGATGCGCGCAGCGCTGGACATTCTGGATAGCGAGCCTCGTGATTTCCTTTACGAAGGCGAAATGCACACGGATACCGCTCTGAACGTGGAAATACGTGAACGCATCATGCCAAACGCAAGATTCGAAGGCCCAGCCAACGTTCTTGTTTTTGCCAATACCGATGCAGCTTCGGCAGTGCGCAACATCCTGAAGATGAAAGCGGGCGGATTGGAAGTTGGGCCCATCTTAATGGGCATGGCCAACCGGGCGCATATCGTCACGCCATCCATTACGGCGCGGGGGCTTTTGAACATCTCGGCCTTGGCCGGGACGCCGGTGGATCACTATGGCTAGGGGTTTGCAAATTTGCAGAATTGAGTGCGCGCGTTCAGTAAACAGCGCAATCTATGGCTGCTTTGCAAAATTTGCAGTTCCATGGCGCCAAAATCGCGCAAACTTCGCGGCCTTCTGCCACTGATAGCGGCAACGGGACTTGCGGCGCGGCGTGCCCGTCTCGTAACACGGTCACGACAGTTTTGAGGAGGACGCGTTCATGGGGTACAAAGCGGTTTACGAGGCGTGGAAGTCCGATCCGGAAGCTTTCTGGATGGAGGCCGCCGAAGCGATTGACTGGGACAGAAAACCGTCTCGCGCCTTGAATGACGACAACGCCCCTCTTTACGAATGGTTCACAGACGGCATGGTCAACACCTGCTGGAACGCTGTGGATCGACACGTCGAAGGCGGACGCGGCGATCAGGCGGCAATCATCTATGACAGCCCGATCACCCAAACCAAACACGAAATCACCTATGCCGAGCTGCGAGACCGCGTTGCCTCTCTCGCCGGCGCTCTGAGGGCAAAAGGGATTGAAAAAGGGGATCGGGTCATCATCTACATGCCGATGGTTCCTGAAGCTGTCGAAGCCATGCTGGCGTGTTCGCGGATCGGTGCCATCCACTCGGTCGTGTTTGGTGGGTTTGCAGCCAACGAGTTGGCCGTGCGTATTGACGACGCACAGCCAAAAGCCATCATCGCCGCCTCTTGCGGGTTAGAGCCGGGACGCACGGTGCACTATAAGCCGCTACTCGATGGGGCCATCGACATGGCAGCCCACAAGCCCGAGTTCTGTGTGATCTTTCAACGCGAACAAGAGGTTGCCTCGCTGATCGACGGGCGCGATGTGGATTGGCACGGCTTTCAGTATGACGTCGAGCCAGCAGATTGCCTGCCTGTCGAAGGTGACCATCCGCTTTACATTCTCTACACCTCAGGAACCACCGGCCAACCCAAAGGTGTGATCCGTCCGACAGCCGGTCATTTGGTGGCCCTGAACTGGACCATGAAAAACATCTATGATGTCGATCCCGGCGAAGTCTTCTGGGCCGCATCCGATGTCGGTTGGGTCGTGGGGCATTCTTACATTTGCTACGCCCCCCTGATCACCGGCAATACGACGATTGTGTTTGAGGGTAAGCCCGTTGGAACCCCCGATGCAGGCACGTTCTGGCGTGTCATCCAAGAACACGACGTCAAAGCCCTGTTTACAGCACCCACAGCCTTTCGTGCCATCAAGCGCGAGGATCCACAGGGCGCTTTGATTAAGGATTACGATCTGTCCGGCTTTCGCACCTTGTTCCTTGCGGGCGAGCGGGCTGACCCCGATACCATCGAATGGGCACAAAAGCACTTGGGCGTGCCGGTAATCGACCACTGGTGGCAAACCGAAACCGGTTATGCCATCGCGGCAAACCCCATGGGAATCGAGGCGATGCCGGTCAAGATCGGCTCTCCATCGGTTGCGATGCCGGGCTATGACGTGCAAATCTTGGATGAAGGCGGCCATCCCATGCCAACCGGCGAGTTGGGCGCGATTGCCATCAAACTGCCACTGCCTCCCGGCACGTTGCCCACGCTTTGGAACGCCGAGGATCGCTTTAAGTCCAGCTACCTTCAACAATTCCCCGGTTACTACGAAACGGGTGACGCAGGTTACATCGACGACGACGGATATCTCTACATCATGGCGCGCACCGACGACGTCATCAACGTGGCCGGCCACCGTTTATCCACCGGCGCAATGGAAGAGGTTCTGGCAGGCCATCCTGATGTCGCTGAATGTGCCGTCATCGGAGCGACGGATCAGTTGAAAGGTCAGCTGCCTTTGGGGTTTTTGTGCACCAATACCGGCACAGATCGATCCACCGACGAGATTGTCGCCGAATGCGTAAAACTGGTGCGCGAGCGAATCGGTCCTGTCGCCGCGTTTAAACACGCCGTGATTGTTGATCGCCTGCCTAAGACGCGATCAGGCAAGATCCTACGCGGCACGATGGTCAAAATCGCAGACGGCGAGGCCTATAAGATGCCCGCAACAATCGATGACCCTGCCATTCTGGACGAGATCAAACAATCGCTTCAAACGATCGGATATGCCTTAGAGACGTAGCCGTTTGGGCGACCGGTGAAACGTGACGAATGACAGGCTGTCTTCGCGGGCCTGGCCTTCTGCATCGAAACTGAGCGAAAACGTACGGCCAAATTCATCGATGAAATAGCGGTCACAAAACTCGCCCGTCATCGACATCACAACGCCGGTAATTTCGCGAAAGGCCCGTTGTTCGGTCGCCGTCAGATTACCGTCGAACCGAATGCGCGAATTGGCCAGACTGCCGCAATATCCGCCGTTTTCCAGTGCAAAATTGGAATCTACCGTCGCCCGCACCGTTTCACCCACGGGCCCGACCAAAAGGAAATCGGTCGAGAAAAAGATCTTGTCCGAGCGTACGCGAATTCGGTTGATCGCCTCGCAACTGTCCGTCGGTTCATCGTAGTTGACGCATTCGAAAGGCTTGCCCTTGTTCATCGAAAGCAAAGTCTTCACCGCGACCGGCTTGGCCTCGATCAGGTCAGATTGAGACCCACAGGCCCCAAGACCCAGGGAAACACTAAGAAGAAAGATCAGGCGACGCATGCCAAACTCCATCCGCCCCCACGGTTGGTTTCATTCAAAAAAGCCGTCAGAGACGCTTTAGACGAATTGTTCCCGGATCAGTCGTTCTTCCAACCCGTGGCCCGGGTCGAAAAGGATGCGATGCTTGATCCCAGGTTCGCTTCGAACTTCGACGGATACCACATTTCGCACCGGATTTCCGTCTGCATCCGCCATCACTGGGCGTTTTGCAGAATTCATGACGTCAAAACGCACCACTGCCGTTTTCGGCAAAAGCGCGCCCCGCCAACGTCTTGGGCGAAACGGAGCCACCGCTGTCAGAGCCAAAACCTCGGATCCAATGGGCAAAATCGGCCCGTGAGCCGAATAATTATACGCGGTTGATCCAGCAGGCGTGGCCACCAGTGCACCGTCACACACCAGTTCCTCCAGCCGGGGCTTCCCATCAACGCTGATCTTCAACTTCGCCGCCTGAGGACCTTCGCGCAGTAGGGAAACTTCGTTGATTGCCAAACCTTCTACAACGTCACCGGACGCATTTTCGGCTCGCATATGCAACGGATGGATGACCGCCTCTTCCGCTTCGGATAATCGATCCGGCAGGTTCTCGGCGCTGTACTCGTTCATCATGAAACCCACGGTGCCCCGGTTCATCCCGTAAACAGGTAACCCCAAAGGTTGCATCGTTTTCAGAGTCTCCAGCATGAAACCGTCGCCTCCAAGGGCAACCACCACATCGGCGTCTTCCGGCACGAATTGCCCAAAACGCGCCGTCAGTTCGGCAAGCGCCTCTTGTGCGACCCGCGCATCACTGGCGCAGAACGAAATAGCTTTCGATGGACGCATCGGCCCTCCCCTTCAACGCGCACGATTGCCCGGCAGCGACGGAAACTCAAGGCCGAGACGCCGAGTCGCGCCAAAAGGACGTTTTCTAAGCTTTTCGCGCCACCGCATTCTGGTTAAAAGCCCGCAACCCAACAAAGGAGCACGGCCATGAATGCCTCTCACCGCGACACCGGATTTTTCACCGAAAACCTTGCCAAGCGCGATCCTGACCTCTTCGCCGCCGTCACCAGCGAACTTGGCCGCCAACGCGACGAAATCGAGCTGATTGCCTCGGAAAACATTGTCTCGAACGCTGTGCTTGAAGCCCAAGGCACGGTCCTGACCAACAAATATGCCGAGGGCTATCCCGGACGGCGTTACTACGGCGGCTGTCAATACGTGGACGTTGCTGAAAACCTGGCCATCGAGCGCGCAAAAGAGCTGTTCGGTGCAGGGTTCGCCAATGTTCAGCCGAACTCGGGCAGCCAGATGAACCAAGCCGTGTTTCTGGCGCTCTTGAAGCCCGGTGATACTTTCATGGGTCTTGATCTGAATTCCGGCGGCCACCTGACGCACGGCTCACCGGTCAACATGTCCGGCAAATGGTTCAACGTGGTGTCTTACGGCGTCCGTGAAGAAGACAACCTGCTCGACATGGCAGACGTCCGCGCCAAAGCGCTGGAACACAAACCCAAGCTGATCATCGCCGGCGGCACCGCCTATTCCCGCAGCTGGGATTGGGCCGCCTTCCGCGAGATCGCTGACGAAGTTGGCGCCTATCTGCACGTCGATATGGCCCATATTGCAGGGCTTGTGGCGGGCGGGGCCCATGCTTCGCCTGTCCCTCATGCTCATGTGGTCACTTCGACAACGCACAAATCCTTGCGCGGCCCGCGCGGCGGTCTGATCTTGTCGAACGACGCCGACATTGCCAAGAAGCTAAATTCGGCCGTCTTCCCCGGTTTACAGGGCGGTCCTTTGATGCATGTCATCGCTGCCAAAGCCGTGGCCTTCGCCGAAGCGCTACGCCCCGAATTCAAAGACTACGCCGCAGCCGTTGTCGCCAATGCAAATGCTATGGCCGACGAACTGGTCAAAGGCGGCATCGACATCGTCTCGGGCGGCACCGACAACCACTTGATGCTGGCCGACCTGCGCCCGAAAGGTGTGACAGGCAAAGCCACCGAAGCCGCCCTTGGCCGCGCCCACATCACCTGTAACAAGAACGGCGTCCCCTTTGATCCGGAAAAACCCTTCGTCACCAGCGGCATTCGCCTTGGAACCCCCGCGGGCACCACACGCGGATTTGGCGAACACGAATTCCGCCAGATCGCAAGATGGATCGTACAGGTCGTCGATGGGCTTGCCGCCAACGGAGAAGACGGCAATGCCGATGTCGAAGCCGAGGTCCGCCAAGAGGTCTCAACGCTCTGCAGCCAATTCCCGCTCTATCCAAATCTCTAAGTTTCATCTCTTGAAAAATACGTCGGGGGCGTTTGCGCTCCCGGCGCAAACGGGGGCAGCGCCCCTTAAATCAACGTCCGTCTCGCCATAGCGAGACGGTCCTTAGTCAAACGTGCCGCGCCAAACCCAAAAGAAGAAAACCGCAAGAACAACGGTCACCAAGACAAAGGCAACCTTGGCAATCACGTCCAAAACCTCGCCCCGACGCACCGTATGGGGGTCCTGAAGATCCAAGTAAGCCCGAAGTCTTTTTTCAGCCCGCCGCACAGCGCGGACATCCACAAGGCGCGCTAGACGGGGATGCTGCATCATGGCTTCGGCTTCAATGATCACCTGAACATCCTTACGAAATCGCTTCGGCAAACGCCGGCCGGCCTTGGCCGAGATATCGGCCAAACCGTCGCCCCGCACCCTAAGCTGGGTTGCCATATGAGTGGCCAAAGCCTCTGCGCGTTCTGTCACATCCATGATACTCTGGCGATACTCTGAAGTGAGCGTTAAGAAAAGCCATGCTGAACAAGATCATCCAAGGCTCACTCTCCGACAAGACGCCCCTTCTGATTGCGCATGGTCTATTTGGGTCTGCGCGCAATTGGGGTGTGATCTCTAAACGCCTGTCTGACCAACGCGAAGTCACAACAGTTGATATGCGCAACCACGGCGAAAGTCCGCGTTATGCAACCAACAGCTATCTAGACATGGCCGCTGATCTGGCCAAGATCATAACGAACCCAACAGATGTGCTAGGGCACTCCATGGGCGGCAAGGCGGTGATGACGCTGGCCTTGACCCATCCCGAACGCCTCCGCCGAATTGTGATCGCCGATATCGCACCCGTTGCCTACAGACACACCCAACAACAACTGATCGACGCCATGCGTCGGATCGACCTCAGCAAGATCGAAACCCGCCGCGATGCCGACACTCAACTGGCCGCGTATGAGGACACGCCCGGAGTGCGCGCGTTTTTGCTTCAATCCCTCGACGTTCAGGCGCGTCGCTGGCGTTTGAACCTTGATGTGCTGCAGGCCGAAATGGACAAGATCATCGGCTTTCCAGAGATTGAGGGTCAATTCGACGGCCCGGCATTGTTCTTGTCGGGCGCCGAAAGCGACTACGTGCTGCCCGAGCATCGCGCACGGATTAAGTCCCTGTTTCCAAAGGCCCGCTTCGCGAAGATCCCCGGCGCGGGGCACTGGCTTCATGCCGACAAGCCACGGGAATTCGAAACCGCCGTGCGCGTATTTCTGGAAAACTAACACACCCACGGAACCTTTTTGCGCGGACCCGCGTTGACCTTACGTCTCCCTTTTGGATGCACCCGAGCATCTTATTCCCGAGGGGGGGCCAGTGAAACGGGCGGAATGTTCCCATATCCGCCCGTTTTAAATTCCAACCTTGGACATCGCGCCTGGATTGGCCATACTCCTGAAAAATTGGAGAAAACCCATGCATAAGATCGTTCTTGCAACCGCACTTCTACTCAGCGCTTTCGCCACATCGGGATGTGTCCCATTGGTCATTGGTGCGGGCGGTGCGATTGCGGCTGACACGATTGCTGAGGACAACGGCAGTGACTTGTTCTGAGTTCAGAACAAGTTAGGCAAACCTTTGATCAGCCGAAAGAACGCCACCGGTGCGTCTATTGATTTAGGGATCGTTGCGCTTTTTCAGGGTGCGCGAGACGATGAGATAAAGAAGCGCCACACCGCAAAGTATGGCAGCGGTTGCGATCATGGTCGAAGATGTCATGGTCAGGCCTTTCATGTGGGTCCGATCCAAAGGCCTTAGAAGACGAATACGGTGGGAGTATGTTGGGATAGAGGCCGTCGCGTGCGGAGTGCCTTAACCCCCCGCCGCGTCCACCATACCCGTGATAGCCGCGGCGGAAGAATTGGCATAGCCCGAGAAAGCCCAGCGACCCGAGAGACGCGTCCATCTTGACCAAGATGTCCGCGTAGCTCTCGGGGCTGGCGGTAGGCCTCCGCGGTCGCGCGGATCCTGCCGAGCGAGGTCACTCAACGT
>CAZWDS010000027.1:36522-36859 GCA_964632495.1 uncultured Rhodobacterales bacterium
CTGTTTAAAGCGTGCCGCTGATCAGCCCCCCGCCGCGTCCACAATCCCCTTAATCGCCGGAGCGGATGAATTGGCATAGCCCGAAATCGCCGAGGGCCCGGACCCGCCGGAAGATATCCGAACGGTCCCCGTCTCATCGAGGAGATAGAGGGCCCCGGCCCCGAGGGCGAGGAGGGCTAGTAGGCGTGTCATGGGGGGAGGATGCGCGGGGAATGTGGCGGAAGTTTGGTTGCGTGTTTATACGCGGCGTTAACCGTGACGCGGCATGGTCGGCCCATGCCGAATTACATTCGCCCCAAGGTCTCAGGTGCATCCGTGTTTTTCACGGTGAACCTTG
>CAZWDS010000028.1:0-36542 GCA_964632495.1 uncultured Rhodobacterales bacterium
GTATTTCGCGCGTTTCACCTCTCCGGGTGCTGAAACCCCGACGAATGCCGAAGATGCCGCTTACTGGATGAACGTCGATCAATACATCGGTGGTGTCGAACATGCGATTTTGCATTTGCTTTACAGTCGATTCTTCGCCCGCGCGATGCACATTTGCGGCCATTTGCCGGAAAGCGCGATTGAACCCTTCGATGCGCTGTTTACCCAAGGCATGGTGACCCACGCGATTTACAAAACTGAAGGTCCAGATGGCCGTCCCGTGTATCATTATCCCGAAGACGTCGACTTGCGTGACGGATCCGGTTTCCTGAAGGATGGCACCGAAGTCGGCATTATCCCTTCAGCCAAGATGTCCAAGTCCAAAAACAACGTGGTCGACCCGGTTGCCATCGTCGAACAATACGGCGCTGACACAGCCCGTTGGTTCGTGCTAAGCGATTCTCCGCCCGAGCGTGACGTGGAATGGACGGCCTCAGGCGCGGAAGCCGCACACAAGCATCTCAGCCGCGTACATCGTCTTTCGACCGAGATTGCCAAGGGCGAAGACACCGGGTCCGATGATGCCGCTCTTATGAAAGAGATGCACAAGGCGATCCACGATGTGACAATGGGCGTCGCCAGTTTCGGCTTCAACGCCTCGATTGCCAAGCTCTACGCTTTCACCAATGCACTCGCAAAATCAAAGGCTTCCGCGAAAGCTCGACGCGAGGCCGTTCTGACCTTAGCCAAACTAATGTCCCCCATGACACCGCATCTGGCCGAAGAGATTTGGGAGATGCAGGGCGGCGAAGGCTTGATCGCAGATGCAGCTTGGCCCGTGGCAGACGAAAGCTTGCTTGTGGAAGATACAATCACCATGCCGATCCAGATCAACGGGAAACGCCGGTCGGAAATCAGCGTCCCCGCCGACATGCCCAAGGACGAGGTTGAAAAGCTGGCCTTGGGCGATCAAGCTGTGATCAAGGCGCTGGCCGGTGGTCAGCCAAAAAAGCTGATCGTTGTCCCAGGTCGTATCGTGAATGTCGTTGTCTGAAAATCTACCCAAATCTGCTCCAATCCAAGGTCAAGGAACCGCCGTCACGCGTCGCGCGGCTCTCTTGTCGTTCGCCGCCCTCGTAGGATGCGGCTTCACACCGGTCTATGGCCCGGGAGGCACGGCAGAAAACCTGCGTGGTCGCATCAGTGTCGCTGCGCCGGCGGATGAAGAAGGCTTTGCTTTTGTGCGCCGTCTTGAAGAACGATTGGGCGAACCTCAAGCAAGTGACCTTTTGCTGACGGCAGATATCTTGATCGACGAAGAAGCGCTTGGATTTCTGCCCGATGGCGAACTTAGCCGCTTCAGCGTCGAAGGCCGCGTTGACTGGCAAATCACCGACGCCGATGGCACGTTGATCGCGACGGGCAAAGAAGGCAGCTTCACCAGCTACTCGGCCACCTCCACCACGGTTGCCACCCGGTTCGCACAGCGCGATGCCCGTCGGCGATTGATGGTGATCATTGCCGACAGGATCACATCCGATCTTCTGTCCCGTTCCCTATGAAACTTTCGACCCGCGACGCACCCGGTTATTTCGCCAAACCCGATAAGTCCGCCACAGGCCTGTTGATCTATGGCCAGGACGCCATGCGCGTGGCGCTGCGCCGGCAAGAAGTGATCAAAGCCCTGATCGGCCCCGACGGAGAAGACGAGATGCGTCTGACCCGCATTCCCGCAGCTGACCTTCGAAAAGATGGTGCGTTGTTGATGGATGCGATCAAGGCCCAAGGGTTTTTCCCCGGTCCCCGCGCCGCATTTGTCGAAGGTGCGAGCGATGGTTTGACCGACACGATTAAAGCCGCTCTGTCGGATTGGGCCGAGGGGGATGCGCAGATCATTGTCACCGCAGGCACTCTGAACGCCCGCTCGAAATTGCGAAAAGCCTTCGAAGACCATCCCAAAGCCTATGCAACCGGGATTTACGACGACCCACCGTCTCGCGCCGAGATCGAATCCGCGCTGACATCGGCAGGCCTGAAAAACGTTTCAACCGACGCCATGACGGCGTTGACCGAACTGTCGCGCACCATTGATCCCGGAGATTTCCGCCAGACACTGGAAAAGGTCGCGCTTTATAAGCTGAGCGATGACACACCATTGGGCCCGGAAGAAGTGGCCCTGTCCGCCCCGTTGTCCGTCGAAGCGGGCATGGACGACGTGTTGAACATCGCGGCCGAAGGCAAAGCGCACGAGATCGGTCCGATTCTGCGTCGGCTTGAAGC
The DNA here is from genome assembly GCA_964632495.1 of uncultured Rhodobacterales bacterium. Classification (GTDB taxonomy): domain Bacteria; phylum Pseudomonadota; class Alphaproteobacteria; order Rhodobacterales; family Rhodobacteraceae; genus CALKXV01. The sequence continues at coordinate 2,260 of CAZWDS010000028.1, forward strand.
GCAAGGGATCAACGCAGTCGGGCTTTGCATCGGTGCCACCCGGCATTTCAGAACACTGCACATCGTCGCGTCCGACCCCGGCGGGGCTGGCAGCGGGATCGGCAAATTACGACCGCCCGTCTTTGGACCGCGCCGGGACCGTATCCAGCGGCAAGCCTCGCATTGGGGTATGCACAAACTGGAACGTGCACTGGCCTTGCTACTGAACACCGACCTGACCCTGCGCTCGACCGCGCAGGTGCCCAACATGGCGGTGATGGAACGGGCACTTCTCAGGCTTGCTTGGATGGGGCGCCAGTGATGCTGACAGTCGTTGGAACCACACCAAGCCGAACGTTTCGTGTGTTCTGGGCGCTTGAAGAACTGGGTCTGCCCTACGAACGGGAAGCGGAACATGCCCAATCCGAAGCGGTGTTCGCCCTGAACCCTTTGGGGCAAATTCCCATCCTAAAGGACGGTGAAAACGTCCTGACGGACTCGCTGGCGATCCTGCACTATCTTGCGGACCGTCACGACGGCCTGACCTATCCGCCCGCCAGCGTTGAGCGCGCCCATATGGACGCCCGCATCAACTTTCTGCTGACCGAATTGGAAGCCCCCATCTGGCTTATGGCGCGCCACGGGTTCGTTTTGCCGAAAGAGCGGCGACATCCCGGCCTTCGCCCCATGTGTGAAGCCGATTTCGCCTTCGGTGAGGGGAAATTCGCCAAGCTGTTGGGGGACAAAGAGTTCTTTGCGGGCGACAAGCTGACACTGGCCGACATCATCGCAGGCCAGATCGCCAGTTGGTCGCGGGCGGCCAAGATCACACTACAGCCCGCCACGGCTGAATACCTTGCCCGTATGGAAAACCGCCCAGCCTGGCAGCGCGCCTTGAAGGATTGACCGCAAGGAAGCAGCACCGGATCGCACCAAAGACTGCTGATCCGTGATCGAGATCAAGGGTAAAGCCGCCAAAATCGGATAAGCTGGGCGTAAGTCGTAAGGAGAGCGAGCATGTCCTGCATTTACACCGAGCACGAATCCGAACCCGTCATTGAAATCCGCGTCCTGTCGGGCGTAACCCAGAACGACATGGACAAAATCCTGCCGCAGGTCGAAGCCTTCATAGAAAAGCATGGGTCGATCCGCATGGTCGAAATCGTCGAGAAGATGGAACGCTTTGATCCTTCAGTCATTCTGGACGGGCTAAAATTCGATCTAAAGCACTTGCGCCACATCAGCCATGTCGCCGTCGTCACCGACAACGGCTGGATCGGTTTTATGACCCAAGCCGCCAGCATGGTGATGCCCCTGACCATTCGCGTCTTTCCGATGGACGGCCTGGATCAGGCGCGTGATTGGGTGTTGTCAGAAGGCAAGGCTAGCTCGGAAACATCGACTTGATAGCTGTCACATGATCCCGGTCTGCGCCAAGCGCATCTGCGGCCAAGGCCCTTGCTTCGGCAATCGGATCGTCTGAAAGACGGTCAATCAAACCCCAAGAGGCGGCGGTTTCGGCGTCCACCTTCTGACCACCCATCAAGATCAGCTTGGCCTTGGCTGGCCCGATCAATGCGACCAGTCGGGCTGGATCGGATGGTTGCGGCAGAAAACCCAGCTTCATCACCGGGTAAAAGACCTTTGAGCTTGGCACCGCCACGCGCAAATCACAGGCCAAAACCATTCCAATCGCTCCACCCGCAACAGTTCCGTTTAAAACGGCGATGGTCAGGCAAGGCGCGTCTGCGATGGCGCCAGACAGCTTTTCCCAGATTGCGTCTTTTGCCAAACCGCCTTTGGCCGCCTCTAAATCCATTCCTGCCGAAAAGACCTTGCCGCGTCCGGTGATCGCGATTGCCTTAACGTCCGCCCGCGTCCCAGCCGCGCGCACCGCGTCGTCCAAGCCCGCCAAGATCTCACCCGTCAGCGCGTTCGCCTTATCAGGCCGATTGATGGTGATCGTGCAGAACCCGTCATCAAACTCTGTCTCAACCATCAGATCAACCCGACGCGGCGGCGGATGTCTTCGTCCCGCAAGGAAATTTCGGTGCCCACAAATTCTTCCGCATCCGACCCACACATCCAAAGCAGGGTCTTTGCTGGCCAATCCGGCAAGATGTGATCCGACCAATCCATCTGACTAACCGGGTTCACGCCGCTGGCCTTGATCTCGCGCTGCATCTGCGTCGCCACAGTGCCGGGCGACAAGCCCATGGCCCGCACTCCGGCGTCCACGGCTTCCTTGTCGACCATGCGCGTCAGCATCGCGGCTCCGGCCTTGGACGAACAGTAATGCGACCAACCTTCAACAGGCCCATGGGCCGCGCCCGAAGAAATGGTCAGGATTGTCCCGTGACCCCGTTCAATCATTCCCGGCATCACCGCGCGCATGCCATAGTAAACGCCCTTTAGGTTGATATCGATCACCTTGCCCCAAGCCTCCGGATCAGACGCAGAAAGATGCGAAACCGGCTCTAACGCTCCTGCATTGTTGATCAACACTTCGATCGGGCCAAATGCTGCTTCAGCGGTCGCAATCGCCCCGGCCACGTCGTCGTAGCTGCTGACGTCGCAGGGAATAGCCATGGCCGTCGCGCCAATCCTAGCGGCAATCTCTTCAATCGCCCCCTTGCCGCGCGCCAGCAACGCCACATTGGCCCCCGCTTCGGCAAAAACCTCGGCTGCGGCTTCGCCAATTCCCCGGCTGGCACCAGTAATAACTACGGTCTTCCCTTTTACCGACATTTTTCTGCCTCCATTTTGCCATTGAGCGTGCTATCAAGGACACGCTTAACCTGTCTAACCACCAGAAAACACCCTATGCTTGACCTGCGCGAGGCCCGCACAGATGTTCGCCTCAAACACATTAGAAAACGAATAGCGGAACCCCCATTATGACCCTTACCCGAGTTCTTTCCACCTCGTCGCTTCTGGCCATTCTGGCCGGCCCCGCTTTGGCCGATCTGACGGCCGAAGAGGTTCTGGCCGACCAACTGGCCCAGATGTCGCTTTACGGGCTGACCGTCGAGACCGTTGGCGAAAGCAAATCTGGCGGTGCTTTGACCGTTGAATCCCTTACCGCAACGGCTGGTATTCCCGAAGAGGACGTGACCATCACCATGACAATGGGCGGTGCAACTTTCACCGAACAAGGCGATGGCTCGGTCGCGATTACCTATCCCGCATCCATCCCTTTGAATGTTGAAGTGACCGGCGGTGAGCTGGAAGAAAATGTCACGGTCAGCATGACGATCAACCAGACAGGTCTTAGCAACGTGGCCTCTGGCACGGCAGAACAGCTTCGCTATGAATTCACCGGTGAATCCGCTTCCATCAGCGATCTGACATTCACCGCTCCGGATGAAGCGGGCGACGTTGATATGGACATCGCCGTCGACATGACCGGACTTCTAGGCATCTTGAACATCGCCGGAGGTGACGTTCGTCCCTACGATCTGGACATGACGATTGGCGCCATGAAAATGCTGATCAGCGTCCAAGATCCACAAGGCGAAGGCAACTTTGACCTGACGTTTGATGTCAATGATGTAGCGGCCGCCTATGCTGGATCCCTGGCGCAGCAAAACTTGATGGACAGCTTTGCCCAGACCATTGCTAACGGCAATACCACAAAGGGTACTTTCACACACGGCACCGCCAGCTATAACTTCAAGGTCGACAGCCCGGATGGTGAGCTGGAAGGCCAGGCTTCGGTCGCATCAGGTGATTTCGACTTCGCCATGGATGCAAACGGTATCGACTATAGCGGCACCTCGCGCGACATGAACTTGATGGTCGGCGGCTCGGCGATCCCGCTTCCACCGATGTCATTCAAGATGGCAGAAACCGGAGGTCGGTTCCAACTGCCTGTCGTCCCGGGTGAAGATCCGCAGGATTTCGCACTTGTCATGTCGATGAAGGGTTTGGAAATTGATCCCTTCCTTTGGTCGATGATTGACCCCGGCGAACAACTGCCGCGCGATCCCGCAACTCTTGTCATCGACACCAATGGCGAGATCATCTTAACGCAAGACATCTTTGATCCCGAGTTCGCAGAACAGCCAATGATGGGCCCTCCGGGTCAGATCAACGCCTTGAACCTGAATGCCTTGCAACTGTCCCTCGCCGGTGCCGAGTTAACTGGCAATGGCGCGCTCACCTTCATCAATGACGAAATGATCCCGATGCCGGTTGGCGTTGTGAACCTGATGCTGACGGGTGGCAACGGGCTGCTGGATACGCTGGTCGGCATGGGCCTGATCCCCGAAGAACAAGCCATGGGCGCGCGTATGATGACCGGCATGTTCGCCCGTCCGGGCGATGGGGAAGATACCTTGGTATCAACTATCGAAATGAAAGAAGACGGCGCGATACTGGCCAACGGCCAACGCATCCGCTAACCAATACAACGGGCCGCGCAGAAATGTGCGGCCTTTTTTCTATGAGGGGTCGCCCCATGAACCGCGCGCTTTTCCCTGCGATTGCTTTTGTGCTGAACGCCTCTCCGGCCCTCGCCGATCTAAGCGCGGAAGAGGTTCTTGCCGACCATTTGAACCTGCTTAGCCTGGACGGTCATTTAGATATGACCACGACCAGCACTACCGAAAGCGCTGACGGATTGACCGTAGATGGCTTCGTCGGCAGCTACGAAGATGACGACACACAGATCGAAATCCGCACACCGGGCATGATCCTGACAGAACAACCGGACGGCAGCGTCGACATTACATACGCCGATACACTGCCAATCGCGATCTATGCCGACCCAAAGGACGAGGACCCGGTCACTGTCACTCTGAACTTGGAAACCAAAGGACTGCGCCACCGCGTTTCCGGCGATCTAGACGATCTGCAACATGACATCGCCTTTGACGCACTGGCAATCGGCACGATTGAAATCGACCCGCCCGAGGCCGCCAAGGAATTGGACCTTGTGCCCGATATCGCGGTTGCAGCGTTTTCCACCACGATCAACCGTGTCAACGCCGATCCCGTCCGTCGTTCGGTTACCCTGAGCCTTAAGGATCTAAGGCTGGCCATGTCCGCACTTGCCCCAACAGACATCGATCTCGACACACGTGGAACGACCTTTAAGACAGAAGGCATTGGCGAGATGGAGGTGCTTGTTGCCCTGTCAGATTTGACTACCAGCGTGGAATATATCGATGGTGATCTGCCCCGGCACAGCATGAACACGACACTTGGATCGCTGCTGTGGCAAACATCCAGCGTCATTCCCGATGACGAAGGCGGGATAGAACTTGATCTTGGCGCTGAGGATCTTGCTGTCTCTTATGATGTTCAGTTCGATGTCAGCAGTTTCGAAACCGATGTTCTGAAGGCTCTTACCGCCGGTCAAATGATTTCGGTCGCGTTCAGTTTCGCATCCCTAGACTATGACTTTGGACTCGACACACCCGAAGGTGCGTTTTCCTCCTCAACAAAATCAGGGCTCAGCGAAAACCGTTTCAGCTTCAGCAAGAACGGTCTCGATATCTTCAGTTCCACGGTCGATTCAGTATTTATTCTGGACGGCCCGTTGATGGATCTGCCCATTGGTCAACTTGGCTATACCGTCGCGAAATCGCTGATCGACCTTTCCGTCCCAATAACACCATCGGAAGACGTACAAGCCTTTCGCACGCGAATAGAATTGGAAGGTTTAGCCACGGATAACGCGATCTGGGACATGTTCGATCCAACGGCGCAACTGCCCCGCACACCTTTAGACCTTAGCTTTGACATAAGTGGCTCAACCGTTGTCGTCAGCGATGTCTTTGCCCAAGACGGCTCGGTCCCTTTCCGCGGCACGGAAGCCGACATGTCCGACATGCGTCTCAGTTTCGCGGGCGCTGAAGTGACCGGGTCAGGCAACATCAAAGACACCAGCACACCCGATAAACCCGCAGGAGTGGGCGAACTCAACATGACGCTTAAGGGCATCCATAAGCTGATCGACACAGTCGTCGAGATGGGTCTTCTGCCAAACGAGCAAGCCATGGGGGCCCGTCTTGGACTAGGCCTGATCGCCAGACCGGGCGACGATGCCAATACGCTGATCTCGCATATCGAGGTGAACGAAGAAGGTCAGATTTTTGCGAATGATCAGCGGATCAAATAATGCTGAGTGCCCAAACGGTTGAAGGCGCTTACGGCCCGAGCCTTGTCTGAAAACAACTAGCCTTCGGCGCGGGCTTCCATCGTTTCTTGGAAGTTGGCGAAAAACTTGTCGGCCAGCTTTTTCGCAAAAGAGTCGATCAATCGGCTGCCCAATTGCGCCAGTTTGCCACCGACACTGGCATCCACATCGTAAGACAACAATGTGCCGTCCCCTTCAGGCGTCAAACGCACCGTAGCACCGCCCTTAGCAAAGCCAGCGGCCCCGCCTTTGCCTTCGCCCTGCAACCGACAGCCCACTCCGGGTTCGATATCCGACAGCGCGACAACGCCCTTGAACGTTGCCTTAACCGGTCCAACCTTCTGCACCACGACCGCTTCAAACCCGTCCTCGGGATTGCCCGTTAATTCCTGACACCCTGGAATACACGCCTTCAGCACCTCGGCATCCAAAATCCCGGCCCAAACCACCTCGGGAGGGGCTGCAATGATACGTTCTTCGGTCAGTTTCATGGGGTTCCCCTCCTACGCATATTACCCATTCGATCCGGTATTCCAGACACCTTGTCAATCTTTCCCTGCTTGAAGCCTGCCCCATTGCAGACTACCTCCAGCCTCATGACATCTCTTTCTCAACTGACCGACACCTTGCTTTCCGCCGCCACTAAGGCAGGCGCCGAAAGTGCCGATGCCATCGCAACCGACGGACGCTCGGTTTCGATCGAGGTTCGCGAAGGCGCATTGGAACATGCCGAGCGGGCCGAGGGCATCGAAATCGGCCTGCGCGTCATGATCGGCAAGAAACAAGCCTGTGTGTCCGCCTCGGACGCCAGCGACGCGACCATTGCACAGATGGCAGAGCGCGCGGTTGCCATGGCCGAAATCGCCCCTGAAGACCCGCACATCGGTCTGGCCGACCCTGATCAACTGGCCAAAAACTGGGATCTGACCGCCCTTGATCTGGTGGAAGACGCGCCCGAACCTTCACCTGCCCACATGCAAGCCACCGCTGTCGAGGCCGAAGCAGCCGCCATGGACGTCAAAGGCATCAGTCAGGTTCAAAGCGCGGCCACGTCATACTCCAGAAACCGCATCCATATGGCGGCCAGCAATGGATTTTCCGGCGGCTATGAAAGATCGTCCCATGCGCTCTATTGCGTGGCAATCTCGGGCGAAGGGCTTGAAATGGAGCGGGATCACTTCGGCGAAGCCCGTATTTATCAGGCCGACTTGCCCAGGCCCGAATTCGTCGGCCAAGAAGCCGCCCGCCGCGCCATCGCCCGCGCCGGTGCACGCAAACCCAAAACGGGCGCATATCCCGTTCTGTACGACGAACGTGTCGCCACCAGCCTGATCGGTCACCTGCTGCAAGCCGCCAGCGGGGCGTCCGTAGCGCGTGGCAGCTCATGGCTTCGCGAACGTCTGGGCGAACCCGTCTTGCCCGACAATTTGTCGCTGGTCGAAAACCCACACCGCGCGCGCGTCTCGGGCTCAAAACCCTTCGACGCCGAAGGTCTGCCCACCAAGCAACGCAACATCGTTGAAAACGGCCTGCTTCAAGGCTGGACGCTGGACTTGTCCTCGGCCCGCCAGCTTGGGATGAACAGCACCGCCAGTGCCGCGCGGGGCACCTCGTCGCCACCAAGCCCCAGCATAACCAATGTCGCGCTTACGCAAGGCAAGGTCAGCCAAGATAATCTGCTGAAAGACATGGGCACCGGCCTTTTGGTCACCTCGATGATCGGGTCGACCATAAGTGCGACCACAGGCGATTATTCGCGTGGGGCCAGCGGCTTTTGGGTGGAAAACGGAGAAATCACCTATCCCGTCAACGAATGCACCATCGCAGGTAACCTGCACGATATGCTGCGCAGCATCCGGCCCGCAAACGACGCCCGCACGCACCTTAGCCGCGTGGTGCCCTCGCTTCTGGTCGAAGGAATGACCCTTGCCGGCGCGTGATCTGGCCCTTCTGGAAGAAACCGCACGCGAAGCAGGCGAGATCGCCCGCAGTTTCTGGCGCGAAGACCCACAAGTCTGGGACAAAGGTGGTGACGATCCGGTGTCCGAAGCCGACTTTGCGGTCGACACCCACCTGAAAGACCGTCTTTTGAAAGCCCGCCCCGACTATGGCTGGGTCAGCGAAGAAACCGAGGATGATCCCGCCCGTCTGAACGCCAGCCGCGTGTTCATCGTCGATCCCATCGACGGTACTCGATCTTTTGTGGCAGGCGAGAAAACTTGGGCGCATTCGCTGGCTGTGGCCGAAAACGGCAAGATCACCGCCGCTTGTGTCTTTTTGCCCGTGCGCGAAAAAATGTACCTTGCCGAACTGGGCCAAGGCGCGACGATCAACAACTCGCCCATGTCCGCCCTAACCCGCGAGACCCTTGACGGCGCAAGCATCCTCAGCCCCAAGATCAGCTTTCGCGAAGAATTCTGGAAAGACGGTCCACCAGACGTGAAACGCCACTTCCGTCCGTCGCTGGCCTACCGTTTGGCTCTGGTGGCCGAGGGTCGGTTTGACGCGATGATCACCCTGCGTCCGGCTTGGGAATGGGACATCGCGGCAGGGGCCCTGATCGCCGAAGAAGCCGGAGCGCGGGTCATGGACCGGCACGGCGAAACACTGACCTTCAACAGCCCGGCCCGTCAAACCGCAGGCGTTATCACCGGCGGCACGACCGTCGCCAAAGCCTTGTTGGAACGGTTAAAGCCCTAGTCGTCCTTCTTGCGATTCTGCAACCAGCGGAAGCCAAAGAACAGCACGATAAGCGCCACAATCCAGAAAATCAGATCACCCAAGGTTTCGCCCTTTCTATCGTGGCATCGGCAAAGCGCCGGTCTTGTACGGCGTCCAGTCCTCAATATCGGGATAATGCAACTTGCGCCACGCCCGAACACGCGGGTTCATCCGTCGTCGCCACAAGGGTGGGATCATCGCTACAAACCCCATCACCCCATAGCCAAACGGCAGTTGAGGCGCTTCCTGTGCCCCATAGGTTTGCAACAACGGGTAGCGCCGGTCGGGCTTATAGTGGTGATCCGAATGCCTTTGCAGGTTGATAAGCAACCAATTCGTCGCCCGGTGCGAGGCATTCCAACTGTGTCGCGGCTGCACATGTTCGTACTTGCCCTCGCCCAGATGCCGACGGGTCAGGCCGTAGTGCTCAATGTAATTCACCAGTTCTAGCTGCCAGATCGCGACGCCTGCATGAACCAAATACAGAGCCAAACCCAAAAGGCCGCCGACCCAGAACGCGAGCCCCAAAAACAAGACTTGCAAGACACCATAGCGCCAAAACGGATTTCTCAGATCCCATACGGGTTGCTTGGCCCGCTCCAGTTTCGCGGCTTCCGCCTCCCACGCCGATCGTGGGCAGCGCCTCAAAACCCGCCTGAAAAACCGATGAAACCCTTCGTTGTACCGCGCCGTCACCGCATCCCGCGGCGTGCCCACATAGCGATGATGGACCAACAAATGTTCTGACCGAAAATGACCGTATTGCACCGACGTCATCAACAGATCGCCCAACCATCGTTCAAACCGCGCATTCTGATGCATCAATTCATGCGCATAAACGATCCCAACCGCACCCGCAGCGACCCCCAGACCGCCTGCCACCGCGATCATCTCCCAAAGCGCATGATCGGACCGCACCAGATAAGCGATGACGCCAAAAACCGACACAACCTGCAACGGCCCCCAGACCCACGTGATCAGCCGGTACAGAAAAAGATCATCATCGGGCGTGTCGGTATCCAGACCCGATTGGGTCAGCCCAAAAGCCACATCCAGAACCGAGAATAACACCCAAGACCCAAGCGGCACCAAAATCACCGTCCATCCGCCCGAAATCGCGCTGACCCACATCAAAGGGATCAGCAAAAGTGACCCCCAGAAGGGCAAGGCGGGCGGGATCAAAGCGGGGCGTGCGACTGGCATATCCTCTTATCCAGCCGACGGGGCCACAGCGTCAACGGCCAGATCATAGGCTTTGCGCATGACGGTCGGAAAAGCGCCCGGGTCTAAGGTGGGGTCGAAATGGCCTCTGTCTGGCATAGCATCCAAGGGCAATTCCGCAGTTTTCACGTCCAAACGCAAATGAAAATGCGTAAATGTATGGCGCACTTCTGCCCCCAAATCGCGCCACTCAGCATCCACCGGAGGCGCATCAACCGCCGCAGTTTCAGCCCATTCAGTGCCCGGCCATCCCAGCATCCCTCCCAACAAACCGCGATCAGGGCGCGTTTCCACCAACCAGGCCCCATCAGAACGACGCCCCAAATAGACAATGCCAAACCGCACCGGTTTCGGCTTCTTACGCTCTTTCTTCGGAAGCTCGGCCTGTCGCCCTTCGGCGCGAGCCGCGCAAGGCTCCATCCAAGGACAAATCCCGCACGCCGGAGACTTGGGCGTACACACCGTCGCCCCCAAATCCATGACGGCCTGAGCATAATCCCCAGCCCGCGTCTTGGGCGTCAACTCTGTGGCCAGCTCCATCAACGCAGGCTTGGACTTCGGCAAAGGCGTTTCCACCAGATAAAGCCGCGACATGACGCGTTCCACATTGCCATCCAACACCGTTTCCGGCTGATCATAGGCAATCGAAGCCACAGCCGCCGCCGTGTAAGGCCCAATACCCGGCAAACTCAGCAACCCCTCGCGCGTCGTCGGGAAGACGCCACCATGCACCTCCACCACCTCTCGGGCACATTTCAAAAGGTTCCGCGCCCGCGCGTAGTACCCAAGCCCGGCCCATTCCGCCATCACGGTCGAATCATCCGCCGCCGCCAGATCCTGAACCCGGGGCCAAAGCGCCGTAAATTTCAGAAAATACGCTTTAACAGCAGCAACTGTCGTCTGCTGCAGCATAATTTCGCTAAGCCACACACGATACGGGTCTGACACAACTCCAGCGCGCCGATCCGCCGGAGACACCCGCCAAGGCAGCTCACGCGCATGTTTATCGTACCATGCCAACAGGTCATCCGGCCTTGGGTCACACAATCTTTATGCTCCGATATGGCTTAACACTGGCAACAGCGCCAACGTGGTTTACAATGAATGACCAATGAAGGATTTCAAGCCCGTGGCAAAGCCTGCGTCATCCTCCAAGCCAACCCGCCGCAAACGCGGGTTCGAGCGCGCCGCCAGCCTGGTGGCCAATCGCGTGCGCAACGCGGGCGAAAGCCGTGGGTTCGCCGTATCCCGCCTTCTGACCCACTGGGCCGAAGTGGCGGGCACCGACATCGCCCACATCGCACGGCCCGTGGATGTGTCTTACGGACGCGGGTTCGGAGCCACCCTGACATTGCTGACCACGGGGGCCAATGCCCCCATGCTGGAAATGCAAAAAGACACGATCCGCGACCGCGTGAACACCTGTTATGGCTATGCCGCAGTCCAGAAAATCCGCATCACGCAAACCGCTGCCACGGGTTTTGCCGAAGGCCAGGCCGTCTTCGACCCGGCCCCAAAGACACCCCCGGGCCCGGTCCCGATTAAACCCGAGGCCAAAGCCGCGGCCAACGACGTAAGCGATTCCGACCTACGCCAAGCACTTGAACGCCTTGGCTCGAACGTACTGACAAAATCCAAAGCATAAGGACCTGACACCATGATCCGCAGACTGACGGCCCTCGCCGCCATCGGCACAATCGCCCTTATCGGCTTGTTCTTCCTTGCCCCAAGCAACACCACAAGCAACGCCTTCGGCGCGGCTTTCGCCCAATCCGCCGACGACATCGATACCTCGATGATCAAGGAAATGAGTCTCGGCAACCCCGACTCCAAAGTCACGATGATCGAATACGCCTCTTTCACATGCCCACATTGCGCGGCCTTCCACGCGGGCACGTTCAAAGAGTTAAAAAAAGATTTCATCGATACCGGGTTGATCCACTTCATCAACCGCGAAGTTTATTTTGACCGCTACGGTCTGTGGGCCGGGATCACCGCCCGTTGCGGAGAAAACGCCGAAAGCCGCTATTTCGGCATCATCGACATGATCTATGCGCAGCAACGCGACTGGGCCAACCCGGACAACAGCCCCCAGCAAATCATCGAGAAACTGCGCACGATCGGAAAAACAGCCGGCCTGACCGACGCTGACCTCGATGCCTGTTTTTCGGACGGTGACCGCGCACAGGCGCTTTACGCCAACTACCTGAAAAACACCGAGGCCGACGACGTCACCGGCACGCCCTCGTTCTTCATCAACGGCGAAAAGCACGGCAACATGCCCTACGCCGAGTTGAAGGCCATTCTGGAAGCCGAACTGAACAGCTAAAACACGACAGGCGGCGGGGCCACCCTCGCCGCCTGCTCTCGACCTCTCGCCAAAAGCCGCTACAACCAGTTCCACCACTGGATTGGAGCCGCCTATGACCCCCCTCAACGGTTTGAAAGTCATCGAACTCGCCCGCGTTCTGGCAGGCCCTTGGGCCGGTCAAACTCTGGCCGATTTAGGTGCCGAAGTTACCAAGATCGAAGCACCCGGCGGGGATGACACCCGTAAATGGGGCCCGCCTTTCATCGAAAAAGACGGTGACACCTCAGCGGCCTATTTCCATTCCACCAACCGCAACAAACGCTCGATCACCGCTGATTTCCGCACTGACGAAGGCCGTAACCGCGTCATCGACATGGCACGCACCGCCGACGTGCTGATCGAAAACTTCAAAGTCGGGGGCCTCGCCAAATACGGTCTCGACTATGCCAGCCTCGCCGAAGTCAACCCACGCCTGATCTATTGCTCGATCACCGGCTTTGGCCAAACTGGGCCCTATGCCAATCGCGCAGGCTATGACTATGTGATCCAAGGCATGTGCGGCCTGATGTCCGTCACCGGCGACCCGGTGGGGCAACCTCAAAAAGCAGGCGTTGCGGTCACGGATATCTTCACCGGGCTCTATTCAGTCATCGCGATCCAAGCGGCGCTGATCCAACGAGGCATCACCGGCAAAGGCCAACACATCGACATGGCGTTGTTTGACACCGGCGTTGCAATCATGGCCAATCAGGCGCTCAACTACCTCGCCTCCGGCACCGCCCCCGAACGGATCGGCAATGCCCACCAGAACCTTGTGCCCTATCAAGTCTTTGACTGCGCCGACGGCTGGGCCATTATCGCCACTGGCAACGACGCGCAATTCCAGCGCCTCTGTGCGCTGCTCGACCGCAAAGACCTAAGTACAGACCCGGCCCATTCAACCAACGCAGGGCGCATCGCAAACCGCGACACCCTCATCGCCCAGATCAACAGCGAAACCAAGAAACGCACGCGCGCCGAACTACTGGCCGACTGCGAAGCAAAAGGCATCCCCGCAGGCCCCATCAACGACATGGCCGACGTTTTCGCAGACCCCCAAGTTCAACACCGTGGCATCCAGGCCGACGACAACGGCATCCCGCTGGTCCGCCCCCCGTTCCGCTTCTCTGAAGCCCGGACCGCCACGCCGAAAGCCGCCCCCGGCCTCAACGACCACGGATCCGAACAATTCGACTAAAATTGCTTTCCTCTTGCCCAAAATACTTCGGGGGAGACGCGCGTCAGCGCGGCGGGGGCAGAGCCCCGATAATACGCGCCAAAGCCGCATCTAAAGCTGACGCATCCGAAACCGCCAATCGCACCGGCAATGTCAGAACCTTCTGACGGAACGAAGCAGGCAAACGCACCGCATCTTTTTCGGTCGTCACCAATTGCGCCGACAAAGCCGCCGCTTCCACGTCCAGACGTTTCATCAGGGTCTCTGACAAAGCCTGATGATCGTCCAAAGCCTCGGCCCGCAAAACTTCGGCCCCCAAGTCACGCAATGTCTGAAAGAACTTCTCGGGTCGCCCGATCCCGGCAAACGCCATAACGCGCAAACCGGCCCAGTCCATGCCGGTCGGCAACACGTCCAATCGCGCCGACACCACAGGCACATCTAAAGCCGTAGCCCACATCGCACGGAACCGATCCTGCGCCGCGTCAGCCCCTATCAACACAATCAAATCCGCCCGCGCCAGACCGGCGTCAACCGGCTCTCGCAAGGGGCCTGAGGGCATCACGCACCCATTGCCAAACCCGGTCTCGGCGTCGACGACTACAAGGCTCAGCGTCCGCTCTAAGCCCGGGGTCTGGTGCCCATCATCCAAGATAATCGCCCGCGCACCCGCCGCCTCGGCAGCCTTTACGCCAGCAGCCCTGTCCCTAGACACCCAAGTGGGACCAAAGGCAGACAGCAACAATGGCTCGTCCCCAACCTCGGCCGCCGAATGGCGTCGCTCATCCACCTGAACCGGACCCTCCAGCGATCCGCCGTACCCTCGCGACACCACGTGAACGCCTGTCCCCAAACGCTCGATCAGGGCCATCACAACGGGTGTCTTTCCTGTCCCACCGACGTTTAGATTGCCGACCGAAATCACAGGACAAGACGCCCGATAACCGGGCGAAGCCACACGTTTTGCCGTCGCGCGGGCGTAGATTTTCGCCAAAGGAGCCAAAGCCCAAGCCTGCCAGCCGGGACGGTCAGGCGGGTTTTGCCAAAATCCCGGTGGACGCATTAGCGCGTCTCCGCTTCCTCAAGCGCCAGGTCAATCAGTTCGACCAAACGCTCGACCACACCTGCGCTTTCGGTCGTCACCGACCATCCAGCCTGTGCCAAAGTTGCTGCCTTGTCAGGGGCCAGAAGCGATTGCAGCGCTTCTCCCAGATCATCGGCATCTTCAACGGACATCGCACCGCCAGCCTCAGCCAATCGTTTGAACCGCGGAGCCACATCCCCGACGTGCGGTCCATGCAAAACGGCTGATCCAAGGGCCGCCGGATCGAAGGGATCGCTTGAAACTGCGTCAGCCACAAAGGACCCTCCCACAAAGCTGGTTGGGGCCAGCCGATACCACAAGCCCAATTCACCCTCGGTGTCAGCGATATAAACCTGCACATCCTCTTCCGGTTCCTCCCCGTCCGAGCGCAGACCTGTTTGCCAGCCCGCCGCATGAATTTTTTCCCGAAAAACAGGTGCGTCTTCGGGATTGGCCGGCACAAGGATCAAAAGCATCCGATGCGCGCCACGAAAGGCACGTCGGTGCGCAGCTTCGATCATATCAATCTCGCCCAAATGGACACCAGCAGCCAACCAAACTGGACGTCCCCCAAGAAGTGCCGCCAAATCATTACATTCCGCGTCATTGCACGCCAAAGCATGACTCGTATCGCTGAGAGGTCCGGTGATTTCGACACTTGTGTCATCTTCACCCATCTCGGACCGCAACCAGCGTGCTTCAGCAGCTGAACCCGTCAAACAGGCCTGCATCAATGCCAAGTGCTGCGGAAAACGGCGTGGGATCCCGCGTTTCCGCGCCACATAGAACAGGGGCACGCGCCGACCAGCAGCCTCTTTGATCAGCTTGGTCGATTCAACGTCTCCCAAAACGAGACCAACGTCGGGCTTCCAATGGTCGTGAAACCGTGCAACCGATCCTTGCGTATCAACAGGGGTCAACTGATGGATCACTGAATTAGCGACCGACGGCACCAAGGGGCTGTCACTTTCCGTCGTGACAAGACAATTCACCGGTTCTTCGCGCAGAAACGACAACTCTTGGCAAATCGACAAAACGCCGCCCGCGTCCTTACCCTCGCGCGTGATCAACCAGATCAAACACCCTTTGGGCCGCTGCAGGCTTGGATTGCCCAACCGCTCGCCACCCTCGGTGCCCGCGCCTTTTCCCGCAGAAAAAGGCGACATGTCCCGCAGGCGTTGCGCCGTGGCGGTCACGCGCGAGATAAGCCGGGGGCGGCTGTCTGTCAGCTGTCCAACTCCTCGGTCGAAGACGCCTCGGCCTCTTCATCACGCAAACGGTGCAAATGCGCGATGAAATACCTCATATGGGCATTGTCCACCGTCCGCTGCGCCTCGCTTTTCCAAGCGTTATAAGCCGCTTCATAGTCAGGATAGATACCGACCATGTGAATGTCTTCGATGTTTCGAAACACGTTCTCGGACGGATCGACAAGCTCTCCTCCGAATACGAAATGCAGTCTCTGAGCCATATGTGTTCTCCCATTGGCATTAGCGCGAAGCTACCTGCACCGCACCTGTGGTCAAGCACGGAAGGGCCGCCCGGCAGTCCTACGCCGGCAAAGTTTCTAAACCCTAAGTTTTACTTGCGCGGCACTTTCAGCTTCGTGCGACCATCCGGCGTCAGGGCAAAACACGTCCCATCGTCAAACACCACAGGGGTCAGATCATAGCCCCATCCCGCCCCGGTATCGATATTCACGCGATTTCCATAGTGTGTCGGTTCGTCCACGGGCGTGTGACCATGCACAATCAAGGCCTCGTGATCGTTCAGGTGCCACAGAAAGTCATCCCGGATCCACAGCAGATCGTCTTCTTCTTGCGCATCCATCGGAAACCCCGGGCGGATACCGGCATGAACGAAAATCATATCGTCTTCGCGATGCCACAACGGAAGCTCTGACAAGAACGTCCTGTGCGCTGCCGGAACTTTCGCGCGTGCGCGGACCCGAAACGCCTTGTCGGTTTCCAGAAGCTTGCGCTTGACACCATAGGACTCCAACGTCGCTTTGCCGCCCAGGTTGTGATGCTGCCAGGTCAACCCAGACCTTAACCGTGGATGCGAGCCATCCCCGCCTTCCAGAAAATCGCTGAACATCTGGTCATGATTGCCACGCAAGATCAGCCAGTCGTTCTTGTCTGCCAATCCATCAATCAGATATTGAATCACTGCTTTCGCATCGGGACCACGATCCACCAAATCCCCAACATGCACGATCAACGCACCCGAAACGCCTGCTTGCGCCTGGTCTTCGGCGATCAGCGCATGGGCTGCTTTCAGCTTGTCGAGATGCCCGTGTATATCGCCAACCGCGTAAATCATCATCCGCGCGTCATAGTCAGAAAAAACCGCCAGTGCCAGCCTTGGTAAAGAGCCTTTTCAAGGGAATGAATTAACGGGCCCTAAAGGCATCATTTCTGCGTGGTATCGCGGTAGAGCCAACCAAACAAAACCGCCGCAAAAACCGCGCCTGCGATCTGCGCCACAATGAACCCCGGGACATCCACAGGCTGAATACCCGAAAACGTGTTGGTGAAAGACCGCGCAATCGCAACCGCCGGATTGGCAAAGGACGTCGACGCGGTAAACCAATAGGCCGCCGTGATATAAAGCCCGACCAGCCAAGGCACCGCCTCGGGACGCTGCCGGACACCGGCAAAGATGATCAACACCAACCCAAAGGTCGCCACCACCTCGGACAACCACTGCGCCCCACCCGTGCGCACCTTCTCAGAGAACTGGAAAACCGTCTCTTCGAACATCCCATGAGCCAGCCAAGTGCCCAGAATACCGCCGCCGACTTGCGCCACGATGTATAGCATGGCCCAAAAAGCCATGATCTCGCGCCGGATCAGAAACGCCAAAGTCACCGCCGGATTGAAATGGGCACCCGACACAGGGCCAAAGGCGGTGATCAACACCACCAGAATAGCCCCGGTCGGCAGGGTGTTCCCCAAAAGCTGAAGCGCCACGTCATCGGTCAAACGCTCGGCCATAATGCCCGAGCCAACGACCGTGGCGACCAAAAGCCCTGTACCCAAAGCCTCGGCCACCAATCGGCGTGTCAGATCATACCCCATACGTCCCCCGGCCCTCACGCGACCTCAAAGGTCAATGGCCGCACTTGTTCGAACATGCCGGTCGCTTGTAACTGTTCTATGACAGGTTGAGCGACCGGTTCGTCCACATACAATAGCGCAATCGCATCGCCGTTCTTTTCGTTCCGACCCAGGGTAAAGTTCGCGATGTTCACGCCGTTCGACCCCATCGTTTCACCCAAAGTTCCGATAATCCCCGGCACATCTTCGTTCGTCGTGTACACCATATGCTCGCCAATCTCGGCGTCGATGTTGATGCCCTTGATCTGAATGAATCGCGGCTTGCCATCGCTGAACACCGTGCCGCCGACCGAGCGTTCACGGGAATCCGTCACGACGGTCAGCTTGATATAGGCATCAAACACACCCGATTTCTTCTGCGTCGTCGTCGAAGTTTTGACGCCGCGATCATCCGCAATCACGGGTGCGCTAACCATGTTCACCTCTGGGTTCGTCGCCTTCAAAATCCCGGCCACAGCGGCAGCGCGCAAAGCATCGGTGTTCATTTCCGACACTTCACCGTCAAACAGGATGTTGATGGCGCGGATCGGCTCGTCCGTCAGTTGGCCAACAAAGCTGCCCAAATGCCCGGCCAGTTTCACCCAAGGCCCCATCACCTTGGCCTCTTCCGCCGTCACGCTTGGCATATTCAGAGCATTGGTCACAGCACCCGTCAGCAGGTAATCCGACATCTGCTCGGCCACTTGTAACGCCACGTTTTCCTGAGCCTCAGTCGTCGAAGCCCCCAAATGTGGCGTCACAACCACGTTCGGCAGGTTGAACAGCGGCGAGTTGACCGCCGGTTCCTCGGCAAAGACATCGAATGCAGCACCCGCCACATGGCCCGACTTCAACGCTTCGGCCAAAGCGGCTTCGTCGACCAAACCGCCACGGGCACAGTTCACGATCCGAACGCCGGGCTTCAACTTGGCAATCGCCTCGGCCGACAGAATGTTCCGCGTCTTGTCCGTCAAAGGCACATGCAAGGTGATGAAATCGGCGCGGCCCAGCAACGCGTCCAGCTCAACCTTCTCAACACCGATCTTCGCCGCACGCTCTTCCGACAAAAACGGATCATAGGCGATGACCTTCATCTTCAGGCCCCGCGCACGCTCAATCACGATCGAGCCGATATTCCCGGCCCCGATCACGCCAAGGGTCTTCGCCGTCAGTTCAACGCCCATAAACTTCGACTTCTCCCACTTCCCGTCATGGGTCGAGGCACTGGCCTCGGGGATCTGACGCGCCACGGCAAACATCATCGCAACCGCATGTTCCGCCGTGGTGATCGAATTGCCAAACGGCGTGTTCATCACGATCACACCCTTCTTCGACGCGGCAGGGATATCGACATTGTCGACCCCAATCCCGGCCCGCGCAACAACCTTCAGATTGTCGGCAGCGGCCAACAACTTTTCGGTCACCTTGGTGGCCGACCGGATGGCCAAACCGTCAAACTGGGGGATCAACTCCAACAGACGATCCTTGTCCTTGCCAAGGGCCGGTTCAAAGGTCACGTCGATGCCGCGATCGCGAAAGATCTGGACGGCGGTTTCAGACAGCTTGTCGCTGACCAACACTTTAGGGTTCTGTGTCATTTTATGTATCCGTAAATTCTGTAGGGTGTGCGCTTTGCGCGCACCGTTATTCCGTCGCCGACAGCGCCGCGATTTCAGCCTCAAACGCCCATTCCAACCAAGGCATCAACGCCTCAAGATCGGACGTTTCAACCGTGCCACCGCACCAAATCCGAAGGCCCGAAGGGGCATCGCGATAAGCGCCGATGTCATAAGCCACGTTCTGAGTTTCCAGCCGCTTGGCCACCGCTTTTGCAAACGTCGCCCCATCAGTGATCCGGTCATCAGTGAACTTCAGGCAAACGCTGGTATTCGACCAAGTCTCGGGCATCACGGCCAAATTCTCGATCCAATCATGTGCGGCGCAGAAGTCATGCAGCACCTTCGCATTGGCATCCGCCCGCCCGATCAAGCCCGGCAAACCGCCCACACTGACAGCCCAATCAAGCGCCTGCAGGTAATCCTCAACCGCCAGCATCGACGGCGTGTTGATCGTGGCGCCCTCAAAGACGCCGGAAATGATCTTACCGCCCTTCGTCAGCCGGAAAATCTTCGGCAAAGGCCAAGGAGGCGTGTAATTTTCAAGACGTTCCACAGCACGCGGGGAAAGCACGATCATCCCATGCGCGGCCTCACCGCCCAACACCTTCTGCCAGCTGAACGTCACCACATCCAAGCGATCCCACGGCAAATCCTGCGCAAAGGCAGTCGAGGTCGCATCGCAAATCGTCAGCCCCTCGCGATCTGCCGGAATATCAAAAGACGCCGGAACCCGCACGCCCGAAGTCGTGCCATTCCAAGTGAAAACAACGTCCGCATTCCAGTCCACGGCCGCCAGATCAACGATCTCGCCATAATTCGCTACGGTCACCTTGGCGTCCAGCTTCAACTGCTTGACCACATCGGTGATCCAGCCCGATCCAAAGCTTTCCCAAGCCAGCATCTCGACCGGACGCGCACCCAAAAGGTTCCACATCGCCATCTCGACGGCACCCGTATCCGACGCAGGCACGATGCCCACCAGATAGCCTTCGGGCACACCAAGAATCGCCTTGGTCTGTTCGATCGCGTCTTTCAGCTTGGATTTCCCGATGGCAGCGCGATGCGACCGCCCAAGGGCAGCATTGTTCAATCCATCGAAAGAAAAGGTTGGGGGTTTGGCACATGGGCCAGACGAAAAACGCGGATTAGCCGGCCGCGTTGCCGGTTGTTCTATATTCATTTCTGAATATCCTTACAGATATGCGCCCTTCGTTGGGGAAGGGTGTCCCACGGGCGGCGATAGCGATGCCCAGGCCCTTTCGCAAGTCACAATTTGTCGCTAGAGCCGGGGCGTTGCAGAAAATTCTACGGAACACCCCATGCCCATCATTTCGCTCATCGCCCCTAAAGGATCGCTGGACCCAAGCCTTGTGTCCTCGCTGCAAGGCGCGTTCGGGGCCACCGGCGACGCGCTTTGGCTGTCCCCGGATCAGGCCGCAGAATTCCCCGTCGCCACGCGGCCCGGAAATCTGGAAAACGTTCGAAAAAGCATTACAGATCAGAAGGTTGACCTGAATTGTGTCGACGACACGAACCGTCGCAAGACCCTGCTGATCGCCGACATGGACATGACGATGATCGAACAGGAATGCATCGATGAACTGGCCGACGAAGCCGGTGTCGGCCCCCGCGTCGCCGAGATCACGGTCCGTGCCATGAATGGCGACCTGAATTTTGAAGAGGCGGTTCTGGAACGTGTCGGCCTGATGAAAGGTCTTGCAGCGGACGTGATCCAAAAGGTGCTGGACACCCGCATCACGCTTGCCCCCGGCGGCAAAACACTGGTCCAGACGATGAAGCAAAACGGCGCACATACTGCCCTTGTCTCGGGCGGCTTCATCCAGTTCGCCGAACAAGTCGCCCAACAGCTTGGCTTTGACGAGGCCCACGCCAACCGCCTGCTGATCGAAGACAACCAACTGACCGGAGACGTCGCCCGCCCCATCCTTGGCCGCGACACCAAAGTCGCCCAGCTTGAACGCCTCTCGCCTGAAACATCCAATGCCATCGCCATAGGCGACGGCGCAAATGATCTGGGCATGATCGAACGCGCCGGCATGGGTGTCGCCGTTCACGCCAAACCCATCGTCGCCGAGGCCGCACCCTACGCGATCAACCACGGCGATCTGACGGCTTGCCTGTTCCTGCAAGGTTACGCCATCGACGACTTCGCCTCAGTTTAAGTAAGCCGCCAAATCCGGGTGAGGGTTGCCGAACAGCTCCTTTGTGCCAACTGGCGCAAACACCTGCCCGTCGTTCACAAAGATCACCTGCCCCGCCACGCGCTTGGCATCTTCAGGATCATGCGTCACCATCAAGACCGTCCGGTCGCCCAGCAAATCTGTGACCAACTCCAACATCTCGACCCGCAGGGCCGGACCAAGCGCGGAAAACGCTTCGTCCATCAAAACCACATCGCGATCCGTCAACAACACCCGCGCCAAAGCCGCGCGGCTTTGCTGTCCGCCGGACAACGCCCCCGGCAATCGCCTTTCCATCCCCTCCAAGCCAACCTTTCGCAAAGCCTCTCGCGCCCGCTCCAGCACCTCGCCCGAAGGACGCACCTTGGGCGAAACTCCAAGTGCCACATTGGTCAAAACATCCAAATGCGGGAACAGGTTGTTATCCTGAAACAAAACTGCCACGGGCCGATCCCCCGGCGCCAAACGCCCAAGGTCAGTCTCATCCCACAAAACGCGACCTGCGTCCGGCAATTCGAACCCGCCAACCAGCGACAACAAGGTCGACTTGCCTCCGCCCGACGGCCCAATCACAGCCGTGATCCCCGGCCCCGAAACGGCGCAATCCACCACCAGTCGAAACCCGTCCCGGCGCAATTCAACGCCTTCAAACCTCAGCACGACGTGCTCCTCGATCAAACACCCAGAACAGGGCGAAGCTTAACGCCAGCAACAAAACCGCCGCCCCGCTTGCCTGATCCATCCGGTACGCCCCCATCAAACGGTACACCTGCAAGGGCAAGGTCGCAGCCTCCGGGTCAGCAAACAAGGCGATCACGCCCAAGTCCCCCATCGACAGGGCCGCCGCCAAACCGGCTGAAAACCCCAAGGGCCGCGTCAACCGTGGCCAGATCACCAACCGCAACCGCGCCCATCCCGTCAGGCCCAAACTGTCCGCCAAACGCCCATAGTCCGCCTCAACCGTCCGACAGGCAGGGACCAAGGCCCGCAAAGCAAAGGGCAAAGTCACCACCGCATTGACCAACACCGTCACCGGCAAGGCCAAAGCTTCCGGGTTCGCGAAAGGAAAGATCAGAATGAACAATCCCGTCCCCATCACCAAAGGCGACGCCGCCACCGCCAAAAGCCCCGCCGTTTCCACCCACTTGCCGCGTGCCCCCAACCGCGACACGGCCAAGGACATGGCCAGCGCCAAAACGATGACAATCGCGGTCGACGCCAAAGCCACGATGACCGAGCGTGCCGCCGACACCCAGACCACGGCGGGCAATCCCGCCACTTCCGGCAAGCCTCGCACCAGCACTGCAAAGATTGGCACCAACAAAAACAGGGCCGCCAGAACGATCAACACACCGTCCACCACCCGGCACCATCGCGCACGTCCATCCCAACGGACAATCACGCGATCCAGTCCCGGATTAAACCCCGCCAGTTTCACAAATCGATAGGCCAGCAACGCCAATGCCACCGTAATCGCCAGTTGGATCAACGCCAAAAACGCCGACCGGCTCAGGTCAAACTCGAAGCGCAACGCCTGATAAATCGCCAGTTCCACCGTCGTCGCCTTAGGCCCCCCGCCCAAAGTCAACGCCACCGCGAAACTCGTCGTGCACAGCACAAAGATCACCAAAGCCGCCCCCGGCAGCACCTGCCGCAACATGGGCCGCTCCAAATGTCGGTTGATCGCGGCTGCATCCATCCCAAGACTGGCCGCCAATCGGTACCGCTCGCTTGGTATATCCTGCCAGCCTTGCAGGATCAGCCGCGTCGCCAAGGGCAAATTGAAAAACACATGGGCCAGCACGACACCGTGCAAGCCAAAGATCGACACGTCGGGCAAGCCCAAAAAACCCAACACGGCATTCACCAACCCGCCGCGCCCAAAGACCGCCAGTAACCCAAAGATCGCCACGATCACCGGCAACAAAAACGGAGCGCCCAACAGCGTGATCAACACACCACGCCCCGGAAACCTCTGCCGCGCCAAGGCGCGCGCCACCGGAATGGCCAGCGCGACACTAAAAATCGAAGACAAAAGCGCCTGCCAAAGCGTAAAGCGCACCGCCGCCCAATCCGAAGGCGACAATCCTTTGCCCGGCTCAGCCACCCACAGGATCGCCGCCGTGGTCAAAAGGATAAAAACCGGTATCGCCACCGCAGCAGCGATACCGGCAAAAACGCCAGGTCCTAGCGGGACAGCGCGGTCAGCCATTCGTCCAACGCGGCATCCCGCGCGGCCAGTGCCTCCTCAGGCGACAACAACAAAGACTTTTCAGGCTGGATCAACGTGTCAAACCCGTCGGGCAACCCACCCTCGGGTGTGGCCGCCGGATACATCCAGTTGGTCGTCGGAATGATCGACTGGAACCCGTCGCTCAACATAAACGACAAGAACGCCTCGGCCAAAGCAGGCTGATCGCTGGACTTCAACATCCCCGCCACCTCAACCTGCATATAATGGCCCTCGCTGAACAAAGCCGCCGCCTTGCTGTCATCTTCCTCGGCAATCAAATGATAGGCGGGCGACGTCGTGTAAGACAAAACCATATCGGCCTCGCCTTCCAGGAACATGCCATAGGCTTCCGACCAGCCCGGCGTCACCGTGACCACGTTGTCCGCCAAGGCCTCCCAAACGGCAGCGGCCTCATCGCCATAAGCCGCCTTCACCCACATCAACAAGCCCAGACCGGGCGTGGACGAGCGCGGGTCCTGAATGACGATCTTAACATCACTCGCCCCAAGCGCCTTCATGTCGCCCGGCACATCCGCCATGTCTGCGTTATGCACAAAAGCAAAATATCCCCAATCGTAAGGCAAAAACGTTGGATCATTCCAATCCACGGGCAAATCAAACGGCACCTGCGCCATCCCGTGGGTCGCAAATAACCCAGTCTCAGTCGCCGCCGCCGTCAGGTTGGTATCCAACCCCAACACAACATCCGCCTCACTCCGAGTCCCTTCCAGCTTCACACGCGCCAACAATGCCGCACCATCGCCAGCGGCCACGAACTCAAGGTTGCATTCGCAAAATGCCTCAAAAGCCTCCTCGATCTGCGGCCCGGGGCCCCAGTCGGCGACAAAACTGTCATAAGTCATCACGGTCAACGTAGGTTTGTCTTCCGCATAAGCAGCGCCAGCCGCCAGCAAAAGT
Source organism: uncultured Rhodobacterales bacterium (assembly GCA_964632495.1). Lineage (GTDB taxonomy): Bacteria > Pseudomonadota > Alphaproteobacteria > Rhodobacterales > Rhodobacteraceae > CALKXV01. The sequence goes on from CAZWDS010000028.1 coordinate 27,003, forward strand.
CCCACGCTCAGAATGGATAAACGCATCTCTCACTCCTTCGCATAAGACGGGGGAAAAGGATGAGATCTGTCTCGACCTTCCCTCCGCCGGTGTTATCCGGTTCAGGTTCTACGGGTTCGCTTTCGCATCTCAGCCGTTCAAGGCACCCCGAGGTAGCGCTTAGGTAGCGCTCCATCACACCAACGGCAACCCAATCCTTCTTCTCGTCAAAAATACCTCGGGGAGGTCTGGAGGGGCAGCGCCCCTCCAGCGGATCGACGCCAAAGGCGGCGAAACCTTCCCCTCTGATTGAAGACACGGTAAGGAAACGCCCAACAAGGAGCGGCGCCCATGAGCCTCAACACCTACGGACATCTCTTCCGGGTCACCACCTGGGGCGAAAGCCACGGACCGGCGCTTGGCGCCACCGTCGATGGCTGCCCCCCGGGTGTACCGCTCAACGAAGCCGATATCCAAACATGGCTCGATAAACGCAAACCCGGTCAGAACAAATACACCACCCAAAGACGCGAAGCCGACGAGGTTGAAATCCTTTCCGGCACCTTCGAAGGCAAAACCACCGGCACGCCCATCCAGTGCATGATCCGCAACACCGATCAGCGCTCAAAAGACTACGGCGATATCGCCGAGACCTTCCGGCCCGGTCACGCCGATATCACCTATTGGCAGAAATACGGTATCCGCGATTATCGCGGTGGCGGCCGGTCCTCGGCCCGTGAAACCGCCGCGCGTGTGGCCGCAGGCGGCGTCGCCCGCGCGGCCCTTGCCCATATCGCACCCGAACTTCAGATCACGGGCTACATGGTCGGCATGGGCGAAAAAGACATCGACCGCGCCAACTTCGACTGGGATCAGATCGAACAAAACCCCTTCTGGACCCCTGACGCCAAAGCTGCCGAAGACTGGGCGGGATACCTCGACGGCTTGCGCAAATCCGGCTCCTCCGTCGGGGCCCTGATCGAAGTCACAATCCGGAATTGCCCCCCCGGCCTTGGCGCGCCCGTCTATGGCAAACTCGACACCGATCTTGCCGCCGCCATGATGAGCATCAACGCCGTCAAAGGCGTCGAAATCGGCGAAGGCATGGCCGCCGCCCGCCTGACCGGTGAAGCCAACGCGGACGAAATCTTCATGGGCGCAAACGGTCCTGAGTTTAGCTCGAACCACGCGGGCGGCATCTTGGGTGGCATTTCCACGGGCCAGGACATCACCGTTCGCTTCTCTGTCAAACCCACGTCATCCATCCTGACGCCCCGCAAAACGATCACAAAATCCGGCGAAGAGACTGAAATTGTCACTAAAGGCCGTCACGACCCTTGTGTTGGCATCCGCGCCGTCCCGGTAGCCGAAGCCATGGCGGCAGCGGTGATCCTTGATCACTTGCTTCTTGATCGGGCCCAAACCGGCGGCACCCGCGGCCCCATCGGCTGATGAGCGAGCACTTCCTCGCCCTTCTCCCCGCTGATCCACACGCGCCCCTGCCCGAAACAGCGGACGCCCTGCGTGACACTTTGGCCGATATGCTGAACACGACCGAAGCGCGGGTCAAAAACTATGGCAAGCTTCAGTTCATCGACTGCGGCCAAAACTCCCGCGCCGTCCACTGCCCCACCTGCAAGGCCGAAATCCCGATGCCTACTTGGCAAGGCTGGATGGATCAGGACTGGCACGGCACCGAAGGCTTCCACCTGCACAGGCATACCGCCCCCTGCTGCGACACAGACGTCACGCTCGACGCGCTGACCTACGACGCCCCCCAGGGTTTTGCCCATTGGTTCGTCTCGGCCCGCATGACCCAGACACAAACCCTCACAAACACCCAATTCCATGACTTGGAAAAAACCGCAGGCATCGCCCTAAAACCCATCCTGCAGCACTATTAAGGCCCGTCGGACCACCAAATTGCCCTCCGACACACCCAGCGCATAATTCGATAGCGTTACCAGCCTCGATTTGTGAAGCTTACCGGACGATTCGAGGAGGGGACGGTGCGATGAGCATCGATACAGACAGCGCATGAATACTCTGTTCGTCATGTATGACCAGTTGCGCTTCGACTATCTGTCCTGCGCCGGTCATCCACATCTGAAAACCCCCAATTTTGACCGGGTCGCGGCCAAAGGCGTGCGGTTCTCCAATGCGTATGTCCAGTCCCCTGTCTGCGGCGGCTCGCGCATGTGCTTTTACACCGGGCGCTATGCATCTTCGCACGGTGCACACTGGAACGGCTTTCCCCTGCGCGTTGGCGAAATGACCATGGGCGACCACATGCGCAAGATTGGGGTCGATTGCTGGCTGATCGGCAAGACCCATTTCAAGGCAGACACCGACGGAATGGAACGTCTTGGCCTCACCCCCGACAGTGTGATCGGTGCGCGGCAAGCCGAATGCGGCTTTGACACCTGGATCCGGGACGACGGCCTTTGGGGCCATGGGCCAGACGGGTTCTACGATGAGAAACGCTCACCCTATAACGAGTACCTGAAATCCAAAGGCTACGACGGCGAAAACCCTTGGGCAGACTACGCCAACGCCGGGATCGAAGCCGACGGCGACATGGCCTCGGGCTGGATGTTCGCCAATGCCGACAAACCCGCCAATATCCGCGAAGAAGACAGCGAAACCCCGTGGCTTACCAGCAAAACGATCGAGTTTATCGACAAGATGGAAGGCCCTTGGCTGGCCCATGTCTCCTATATCAAGCCGCACTGGCCCTACATCGTGCCCGCCCCCTATCACAACATGTTCGGCGCCAACCACGTGCCCGCGCCCAACCGGCACGACGTCGAGCGTGACAACACCAACCCGGTGTTCCAAGCCTATCAGGACAACAAGATCGCCGCCGCTTTCCAGCGCGAAGACGTCCGCCAAAAGGTGATCCCCGCCTATATGGGCCTGATCAAACAATGCGACGACCAGCTTGGCCGTCTCTTGGATCATCTCGAAGCAACGGGCCAAATAGACGACACAATGATCGTCCTGACCTCGGACCATGGCGACTATCTGGGCGACCACTGGCTGGGCGAAAAAGACCTGTTCCACGAACCCAGCGTCAAAATTCCGATGATCATCTACGATCCCCGCGCCGAAGCCGACGCCACCCGAGGCACAGTCTGCGACGCGCTGGTCGAATCCATCGACCTTGCCGCAACCTTTGTCGATGCCGCCGGAGGCGACGTGCCCGATCACATCATCGAAGGGCGGTCTTTGATGCCGTGGCTCAACGGTGAAACGCCCGAATGGCGCGATTACGTCATCAGCGAATACGACTATTCCGTCACCCCTCAAGCCATCAAACTTGGCGTCGAACCCCGCGATGCGCGTCTCTTCATGGTCTTCGATGGCCGCCACAAGCTGATGCACGCCGAAGGCGGGTTCCGCCCCATGCTGTTCGATTTGCAAACAGACCCGAACGAATTCCACGATCTGGCCAAGGACGATCAACATCAGGCCGTGATCGACAAAATGTACGGTTATCTGGCCGAATGGGGCCGCCGGATGAGCCAGCGGGTGACCAAATCAGAAGACGACATCAAAGCCATGCGCGGAAGGTCCATGCGGCGCGGCATCCTACCCTTCCTTGTGGACGGATCCGAAGTGCCCGAAGACCTGACAGTGAAATACCGCGGCCCGGCGAAACAGAAATACGTGGAAGACTGATGGCCCATCCCGCTTTGATCGCGCACAACGCGCAATTCGAAAAGTCGGTCATCGAGCTGGCCCCGGCGATATGGACCGCCGTGGGATATGCCGCCTCGAACGTGCATATGATCGAAGGCGCAACCTCGGTCACGATCATCGACACATCCGAAAGCACGAAAGCCGCCGAAAACATCCTCGCCGAGTTCCAAAACCGCAGCGACAAGCCCGTAGGCCGGATCATCTATACCCACAGCCACCGCGATCATATCTCGGGCGCTTCAGTCTTTGCACCCGAAGCCGACGTGCCAATCCTCGCCAGCGCCGGGTTCAGCTCTGATCTGATCGGCGTAGACGAAACGCAGATTTCACCCAACGTGGCCCTTGGCAGACGCACGCAGGCACAATTTGGCATCGGCCTGTCACCTGACGAACGCGTGTCCTTGGGGTGCGGCCCCGGCGACCGCCCGATGGAAGGCTTGGGCGCTGGATACCTGGAACCAACCGAACGGATCGCGGAAAACAGCACCATCGACCTAGATGGTGTGGAAGCCCAACTGGTCATGGCCCCCGGCGAAACCGCTGACCACATGGCCGTCTGGATCCCAAGCGCCCGCGTTCTGATCCCCGGCGACAACTGGTACCACGCCTTTCCCAACCTCTACGCCATTCGCGGCACGCCCTATCGCGACTTTTCCGCATGGGCCGAAACGCTGGACATGCTGGCGGGTCTGAAGGCCGACGTTCTGGCCCCCGGTCACACAATGCCGGTCTTCGGCGCAGACAAAGTGACCGAAGTCCTGCAAACAACTCGCTCCGCAATCCTGCACGTCATGAGGCAAACCGCCAAAGGCATGAACCAAGGCCTGTCGCTTGACGACATCGCCGCTGGACTCACCCTGCCGGACGACCTTGCCGACACCCCTTGGCTGCAAGAATACTATGGCAAGCTTGGCTGGTCCGCGCGCGCCTTCGCGACCGGAACCCTTGGCTGGTATGACGGAAATCCCACCCATCTGGGCACGCTCTCCAGCAAAACACGCGCCACCCATATGGCCAATCTGGCCGGCGGCACCGATGCCCTGATGCGCACCGCAGAACAAACTGATGATCTGCAATGGCGGCTTGAACTTTGCGACCACCTGATCGCCCTTGGTCAGCCCGCCGCAATCCTGAAAGCCGACACCATGGAGGTGTTGGCCGATCAGGAAATCAACGCCACCGCCCGCAATACCTATCTGTGGGAAGCGCGTCGCCTGCGCACAAAAACCAAGCCATGAGCGCCACGACCGAAACCCGGGCCGCGAACGCCATCGCCTTTGCATTCACGCTGGTCATTCTGGTCTATGCCGCCTCTGGCCCGATCTCGGAACTGGTGCGCTGGATCATCGAAACCACCACAACGGATTTCGAAGACCTTTCGCGCCGCGACAAACGTCTGTTGTTCCGCGACCATTGGCTGGGTGCCGCCTTCAAGGGCTTCGAACGCGCCTTCCTGCTGCCAACCGGTCTGATTCTTGGCCTACCCATTCTGTTTGCCTTCGCGATCTCATGTCTCACCGTTCAGATGCGGTTTCGCTGGATGAACTGGGCGCTGGCGGTACTCTCCACCATCGTTTTCATGACTTGGGTCATCGCATTGTTCGCCGTGGACGGCGGCGCTTTGCCCTCGGCCCGACCGCTGGATTTCATCCTGTTCCCGATTGCCACGCTGATCGTGCTTTACCTGACATTGCGCCAGTTTGGCACATTCATCGTTGGCTTTTGCCTGTTCTGGATCATCTATTTCTTTGTCCGGGGGCTGTTGCCGGACTGGACCGGCATTCTGGCCGGAACCGAGTCAACCTTCGCCCAATCCATGCGATCCATGGTGCTGAATTTCTGGTCCCAAACCGGTGGAATGTTCGGCCAGCCCCTGCAAGTCGTCTCGGGCAATGTCCTGATCTTCATCGTTTTCGGCGCGGTCCTGATGGCATCGGGCGCGGGCGATCTGTTGATGAAAATCGCCAACCGCCTGACGGGACGCTTCACAGGCGGCGCGGCCCATGCGGCTGTCGCCTCCTCGGCGCTGTTCGGCACTCTGTCCGGCGCGGCCATCTCCAACGTGGTCTCAACCGGCGTCATGACCATCCCCGTCATCAAGAAATCCGGCTTCAAACCCGAATTCTCGGCCGCCGTCGAAGCCGCCGCCTCGACCGGTGGACAAGTCATGCCCCCCGTCATGGGCGTCGTTGCCTTCTTCGTCGCGGGGCAAATCGGCCTTGAATACCGCTACATCGTCATCGCCGCGATCATCCCGGCACTATTTTTCTACATCGGCACATTCCTGACCGTCTATTTCGAAGCACGCCGCCAAGGCGTAGGCCCCTTGCCCCAAAACATGCGGCCAAAGCTAACGCCCACAGAACGCCTGCAATGCCTTGTCTTCATCCTGCCCCTTGGCGTGCTCAGCTACTTCCTGTTCGCCCAGCCATCAGTGCAAAAAGCCGGGTTCTACGGGTTCATCGTCGCACTCGGCGCAGCCCTTTTGTTGTTCCGCCAATTCCGATCCTGGCCCAAAATCTATGCCGCCTTCGTCAGCGCAGGCAAAATGTCGGCCACCATCATCGTGATCGTCGCGGCCATCGGCCTGATCGTCGGGTTGATCCAAGTCTCGGGCTTCTCCGGTCGCCTGTCCCTCCTACTGGCGCAACTGGCCTCCGGCCCCCTGTTCTCAACCCTGATCGTACTGGCCCTCGGCGCCATCGTGTTGGGCATGGGCCTGCCGCCGGGTGCGACCTACTTCATCATCGTCATCGCCCTATCGTCAGGCATCGAAGCCGTTGGCATTCCGCTTCTCACCCTGCACCTCTTCGTCGTCTTCTTCGCGGTCATCTCAACCGTCACACCCCCCGTCGCCCTTGCCGCCTTCGCCGCCGCCCCAATCGCCGACGCCGACCCGGTGCGCACAGGGTTTCAGGCCGCGCGTCTGTCACTGGCCGGGTTCATCATCCCCTTCGTCTTCGTCTATCACCCGGCAGTCCTGTACAAACTACAGGTCCTGTTTGAATGGTTCGGCGATGACCCGGTCACATCCAAAGCCATGATCGACATCACAACCGTCGGCTGGACCGATCTGGGCTGGATCATCATCGCTTTCGTCCTGTCAATGTGGCTTTTGACTTCTGCGCTGACCGGATATGAAAAGAACCGACTGAACATCACCGAACGCATCCTGCGCACCATCGCCGGGTTAGCCGTCCTTATGCCCGCGATGAGCATCGCACTCCCGGCCTTCGCAGCTGGCGTCGCACTTATCATCGCACACAAACGACTGGGCGGAACGCCCTCGCCTGTCGATCAACTGCCGACAGGCACAACCGAATAAAACAGGGAGAGAACACATGCGAAAATTCACCACAGCCGCCGCCACGGTCTTGCTGATGGCAAGTGCCGCGCAGGCGGAAACCAAACTCAAAATGGCCACCATCGCACCCAGCCTCGGGGCTGCGATCTCGATGGCGACTTTTGCGAACATCGTGAACGACAACCTTGATGACGTCGAAATCGAAGTCTCGGGCGGCGGTGCCGCAACGCTTCACATGATGGAAGTGGCGCGCGGTAACCTTGATCTGTCGATGACATCACCCGTCGTCTACAACCTGATGGCCTCGGGCAAAGCAATGTACGCCAAAGAACCCGAAGCGCCCGAGCTTGCCAAGAACCTGAACCTCTTGATGTGGTACCCCTACGGCGCCTACCACTTTGCCGTGCGCGCCGACAGCGACATCGCAGTGCTGGACGACATCGAAGGCGCGTCGGTGTTCCTTGGCCCACAAGGTGGCGGTGCCTACAACGCGGCCAAAGGCTGGGTCGAAGCGACCACCGGCCTTGTAGCGGGCGAAGACTATGATGCAATCAAGGCCAACTGGGCCACCGGCTATCAGGCGTTTCTGGACGGCAAGATCGACGTCTACGTGAACGGCTGCCTCGACCCCTGCGGTCAGTTCATCCAGTTCACAGAAACCGAAGAAGTTCGCTTCCTCGCACCAGAAAGCCACGAAGGCGAAGCAGTCGACAAGTTCCTTGGCAAGTTCCGCTACTACGCCGAAATCCCGGCCGGTGCGTACGAAGGCCAAACCAACGAAAGCGCCGTCACCAGCTTTGACACAGCCGTTGGCATCGGCGTGCGCGCCGATCTGGACGAAGACACGGTTTACCGGATCACCAAGACGTTCTGGGACAACATCGAACAGGTCACGTCCGAAGCCCCATGGGCCAAAGCCATCAATGTCGAATTCGCAGCCTCCAAACGAGGCATGGCCGAACTGCATCCCGGTGCAGCCCGCTACTACAAAGAAATCGGCGTGCTGAAGTAAGCAAGCTTAATGGGCGCCGGCACGATCCGGCGCCCACACTGCCATCCTGATCCCAAGGAAAGGACCCCCCCATGCAAGTCGCACTAACGGGCGGAGCCACCGGGATCGGAGCCGAAGTCGCAGCGCGCATGACGCGCGACGGTCACCACGTGACAGCTTTCGACATCACCGAACCCACGGCGAACGTGGATCACTGGATCAAAACCGACCTGTCCAACCCGGCTTCTATCAAAGCCGCAACAGACGCCGCCGACGGCCCCTTCGATGCGCTGATCAACAATGCCGGGCTGCCGCCCCGCGAAGGACAAACAGAACTGATCCTCAACATCAACTTCATCGGGTTTCGCCAATTCCTGTCGAACATGCTGCCCAAACTGTCCCCCGGCGGATCCATCGTGAACGTTGCCTCCCGCGCAGGCGCGATGTGGCGCGACAACCTCGACGAGGTCAAAGCGCTGATGTCCCTGCAAACACCAACCGACCTGCCCGCGTTCATCGCAGCGCACAACATCGACCATGTCCGGGCCTACAACCTGTCAAAAGAAGCCGTCATCGCGCTCACCATGGCCGAAACCGAAACACTGCTCGCCCGCAACCTCCGCATCAATTCGGTCAGCCCCGCCGCCGTCAGCACCGGCATTCTGGACGACTTTGTGTCGGCCTTCGGCGATCGCGTCGCCAAGAACATTGCCCGCGCAGGCCGCCCCGGTAAGGCCGACGAAATCGCCGACGTCATCGCCTTTCTGGCAGGCCCCGAAAGCCGTTGGCTAAAAGGCACCGACATCGGGGTCGACGGCGGCATGGGCGCGATGGCGCAATCCGATATGTTCGGGCTGTCATCGTTCGATTAGGCCAGCACGCCTACCTGTACTGCGCCGCTGCAATGAATTCTGAAAACGCTTCGCACCAAACCAGAACCGTTGTGTAATCCTCAAGGTTCACATCCCCCGGAATATCCAACGCAAAGCCCTCAAAGGTTTTGACCGAGCCGATCACCCGGCTTTGATCTTTCAGCGGCAGAAACTCGTCTTCGTGCTCTACGAACGCGGGCACCAGATAGACCATGTAATCCGGTCCCGGTGCCAACTCCCCTTCATGGACAATCTGCGAAGCGGTCAGACTGACGGTGCCCTCCCCCCAATGCAAAAGATCATGCCCGCGCAAATCCTGCGCCAGTTCCGCCGTATAAACAGCATCCTCGGCCATGGCCTCCAGCGTAGCGGCATCCGGCGATGGCGGCGCGGTCAGGATAGGCAACAGATAAACACCCAGCGCAAACCCGATGGCCAGCGCGATGGCATGTGTGACACTTCCGAACAAAAAACGTCGCATAGAACCTCCCTACTGGTGCAATTCGTCAACCAGCGTGACGCTTACACCAGGCATTTACCATCCCTTAACCAACCTTAACGCATCTTGCTGCCAATCGCCCCTCATCGCCCGATACTGATACGATCCACCGACGCAATACCGACGTAATACCGACGCGATACCGACGTTGCGTTTTTGGCCCTTGCGCCTTGTTTTCCTGCATTAACCTCTG
>CAZWDS010000029.1:0-36317 GCA_964632495.1 uncultured Rhodobacterales bacterium
GATGATGGCGGCCATTCTGGCGGACTGGATGGCCATGGCGGCGGCGGTCACGACGACCACGGCACACCCGAAATCACGCCTCCGGGCATCGGGGCCAGCCAATCGGCGATCAACGCCTATGTTCAGGCCTTGGGCAATCAGTCCGAAGTCCATGTACATGACAGCAGCTCTTCGATGGCCGGCGAACACGACGCAGCCATGGGGCTGGTTGGCCGCGACGAGGCCACCCATGTGGCCATCGGCGACGGTGACTGGTTTGATCCCAACATCTGGTCCGACGGCGAAGTGCCCGGAGACGGCGCAAAAGTTCTTATTCCACAAGGTGTTACCGTAGATTACGGTGGTGTCAGCGATGCCAGCCTGTTCACGGTGCGCATCGACGGCACGCTGGATTTTGCGACCAACCAAAATAGCCAGATGATCTTCGACACTCTGGTCAGCTCACCCACGGGCCACCTGATCATCGGCACGGCCGACGACCCGGTCGACGCCAATGTGGATGTCGATCTGATCGTTGCGGATAATGGCCGCATCGACACCAGCTGGGACCCGATGCTTTTGTCGCGCGGCATTGTCGCCCACGGCACAACCACCATTCACGGCGCCGACAAGGACAGCCACGAAAAGGTCACCGAGGATCCCATGGAAGGCGATACCTCGATCCGCTTCGACGGCGTTCCTTCCGGTTGGCAGGTTGGAGACACGATCGTCATCGCCGGCACCCACTACGATGGCTGGTCCGGAAATCAGCAGACATTCCACGAGCCAGAAGACGAAGTGCGTGTGATCACAGCGATCGACGACAATGGAACGGTCCACTTTGACGAGGCTCTGGTCAATGACCACGACTCGCCACGGGCCGATCTGAAGACATCGGTTGCGAACTATACACGCAACGTCTCGGTCGAAAGCGAGAACGCAGACGACATCGAGGTTCATGAGCGCGGCCACGTGATGTTCATGCACTCGGACAACGTCGATGTACGCTATGCCGAGTTCACTGAGCTGGGACGCACCGACAAATCGGTCGAAGCCCGCGATATCTCGAACATCGACAACGTGCGGTTCGACAGCAACGTGCAGGGCCGCTATTCCCTGCACCTCCACCGCACTGGCACCGACGACATCGACAACCCGACCGTTCTGGAAGGCAATGCCGTCTTTGGATCGCCAGGCTGGGGTGTTGTGCACCACGACTCGAACGCGGTGATTACAAATACCGCGACCTATGACACCTTTGGTGCAGGCTTTGTCGCAGAAACCGGGAACGAAACCGGCGTCTGGGACGACAATATCGCGATTTTCGCCCAAGGTGTGCATTGGGGTACGCCCAAGAACACCTCGGAAATCGGCAACGATATTTTCGACACCGCGCGCGGCGGCGAAGGCTTCTGGTTCCAGGGCCGCATGGTGGCTTCGACCAATAACGTTGCAGCCAGCGTGAACAACGGTTTCGCCTATTTCCACCGGGATGGCGACGACCGGGTGATCGAATTCGACTCGGAACTCTTCGACTTTGATGCCGCGCTTTACTATGATGACGACGTGCGTCCCGACGATGTGCCGATCCTGGGCTTCCAGGGCAACGAGGCCTTCGCTGCGAACCAAGGTCTGCATGTGGTCAAAGCCAACCCGAACCAGGGTCACGATATCTGGAGCCATATCGACGACTTCACCGCCTGGAGTGTCGTGACGGGCGCTCATATCGAGTATACGTCGCACTATCTGCTGACCAACTTTGACGTGGTCGGCAAGGAAGGTGGCTTCTGGCCTGCCGGGACGGGCATCGAGCTTGGCAACAACGTCACCGAGATCGTCATCCGCGACGCCGAGATCGACGGCTTTGATACCGGCATCGATCTCAACAAGTTCTTCACGCGGTCCGATTGGGGCCCGGAACTCCACGACTATGTGGTGATCAACGCTGATATGACCAACGTCGATCAGGCCTACGCCAACCGTAACGGGCTGGACCGCATCTATGACGATGTGAGTGATCTGCCAAACCGCGATGTGGAGCTGCGTCTCGATGGCAACCTGACGTACAACGTCGGCAACGATGTCGAGATCACCGGCACCAAGACAGATACCCTTGGGACTGTCGACTTCCCGGGCGGCACGGATACCTTCGAAATCGACCGCAACGAGATGATCCGAATGCTTGAGGACAAAGGCTATTGGACCACCTCAAGCGGGCAGAGCTATACGCTGGTCGACATCTACCTGACCGACCGCGTCACGGGCGAGGTTTTCTATGAAACCCACCCCGTCTACATCAGCGGATCTCTGTCGCGTGGTATTCATTCGGATGCTCAGTTCAACGGCACCCAGAACTTCACCACCCAAGGCGGCGACCAATATGCCGGTGGCCAGATCCTGAATACGCCAATCTCGGCCGCGCCAACCAGTGGTTCGGAAATCGCTCAAGCGACGATTGCCAACGGCACCGTGCCAAATTCGGCGATGGAAAGCGAAACCATGTCCTTCCTGGCCTCTTATGTCGCGGAAGACGAAACCATGGACCACGATGATATGGATCATGACGACATGGACATGGCCAGCGCAGAAATCTGGATGGACGGTTACGACGGTGAGGACGTGCTTAATCTGACCGTGGAAAGCGGCACCTTCGGGAATACCGGCGATATGTCGAACACCGATGTCTCGGTCGAGGGCGGCACAGCCGTTCTGGCGGCCGGTGGTGGCGCGTTCACCCTAGACGATGGTCGCACCCTTGCCGTCTTCGATGCCGCCGCTGAGGTGGGCTTTGACGGCGACGACGAAGAGGAAATGGCGATCCTTGATCTTCAGGATGGCTCGACCGTGTCCTTTGTGGCCGATGAAGATGGTCTTGGCAGCATCGAGGAAATCTCTTCGGGCACATATGGTGAAACCCCAGAGGTTACGTCTGGCATCGACCTTGGCAATGCGACCTTGTCGATTGACCTGACTGGCCTGTCCGCCGATCAGGGCTCTGCCTTCACACTGATGAGTGCCGACGAAATCGCTGGCGTTTTCAGCGAGGCCATCGTCGGTGGCTTGGGCGACAGAAACGCCAAGATCGTTGTCGACTATGAAAACGACAGTGTGTCCTTGGAACTGTCCACGGGAGACGGCGCTGTCGAGGTGGAAACTCTGGGGGCTGAAACAGATGTCACCAGCGGTGAAGAAAGCATCTGGGCCGCGCTCACCAACGGTCAGGGCGTCTTCAGTGAAAACAACATGTCCATGGACGACGAAGACGGTCACGACCATATGCACGACGCTGCATAACCCACCCACCCCACGATCACGAAAAAGCCCCGGACGTTTGAAGCGTCCGGGGCTTTTTTATGGGCGCTCACAAAGGGCGACGGTTTCGCATGCGAAACTTATCCACAGGGGATCACCGGGACGCAGCCCAGTCCCGTAAAGCCTGAATAAAGTCCCTATTTATGGCCTTTCCAGACAAAACCGCCCTGCCCGCCTTCACATCCAACGTCAGCCCCGGCGCGATTTCTTCGGCAACGGACTTGGACACCACTGGCCGTTTCAGGGCCGCTTCCAGCACCTTGCGCTCCGCTGCCGCATCTTCGGGAGCAGCAGATTTCAAGGTCGATGAAATGCGCCCGGCGACCTTCGGATCGTCAATGATGGCCTGCGCCAGCGCCAACCCCAGATGCTCGGGGATCGCTGCTGGAAAGGACAACGCATCCCCCAAAGTCTCGCGGATCGTCACGAACTTGACGATTTTCGAGCGTTTGGCCCGGGGCGCATGGGCAAACAGATCTTTCACGGCGGCGCGCGCGTCGGGGTACACGCCCTGCCCTACGGTGGCGACAGCGATATTGGCACGTTCATAGAAAGACAGATTGGCGCGGATCTCGTTTTCCTCGATCATCGCCTGATACGCGGCTTGGCTGGTCTCGGGCGTGCGCACCAGCGCCAGCACATGGTCAGCCCCAAGCGCTTTCAGCGCCTCCATACGACGCAACCCCGAGATAAGGCCAAACTTACCCCCAGGCAGCGGCACGACTTCGATGGGCGTTTGCTGACCGCGTTTGCCGATCGAAGCGGTCAAAGCCTCCATCTCGACTTCGTCCAGGATCATCCGGTCGCGGGACAGATGAAGGACCGAGACCTTGCTTAAAGGCAGCTTCTTGACGATGCGCCCCTCGCCTTCGGCCGCCGTCATTTCCCGGGCCACTTCTTCCAAGGCCGCGCGTCCGGCCACATCGCCTGCCACATCCGCAATCGGCATTTTGGCACGCGGGGCCGGAAAGGCTGATTTTGTCTCTAAATCTGAAGGAATCGTGTCTGTTGGAAGCTCTAAACGCTTTCTTTTGGCCATCTCTGCCCCCTATTCCGCAGCTTGGTGCAAGGCCAGTTCATCGCGCCGCCAGGCCGCAATCAACAGCCGCTTCACCGCCGCCCATGTTTCATCAAATGTCGCGCGGCCCCGCGCATAGGTCTCGCGGTTGAAATCGCGATAATCCGCCTCGTAAATGCCCGAGACCTGTTCGCCGGCCTGACCCACTAATGCCGTGAAATCCTGCCGATAGGGTGAAAGCACCGTTCCGAGGTACGCCTGCATGAGCGTCGCAAATTCGGCCTGTTGGGCACCGTCATAGCGCGTGACGATGGCCCGCACCGCATCCCATTCAAAGGCAAGACCCGGGCGACCAAGGGCGCGGGCAGCCAGGTTTTCACCCTCTTCGATGCTGGCGAAAGTGGCGTGCAGCATGTCGAAGAAGCGGCCCGTACTTTCGAATTCAAGGAAAGATGCCCCTGTCGGCACCAGAAGGATGTCGGCCGCCGCCAGCGCGTTGATCGTGAGATACCCCAGAGCGGGCGGTGTATCGAGGATGACGAGGTCATAGGCGTCTAACACCCCATCAGCCTCCAGACGCTCTCCAAGGGCGTCCCAGAGCTTCCACGAGCGCGCAGACATGCGCCAGACCGGCACCTGAAACTCGGCCCAGTAAAGATCAAGCTGGGCGCCGATCAGATCAATGTTAGGCCAATGGGTTTTCTGGGCCAGATCCTGAGCTTTCAGCTCCATGGCTTGGGCAACGGTGTCCTCAAGGGGCAGGGGGGGCTCGCCGCGGTCGGCCCGGGCCTGATTTTCGCCGCGCAGATGCTCGCCATAGTGGCGCGCGAGAAGCGGAAAGACAGTTTGCCATTCGTCTTCCACCCGTGCGCCAAAGATCGACGACATTGATCCCTGACTATCGAGATCGATCACCAGCACCTTGTAGCCATCCAACGCCGCCGACATGGCGATATGAGCGGCGGTCGAAGTTTTGCCGACCCCGCCTTTGAAGTTGGCCACAGCCATGACCTTGGCGGGCAGGTTTTTCGGACGATACGGCAGGTAATCGCGGCCTTTGGCCCCTTCCGTGGCGAAGAAGGCGCGCAGACGCAGAACTTCATCCAGGGAAAACCATTTGGCCCCGGCTTCGGTTTCGGTCATGCCTTGGGGCAAATCGGGGTTCTGGCGCAGCACCCGGCGGAAATGGGCCGGGGCGACGGGGATCAGGTATTTGGTGATTTCCCAAGTCGAGAACCGCCGAAGCTGTTTCTGGCCCTGATCGTTTAATCCGCGTCCGGCCAGATCATCACGGCCGCGGCGGCAGGCTTCTGCGATGCTGGCGAAACCTTGGGTGTCTAGGGGATTGCCCAGCTGTGACAGGGCCTCATCTGGTGACAGGCCATGGTAGGGGGCAAGGGGGTCGCTGCTCATCGACATGCCTCATGTATCGTGTTTTCGACAACGTACTGCAAAACGTAGAACATGAAAAGAAGGGCGTCTCTTCCTTTGTCTTTTCAAAGCATTTACGCGGGTTTTTGCCGGGTAGTCCTTTTGGATTGGGCTGCTCTCAGTGTTATTGATGGTTAGATTCAGTTAAGACCTTTAGCGGAATTGTGAACACTCTGGAAAGATTAGGCTTTCTGCCTCTGTCTGACCCTTCGGTGACTCTGAACCCCCGAAAAAGTGATTCCGAAACCCCGAGCAAGTGACTCTGATCCCCCGATGCGGGCTGGCTTTGGGGGTGGCCTGTGGATAACTTAGGTGTCATTGAAACCACGAATCCCCTTTCGGGGGGAAGAAACCACGAGATCCCCACAAAGGGGACGATGAGGTCACATGAGCAGGGCGGTTTCCCGCAGTATGGACGATTTTTTCGTCTGCGATTTTCTGGGCGTGGCCCCGAAGCACGATCTGGCGTCGATGGAACATCCGTTGTTCTCGCTGTCGACCCGGCCGGATCGGCGTATCCTGAACTATCGGCACAACGATGTGGAAGTGACCGTGACACCCTCTGTGCGGGGCCGCGCGACGATCTTTGATGCGGACATCCTGATCTTCTGTATTTCGCAATTAATGGCGGGGTTGAATGCGGGGCGCGAGGTGTCGCGGACGCTGACACTGACGGCCCATGATCTGTTACTGGCGACGGGGCGGGAGACGAGCGGCGACGCTTATCGGCGTCTGCGCGAGGCGTTCGAGCGGTTGGCAGGCACGCGCATTACCACCAATATCGTGACCGGTGAGGCAGAGGTGACCACGGGGTTTGGTCTGATCGAGGCCTGGGAGATCGTGCGCAAGACGCGGGCAGGTCGGATGGTGTCGGTGCGCGTGACATTAAGTGATTGGCTCTATCAGGCGGTGCTGTCGCGCAGCGTTTTGACCTTGAACAGAGACTATTTCAGCCTGCGCAAACCTCTAGAACGGCGCATCTATGAACTGGCGCGCAAACACTGTGGGAAACAGAACCGCTGGCAGGTTTCAATCGATACGCTTTTGAAGAAATCAGGCTCGACCAGCCCCCGTCGTGTCTTCCGCGCCATGGTCCGCGAGATCATCAAGCGCGACAGCCTGCCGGATTACCGGTTGCAGGAAGACCCCGGCGACCGGATCGTGGTGACCCGCAAAGGCGTGGTCATCGAAGAGAGCCTGACCTTGCGTCCCGAAACGCTTGAGAAGGGACGTGCCCTGATGCCCGGCGCGGATATCTATGCCTTGGAGGCAGAATGGCGCGCCTTTGCCAGCCAGTCCCTCCCCAGGGCCCCCGATGCGGCCTTTTTGGGCTGGCTTCGAAAGCGCGTTGCTTCCCTGCGATAGAGGGTATCAGAAATCCTGCAATAGCCTTACCAGATGTGAACCTGCACGTTATAGGAAGGCGGGATTTCTGGACAAAAGGCAGTTAAGACAGATGCTACCCACCCTGGCAATTTTCTCTTGGCCAATCGTGACGTTGATCCTCTTTGCCAGTCTTGGTCCGGCGCGGGGGCTGATCTGGTCTGTGGTTTTGGGATATATGTTCCTGCCCGAGAACTTCGGTTACGATATTCCGGGTCTGCCACCTTATGACAAGCTCACGGCAATTCCCTTCAGTCTTCTGCTGGCGTCTGTGATCCACTGGAAAAAGGTCGAGCGGCTTCCGGCACAGGATCCCTGGTTCCGGGTGTTCATCATCATCTGTTTTGTGGTGCTGATCTTTGGGTCCTTTGGAACCCTTATGCAAAACAAGGAAACGCTGTTTAACGGCCCCGTCCTGCGCCAGGCCCTGTCTCTGCGCGATGTTGTCAGTATGGTTTCGGATTCTATCCTGATCATGCTGCCTTTTATCCTCGCCTGGCATTTTCTGAGGAAGCCCGAGGATCACCGCCATCTTTTGGTCGCCGTGGTCATCATGGGGCTGTTCTATACGCTTTTGGTTCTTTTCGAACTTCGGATGAGCCCGCAGTTGAACAAATGGATCTATGGCTATTTCCCGCATAACTGGCGGCAACACCTGCGGGGCGGAGGGTACAGGCCCCTTGTCTTCCTGCGTCACGGGCTGTGGCTGGGGTTCCTTCTGTTCATGATCATTATTGCGGCCATGGCGCTTTACCGTGACAAGTCCAAAGGAGAGGAGGCGTCCCAAAAGGCAAGCCCGGTTCTGTTTCTTTTAGGCGGCATCTGGTGCTTCCTTGTGTTGTCCATCAGCCGGAACCTTGGGGCCACGATGCTGGCGGTCATGCTGGTTCCCTTCGTGCTGTTCTTCGGCTTCCGCACGCAGACCCGGGTGGCTTCGGTGATGGCGGTGATCATTTTGACCTATCCGTTCCTGTCGATGGCCAGTTTGACGCCCGCGACGAAACTTCTTGAGATCATTGCTCCGATTGCGCCTGAACGCGCCCAATCCTTCCAGTTCCGGCTGGACAACGAACACCTGTTGACCGAACGCGCGATGGAAAAACCATCCTTTGGTTGGGGCGGCTACAGCCGACAACGGGTTTTCGACGAGCGCGGTCGCGATCTGACGGTCACCGATGGCTTGTGGATCATCACCCTGGGGCAGGGGGGGTGGGTCAAATATCTGGCCTTCTTCGGCTTCCTGACAGCGCCTTTGCTATTCCTGAGGCGCGCAGCCAGACGCAAAGAGATCTCGGCCCCGATCGCGGGCATGGCGGTCATTATGGGGGGGAACTTCGTCTATATGATCCCCAATTCCACGCTTAGCCCCCTTGGCCTTATCATGCTGGGGGCCATGGCTGCCTTTGTGCAATACGACGTTGTCAGAGAGAAGGCACCCCAGCCGGTTGACCCGACGCCCAACCGGGCGCACGGTCGCTATTCCCGCTTTTCTCCAGGCCAGTCAGCCTCAGTGAGCGAGGACAGGCCCCTGTCGCGGTTCACGCGCCCGGCTTTGCGGCAAGGCGATAAAACCTAAGCCCCTCGAAGCATTCGAACTCGTACAGGTCCTGAAATTCCTCGTCGCGGACAACCCACCTTAAAACCTTGCCGAAAAAGGGGTTGGTGTCATAGTTCTCCTTGTCGCAGGTCCCGAACTGGGGATGCACGATCTCGGGCAAAGTGTCGTAGAAGACGGTGCGGGAAAAGCCGCCGTGGTTGACGTAGCTGCCCGCCAGATGCCGGTCGGCGCGGGCCATTTCGACCCAGTTTAACCCCATCAGATCGTAGATATGCCCTTCGTAGGTCATGGCAACGCCACCGGCGGCGACGATGCCGATAGAGGGGGTGCCGGGATAGCTGTTCAAGATCTCTCCCAGCTGGCGGCCCTGTTCGGCGATGCGCAATTCCTTTTCGTAGCCCCCTTTGTGGACGGCGAAGAGTGTTGAGGTCACCATCAGAAGTGTGGCGGCCGCCAAGGCTGGCGTCCAGGCTGGGCGGAAACTTAGGGGCAGCTTTTGCCAGATCGTATAGACGGTCAACGCGGTCAGCGGCAGAAGGGCCGGATAGACGAAAAGGAAGAAGCGGAACGACGAGAAGTGATCGCCCCCGATCGCCACGTAAAGCGCCATACCTCCGAACGTCGCCAGCACCGTGACCCCCCAGAAGCGGCGCAGTCTTTGCCAATGCTCGGTGCGCATCCACAAAAGAGGCACGGCGAATGCCAGAAATACGATAGCGGCCGGAAGTGGCGAGGTTAGGAAATCTTTCAGGTATTGTGCCCCCTGATACATCTGCGTGAGACGATCGGTCGAGACCTTCGAGTAATAGGTGTTGGGCAGAAGATCCCCAAAATAGGCCACACGGATCGCGCCCAGAATACCATAGGCAAGGACACCGGACAGAAACGTGGCGATCGCGGGCCGAAAGGCACTAAACAGGGCCAAAAGCACGGAAAACCCGAAGACCACCGCGATGCCTTCTGGTCGAGTCGTGGTCATGAGCGCAGCCACCAAGGCCAGTAAGACAAGCCGGGTGCGTGTGCCTTCCCCCAGAACAAAGGTCATCGACAACCAGAAGGCCCCCATGGTCAGCATAACCCAGAAACCGAAATCCATCAGGCTCCAGATCACCCAGCCGAAATAGGAGGGCAGGGCCAGAAAGCCGACACCGACCAGCAGCGGGGCCACGCCCGCGCGCAGACCGGCAAGACGGAAGGCCGCTTCGCCATAGTGCATCGACAGCCAGATCGTAACCCAGGCGATCCCAAAGCCCAGAGCCGCAAGCGAGATCTCAGGGGCGACCGGCAGCAGATAGGCGAGCGTGTTGATCGCCGTCCAGACCGGCGAAGTCGAACCTTCGACCCGCTCGCCACCGATATTGTAGACATAGCCGTGCCCTGCTGCGATGTTTTCGGCGTAGTTCAGTGTGATATTGGCGTCATCGAACCCGACCTTGGGTGCGAGAACCAGAAAGCAGAAGGCAGCACTTACAAACGTAATGATCAGCGCCAGAAACGCAGTTCTGCCACCTTTGACCGACAAAATAGACATTGACCCCAAACACTCAGTTTACCCAGTAATCGTGGGATCATGCCACGATTCTGAAGATTGCGGAATGGAAATAGCGGAAACAGCCGATTTCCGTTACGGATCGGGGGCAATCCCCCAGTGTTTGGCAGTATCGACGCCATATTCGTTGGCCAGTTTTTTCAAGTCAGGCTGGAGAAGCTGGATGAGAGCAGCCTCTTCGGTTTCGGACAGGGTAAAGCGCCCTTCTGCCGTCACCTTTGACTTGCGGAATTTACCCCGAATGGTTTGGCGCAACCCGCCCGGCATCAAGCGGCCAAGCGTGGTGATGAACGGCATCGAAGTCAGGCGTTTCCAGGTTGGATTGACCAGGGCGCGGGTGCCTGCGGCATTGCTTTGCGGCAAGGCGCGGCTGCCGGGTTCAAGACCAAGAAAGGCATAGACGGCATTCAGCGTCCCTTCCGGGTCATCGCGCAGTTCTTCCAGTGTCAGACAATGAAGATTGCCTGCCGCGCGGGCTTCGGCGAAGGCGTCCAGCTGTCTGGCATATTGGGATGTGATCACATTAACAGGTGAGGGGCCGGCGTCCAGGCTGTGATCGGGTCGGGGGCTGATGATTTGGCCCAGTTCCTTTCGCGCGGTCTGCACGTGGCGGGCATGGCTTTCCAGACGCCGCATGGGATGGCGCATGATATAAAGGAGCTTCACGCGCACGTCTGGGTTCGCAGTCATCCGCTCCCAGACACCGGTGACGAAGGGTTCCTTGGTGTAATCGGTCGAGGCCTCCAGCCGATAGCGGTGCTGGTCTGGATCAAAATCGAACAGCGTGTCGAACCAGTCAAAGCCCTTGTCCCAAATGTTGTCGAAGGCAAAGAAGCCCGGTTCCTTGTCTAAGGCGGGCGCGATTTCGGGGTGTTCGGCCAGCACATCAAACAATGTCGTTGTGCCAGATTTCATCGCACCGACGATGATCACATAGTCTCGGTTCATGGGGTTTTGCGCTCTAGCTTGGGATGAAGCGTGGCAGGACAGGCACGCTGGATTTCAGAATTTCTTTCAGACGTGCCTCGGCGGCCGCATCGCTTTCGCCCTTCTGGATCGGCGTGGTCAGGCGCACAAGGGCGCCATCGGTGCGACCCGTTCGGATGCCATCGACCATCAGCCAGTATTTCGCGGCCATGTCCCAGGCGATCTTGCGGCCCTTCTGATCGAACCAATAATAAACCATCATCCGGGTTTCGCCCTTCTGGATGATCGCACGGTTGATCAGGAAGGGCGTATCCCAGCCCATTTCCGCGGTCAGATCCGTGCGTTCCAGCCAGGCGATTTCCCAACCGCCACCCGGTAGGCAAATCTCGGGCGAATGCACACCGCCTTGGGATTGGTCGGCATACCAAGCCGAGAAGAATTCGACCGTGGGCTCGACCCCCGGTTTGGCCAGTGTGATCGAATGATAATCATCAGCCCCCAACACCTGTTCGACACGGGCCGTCAAAGCACGCGGCCCCCCCTGTTGGGTCCAGTCGCCCATGCGGCGGGGGAAGGTGGTGAAGCTTTCACGCTCGATCGCCATCGCGCTGCGATCCGGCACCACAGCGTTCCAGCCAAGGGCGGCGCCCGCCATCAGCACGGCTGTGAAAACCATTGCGCGCGAGGCCATCACGAAGCGCAGGCGCCCGGCTTGCGCCATCAGACCATCGGTTTCAAGATCCAACGCTTCGGCCAGCCCCATCTTGCGATTGTTAAAGAACAACATGATGCGCGCCAGAAGGAACAACAGAAGGATGCAGGCCACAAAGATCACCCAGCCTTCAAAGAAATGGGTGAAGCCTTCCAGCCACTCAAGCCCCCAGTATTGTACGATGTATCCCGCAATCGCGATGCGAACCGAGTTCATGAAGATCGTGATCGGAGCAGCCGAGATCAGCAGAACCGCCTTGTGCCACATGGGCCCTTTGTAAAGGACGGCGAAGATATAGCTGAACGACAGGATCGGGAAGAGATAGCGCAGGCCCGAACAAGCCTCGGCCACATGCAGCTTGGTGATGCCCAGATCGATGATATTGCCGTCCAAGAACACAGGTACGGCCATCAGGCGCAGGAAATAGACGCCAAGCTCCGACGAGACGAACTGCAGCCAGTTGGTCATTTTATGGAAGATCACGCCCGGCAAGGGCAGCATATAGACAAGGTGCAGGACGGGTGGCCAGAAGTGCTTGCCTGTCGACCAGCCGAAGCTGACCAGAAGGATGCCGCCGATCCACAGGATGGTGGCATAGGCGACCAGATCCGAAATATTCGAGAGTTTGCCCAAAGACGCCAGTGTCAGGGCGCCAAAGATCACAAGAACGCCAATCCAGCGATGGTCTTTCTGGCCGGTGTCGACCGGGTATTCCTTCAACTGACGCAGAAACAGAAGACCCGAAAGGATCGGAATCAGTGGTCCGTGGCTGTATTCCGGCAAAGCCCATGCGGTGAACAATGCGTCCAATCCATCGGCAAAGAACACCGCAGCGCCCACAATGGCCACAAGAAGCCAGAACACGCCCGGCGTTAACCAAGCACTCAATTTCCGGGCATCATTTGCCGTTATACTCGTCATGGACATGAACTCACCTTTGCAGACCTAACTTCATAACAGATAAGGCTCTTTCGGCCTATACGGCCCGGGTAAACATAGCGTCAGAGATGTGGTGATTAAGACACGTTGGCTGTCAGCAAAAATCCCCGGGACTCCGTCTTAGCATTAGCCGGTCTTATAAGAGGTCTTGGTCTGGAATGAGTAACACGTATGATGATTTGGAACGACAGCGACGGGGGCCACCCCGTGACTGTAAATGTGCCTGACACCGCATCGCTTTTGAGCGATCTGGCAGTGCGCTTTGAGACCCGGACAGGGTTTTCTATTGCAACGATCAACCTTGACCACGTGGTGAAGCTGGCACGGGATCCCGCCTTTCGTGCGGCCTATGCGGCCCATTCCCACGTGACAGCGGATGGGAACCCGATTGTTTGGCTGGAAAAGCTGGCCGGGCGGTCGGATGTTTCGCTGGTGCCCGGCTCGGAACTGATTGCGCCCGTGGCGGCCTTGGCGGCCGAAAAGAACGTGCCGGTGGCGCTGTTTGGGGCGACACAGTCATCTTTGCAAATGGCGGCCGAGGCTTTGGAGGCGCAGAACCCGGGATTGAAAGTGGTGGCCACGCTGGCTCCGCCCATGGGGTTTGATCCAGACAGCGCGGCAGCCGGAGCCTTGATCGAAGACATAGGCCAATCGGGCGCTCGGTTGGTGTTTCTGGCCCTTGGTGCCCCGAAACAGGAACGTTTCGCGGCGCGCGCGGCCCAGATGTTGCCTGAAGCCGGATTCCTGTCGATTGGTGCGGGCCTGGATTTTATCAGCGGTGAACAAAAGCGCGCACCGGCTTGGGTGCGCAAAATTGCGGCGGAATGGCTGTGGCGGCTTTTGTCCAGTCCAAAGCGGCTGGCGGCGCGCTATGGGGCCTGCATTCTGGCCTTGCCGGGGCTGACACTAAGGGCCCTGAAAATGAGGAGAGCCGCATGAGCGTGGCTGTCATTACAGTGAATTACGGCACGCCCGAATTGTCGATCGCCGCGGTCGAAAGCGTCTTGGCGCGCGACCACGGCGGGCGGGCGGTCGAAGTGCATCTGGTGGACAATGCCTCCCCAGATGGCGATGCGGCGGTGTTCGAAAAAGCGCATGCGGAAAAAGGCTGGAACGACCGTGTTACCCTTTGGTTAGAGACTGAAAACCACGGGTTCGGGCGCGGCAACAACGTGGTTTTGGATGCCCTCGCAGCCCGGGAAACCCCGCCTGATTTCGTGTTTCTGTTGAACCCCGATGCCGAATTGGAAAACGAGGCGATCGACATTCTGGCCAGTGCTCTGGAAGCGGATGTGCAGGCAGGTGTTGCAGGGGCGGGCATCGCCTATCCCGATGGCAAACCTGCCGTGGCTTGTTTCCGCTTTCCAAGCTTTTTGAGCGAGCTTGTCAGCACGCTGGATTTCGGCCCGCTGTACCGGCTGTTTCCCAAAGGCCGGGTGTCGCATCCGCCCGAACATCCCGAAGGCACCGTGGGCTGGGTGGCTGGGGCGTCGATGATGATCCGGTTTTCAGCCCTGAGAAAGGTGGGGTTCTTTGACCCCGATTTCTTCCTTTACTACGAGGAAGTAGAACTGATGCGCCGTCTGGCTCGCGCCGGGCATCCGACGCTTTACGTGCCACGCGCAAAGGTTCTGCACATCGCAGGGGCCGCCACCAATGTGGCGACGCATTTGACCCAACCCAAGCGGCGTCCAGATTTCGTTTACCATTCCTGGCGCATGTATTTCCAAAAGGTTCACGGCAGAGGATACGCCCTGTTGACCGCTTTGGTGAAAATGCCGGCTGCCTTGGGAAATGGTCTTTTGTCGCGCCTGAAGGGCAAGCGGTCTGGCCAACCGATCGGCTTTTACGGGGATCACTGGCGGTATGTGGTCTGGCCTTTGCTGACGGGAGCATCGAAATGACGACCCAAGGTCCTGCCGCAATGAATGACGGTACGCGCAACATGAACCCGGTGGGTATCGGGTTCTGGGCCTTGGTG
Organism: uncultured Rhodobacterales bacterium; assembly: GCA_964632495.1. Lineage (GTDB taxonomy): Bacteria > Pseudomonadota > Alphaproteobacteria > Rhodobacterales > Rhodobacteraceae > CALKXV01. The sequence goes on from CAZWDS010000029.1 coordinate 14,790, forward strand.
GCCGAAGATTTCAAAACCCATGATCGCGACTGGGGCTCTCAGGGGTTCTGGGCGCTGTTCTGGCACCGGTTCGGCAATTGGCGCATGTCGCTGCGCCCACGCATCCTGCGCATGCCCTTAAGCCTCTTTTATCGGCTGATGTTCAAATGCACCCAATGGTTCGGTGGGATCTTGTTGCCCTATACGGTGATTGTTGGACGGCGGGTGAAGCTGGAACATTTCGGTGGCATGATCCTGGTGGCCGACAAGATCGGCGATGATGTGATCTTGCGTCAGAACACCACGCTTGGGATCAGTCGACTGGATGATCTGACCGGTCGACCGATTGTCGGGAACCGCGTTCAGGTCGGGGCCGGGGCTGTGATGATCGGGCGAATTTGGATCGGCGATGATGCTGTGATCGGGGCGAATGCGGTCGTCACTCAGGATGTGCCCGAAGGAGCCGTTGTTGGCGGTGTGCCTGCACGGCGGCTGGATGCCATGTCAAAAGAGAAACAGCAAAGTACTAGGATTGTTTCGTGACGCAGCCGATCGCGGCCATCGCCATCGGGCGCAATGAAGGCGAGCGGTTGGTTCGGTGCTTGGCGTCACTGCAGGGACAAGTCTCGCCGATTGTCTATGTGGATTCTGGATCGAACGACGGCTCGGTCGAAGCGGCCCGCGCTGCCGGGGCGGACGTGGTTTCGTTGGATATGTCGATCCCTTTTACTGCCGCGCGGGCGCGTAACGAAGGCCTTGCACGGGTGATCGAGCTGGTGCCCGAGGGCGAATTCGTTCAGTTTCTTGATGGTGATTGCGTGTTGGATCCGGATTGGATCGATAAGGCCCGCGCCGCTTTGGAGGCCGAGCCCGATCTGGCCGTGGTCTGCGGGCGCCGCCGCGAGATGTTTCCCGACGCAAGTCTTTGGAACCGTTTGATCGACGAAGAATGGGACACGCCTGTGGGCGAAGCCAAGGCCTGCGGTGGCGATGCCCTGATCCGGCGGTCCGCTTTGGCCGAGGTGGGCGGCTATCCGGATGACCTGATCGCAGGCGAAGAACCCGAGATGTGTTACCGGATGCGAAAGGCTGGCTGGCGTATTCGACGGATCGATGCTGAAATGACGCTGCATGATGCGGCTTTGACGAAGTTTTCCCAGTGGTGGAAGCGGTCGCGGCGGGCGGGCCACGCCTATGCGGCGGTTGCCGCGCGGCATGGCCATGAAGAAGAAGGCTTTCGTCGGGGTGAAACGCGGCGAGCCTTGATCTGGGGCGCGGGCGTGCCTTTGGTGGCGGTTTTGGGCGCCCTGATCATCAGCCCGTGGATGTTGCTTGTTTTGCTGGCTTGGCCTTTGCAGATCTTCAGGATCACCGCGAAGGGCACGCCCTTTACACGGGCGTTCTTTCTGACGCTTGGCAAGTTGCCCGAGGCGCTTGGGGTCTTTGGGTTCTGGAAAGAACGGCTAACCGGCGCGCGTCAAAAGATCATCGAGTACAAATAACGTCAGGCGGGCATCAGGGGCTGAATGGTCTCCCAGTGGTACCAAAGCAGGCCTGACATGATCCCCGCGACGACGACCGCATAGAAGAAATCATGCAGCGGATCCCAGCCTTTGAATGGATAGATCACCCAGATCAGCACGGGATAGATCAATATCCACGCCAACAGAGGTGCGACGATGGCTCCGATCAGCCCATAGTTCATCACCCCATAGAGCGTGATCATCAGCAAAAGCAGCGAGCGCGTAATCATGAAGAAGGCATAGCGCCCTGATTTCCCCGCCGAGAGTGGCAGACGCTCGTAGCTAAGCGTGACCAGTTGCGGCAGGGCAATCACCGCGATCAGCACAAGGATGGGGCCGCCGCCTTCGTAGCGGGGATCATAGAGCAGCCGCACCATGAAATCGCCCACAACGCCCATTGTCGCTGTCACCGCCAAAAGTCCTGCGGTCAGGAACAATCGGGCCCGGTTGATCCTTTTTCGGTTCGTTTCGCTTTCCGCAGGTGGGCGGCGCGAATAGAGGGGAAAGATCACCACGTCGTTCAGTTTGCGTGAGAATTTCAAGGGTACCGTGGCCAGAAAGAAGCCGATGTTATAGATCGCCAGCTGTTCCAGCGTGACGAATTTGCCCAAGATGGCCCGGTCGCCGTGTTGGATGAAGAAAGAGGCTAGCGTGGCCAGGAAGACATATTTGCCGAAGCTGAACAGCTCGCCCGCCGCTTCTTTTTCGAACATCAGCCGGTTCTTAAGGGTGCCGGGCATGATGATGTGAGATAAGATCGCCTGAACAATGGCTGCTGCCGCAGAGCCGATAATCAAGGCCCAGACCGAATTCAGCTGCCAGGCCAGGAAAATCATTACCACGATGCCAAAGGCCTGGGACGACAGGACCAGCGCGGTCAGACGGCCAAGTGCGATATGCCGCCCCGCTGTGGCCATGCGGGTTGAGTTGAAGCCCTGAATGACAGGAATGATGGCGGCGAAATACAACAGTTCGCTCAGTTGCGGTTGTTCGTAAAATCGTCCCAGCGGGTCTGCCATCAAAAGGACCGCAAGGCCCAGCAAAAGCCCGCGTCCGATCTGTAGTGTCCAGGCAGTGTTCAGAAAAACCGGATCATCACCGCGGGCGTTTTGTACGATCGATCCACGGATGCCGAAGTCGGAAAACATCGCGGTCCCCGCCAGCACCACCTGCACCAGCGCCATAAGTCCGAAGGCTTCGGGGAACAAAAGCCGCGTTAAGATCAGGTTCGAGGCCAGACGCAACGCATTGTGCCCGCCAAAGTTCAAGACGGTCATGAACGAGCCGCGCATGGCGCGCGCCTGATAACCTTCGCCGCTGAAAAGACCAGATAACCGCTTGATCACAAAAGTTTTGCCTGTCCTACTTTGACCGATCTATGGTCGGTCAAAGCACTAGCCAATCGCAACACCCGGGGCAACGGAATTGCCAAGACCGTCCCGAAGCGCGTTCAGCCAGTTGTGTCCGTGCCGCAGGCAGGGTTCCAGGTGGTTACCTTCGGCCCATTCATTCCAAGCGTTTACAAACAAAAGATTTTCACCGTTTGCGCCGGATTTCGGACCGCGTGTCTTGGCGGCAAGCCAATCGGCAAAAAGCCGCGGGCTGGTGTTTCGGAAGATGATCGCGTCTCCGGGATTGCGGCGGGCGGAATTGTCCCAGGCGGGGCAAACGCCTGGAAAACGGGTGTAATCGGGGGTGACCTGGCAGATGTCGTAGGCGACGAAGGCTTCCATATCGTGGTGCCGATCAAAGCGGCGCCAGGGTTGCGCGCGGTGCATGTCTTTGCGGAGACGGTTTTTCAAACGGCGCACCGAGTTGGCTTTGAGATCGGGACGCGCCTTCAGCCAGGCGCGAAAGCTGCGCGAAAAGGGCTGAAAATCGAGGGCGGCGTCAAAACCCAGGGCCTCGGGCGCGCGCGTGTCTTTGTCCATCCAGCGTTCCACGCGGATCAGATAAGGATCAAAGCCCTCCTTTAGGGACGTTTCACGGAACAAATCGCTCCAACGACGGGGGCAGGGGATTTGATCGGTGTTGTAGACGGCAAAGACAGGGCGGCCATCGATACGGATATAGCGCGGATCGGCGAAGGCGGGGGCCAGATGGCGGGCATGGGCAATCGTATCGGCATCAGAATAGGTTTGATCCAGCAGGATCTCATGCGCCCCGCCGTCCCAGGCGCGGGTCCAGTTTTCGTTGGCCCAGCACAGCATGAAAGGGAAATCGGGTTGGCCCGAGGCAAGCACCGCGTCGAACGGCTGGTTCAAAAGGCGGCGGCCCGAGAACCAGTAATGGTAATAGCAAAACCCGTGCAATCCGGCAGCACGGGCAAGATCGGCTTGTTGAGCACGGGTTTCGGCCAGACGGAGGTCATAGAATCCCAGATCGGCGGGCAGATGAGGTTGTTCGTGGCCCGGAAACCGGGGCCGCGTCTGGACGACGTTCCGCCATTCGGTGAAGCCTGCCCCCCAGAAGGCGTCATTTTCCGGCACCGGGTGGTATTGCGGAAGATAGAAGGCGAGGGCGCGGATGTCGGGCGCGGCGGGGTCGGGTGCAAGGTCGAACATGGGGGTTTGTCACGTGCGCATGGTTAACGGGCACTTAACACCAGGCATAGAAATATCATCGTTAACCCCGTGCTAACCATGGCGGGCGCATGCGGGGCTATGCCTTCGCTGACACTTTCCGACCGTCTGATCTGGTTCGCCCATTGCCCCAAGGCGGGTGGCACATCCATCGAGCAACTTATGGTGGCCCGCTGGGGGGATGCGGTTGGACATCTGCACTGGGGCTGGGACCGATGGTGGTTGAAAGGCGGCTGGCGCGTGGCGGACCCACCCAATTCGCCTCAGCATCTGGTGTGGGGCGATGCGATCCAGCATTTAGCGAAACGCCCCGATGTGGTCTTTGCGGTCGTGCGCGATCCGGTGGCGCGGATGGCAAGCGAGCATCGGTATCAACGCCGCGCCCGACGGGGCACCCGGGTGGGCAAGGCGCTGGCCTTGTTGCCTTTTCCCATCTGGCTAAGGCTGATGTTGGCCCTTGCCGAGCGCCACCCTTACGCCTTCGACAACCACTTCCGGCCCCAGGCGGATTTCGTCCCCGACGGCGCGCGCATCTTTCGGCTGGAAGACGGGCTTGGACCGGTGGCGCGCTGGCTGTCCGCGGTGACCGGCGAGAGCTTGAGCGATTTGTCCCTGCCGCATGCCTTACAAAGTGGTCGCCCTGTACAGATATCCGAAGCCGATCAGGCGCTGATCGCCGAGGTGTTTGCACAGGATTACGCGCGTTTTGGCTATTCACGCCCTGACCCCCGGACGACCGGGTTTGGACTGGCCCGGTGTTGCGCCTGGCTTCTTGTCTGGCTTGACCGGCGCGGGCGGCTTTGAGGCACCGTACGGTCAGATCAGGCTCCTGAAAGGCTTCTTGCGGAAACTTACCGCAATCCGAAAGCCCACAAGGAGCCGAGCCCATGTCCCTTATTTCTGATGCGTCGACCAACTGGTCGGCCCCCCTGACACTTGCCAATGACGAGATTTGGCAGACCCGCAAGGGCAGCGTTTTCGTCACCACCACCGCTTCGCCCGCCCCGGAAGACGGGTTGGCGCTGCACGAGTTCCACGCTGTCCAACTCTCGGCCGGGTCGGAAGTGCGGTATCGCAAAGAGGGGACGGCAGAGGCTTTGATCGTGCGTGAGGCGATCTGATGAAAACCATCTTCGACCTTACCAACCGGTGGATCGGAGGCTCGCCCCTTGTTCTGTCCGAAAGCAACAAACGCCCGATCGCTGTGGATGACGATATCACCGTCGCCAAGGACGGCGCGTCGGTTTCGGTTTCGGTGCTGGCCAATGATTTCGATCCCGAAAGCGCGCCCTTGACGCTGGTCTCGGCCACAGCCGCATTGGGCACCGCGGTGGCCGAGGGCAACAATACGGTGACCTATACGCCGCCTGCGGGTCTCGCGGGTTTTGACACGGTGGTCTATACGATTGCCGATGAACTGGGCCAGACCTCTGAGGGCCAGATCAACGTCACCATTACCGAGCCCCAACTGTCGGTGATCATCGAAACCGATTCCACTATGTCGGTGGTGGCCGAAACCGGGCCAATCGGTGTGACCGTGACTGATCCTGCGACTTTTGCGGGGACGACGAATTTTCACACCAGTGATTTCAATGGCGGTCCGGTCAACCTTGTCCCGCCAACTCTGACGGGTAGCGTGGGGGTCGGCGATGATCTGACCGCAGGTCCGGGCCTTTGGGCCTATGACAAGGCGGAAGGGGCGCCCACGCAAGCCTGGCAATGGCAACGCGGTGGCGTGGATATCGCAGGCGAGACCGGAACGAGCTATACCGTGCAAGCGCAGGATCTGGGCCCCGGCATCTCGGTGCGCGAGATCCAAAGTGACAGTCAGGGCACACGCTTTGCCGATAGCCCCCTTGTGGGCGATGGCTTCCAGCCTTCTGTCGATACAGCCTTGCGGGGCTGGTGGGATGCGGTCGATGTCACGACGATCATCGAAAGCGGTGGCGAAGTGGCGTCCTGGCTCGACAAGTCGGGTGGGGCGGCTTTGACGCAAACCAATGCCTCGCGGCGACCCACCACGAACAACCGCACGCTGAACGGCAGCAATGTGCTGGATTTTGATGGCGGTGCTTTCATGGAGCGCGCTGAAACCGTGCCGGGGTCGGGGGATATCGCGTTCCATATGGCCTTAGCGATCGATTCCACGGCCAGTGCTTTCGAAGCGATACTGGCTCTTGATGCGGCGAATGATTTCCAAATTGATGCGAACTCAACGACCCAGTTCGACGGACGTTTGAATGCAGCTGGTATTGGCAATTCGGCAAACCTGTCGGGTGGTCCGTTTTCCGGTGGTCTGATTGTCTCGGCGATTTTTGATCGCACAGGCGCGGCTTCGGCCGAAGTCTTTGTTTCGAATGTCGCGCGCGGAAGCCTGTCTTATCTGACGTCGCTTGACGCATCTGCGGTGCTGAACGTGATGACGAACCGCAGTCAGAACGCTTGGGTCAACGGCGCGGTCGCCGAGCTGATTATCACTGGCGACGTGACCAACCGCAGCGATTATCACACCTATCTGCAGAATAAATGGGGGCTATCCTGATGGCGAACTTCACGTTTCGGGGTTTCACCACCGGATCACTGGTGGCACTCTCGGCTGCGCAGGGCGGGAACACCGCTCAGAATTCCGTAGCCACCTGGGGGCAAGGCTCTTTGGCTGAGATCAGTATAGATGTCACGAGTACGCCGGTGAAAACGGCTCCTGCGCCGATTTGGCTGGAGGCTGTTGATCTGGCCGGTTTTGCGGTTTCAGGGCCGGGGGCTGGCGAGGTCTATGACCCGACCTTCCACGAGATCACCTATATCTGGACCATTCAGGGCGCGCCCCTGTCGGATTATGTCGCGCCTCAGAATATGGTGCCCAGCTGGAACAACCCCAATGTCACCTACGGCAAGCGGGCGGCCTTCTGTCTGACCGATCCCGGCACCTATGTGATCGAACTTTGGGCAATCGATGCCAACGGCACCACAGGCACGGCACAGACAACGGTTGTCGTGGTCGATCCCGAGACCGTCTATCCGGGCAATCGCACGCTGGTTTTCGCACAGGACGGCAATTTTTCAGGCGCGCCTGCCGGCGCCACCCAGATCAGTTCGCTGTCGATCCTGGACAACTTCATTCGTGGAGCAAGCGTGCCGACCCGGGTGTTGTTCAAGCGCGGTGAGACGGTCTTGGATATTGATCTGACATCCAGTTCTGGATCGAACGGACGTATTGATCATCTGGGGGCATGGGGCTCTGGTCCCGCTCCGGTGCTGCGGCCCAAGCCATACGACGAAGGCAATATGATCACCTGGCGGTCCAGTGGCCCCGAAACCCAGATCACCATCGAGAACATCAAGGTGCAGGGCTATTGGGATCCTTTAACCGAGACCGGATCTCTGGGCGGCGGTTCGCCGTTTTACTGGCGCGACAAAATCACCAGTGCGAAGATCCTTTTGCATAAGGTCGAGATGACCAATTGCGACGCGCAACAATTGTCCGCCAATGCGGCCCCTTGTGATGTGCTGATTGCCGATTGCATCTTTGAAAACTGGCAGCAGTACGGTTGTTTCTGCGACCGGAACGAGCTGGGCAAGTTCGCCTTCATCGGCTCGCGTTTCGTCCAATCCCCCGATGCGCTGAATGGTGGTCCGAAGAAGGGTATGTCGAACAACCACGGACCCATCCGGATCACGCGCTGTCGCTGGCTGGTGGGAGATGTCTGCGACATGTTCTCGAACGACGGCTGGTCGGGCGGCTATGATGCTCAGCCCTGTCTGCGTGTGGGAACGCACCAGACTGCGAATACCGATATCTTCATGCACTGGGGCCGCTCGGTGATGGAGAATGGCTATCAGATCATCAACATGGAAGGCGAGAACACGGCGGCTCAGGACAATCCGGGCAACTTTGTTCTGGACCGGCTTGTGCTGATCGGAACGGCGCGGCAACGGGCCAAGATGGTGTCCTGCCACAAGGGTGGATCGACGTTCCGCAACATGCTGTTGTTCCAGCCCAATGTGCCCGGCTATGCCACCGGCGCGAACGAGTTCTTCAACTTCGTCGCCAACAATCCGCGCAACAACAATGATGATGCGCCAATCCGGCTGTACAATGTCACTGCGGTGTCCCTGCAGAATGCCGCCAATGAAAATTCGGGGCCTATGGATCTTGTGGGCGGCACCGGATCTTTCAGCAATGTCACGATCGAAAACAACGTGCTGCATATTCCAAATACGTCCTCGCCCCAGACCGCGGCACAGCCGATCAACACCTCAACGGCACTGCCGGGCATTACCCCGCGTTACAAGGGCGTGCAGTACAATTACGAGCATGTGAACGGTTCGTTCAGTGGCAGTCTGGCCAATGGGGCCAGCATGACGGTGCCCTATTCCGATCTTCGGATCCGCAACCACAATGGGGATGGACCGGGCACCCAGACGAACCGGGCCTATTGGCAGGCCATTGAGACCACCGACACGCTGCATATGTTTTCCCTGAACGGCAATGTGCAGCATGCGGCGAACGGGGATTTCACCGTGTCCTTCGGAACCTCGAATGTGACGATCACCAATACGTCCGGGTCAAGCTGGAGCGGGAACTGGTGGCTGGCGCTGGACCGGACATCGCGTCTGGACAGCGAACTGCCTTTGCAGACGCAATACGCCAACCCATCCTCGGTGCCTGTTTGCACGCCGCTGAGCGGATCATCGGCCATCGGTGGCGCGACGTCTGGCCTTCACGATCATCTCGACTTTTACGAAAGCGTGCGCGCCAACCCGGCATCACAGGGCGCGATCCAGCCCTGATTATCCCTGCTGAAAGCGGGCGGCTCCGGCCGCTTCGCTTTCAGCCATGGCCTTCGTGCGACCGGCCGTCAAAGCGCGGCGCTGATACCGGCGAATATAGGCGCGCAATTCCGGGTCATCCAAACGCCGTTCGCGCCGGATCATCGCGCCGAAATATCCCATCAACATGGAAAGACCGCCCAGGATGTAAGGCGGCTCCATCGCGCGGAAAGCTGCGGTTGCCGTGAAGTACAAAGGATCGGTGCCCATGAAATATTGCCCGAACCCATGGCGGCGCTTGCCGGTGTAGATCGAGGTTTGCGACGATCCCATGGGGCGCAGATGTTCAAAGCGCAATTCGGGTTCGTCCCAGGATACGGCCTTCCAGCCCATCTGGCGTGCCTTGTGGCAGTCGATGGCGTCCCACATGACCTCGCGCACCACGCCGCCGATCTGATCGAAACAGCTGCGCCGCCAAAGCTTGGTCATGCCGACGGACATGTCATCCGAACGGCGCTCCGAAACCAGATCATCGCCGCGCCGGATGTACGGTTTGCCCGAACAGGTGCCGATCCGGGGATCGTCCGCCATGCGCTGCATCAGGATCTCGTAATACCGGGGCGGCAATTCCAGATCGAGATCGAGCTTCGAGATCACTTCGAACTGCGTCAGGTCCTCAACCGTCTCTAAACCAGCGTAAAACGCCTCAATCACACCCGGTCCGACGGCGCGGTGGCCGCGGTCGGGCTTGGGCACGATGCGGATCCAATCGTGGGCTGCGGCATATTCGGCAAGGATCTGCGGTGTCTCATCGGTCGAGCCATCGTCAACGATCACCCAAAGGGCGGGACGATGGGTTTGCGCGACCATGCTGTCGAGGGTCTGGCGGGCATAGTCGGCCTCGTTCCGGCAGGGCGAGACGACAAGATAATTTGCTTTGGTCATTTCAGGTTCTGAATTCTGATTTCAAGCTGGCGCGCTTCAAGGCGTTCGGCCAGAGGTTTCAGCCGCATGATATGGGCCAGGTGATGGCTTACGAACAACCCAAAGCCATAGCGGTTCACATTGTACTTCCAGCGATTGAACACATGGGTCCCTTTCAGCCAGAGCTTTTCAAGCGCACCCGGAATAACCGGTTCACCCAAAGGGTCGTAGCCGCGCGCCTGCATCAAAGGACCAACCTTGCCTTCGATCCGCGCAATTTCGCGCGGCGTCGCTTTTTCCCGCCATTTTTGCGAGATCGACGGGTCTGGTGGGCCGTAGGTGGAATTCTTGTGGTAGTCGAGCATACCGGCTTCGAATTCCAGACCTAAGAAATGGCAGATCTCGGTCAGGCCTTTCTCAAGATCCTGGATCAGGTCTTCAAAGCGCACCGTCAGGACCTGTTCCGGTGGTATGTCCACCAGATCCCAGTTGGCTTCGGTATCAAGCCAATGACGGACGCCATAATAGCTGTTGCCGTCCCAGCCCATTCCAACAGCGGAACGCGCCGAATCGCGCGGGTCGCGCAACAGGTGGATGTATTTCGCATTCGGAAACAAAGAGGCCATTGCGGGCGCTTTGCGGTGGACGCTGACGGTTGCGATATTGCCTGGTTCCTGGGCCTGGATGGTATCGGTCAGCGCATAGACCAGATCACCACCTTCCGGACCTTGAGGCAGGGCGATTTTGGCCATGTCGAATTTCCAGTCACCGGCCAGTGCGTCGCGATCACAAGCCCAACCATGGGGTGCCGCAGAATCAGGCGTAAGGTGGTCGAAAAGGAAGTCTGCCTCGCCCGTGGAATGAATTTTCGAGTGGTGGACCATCATCAAACGCAACAGAGTTGTGCCCGAGCGCAGGGCGCCGAACATGAAAACAGGATCAGGGTGTTGGCGCTGGTAGGTCATAGGGCACTCTTACTCACATCGAAAACTTAGCCTATTCACACCAGAACGCGTTTTCAGGCAAGCGGGCAGCAAAAACTCGTCGGAATCTGTTGCCCCGATGCGCCGTTCAAAATTTGCCTTATTTCCAGCCCTTGGAATGAGGTATAAGGACAGATAGAGAACCATCCTTGAAAACGTATTTTACCGGTGAACATGATGTCTGTTGCTTATCCTATCGACACGAATTCTCTCTTATTAGACACGAAAACGGCCCGTGAAATCGGCACCGGTTTCGCTGATCGTTATCAGTCCGCCGAGCCGTACAACCATATCTGCGTCGACAACTTTCTGCCGATGGAAGTTGTCGAAGGTGTCCGCGCCGATCTGAATTCCCTGCCCGAAGCGCAGGCCAGTTTCGATGCCGCGGAAGAAAAGCTGAAATCCCAATACGTGCCCGACCGTTTGCCCGATTTCTCGCGCCATCTGTTCCAGTCGTTCAACTCGCGCCATTTCATCCTGTTTCTGGAAGAAATGACCGGCATCAAAGGGCTGATCCCCGACCCGTATTTCGTGGGCGCTGGCATCCACAAGACGTTGAATGGCGGCTATCTGAACATCCACGCCGACTTTAACGTCCACAAACAAATGAAGCTTGAGCGGCGTCTGAACGTGCTGATCTACCTCAACCCGCCTTGGGAAGCAGAATGGGGTGGCTCGTTCGAGGTTTGGGACAAGCCGATGAAGAACAAAGTGGCCAGCTTTGCGCCGACCGAGAACCGCATGTGCTGCTTCTCGACCGGGTCTGACACCTGGCACGGCAACCCCGAGCCGGTGAACCACCCCGAGGGCCTGCCGCGTCTGTCGATCGCGCTGTATTATTACACGGCAACCTGGGACGAGAGCCGGGTAGCGCATTCGACGCTGTTCAAGCCGCGCCCGGGGTCCACGGATGCCCGTGAAAGTGGCGGCGAGAAGTTCGGCAAGATCGCCAAAGATGTGTTGCCGCCTGTGATCTATCGCGGCGGTCTGAAAGTGGCGCGGCGTCTCGGTCTTTGACACCGCTCACGGAAGGACAAACCGTGACCTCATCTGAAAAACGCGTCGCCTATCTGGTCAACCAGTATCCGGCGGTTAGCCATACGTTCATCCGGCGCGAAATCTTCGCGCTGGAACGGCTTGGCGTGACGGTCGACCGGATCTCGCTGACCGGTTGGGATCTGCCTCTTGTCGATGCCCATGACATCTCGGAACGCGAAAAGACCCGCTATGTGCAAAAGGGCGGCGTGCTGTCTTTACTGCGCGAAGCGCTGAAGACCGCCGTGGCGCGCCCCGGTCTTTTCTTCAAGGCCCTCGGCGCCGCTCTGTCCATGTCGCGGAATGCTGTGCGACCCTTGCCCTATCACCTGATCTATCTGGCTCAGGCCTGCCGCGTGCAGAACTGGGTGGCGGAAACCGGGGCGACGCATCTGCATGCTCATTTCGGCACTAATCCAGCGGAAATCGCCTGTCTCGTGCGAATTTTAGGTGGCCCCGAATACAGTTTCACCAACCACGGTTCGAACGAATTGGACGGCGCACCGCGCCTGCATTTCCCCCGCAAGATCGGCCTGGCCAAATTCGCCGTCGCCGTCAGTCACTATTGCCGCAGCCAGTTGTTGCGCGTGATCCCTTACACGGATTGGGAGAAGCTGAAGGTCATCCATTGTGGGTTGGACGCCGAGTATTTCACCGACGATCCCCTGCCTTTGCCAGACGCTCCGCGCTTTTTGTGCGTCGGGCGCTTGTCGCCGGTCAAAGGACACTTGCTGCTGATCGATGCTTTCGCCGAGGTCTACAAAGCCCACCCAGAGGCCCGCCTGACCCTTGCCGGCGATGGTGAGGAAATGCGCCCTGCGATTGAAGCGCGGATCGCCGAGTTGGGGCTTGGCGAGGTGGTTGAGATCACCGGATGGGTCGATGCGGACCGGGTGAAGGCAGAACTGGCGCGCTGCACGGCCTTGGTTCAACCAAGCCTGATCGAAGGCCTGCCCGTGGTCATCATGGAAGCCATGGCGCGCAAACGCCCGGTGGTGTCGACCTTTATCGCAGGGATCCCAGAACTGGTGCAGCCCGGGCGGACCGGCTGGATCATTCCCGCAGGTGATGTGCCGTCTTTGGTAGAGGCCCTGCGCGAGGCTATTTCCACTGATTTAGAGACGCTTTCCAAGATGGGCGAGGTGGGTCAGGCCCGCGCCCGTGATCGCCATCTGATCGACACGGAAGCGGCAAAACTGAAAACGCTGTTTTTCGGAGACGCAGCGTGATCAAGGCGCTTGCGCTTGCGATGCTCTCGTCACCCCCCATCTGGGGTGTCCTGAGGCGGCGGGCGTTGAAGGACAATCCGCTGACCATCCTGTGCTATCACACGCTCGGTCCCGATCAGGGCGGTGTGAACGGCTGGACCGCTTTGCGGGAAGGCGATTTTCGCACGCAGCTTGCCGATCTTCAGGCCCACTACGATATTGTCAGTCTGGATGACGCTCTGGACGGGGTAGGGGGCGGGCGCCCCAAGGCCGTCATCACCTTCGACGATGGCGACCGGGGCCTTCATGCGCATCTTTTGCCCGTGTTGCGCGACATCCCGGTGCCGGTGACGATCTATGTCGCCACAGAGCAATTCGAAACCCGCCAGCCTTTCTGGTTCGACCGGGTGGTGAACGCGCTTCAGGGACCGGGAGAGATCCGCGTGGACGGCCTTGGCGCCTGGGACCTGCCCGGCAGTGACGACAAAGCCCATTGGGACGCTCTTCGCCCCATCCTTCAGGCCCTAAAAGAGGTCGACCCAAGCGAACGTGATGCCTGGGCCGACAAGGTGGTGGCCAAAGGGGGCGACGCGCCCGCCTTGGCTCTTGGTCCTATGACCAAAGAAGAACTGAAGGCTCTGGCAGACACGCCGGGTGTCACCATCGGCGCGCATACCCATGGGCATGAGCTGTTAGACCAAATCCCCGTTGAGGCAGCCCGCGCCAGTGTCGCCCGCTCGGCCGAATTGCTTCAGGATTGGACTGGGCAGGAGATCACGCATTTCGCCTTCCCAAATGGCAATCACACGGGCGCTTTGCGCGAGATGGTGAAAGACCTAGGCTTCCGATCCGCCACCATCCTTGAAGAACGCACAGCCCCAAAAGGCTGCGATCCATTCGCGCTGCCGCGCATTTCCGCCGGTCGCTATGACAGTGCCGCGCGGATGCGGCTAAGGCTCGTCGGCCTTTAGACCAGCCCGCGCAAACCCGTCGCCGAAGTGCCCGTCTGCCAGACCCGGCGCGCCCGGATGGGGAAGGATGCGCCGGGATGCACGGAAACATCCGACACCGACCCATCCGCCGTTGTCACCCGCACCGTCCCCGGTGTCGCGACATTCAAAGCGGTGGTGATCTGCGCCAGATCCGTATCATCGTCGGGGGTGATGTCGAACACAGTAACCGCAGGATCGGTGGGACGGCGATGGCGGCTTTTGAAAACGTCAGGCATGGGATCTCTCTCCTCACAGCGGAAAATCGACTGCGGTATAGGGGCGCGCGCCTTTCCAAAGCTTCAACTGGGCGTCCGCCTGCACCCGTCTTTGTGCAACGTGCGTTAACTCCGCAGTAACCACGACCCTGCCATAGAGGCGCCGGGGTGAGACCGCATCGGGGCTGTAAACGGCACCGGTCCGGATACTCGAAGGACATGGGCCTGATGACTATTCATACGCTGTACCCCGCCGCCCGCCGCCCCCTGGAACTGGGGTTTCTGTCGCCAAACAACCCACTGGATCGGCGCAGCTTCTCAGGCACCGCTTTCTTTGCCGCCCGCGCACTGGAGCAAACCCCCGGCATTCGCTTGCGCATCCTTGGCAACCACCGTGCGCCCCGCCCGTTGGACCGGTTGCTTAGACGCGAAAAGCCAAAAATCACGATCGATCAGGTGAACACCGAGGGCCTTGACGCTGTTCTGGGGTTGGTGGCCAGTCCGCTTCTGGATCAGGTGATGGACCAGACCCCTCATCTGCCATGTTTCCATGTCACCGACGCCACACCCGCCTTCCTGCGCGAGGTTTATGGCTGGAACGTTCCGGGCGAAGCAGACGCGGTGGAAACCCGCGTGGCAGCCCGTGCCGCCCGCGTGATCTATTCCTCGCCCCAGATCGCCGATCGCGCCGCCGGTGATCTGGGCCTGCCGGGGTTTCACGCCGCCAGCGCGCCCTTCGGTGTCAACTTCGACCATCTGCCCGAGGTCTGCCCGAAAAAGCCCGGCTTTGGCCGTCTGAACCTGATGTTCGTCGGCCTCGACTGGGTTCGCAAAGGTGGCGACGTGGCCGTGGCCACGCTGGATACGCTCTTGGCACGCGGGATTAACGCCCATCTGACCATCGTTGGCCGTTGTCCGCAGGCACACCGCAGCCACCCCCACATCACCTACGCAGGGTACCTGAACAAGAACCGCCCCCGCGATGCCCGCAAACTTGCCACGCTTTACAGCAATGCGCATCTTTTCCTTCTGCCATCGCGCGCCGATTGCACCCCCATGGTGGTGACCGAGGCCATGGCCCATGGCACCCCCGTTTTGGCCAGCGACACCGGCGGTATCGCGGGCCAGATCGGCGGAGACGGGACGGGCCGCGTGATGGCGCCCTTCGCTACGCCCGAAGACTGGGCCAATACCATTGCCGAGATCACAAGCGATCCTGCCGCTTACGACTTTATGTCCGATGCCGCCTTCGAACGCGCCGAACGGCATCTGTCATGGACCAACTGGGCCGGACGTGTTGAAAGCAGTATCCGCACGGCTCTGATCCCCGAGGTGCACAGCGAACGCGACCTGAAAGCCGCAGTTCGGCCCTGATCGCCGCACCGCATGGCGCAGGCTTTCTGTCTCGGTTAAGACTTTGGCATGGTAGGCGAGACGGCAAACGTGGGTGAAGTGCAGCAGAACGAAAACCAGGTCGTCCTGGTGGTCGATCTGGATGGAACCTTTTGCCGGACCGACACGTTGCACGAAGCGCTTCTTGCCAGCATCGTCAAGCGCCCGTTCGAGATGTTTCGCTGGCCCGGCTGGCTACGCGAGGGGCGGGCGGGTTTCAAAGCGCGCGTCGCCGACAAAGCGGTGATGGACGCCGAGGATCTGCCGTTCAACGCTGCCGTTCTGGAAACCATCCGCACCGCGCGCGAAGCGGGACGCAAGACCGCTCTGGTCTCGGCCGCCGATCACCGCCAGGTCACCGCGATTGCCGAAGCCACGG
The DNA here is from genome assembly GCA_964632495.1 of uncultured Rhodobacterales bacterium. Classification (GTDB taxonomy): domain Bacteria; phylum Pseudomonadota; class Alphaproteobacteria; order Rhodobacterales; family Rhodobacteraceae; genus CALKXV01. The sequence continues at coordinate 30,772 of CAZWDS010000029.1, forward strand.
GGCTTTTCGACGAAGCCTATGGAACCGCTGAAGGGCGCAACCTGAAGGGCGATGAAAAAACCGCTTTCCTGAATGCCCATTACGGCCCCGGAATGTTTGACTATATCGGGGATTCCGAAGCCGATCTGTCGGTCTGGAACGCCGCACGCCGTGCCATCACCGTACAGGCCAGCCCGAAACTAAGACAGATGGCCGAGGCCGCAAACACCCAAGTTTCGCACATCGATCCGCCCCGCAACACACGGCTGGCGATGCTAAAGGCGCTGAGACCACACCAATGGTCGAAAAACCTTCTGCTGTTCCTGCCGATGTTCGCCGCACACGACATGTCGAACGTGGTCTCGGTGATTCTGGGCTTTCTGGCCTTCTGCCTGACGGCCAGCGCAGTCTATGTGATGAACGATCTTCTGGATCTTGCGTCCGACCGCGCTCACCCTCGCAAGCGAAAACGACCCTTCGCGGCAGGTGATCTTTCGGCCGCAACCGGCCTCGCCATGGCGGCGGTCCTTCTGGTTGTCGCCTTCTTATTTGGCATCTTGACCGGACAACCGATGTTCCTAGTCGTGCTCTCTCTCTATCTGGTGACGACCTTCCTGTATTCGCTTTATCTCAAACGAAAACTGGTGGTCGATGTTCTGACGCTGGCGGGCCTTTACACGGTGCGCATTCTGGCAGGTGGTGCGGCTGCTGCCGTGATCTTCTCGCCCTGGATGCTGGGCTTTTCGATGTTCCTGTTCCTGTCCCTGGCGGCGGTGAAGCGTCAGGCGGAACTGGTCGATCTTGAGAAATCCGGGCGCAAAAGCGTGGGCCGCGCCTATGAAATCGACGATCTGCCCGTGATCCGCGCCATGGCCATGTCTGCCGGCCATGCCGCCGTTCTGGTTCTGGCGCTGTACATCAGTTCGGATGACGTGCAGCGGCTGTACGAACAACCCGCCTATCTCTGGCTGGTCTGCCCCTTGCTGCTTTACTGGACGACACGGATGCTCATGAAAACACACCGGGGCGCGATGACGGACGATCCTATCGTCTTTGCCATCACCGATCGGGTCAGTCAGGCCGTCGGCCTGGCCTGTGGTGTGGTGGTGCTGGCCGCCGCCCTTTAAGGCAAACGACCACCCGACACATCACGAGCGATCGTAGATATCTTCGTACCGGATGATGTCATCTTCACCAAGATAGGCACCTGTCTGCACTTCGATCAGATACATCGGCACCTTACCCGGGTTGGCCATGCGGTGCTTGGCCCCCAAGGGGATGTAAACGCCCTGGTTCTCCGTCACCAGTTGCACGTCCTCGCCAACGGTGACTTCCGCCGTACCCGCCACAACGATCCAGTGTTCCGACCGGTGCCGGTGCGATTGCAGAGACAGAACGCCGCCCGGTTTCACCATGATGCGCTTGACCTGGAACCGCGTGTCCAGACACAGGGTTTCGTACCAGCCCCAGGGGCGATGAAAGCGGGGATAATCATCCGCCTGACTTTTGCCCTGGGCGCGCAGGGTTGCCACCACGCCCTTCACCTCTTGCGACCGCGATTTGTCGGCCACCAGCACGGCATCGCGCATGGCCACCGCCACCACGTTCTTCAGACCGAGACCCACCATGGCTATCGAGGGTTCTTCCGAGCGCAGATACGAGCCTTTGCAATCCACCGTCGTCACCTCACCCGAGGTGACATTGCCCGATCCATCGGGTTTGGAAACCGCCCACAAAGCGTCCCAAGCCCCAAGATCAGACCAGCCACAATCCAAAGAGACCGCGACCACCCAATCGGCGTGTTCCATGATCGCGTAATCAACCGAGACCGCGCGGGCATTGGCGAAATTCTCAGGATCAAGTCGACTGAACCCCAGATCGCGGGCCGCATTCGTGACCGAGGCGCGTACGGGTGGCACCAAATCAGGCGCATGCTTTTCGAAAGCCGCGATAAAATCCTTAACCCGCCCCATGAACAACCCGGCATTCCAGAGGTAATGCCCGGCTTCCAGCATGGTTTTGGCCGTTTCCAGATCGGGTTTTTCAGTGAACTTCGTGACCGTTGTGACCCCATCGGGCCGACCCGCCAGTTGCAGATAGCCATAGCCTGTTTCGGGACGGTCCGGAGCAACCCCAAAGGTGACCAAAGCGCCATCTTCGGCGGCCTTGCGACCTGACCGGATCGCCGCGTGAAACGCGCTGACATCGGTCATCACATGATCCGACGGGGCAACCAGCATCAAATCATCTGGATTCGCTTCCAACGTCAGCGCCGCGGCCAGAATTGCCGGCGCGGTATCACGACCCATGGGTTCGACAACGATGCGCGCATCACTCAGCCCCAAAGCTTCGGCCTGCTCGACAGCAAGGAACCGAAAGTCCTCACCCGTCATGACCAAGGGGGCCGCGAAGCCTTCACCGGAAAACCGCTCCAAAGTCCCTTGATAGAGACTTTTTTCACCCAAAAGAGGCACGAATTGCTTGGGATACGTCTTACGCGATGAGGGCCAAAGCCGGGTGCCCGAGCCGCCGCAAAGAATAACCGGATGAAGAACTGTCATATATACTCGCCTAACTCGGATCAAACCCCCGGACGCCAAGATGCACCCGGCGGATTATTCAGGCAAGAACGCCCGTAACGGTTCTTTTCCGTCCGTGGCCTCTGGGCACCGTTTGTGGCCAATTTTTCGCAGCACTCTCGACGGAAGGGGGCGCCATGGGTATCTCTGCCGCCCGTGGGGCCAGTTGAATACGTTGTGGATTGTAAACGATGATGAAGACCCTGCTTTTGCACCTTGGATTTCCCAAGACCGGCACCACCACGCTGCAGGGCACATTGTTCCAGAACGCGCCCGATCTGAATTTCTTTGCCAAGTCGATCCGGAACGGCAAGGAATATGTCCCAGACAGCGTCGAAACCTTCCGCACACTGATCAACTATGGCACGGCCTTTCATGTGCAGAACCGGGCCAACGAGGTGCTGGACGACATGGTTGCCGCCATGGCAACAGAGGGACAAGATCGGGTCCTTCTGTCGCTGGAAGGGCTGACCAATCCTTTCGTCGATACGAATTACACGCAACCAAAGGATATCTTCCGCAAAGCCAGCGATATCCGCCGCGTGGTGGCTCCTTTGATCGACGACGGTGTCGAGGTGAAAATCCTTGTCACCGTGCGCAAACAATCCGAGCTGATCCCTTCGCTGTTTTCACAGATCTATCTGCAAGGGTTTTCCAGCGGGCTGTTCGGGCCGTCTTACGAAAGTTTCCTGGAGTTCATGCTGAACGACAACATCATGGGCTTTGGTCCGGACTTTCAGTACGACGCCTTTCTAGATCATTGCGCAACGCAGTTCGGGGCCGAGAACGTCTATGCCGCCTCGATGAAGGGCGTCCTGTCCCATGCGCCTTGCCGCGACATGGCCGCACTTGCCGCCTTTATGGATCTGTCGGAAGACGACTGCATCGCTCTTATCGGCGACGGCAAGCTGAATGTCCGCAACAAGGGCAAACGGAAGGGCCGTCGCATGATGGTCACCTCGCGCGGGGCCATCCGGTTTCAAAAGAACACCGGGCTGTCAGTGCTTCGCAAAGCCTTCAGTGTCCCCGACCAGTTGCGCATCAAGCGCGGCACACGGGTGCATTGGCACCTCGCCGATCATTCCCAGATGATCGACGCCTATTACACAGAGTCTAATTCTCGATTGGCCGAAAAATATGACATCACCTTCTGACCCCATGCGCATCGCCGTCACAGGCGGCGCAGGCTATATCGGTTCGCACACCGTGACCCAGCTTCTGGAAGCGGGCCACGAGGTGCTGATCCTTGACAGTTTTCTGAATTCCGAACGCGACGTGCCCGACCGGGTGGCGGCGATTGCCGGACGCGGTGCCGAGATCGTCGAAGTCGACATCACCGATGGGGCGGGGATCGACCGCGCGTTGAAAGCCTTCAAACCGGAAGCGCTTATTCACTTCGCCGGGTTGAAGGCCGTGGGTGAAGCGAATGAGATGCCGCTTGAATACTACCGGGTGAATGTCTCGGGCAGCCTGACCTTATTCGAGAAAATGCAAGAAAACGCCTGTAACAGGCTCGTTTTTTCCTCATCTGCCACAGTTTACGGCGACCCTGATCAAGTGCCGATCCCCGAGGATCATCCCCTGCGTCCCACCAACCCTTACGGCCATTCGAAACGGATGATCGAACAGGTTGTCGAAGACTGGGGCCACGCCTGGGACAAGCTGGCCGCCGTCAATCTGCGCTATTTCAATCCCGTGGGGGCGCATCCCTCGGCCCGAATCGGCGAAGCGCCTCAGGGTGTGCCGAACAACCTGATGCCCTACGTCGCACAGGTGGCCGCAGGCTGGCGCGAGGAATTGTCCGTCTTTGGCGACGATTACGACACGCCCGACGGCACCGGCGTGCGCGACTATATCCATGTGATGGACTTGGCGGCGGCGCATCTGGCCGCTTTAGGCCTGACGGGCGAAGGCCCGGGGGTGCATGCCGTGAACGTGGGCACAGGCACGGGCTATTCGGTGCTGGAGATGATCCGCACCTTCGAAGAGGTCAGCGGCAATAAGGTGCCTTATAAAGTGACCCCGCGCCGGACAGGCGACATCGCCACCTCGCTTGCAGATCCAACCTTGGCTGCGAACCGCTTGGGCTGGCGCGCGACGCGCGGCCTTACGGACATGTGCGAAGACGCCTGGCGCTGGCAAAGAGGCCGGAACCGCTAAGCGCTATCCGCGCACGCCTGTCCGGCGGTACCCCGTCACCACCTCCCAGACGATTTCCTGCATCCGGCGCGCGGCGTCTGCACTTGGCATGGGAACCGTCTCGCCTTTGGCATCCACCAAATCATTCGCCAGCCCCACAGGCGACCGCCCATAAAGCACCGCGTATTGGGTCAGCGCCATCAGATAAGCGCCAATGCTGTTGAAGTGGATATGGTCTTTGAACAGATCCTGACGGGACGACAAACCATCGATGCCCCCCGCTTCGATCTCGCGCGCCACCGCCGCCATGACCTGACCGCCGGGAATCACGTAAATCGCGCCCGATACCTTGCCGCTTGCCAGGGCCCGGTCGATAATCTCGCCTTCCCAGTTCTTGGCCAGATCCGTATCCAAGCGTTCCAGCCAGCCTTCCTCGACATCCAGACGATGCCAGGTCTCGTACATGTAAAGCCGCACATTCGGATTGGCCGCCTGCGCCTTCGCCGCCCATTCGGACAGATAATACCAGCTGTCGTGATACTTGATCGAGCTTTCGATCGAGACCTTTTCGGTCATCACCAGCACATCGTATTCGCCGCTTTCAACCGCCTCGTGGGCTTCGCGGTCCCGCTCGGCCCCTTCAAGCTCGCCATCGCCCCAATGGGCCTGAAGTTCGGCCCCCCAGCCCAACTGGCTGTCGGACGTGTGACCCTCACCTGCCAATTGCGCCAGCATCGCGGGCATGTCGCGGGCAATCAGGGAATGGCCCATGAAATAGATCGACAAAGGAGCCTCGGGCGCGGGCAGGGGATCTTGGTAAAGCGTGCGCACCTCCGCTTCGCTTAAAGG